>JACRAR010000075.1 GCA_016234745.1 Betaproteobacteria bacterium | reverse complement strand
GAGATGGTGATGCCGGGTGACAACGTATCGATCACGGTGAAGCTGATTGCGCCGATTGCGATGGAGGAGGGCTTGCGCTTCGCGATACGCGAGGGCGGCCGTACCGTCGGCGCCGGCGTCGTCGCTAAGGTGATCGAGTAATAAAACGATAGCGCCCCGTTTGGGTCGGGGCGCTTTTTGGTCTCTGCTGCAGGGGCGTAGCTCAATTGGCAGAGTGTCGGTCTCCAAAACCGAAGGTTGGGGGTTCGATGCCCTCCGCCCCTGCCAACTAACTTAACGATACTGATGGCTGACAAGCTCAAGTTCGCACTGGCGTTGATTCTTCTGGCCGCCGGCGTGGCTGGTTTTTACTTCCTCGGCGAACAGCCGATGATTCTGCGCGTGCTGTCGGTTCTCGCCGGCGTCGTCGCAGGTTCGGCGGTGGCTTGGTTTACCTCACCGGGTCAGCGGTTCTTCGTGTTCGGCGGAGAGGCCTGGCTCGAGACCAAGAAGGTCGCATGGCCGACGCGCAAGGAAACCGTGCAAACCACCGGCATCGTCTTCATCTTTGTGTTGCTCATGGCGATCATGTTGTGGGTTACGGACAAGGGACTGGAGTGGGTGCTCTATGACCTGATCCTGGGCTGGAAGAAATCATGACAAAACGTTGGTACGTGGTCCACGCCTATTCCGGCTTCGAAAAATCCGTGCAGCGTGCATTGCTTGAGCGCATCAATCGCGCGGGAATGCAGGAGTTTTTCGGCCAGATCCTGGTTCCGGTCGAGGAAGTGGTCGAAATGAAAAGCGGCCAGAAAAGCATTTCAGAGCGCAAATTTTTCCCCGGCTACGTGCTGGTGGAAATGGACATGAACGACGAAAGCTGGCACTTGGTCAAGAGTACGCCCAAGGTGACCGGTTTCATCGGCGGCACGGCAACCAAGCCGACCCCGATTTCCGAGAAGGAAGTCGCCAAGATCATGCAACAGATTCAGGAAGGCGTGGAAAAACCGCGTCCCAAGGTGCTGTTCGAGACGGGCGAGATGGTGCGCATCAAGGAAGGACCGTTCACGGATTTCAACGGCAATGTCGAAGAAGTGAATTACGAGAAAAGCCGCATGCGTGTGGCAGTGACCATTTTCGGTCGCTCCACCCCGGTCGAACTGCAATTCGACCAAGTGGAGAAAGCTTGAAAAAAGGTTGAAGGGTTGATTAGGCGCCGCCGCAGCGCATAGGTCTTGCGGCAAGAGGAGCGTGAGTAAACGGTTGTCGAAAGCGCGTTACCACTCACTAAGGAGTAATCGTTATGGCAAAGAAAATCGTCGGCTACGTCAAGTTGCAAGTGCCGGCCGGCAAGGCGAATCCCTCGCCTCCGATCGGTCCCGCGTTGGGTCAGCGCGGCCTCAACATCATGGAGTTTTGCAAAGCGTTCAATGCCCAGACCCAGAGTCTGGAGCCGGGATTGCCGATCCCCGTGGTGATCACTGCTTTTGCAGACAAGAGCTTCACCTTCATCATGAAGACGCCGCCGGCGACTGTGCTGCTCAAGAAAGCCGCCGGCATCCAGAAAGGCAGCCCGAAGCCGCATACCGACAAGGTGGGCAAGGTCACTCGTGCACAGGTCGAGGAAATTGCCAAAACGAAAATGAAAGATCTGACTGCGGCGGACTTGAATGCCGCGGTTCGCACCATCGCCGGCAGCGCCCGGAGTATGGGCATTACCGTGGAGGGTCTCTGACATGGCGAAGATTTCGAAACGCAGCAAGGCCTTGCGCACCAAGGTGGATCACACTAAATTTTATCCCGTCAAGGATGCATTGGCCCTGGTCAAGGAATGCGCCAATGCCAAGTTTGATGAATCGATTGACGTGGCGGTGAACCTCGGCGTGGATGCCAAGAAATCCGACCAGACTGTGCGTGGCTCGGTCGTCCTGCCTGCAGGCACCGGAAAAACGGTCCGGGTTGCGGTGTTCGCCCAAGGTGAAAAAGCCGAAGCCGCCAAGGCAGCAGGCGCTGACATCGTCGGGTTGGAAGACCTGGCGGCCACGGTCAAGGCGGGCACCATCGAATTTGATATTTGTATTGCCACACCGGACTCGATGCGCGTCGTCGGTGCGCTGGGCCAGATCCTCGGGCCGCGCGGCCTGATGCCGAACCCGAAGGTTGGTACGGTGACCATGGATGTCGCCAACGCTGTGAAGAATGCCAAAGCGGGTCAGGTTCAGTATCGGACCGACAAGGGTGGCATCGTGCAATGCACGATCGGTCGTGCTTCGTTCCCGGTTGATTCCTTGCAGCAGAATCTGGCTGCTTTGATCGAGGCCTTGCAGAAGGCCAAGCCGGCGACTTCGAAAGGACAGTATCTAAAGAAGATCTCGCTTACCAGCACCATGGGAATTGGTGTGCGGGTTGATCAGGCCAGCCTGGTCGCATAGGAATGAATCCCCGCTGGAAGGGGAAAAGAACTTTGGGCCGCGCTGTCGCCGTTTTGGGCAGTGCGGGTTGTCAAAGACCGTAGGTGCCCGTTGGGGATTTCCCCGGGGTTTAATCGAAAGGCAGTCATCACGATGCCCGGCCTACGCAGATGGCGCTACCCGAGCACAGAAGCCAGGTCATTGACCAAACTTCTGAATGAAGGTCGCCGTACCGGTTCCGTGTCGTGACTTTTGTTGCGGCTGGAACAGCAACATTTAAAAGGAGCTGACCTTGGGTCTCAATCTTGATGACAAGAAGGCGGTAGTCGCAGAAGTATCCGCGCAAGTCGCGAATGCCCAATCGATCATCGTTGCTGAGTACCGCGGTCTGGAAGTGGGGCACATCACGGTGCTGCGAGCCAATGCGCGCAAAGCCGGGGTGTACCTGCGTGTGCTGAAAAACACTTTGGTGCGGCGCGCCGTTGCTGGCACACCGTTCGAAGGACTCACGGACAACATGAAAGGTCCCCTGATTTACGGGATCTCGAATGATCCGGTGGCGGCTGCCAAGCTGCTCAACGAGTTCGCCAAGGGGAACGAAAAACTCGTCATCAAAGCAGGTGCCCTGCCGAACTACGTCATGGACGTAGCCGGTGTCAAGGCGCTCGCCACGATGCCGAGTCGCGAGGAGTTGTTGTCCAAACTGCTCGGCACACTGCAGGCGCCCATCGCCACGTTTGTGCGCACTCTCAACGAAGTCCCGACCAAGTTCGTGCGGGGACTCGCTGCGGTTCGCGACAGCAAACAGACTGCATAAATCAGGAACGTACTGCCAACAAACTGCAATCAACCAATTCATTCAGGAGTATTTATCATGGCAATTAGCAAACAAGAAATCCTTGACGCAATCGCGAACATGAGCGTTCTTGATCTCTCCCAGCTCATCAAGGAAATGGAAGAGAAATTCGGCGTTTCCGCTGCCGCTGCCGCCGTCGCAGTGGCTGCTCCGGTTGCCGCTGCCGCCCCGGCGGAAGAGCAGACCGAGTTCACCGTCGTGCTGGTCGCAGCCGGCGAAAAGAAGGTCGAAGCCATCAAGGTAGTGCGTGCCGCCACCGGGCTGGGCCTCAAGGAGGCCAAGGATCTGGTCGATGGCGCCCCGAAGCCGGTCAAGGAAGGCATCTCGAAGGCCGATGCCGCAGCCCTCAAGAAGCAACTCGAGGATGTCGGCGCAAAAGTCGAGGTCAAGTAATCAAGCATGCATGTTTCGGGCTGATGACCACGGTCATCAGCCCTTTAGTACTTTGCGATATTACTCAGGTCGTAGTGGTTACAAGAGAACGTTGCCAAGCCATAAGGACGAAATTTGCGTCCGGCGGCGTTGCCTTTTGACTTTTACCGTCTGACAGCAGATCGGAGCCACCATGTCGTACTCCTATACCGAGAGAAAGCGTATCCGCAAGAGCTTCGCCAAGCGCGCATCCGTGCTTGACGTACCCTTCTTGCTGGCGACACAGCTCGAGTCCTACACCCAGTTTCTGCAAGCCGAACTGCAGCACGCCCAACGTCAAAACCAGGGCTTGCAAGCAGCTTTCAGCTCGATCTTTCCGATCGTTGCGCATTCCGGCAATGCCCGGCTGGAGTTTGTCCATTACAACTTGGGCGAGCCCGTCTTTGATGTCAAGGAATGCCAGCAGCGCGGCCTGACCTTTGCGTCACCTCTGCGCGCAAGAGTGCGACTGATCATTCTGGACCGCGAATCCGCCAGCGAAAAAATCAAGGAGGTCAAGGAGCAGGAAGTGTATATGGGCGAAATTCCGCTCATGACGACGACCGGCTCCTTCGTCATCAACGGCACCGAACGTGTGATCGTATCCCAGTTGCATCGTTCGCCCGGCGTGTTCTTCGAGCATGATCGCGGCAAGACCCACAGTTCGGGCAAACTGCTGTTCTCGGCGCGGATCATCCCCTATCGCGGTTCCTGGCTGGATTTTGAATTCGATCCAAAGGACTTGATGTATTTTCGAGTCGACCGCCGCCGCAAGATGCCGGTCACGATATTGCTCAAAGCGATCGGCCTGACGCCGGAGCAGATTCTTTCCAACTTCTACGAGTTCGACACCTTCAATCTGACCAAGAAGGGCATCCAATTTACCGTCGTGCCGGAACGCCTGCGTGGCGAAACCGCCAAGTTCGACATTCTGGACAAGGCCGGCAAGGTCATCGTTGCCAAGGAAAAGCGCATCACCGTCAAGCATATCCGCGATCTCGCCGACGCTGGCATCAAGAAGATTGCCGTGCCTGATGACTTCATGATCGGCCGCATCGTCGCGCACAACATCATTGACCCCGAAACCGGCGAAATTCTGGCCAATGCCAATGATGAATTAACCGAAGACCTGCTGGCCAAACTGAATGCAGCTGGTATCGATACCTTGCAAACACTCTACGTCAATGATTTGGACCGCGGCCCCTATATTTCATCGACGCTGCGCATCGATGAAACCGCAGACCAGCTCGGCGCGCGCGTGGCCATTTACCGCATGATGCGTCCGGGAGAACCGCCCACCGAAGACGCGGTCGAAAACCTCTTCAAAGGCTTGTTCTATTCCGAGGAGCGTTACGATCTGTCCGTGGTCGGCCGCATGAAATTCAACCGGCGTGTGGGGCGCGAGGGGCTGGAGGGCGCCGGCACGCTTTCGAATGAGGACATCATCAAGGTAGTCGGCATCCTGGCCGAATTGCGCAATGGCCGTGGCGAGATCGATGACATCGATCACCTCGGCAACCGGCGTGTGCGGTCGGTCGGCGAACTCGCGGAAAACCAGTTTCGCGCAGGACTGGTGCGCGTCGAACGCGCCGTCAAGGAACGCCTCAACCAGGCCGAGACGGATAACCTGATGCCGCACGATCTCATCAACGCCAAACCGATTTCGGCGGCGATCAAGGAGTTCTTCGGCTCCAGTCAGTTGTCGCAGTTCATGGACCAGACCAACCCGCTCTCCGAGATCACCCACAAGCGCCGCGTCTCTGCCCTCGGACCGGGCGGTTTGACCCGCGAAAGAGCCGGATTCGAGGTGCGCGACGTGCATCCGACCCACTATGGCCGGGTCTGTCCGATCGAGACGCCGGAAGGCCCGAACATCGGCCTGATCAATTCGCTCGCGCTGTATGCCCGCACCAACAATTACGGCTTCATGGAAACGCCTTATCGCAAGGTCGATGGCGGCGTGGTAACCGATCAGATTGATTACCTGTCGGCTATCGAAGAAGGCAATTTCGTCATCGCCCAGGCCAACGCCGAACTCGACAAGAAAGGCAAACTCACCGACGAGTTGGTGTCGTGCCGTTTCAAGGGCGAATTCGAACTGAAAGAGCCTGGCGAGGTCCAGTACATGGACGTGGCGCCAGGGCAGATCGTCTCCGTGGCCGCTTCCTTGATTCCGTTCCTTGAGCACGACGATGCCAACCGTGCCTTGATGGGTGCCAACATGCAACGCCAGGCGGTACCTTGCCTGCGCGCCGAGAAGGCGCTGGTGGGCACCGGAATCGAGCGCACCGTCGCGGTGGACTCGGGTACGGCAGTGCAGGCTTTGCGCGGCGGCGTGGTGGACTACATCGATGCCAACCGCATCGTGGTGCGCGTTAATGACGAAGAGACGGTGGCGGGAGAGGTCGGCGTCGACATCTACAACCTGATCAAATACACCCGCTCCAACCAGAACACCAACATCAACCAGCGGCCATTGGTCAAGGTCGGCGATGTCATCGCCAAGGGCGACGTGATTGCCGACGGCGCCTCGACCGACATGGGCGAACTGGCCCTGGGCCAGAACATGCTGGTGGCTTTCATGCCCTGGAACGGCTACAACTTCGAGGACTCGATCCTGATCTCCGAGCGTGTGGTTGCCGATGACCGCTTTACTTCGATCCACATCGAAGAACTGACTTGCGTCGCGCGCGATACCAAGCTGGGTTCGGAGGAGATCACGCGCGATATCGCCACTTTGGGCGAAGGCCAGTTGGCACGACTCGATGAGTCCGGCATTGTCTATATCGGGGCGGAGGTGGAAGCTGGCGATGTGCTGGTCGGCAAGGTCACCCCCAAGGGGGAAACCCAGCTGACGCCGGAAGAGAAACTGCTGCGCGCCATCTTCGGCGAGAAGGCTTCCGACGTCAAGGACACCGGCTTGCGCGTTCCCTCGGGGATGGTAGGCACGGTCATCGATGTGCATGTATTTACCCGCGAAGGCATTGAGCGCGACAAACGCGCCCAACAGATCATCGACGATGAACTGCGCCGCTACAAGACGGACTTGGCTGACCAGATGCGCATTGTCGAACGCGACACTTTCGCGCGTATCGAAAAGCTGTTGATCAACAAGATCGCCAACAAGGGTCCGAAGAAACTGGCCAAAGGCACCAAGCTCACCAAGGCCTATCTGGAGTCGATCGATCCGCATCACTGGTTCGATATCGGCCTGGCCAGCGATGAGACGGCGCAATTGCTCGAAAACCTGCGCGAGAGTCTGGAGCAGACCCGCAAGGATTTCGATGTCGCATTCGAGGAAAAGAAAAAGAAACTGACCCAGGGCGACGAATTGCCGCCCGGCGTGCAAAAAATGGTCAAGGTGTATCTGGCCGTCAAACGGCGTCTGCAGCCCGGTGACAAGATGGCGGGACGCCACGGTAACAAGGGTGTGGTTTCGCGCATCGTGCCGATTGAGGACATGCCTTACATGGCCGATGGCACGCCGGTGGATATCGTATTGAACCCGCTGGGTGTGCCATCGCGGATGAACATTGGCCAGATTCTCGAAATCCACCTCGGTTGGGCTGCCAAGGGACTTGGGCAGAAACTGGACGAAATGCTTCGAAAGCAGGCTGCAACCAGCGATGTGCGCAAGTACCTCCACAAGATCTACAACAGCAGCGGCAAGAACGAGGACATTGCAGGCTTGAACGATGCCGAGATTGTCGAACTGGCGCAGAACCTCACCGATGGCGTTCCATTTGCCACGCCCGTCTTCGATGGCGCCAACGAGCCCGAGATCAAGGACATGCTGGAGCTTGCGGGCTTGCCGCGCAGCGGCCAGGTGACCCTTTATGACGGACGCACCGGCGATCCCTTCGAGCGTCAGGTGACAGTAGGCTATATGCACGTGCTCAAGCTGCACCATCTGGTCGACGACAAGATGCACGCCCGTTCGACGGGCCCATACAGCCTGGTGACCCAGCAACCGCTGGGCGGCAAGGCTCAGTTCGGCGGGCAGCGCTTCGGTGAAATGGAAGTCTGGGCGCTCGAAGCCTATGGCGCATCCTATGTGTTGCAGGAAATGTTGACCGTCAAGTCGGACGATGTGGCAGGCCGTACCAAGGTTTATGAAAGCATCGTCAAGGGCGAGCACAAGATCGAGGCCGGCATGCCCGAGTCCTTCAATGTGCTGGTTAAGGAAATTCGCTCGTTGTGCATCGACATCGACCTTGAGCGTTATTGATTTGTTGTTTCACCCCTCACAGGAGTGAAGGCATGAAAGCACTACTAGATTTATTCAAGCAGGTTACGCAAGAAGAAGAGTTCGACGCGATCACCATTGGTCTCGCGTCGCCGGACAAGATCCGTTCCTGGTCTTATGGCGAGGTGAAGAAGCCGGAAACCATCAATTACCGGACCTTCAAGCCGGAGCGCGATGGTCTGTTCTGCGCCAAGATCTTCGGACCGGTCAAGGATTACGAATGCCTGTGCGGCAAGTACAAGCGCCTCAAGCACCGTGGCGTCATTTGTGAAAAATGCGGCGTCGAAGTGACTCAATCGAAGGTGCGCCGCGAACGCATGGGCCACATCGAACTGGCTTCCGTGGTGGCGCATATCTGGTTCCTCAAGAGCCTGCCGAGCCGTCTGGGCATGGTGCTTGACATGACCCTGCGGGATATCGAGCGTGTGCTCTATTTCGAAGCCTTTGTGGTGGTCGATCCCGGCATGACTTCACTCAACCGCGGCCAGCTTCTGACGGAAGACGACTATCTGGCCAAGGTCGAGGAATACGGCGACGACTTCACCGCCGTGATGGGCGCCGAAGGCGTGCGTGAGCTTCTCCGCACCCTGGATATACGCCAAGAAATCGATGCAATGCGGGCCGAGCTTGAGACCACCGGCTCCGAAGCCAAGATCAAGAAGCTCTCGAAGCGCCTTAAATTGCTGGAAGGCTTCCGTCATTCGGGCATCAAGCCGGAATGGATGATTCTCGAAGTGCTGCCGGTGTTGCCGCCGGACCTGCGTCCTTTGGTGCCTCTGGATGGCGGACGTTTCGCGACTTCTGACCTCAACGATTTGTATCGCCGCGTCATCAACCGAAACAATCGCCTGAAGCGGCTGCTGGAACTCAAGGCGCCTGACATCATCGTGCGCAATGAAAAGCGCATGCTGCAGGAAGCGGTGGACTCGCTGCTCGATAACGGCCGCCGGGGCAAGGCGATGACCGGAGCGAACAAGCGCGCACTAAAATCCTTGGCCGACATGATCAAGGGCAAGGGCGGTCGGTTCCGGCAGAATCTGCTCGGCAAACGCGTCGATTATTCTGGCCGATCGGTGATCGTGGTCGGGCCGCAACTCAAGCTGCATCAATGCGGCTTGCCGAAGAAAATGGCGCTCGAATTGTTCAAGCCCTTCATCTTCGAGCGACTCGAGAAAATGGGCATTGCCAGCACCATCAAGGCGGCCAAAAAGGAAGTCGAAGCCGAAACCGCGGTGGTTTGGGACATTCTCGAGGAAGTCATCCGCGAGCATCCGGTGATGCTGAACCGTGCGCCGACACTGCATCGACTGGGCATCCAGGCATTCGAGCCGATGTTGATCGAGGGCAAGGCGATACAGCTACATCCGTTGGTTTGCGTGGCCTTCAACGCCGACTTCGACGGCGACCAGATGGCGGTGCATGTGCCCTTGTCGCTCGAAGCGCAGATGGAAGCGCGCACGCTGATGCTGTCCTCCAACAACATTCTGTCCCCAGCCAATGGCGAGCCGATCATCGTTCCGTCGCAGGACGTGGTGCTGGGCCTGTATTACGCCACGCGCGACCGCATCAATGCGCGCGGCGAGGGCATGTATTTCAAGGACGTTTCGGAAGTCAAGCGCGCCTACGAATCCAGCAAGATCGACCTCCATGCGCGTGTCATGGCGCGGATCAGGGAAGTTGAAATCGGACCCGATGCTCAGCGCACAGAGAAACTGACGCGCTACGAAACCACAGCCGGGCGCGCCATCTTGTCGGAGATTCTGCCGGCTGGTCTGCCATTTTCGGTTCTCAACAAACCGCTCAAGAAAAAGGAAATCTCCAAGCTCATCAATGCCTGCTTCCGTCGTTGCGGACTGAAGGAGACGGTGATATTCGCCGACAAGCTGCTGCAGGCCGGTTTTAGTCATGCCACGCGCTCCGGGATTTCGATTTGCGTGGATGACATGCTGGTACCGACGCAGAAACCCGCCATCATGGAGGCTGCCGAAGTCGAAGTCAGAGAAATCGAGAAGCAATACACCTCGGGTTTGGTGACAGTGGGCGAGCGTTACAACAAGGTGGTGGACATCTGGGGGCGTGCCGGCGACCAGGTGGCAAAGGCGATGATGGACCAGCTCGCCGTGCAGCAAACGACCGATCGCAACGGCAAAGAAGTTGCGCAGGAATCGTTCAACTCCATCTACATGATGGCGGACTCTGGCGCGCGCGGTTCCGCGGCTCAAATCCGCCAGTTGGCCGGCATGCGTGGACTGATGGCCAAGCCGGACGGCTCGATCATTGAAACGCCGATTACCTCGAATTTCCGCGAGGGCTTGAACGTTCTGCAGTACTTTATCTCGACCCACGGCGCACGCAAAGGTCTTGCCGATACCGCATTGAAGACGGCCAACTCGGGTTACCTGACGCGTCGTTTGGTGGATGTCACGCAGGATCTGGTGATCATCGAGGATGACTGCGGCACCGAGCTGGGCTTCAACATGAAGGCGCTGGTTGAAGGCGGTGAAGTGGTCGAGCCGTTGCGCGAGCGCATTCTCGGTCGCGTGCTGGTGTCTGATGTGATCAATCCCGATACCCAGGACGCGCTGATCAAGGCCGGCACCATGTTGGACGAGGATGCCGTCGATTTGATCGATTCTCTCGGTATCGACGAAGTGCGCGTGCGCACCCCGCTGAATTGCGAAACCCGCTTCGGCTTGTGTTCCAAGTGTTATGGACGCGATCTGGGCCGCGGTTCTCTCGCGAACATCGGCGAAGCTGTCGGCGTGATTGCCGCCCAGTCGATCGGCGAGCCAGGTACCCAGCTGACCATGCGCACCTTCCACGTCGGTGGCGCGGCTTCGCGGGCAGCGGCACAGAACCAGATCGAAGCCAAGAGCGCCGGTACCCTGCGTTTCAGCCAGGCGATTCGTTATGTGACCAACCCGAAGGATGAAAAGATCGTCATTTCCCGTTCCGGCGAGGTCTTGATCACCGACGACAACGGCCGCGAGCGCGAGCGCCATAAAGTACCCTATGGCGCCACCCTGCTGGGTGATGATGGCAAGCACGTCAAGGCCGGAGCGGTGCTGGCGACATGGGATCCCCACACACGCCCGATCGTCACCGAATACGCAGGCACCGTGAAGTTCGAGAATGTCGTTGAAGGTGCCACGGTCGCCAAGCAGATCGACGAAGTCACGGGCTTGTCGACTTTGGTCGTGATCGACCCGAAGCGCGGCACCAAGTCTCAGATCAAGGGCGTCCGGCCGCAGGTCAAGCTGCTTGACGAAACAGGCCAGGAAGTCAAGATTCATGGCACGGACCACTCGGTAACCATCACTTTCCAGGTGGGCTCGCTGATTACTGTCAAGGACGGCCAGATGGCCAACGTCGGCGATATCCTGGCGCGCATTCCGCAGGAATCGTCAAAGACACGCGATATTACCGGCGGTCTGCCGCGCGTCGCGGAACTCTTCGAAGCACGGTCACCCAAGGATGCGGGCATGCTGGCGGAAGTCACCGGCACGGTTTCCTTCGGCAAGGACACCAAGGGCAAGCAGCGCCTGGTGATTACCGAACCGGATGGCACGGCGCATGAATACCTGATCACCAAGGAAAAACACGTCATGGCCCACGACGGCCAGGTCGTGAACAAGGGCGAGTTCATCGTCGATGGTCCGGCCGAGCCGCATGACATCCTGCGCCTCAAGGGGGTCGAGGAACTGGCGCGCTACATCATCGATGAAGTGCAGGATGTATACCGTCTGCAAGGCGTCAAGATCAATGACAAGCATATCGAAGTGATCGTGCGCCAGATGTTGCGCCGGGTGGTCATAACCGATCCGGGTGATTCGCATTTCATTCGTGAAGAGCAGGTGGAACGTGCCGAAGTGCTCGAGACCAACGACCGATTGATTGCCGAAGGCAAGCGTGGCGCCCAGTATGAATACATGCTGTTGGGTATTACCAAGGCTTCGCTATCCACGGATTCGTTTATATCTGCGGCTTCTTTCCAGGAAACCACGCGCGTACTGACCGAAGCCGCGATCATGGGCAAGCGCGACGAATTGCGCGGTCTCAAGGAAAATGTCATCGTCGGGCGCCTGATCCCTGCGGGAACCGGTCTCGCCTACCATCGTGCGCGTCGTATGCAGTCGCTCGGTGAAGATATCGCAGCACCTGCGGCATCTGGGGAAACCCCTGAAGCTGTGGGAGAAAACGTCGAAGTCGGTTGACGGGATAACCTCTACTTAATATAATTGTCGATCTTTGCCCTTCGCAAAGAATATCGGAATGTTCTGGGAATACAACGATGCCAACCATTAATCAGCTTGTGCGCAAAGGGCGCCAGGCACCGAAAACGAAGAGTAAGGTTCCTGCGCTGGCCAATTGTCCGGCCAAGCGTGGCGTTTGCACGCGCGTCTACACGACGACACCAAAGAAACCGAACTCGGCACTGCGTAAAGTCGCCAAGGTGCGCTTGACCAATGGCTTTGAAGTCATCTCCTATATTGGCGGCGAAGGCCACAACCTCCAGGAGCACTCGGTCGTGCTGATTCGTGGGGGACGCGTCAAGGATTTGCCCGGTGTGCGCTATCACATCGTGCGCGGCAGCCTTGACACCCAGGGCGTCAAGGATCGCAAGCAAAGTCGTTCGAAGTACGGCGCGAAGCGGCCCAAGGCCGCCTGATGGCCTGAGTCAGATCTCAGCCGCTTAAGTAAAGGAATTATTCATGCCACGTCGCAGAGAAGTACCCAAGCGTGACATTCTGCCGGATCCCAAATTCGGCAGTGTCGATGTCTCGAAATTCGTTAATGTATTGATGACCGCCGGGAAAAAATCGGTCGCAGAACGTATCATCTACGGCGCTTTCAGCAACATTTCCAGCAAGAGCGGCAAGGATCCGCTGGAGGTGTTCATGCTGGCGCTGAATAACGTCAAGCCGATCGTCGAGGTGAAAAGTCGTCGCGTCGGCGGCGCCAATTACCAAGTTCCGGTTGAAGTTCGCCCTTCGCGCCGCATGGCGCTTTCCATGCGCTGGCTACGCGAGGCGGCGAGAAAACGCAGTGAAAAATCCATGGGCCAGCGTCTGGCCAACGAATTGCTTGAAGCAGCCGAAGGTCGCGGCGCGGCGATGAAGAAGCGTGACGAAGTGCATCGTATGGCTGAAGCTAACAAAGCTTTCTCGCATTACCGTTTCTAATTGAGCGCCATGTCCGCCCCAGGGTGGATGTGGTTTCCAAGGATGTATTCACCGCCGCCTCGGCACCTCGGTTTTCTGGGTGCCCGGGCGGTTTGACTTAGAGAAGACAGGAATTCAAGTGGCCCGTAAGACTCCCATCGAGCGCTATCGAAATATAGGCATCAGCGCGCACATCGACGCCGGCAAAACCACCGCGACCGAGCGCATTCTTTTTTATACCGGCGTCAATCACAAAATCGGTGAAGTCCATGATGGCGCAGCCACCATGGATTGGATGGAGCAGGAGCAAGAGCGCGGCATTACGATCACATCCGCCGCGACCACCTGTTTCTGGAAAGGCATGTCGAACACTTTCCCGGAACATCGCGTCAACATCATCGATACACCGGGCCACGTCGACTTCACTATCGAAGTCGAGCGCTCGATGCGTGTGCTTGACGGCGCCTGCATGGTGTATTGCGCAGTGGGTGGAGTACAGCCTCAATCCGAAACGGTTTGGCGTCAGGCAACCAAGTACAAGGTGCCACGCCTGGCTTTTGTGAACAAGATGGACCGACAGGGGGCGGACTTCTTCAAGGTGCACGACCAAATGCGTGCCCGCCTCAAAGCCAATCCGATACCGATACAGATTCCCATTGGCGCCGAAGAGAAATTTACAGGGGTGGTCGATCTGGTCAAGATGAAGTCAATCATCTGGGACGAAGCTTCCCAGGGCACCAAGTTCACCTACGGCGAGATCCCCGCCGAACTGGTGGATAGTGCCAATGAGTGGCATGAGAAGATGGTCGAGGCGGCTGCCGAGGCCTCTGAAGACCTGATGAACAAATACCTTGAAGAAGGCAGTTTGTCCGAGGATGAAATCAAGCTGGGTCTGCGCACCCGCACCATCAATGCCGAGATCGTTCCGATGCTGTGCGGTTCAGCCTTCAAGAACAAGGGCGTGCAGGCCATGCTTGATGCCGTGATTGAATATATGCCGGCGCCGACGGATATTCCGCCAGTCACCGGCATTCTCGAAAATGAAACCGAAGGTCAGCGCAAACCCTCCGATACAGAGCCGTTTGCCGCTCTGGCATTCAAGATCATGACCGACCCCTTCGTCGGCCAGCTGACCTTCTTCCGCGTCTACTCGGGCATGGTCAAGACCGGCGACACGATCTTCAATCCGATCAAGGGACGCAAAGAACGTATTGGCCGAATTCTGCAAATGCATGCCAATCAGCGCGAAGAAATCAAGGAAGTGTTCGCCGGCGACATCGCTGCCGCAGTCGGCCTCAAAGAAGCGACCACTGGGGAAACCTTGTGCGACCCCACCAAGGTGATTACCCTGGAACGCATGATATTTCCTGAGCCGGTGATTCACGTCGCGGTCGAACCGAAGACAAAGGCTGACCAGGAAAAGATGGGCATCGCGCTGAACCGCCTAGCCCAGGAAGATCCGTCCTTCCGTGTGCGTACCGACGAGGAATCCGGACAGACCATCATTTCCGGCATGGGCGAATTGCACCTGGAGATTCTGGTCGACCGCATGAGGCGTGAATTCGGTGTCGATGCCAATGTCGGTGCGCCGCAGGTGGCCTACCGGGAGGCAATCCGCAAGGCCGTCGAGCAGGAAGGCAAGTTCGTCAAGCAGTCCGGCGGCCGCGGCCAATACGGTCACGTCTGGATCAAGATGGAGCCGAATGAAACCGGCAAGGGCTTCGAATTTGTCGATGCCATCAAGGGTGGGACGGTGCCGCGCGAATTTATTCCGGCGGTTGAGAAAGGTTTGCGCGAGACGCTGCCGAACGGTGTGCTGGCGGGCTTCCCGGTGGTCGATGTCAAGGTGACATTGTTTGACGGTTCATCGCACGACGTCGATTCCAACGAGAACGCCTTCAAGATGGCGGCCTCGATGGCATTCAAGGATGCCATGCGCAAGGCCAGCCCGCTGTTGCTTGAACCGATGATGGCGGTCGAAGTGGAAACGCCGGAGGACTACATGGGCAATGTCATGGGCGATTTGTCCAGCCGCCGCGGAATTGTGCACGGCATGGAGGACCAGGTTGGCGGGATCAAGCAGATCAAGGCGGAGGTTCCGCTGTCGGAGATGTTTGGCTATTCCACTACCTTGCGCTCGTTGTCGCAGGGCCGTGCCACGTACTCGATGGAATTCAAGCATTACACCGAGGCGCCCAAAAATGTTGCTGAAGCCATTATCAACAAGAAATAAATTTATTAAACTAGCGCCTCCACAGAATACGTAGGGAGAAGGAAACCATCATGGCAAAAGCCAAATTTGAGCGTACGAAGCCACATGTAAATGTAGGGACGATCGGACACGTGGACCATGGGAAGACGACACTGACGGCGGCGATCACGATGGTGCTGTCGGCGAAGTACGGTGGCGAGGCGAAG
>JACRAR010000076.1 GCA_016234745.1 Betaproteobacteria bacterium | reverse complement strand
CCGCGTCACCGCCTTCCCGCGCTCCCCCTCTACCCCTCCCATGTCGCTGCGTACGTTGCAGCCCCATACCAGCACCAGCACCATCAGGCTACTTAAATACCCCGCGACTCGTCCCCTGGCCTTCAGCATAAGCTCCCCCTTCTATCTTCTTCAAGATCGACCGCACTTTGCATGCTATGTATCGCAACTCTTTAACCGCTGTTGAGTGCGTATGACGCCGTAAATCTTAAGCTAAGAGGCGTCAGTTATGCTTCTTGTAATCGCCCTAGGCTAGCGGCTGAAGTCTAAGCGAGTTAAGACCTTAAACTTATCCAGTTACTGCATGCCATATCACATAGCTGCACAAATTACCGCGCCACTGCTATGGTTTGATGGATTGAAGCAAACTCGTCGCAGCTCTTTCATTGCTGGGCGAACTCCACGCTATTTTTTCTGACTACTTCTGAAAAACGGATGCTATAATTTCCTGCCTGGTCGTCGTAGTGATTGATCAGGAAGAGCTTTCCATTCATTACCCCTCCAATGTTAAAGGCCATCATAAAATGAAACAGTCTATCCTAGTAGCTGCACTTATCGCCCTGGCCGTTACCGCCTGTGGCAAGAAAGAAGAAGCGAAACCCGCGCCCGCTCCGGCGCCTGCTGCTGCCCCCGCTCCGGCGCCTGCCGCTGCGCCTGCTGCCCCCGCTGCCGATGCAGCCGCCCCGGCCGCCGCGCCCGCTGCTGCTCCTGCTGCAACCCCGGCAGCCGAGCCGAAGAAGGAAGAGCCGAAGAAATAATTCGGTTTTGCTTGGCAAAGCCAGCCGAATGGCTGGCTTTTTTATGGGCGTTCTCAAATCAACTCTCGCCAGGCCAAGCCGTCATCCTGGGTGGCAACACCCACCCATTCTGCATCGCACCCGATGGCACTGGCCAATGCTGCGCGTGCGCGCTGCGGTGTGTTGTTCTGCTCGCTAAGATGGGCTGCAATTACATGCTGCAAGCGCGAATGGTCCAATCCGGCAAGTAGATCCGCGCTGGTCTGATTGTCGAGATGACCGTAGCGGCCACGAATACGCTGTTTGAGCGGCCAGGGATAAGCGCTGTTGTCGAGCATCCCGAGATCGTGGTTGCATTCGAGTACCAAAGCATCACAAACGCTGAGCATGGTGAAAATATGCGGCGTGATGCAACCCGTATCGGTGAGAACGCCCAGTCGATGCCTGCCGTCAGAAAACACGAACTGAACCGGTTCGCGCGCATCGTGCGGCACTGGATACGGATGAATCTCCAGATCGCCAACGCTGAATGTCTGATGCGTATCAATCAGGCATAATGAAGCTAGCGTCGCTTCAGCGTCCGACGCTGCGGCCAAAGTACCGTGCGTCATATAAATTTTGAGCTGATGGCGGCGAGCGCATTTGAACACGCCTGCGCTATGGTCGCTGTGCTCATGGGTCACCAGGATCGCAGCGAAGTCATCGATAACCAGTCCAAGGCGCGACAGTCTGGATTTCAGCTCACGCGGTCCGAAGCCACAATCGAGCAACACTTTCGTGTTGCCGGCTTCGACGACCATCGCGTTACCGCGGCTGCCGCTGCCCAGCGAAGCGAAACGCAACCCGCGCATCAAGCCGTTGCGGCGCCGCCGAGGCAGAGCCTGAGTGCATCTTTCCAATCGGGCAGTCTGATTCCTGCAGCTTGTTCCAGCAAATCACAGGAAAGTCTGGAATTCAACGGACGCACGGCCGACTGGGGATAGTCGCTTGACGGAATCGCGGTAAGCGTCGGGTTGCGCAGCCGCATCTGCTCCGTGAGTTCAAGTATCGCCTGGGTGAATCCGTGCCAGGAAACGCTGCCCGTGGAGGCTAGATGGAAAAGCCCTTCGGCAACAGTTCTGGTTGCCAAAGCAGCTGCAGTGGCCTCGGCAATCATTCTGCTCCAGGTCGGTGCGCCACACTGGTCGGCAACGATGCGCAGTTCGTCCTTTGTTTCAGCGAGACGCAGGATGGTGCGCAAGAAATTCTTGCCGCGCAAGCCATACACCCAGCATGTGCGGAAAATCAGGTACCGGCAACCGCTGGATTGGATGGCCAGTTCTCCCGCTAGTTTGGTCCGGCCGTAGGTGTTGAGGGGATTCGTGACATCCTGTTCGACATAACAGCCATTCTTGTTGCCGTCGAAGACATAGTCGGTGGAAAAATGGACCAGAAGTGCTCCCAGCCGCTTCGCTTCCTCAGCCATCACGCCAGGCGCCTGACCATTGACCAGCAAGGCTTGAGTAGCCTCGTTCTCGGCCTGGTCGACCGCCGTATAGGCAGCCGCATTGACGATAATGCGCGGTCGAACCTCACTTAGCACGGCGCGGATCGAATCCGCATCGGCAAGATCCAATGCGTTGCGATCAATCGCTGTCACTCTTCCCAGCGGTGCCAAGGTCCGTTGCAACTCCCAGCCGACCTGGCCATTGCATCCGGTGAGAAGAATGCTGTTCACAAATACACTTCAGCCTGAGCCAGTCGAATGCCTGCACTGTCCTTGGCAGCCAATTGCGGTTCGCCGCTCAGCGGCCAGGCGATGGCCAGATCGGGATCGTTCCAGAGCAGGCAACGCTCATGCTCGGGATACCAGTAGTCCGTGGTTTTATAGAGGAATTCGGCAGACTCGGAAGCCACGTAGAAGCCATGTGCGAAGCCTGGCGGAATCCACATCATGCGCTTGTTTTCTGCCGAAAGGAGGTGTCCTGTCCACTTGCCAAAAGTAGCCGAGGATAGGCGCAGGTCCACTGCCACGTCGAAAACCTCACCCGCAACCACTCGCACAAGCTTCCCCTGAGCATGTTCAATCTGGTAATGCAGGCCGCGCAACACGCTGCGAACCGAACGCGAATGGTTGTCCTGGACAAATGTCGCATCCAGCCCCAAGGAGGCCATGACACGCTGGTTGTAGCTTTCAAAGAATAAGCCGCGGGTATCGCCGAAGACTTTCGGCTCGATCAACAAGACCTCCGGAATCTTGGTCTCAAGCAATTGCATCAGGAATACACCTTGTCGCTCAGCAAGCCAAGAAGATACTGGCCATAGCCGTTTTTCGCCAGGGGTTGAGCAAGCTTTTCGAGCTGAGGGGCATCAATCCAGCCCAGGCGCCAAGCGATTTCCTCTGGACATGCGACTTTCAGTCCCTGGCGTTTTTCGATCGTACCGATGAATTGCGAAGCTTCGAGCAAGGATTCATGCGTTCCGGTATCTAGCCATGCCATGCCGCGTCCCATGATCTCAACTTGAAGCTGCTGCATCTCCAGATAGCGGCGATTGACATCCGTGATCTCGAATTCACCGCGTCTCGATGGTTGCAAATTCGCCGCGATATCAAGCACCTGCTGATCATAAAAATACAAGCCAGTCACGGCATAACGCGATTTCGGTTGCTGCGGTTTTTCCTCGATGCTGATGGCCTTGCCGCTGCCATCGAATTCCACCACGCCATAGCGCTCCGGATCTGTCACCGCATAGGCAAACACTGTCGCGCCAGACTCGTTTCGACTGGCCCGCTGCAGCTGAATCGAAAAATCGTGCCCATAGAAAATGTTGTCGCCCAGCACCAGAGCAGAAGGAGCAGAGCCGACGAAATCCTTGCCGATGACAAAAGCCTGGGCCAATCCATTCGGCGTTTGCTGAACGGCATATTCAAGGTTCAATCCCCATTGGCTGCCGTCGCCCAGGAGCTGCTGGAAACGCGGCGTATCTTGTGGCGTCGAAATCAGCAAAATGTCGCGTATGCCCGCCAGCATCAAGGTCGTGAGCGGGTAATAAATCATCGGCTTGTCGTAGATCGGCAAGAGCTGCTTGGACACTGCCAAAGTCACCGGATGAAGCCGCGTACCTGCACCTCCGGCTAGGATGATGCCTTTTCTGACACTCATGATGATTCCCTGTTGGAATAGTTCTGCTTCATCCAGTTGCGATACTCGCCGCTGATCACATGCTGGATCCAGTCGTCGTTGTCCAGATACCAGGCGACTGTCTTGCGCAGGCCCGAAACGAAGTTTTCCTGGGGTTTCCAACCCAGGTTGCGCCCAATTTTAGTGGCGTCTATGGCGTAGCGCCTGTCGTGGCCGGGGCGATCCGCGACAAAGATTTTCTGTGCGAGATAGCTCTTGCCATCCGAACGCGGGCGCAATTCATCGAGCAATGTACATAACCCATCTACAACTTCGAGATTGGTTTTCTCGTTGTGTCCGCCAATGTTGTAGGTTTCTCCTGCCGTTCCATGTTCGAACACCATGCGCAGGGCGCGGGCATGATCATCAACATAAAGCCAGTCGCGTACGTTGTCGCCTTTACCGTATATCGGCAACGGCTTGTCTTGCAGGGCGTTGAGAATGACCACTGGAATCAGCTTTTCGGGAAACTGGTAGGGGCCGTAGTTATTGGAGCAATTGGTAACCAGCACCTGTAGGCCGAAGGTATGTTGCCAAGCACGCACCAGGTGATCCGATGCCGCTTTTGATGCCGAATAGGGCGAATTCGGGCTATAGGCCGTAGTTTCCTTAAACAAGCCATTCGCCCCCAAACTGCCATAAACCTCGTCAGTGGAAACGTGATGAAAACGGAACTCATCGGCCTGTGCCTTCGGCAGTGAAGAAGAATAGGCACGGGCCGCTTCAAGCAGGGTGTAGGTACCGACAATATTGGTTTCTATAAAATCGGCTGGTCCATGAATCGACCGATCTACATGAGATTCGGCGGCAAGGTGAATCACTCCTGCCGGCTTGTGCTGAGCGAATAAACGATCCAGCGCGGTCCGGTCGCAGATATCGGTTTGCGAAAAAACATAGCGCGGATTGTTCGAAAGCATCGCCAGCGATTCGAGATTGCCGGCATAAGTCAGCTTGTCGATGTTAACGATGTGCCAGTCGCTCTCGGCGATCAGCTGGCGGATCAGCGCAGAGCCGATGAAACCGGCGCCACCGGTGATAAATAGTGGGTTGGAGTTCACGCTGAAACCACCCGGTTTTTTCCGGCCCGCTTGGCCAGATACATGGCATCGTCCGCTCTTTTCAAAGCCTGGCCGGCCGGTTCTTCTTTGCCAATTTCGGCAACTCCCGCACTGAAAGTAATTAACATCTTCTCGTTCTTGTGGAGGAAGAACTTGCGCGTCAATTCGCGCTGCAGGCGCGTGATGGCAGTAACACCTTCATCCAGCGGCGTGTCCGGCAGCAGGATGACGAATTCCTCCCCGCCAAAACGGGCCAGCGTGTCCTGCGGGCGTATCGTCTCGCGCGTGACGTTGGCCAGATGCACCAGGGCGGCGTCGCCAACCTGATGTCCGTAGGTATCGTTGAGCTTTTTAAAATTGTCGATATCCAGCAGCGCCAGGCACATGGTGCTCTCGTGACGCTTGATGCGTGCAACTTCCCGTTCGAGGGCCTCGTCCATGCCCTTGCGATTGAGCGCGCCGGTCAGCGGATCCTGGCGCACCATATCGCTTGCCTGAGCAAGCTCGTTCTGCAATCGATCAACTTCCTTCTCCGTCTCCTCGACACGCTGCCGCATCTCGTGCAATTCGTCGCGCGAACGTTGAGCATTGGTCTGGATGGCACGCGTCTCCTGCAGCACTTCCGCAAGTACGTCGGAGAGTTGCCCGATGTCCGCAGCCTGGCTGATTTTCAAAGCGCAGCGTTCGATCTTGTTGTGGTAGCCACTGGTCGTTTCCGAAAAATCGACTAGGCGATCGACAAAGTTGGCGAGCATCGTTTTGAGTCTGTCCTGCGCTTCATTGAGGTGCTTTTTCAGATTCCCCTGCTTGTAGATGATGTCCTTCATGCGCCGCTCGACATCGTCCAACTGGCGCAAGTTAAGGGGCTGGTTGAACAGATTGAGCACCATCTCAACCTGGCCGTGCATCAGTTTGTCATCGAGAACCAGTTCGCTGATGTTCTCGATGATGAGTTGGAGCAGGTGCAACAGTGCAGTTTTTAGTTCATTTTGATCTTCAATGAAAAAATTCAGGCGATAGCTGAATTTTTTCATGCGGGTCGTGAAACTGGCTATGTCTTCAGGCGCCAGCCTTTGACGCGCTTCTTCGGCGAGCAGCCGCGCCTCTTCGGCAAGGTCCGGCGTATCCACCAATAGCGCACCAATCGCATTTTCCAGCAACTGGGCGATCAACTCGCGCAATTCGACATTGACCCGCGGAGGTTCAGCCAAGGTCAGTTTTCCTGTTTTGGCCGCTACCGCGGAATTCGCTGGCTTACCTGCAGCTTGCTCTGAGCCAGTAAGGTTCGCTTCTTCGGAGGACAGATTCAAGTCTGTCGTCGCTCCCTGCGACCACGAATGAACCAGCGAGTGGAGCCGTGAGTACAGCAAATCCGGCGAGGAGGATGCATTGAGCACATGCTCGATCATTTCTCGCTTCTTGGTCTGCGTCAGTCCGGCCTGGACTCTTTCAAGCTGCACGGTCAGGTCGCGGATAAGGGTTGGCCACTGCGGTGGCTCTGCCGCACTAGCCACAGAGAAGCCGAGCAAGACCCCCTTCAGCGCATCCCAGTTCTTCTCGGCAATCGCGGCTTCAAGCTGCCTGGCCATACGCGTCTGTTCTGCGGTATTGCGCGGCATGTCTGCAACGATGTTTTTCAACGATTTTTCCGGGAAGCTTTCCACTTTCGCAGTACCGGAAATTTCGTGGTAAAGCGCCATGTAATTGTCCGGAGTCGGCGGCGTGCGGCTCAACGCCAACTGCTTCAAAACATCGCGCGCGATCTCGGAGGGCTGAGTGGGCTTGGCCATGATTTCTTGATCGGGGAATAGGGGAAACGGGACTTGTTAACTCGGTATTTTATTCCACCAGGCCATGTTTGAGTCCGTAGTGGATCAGTTCAGCGTTGGTATCCAATTTCATTTTATCGAGCACTCGCTTGCGGTACTCGCTGACGGTCTTGACACTGATATTGATCTCCTCTGCGATTTGTGTCAGCGGCCGCCCTGCAGCAATCAGGCAGAAAATCTGATATTCCCTGTCGGAAAGCGTTTCATGCGGCAGACGGTCATCTTTTTCTGCGATGACGTCAGCCAGTTTCATCGCCAGCGAGGGACTGACATACTTGTGCCCGCTCGCTACTTGGCGAATTGCTGTCACCAGCAGTTCCGGCGCACTCTGTTTGGTGAGGTAGCCGGACGCACCGGCCTTGAGGGCGCGCACGGCATACTGTTCCTCCGGATGCATGCTGAGGATCAGCACCGGCAGGCGAGGAAATTCCTTCTTGAGCATTTTCAGGGTATCGATGCCATTGCGGTTTGGCATCGATACATCCAGCAAAACGACATCCCAGTGCTGCTGCCGTACCAGGCGCATGGCGTCAACCCCGTCACTGGCCTCGCCTGACACGAGCAGATCTTCTGTCTCAGAAAGAATTTGTCGCAAACCTTGGCGCACGATGGCATGATCATCGGCGATCAGTACATGAATTCTATTTTCGGTCATGGGTTCTCAGAATAAGTTGCCTTGCGGTTCTTCCTCAGCGGGGAGAATGGGCTTGCCTGGATCCGGATCCGGTATGCGCAGAACAATCAAGGTCCCCCCCTGCTCCACGGGCGTAATGCTCAATTCGCCATTGAGACTGCTGGCGCGCTCGCGGATCCCGCGCAGGCCGAAGGATTTAGGCTTGTTCATGTCGGCATCCGATACACCCCGCCCGTTATCGCGAATTTCCAGCGAGATTCTGTCGCTTTCACGGCGCAGCCTGACGACCACCAGAGAAGCATGGGCATGCTTGGCCACATTCGTCAAAGCCTCCTGCAAAATGCGGAATAGCGCCAAAGAGGCTTTTTCATCCAGGTCGATTCCCTCATCGTCGCATTTGACGCGGCAGGTGATGCCGGTTCGCTCGGTAAAATCCTCAGCTTGGCATTCTATCGCGGCGGGCAAACCGAACTCCTTCAGAATGCCCGGGCGCAATTCACGCCCAACCCGGCTCACCGTACTCATGGCGCGATCCACCAGGGTCTCGATCGAATGGACTTTGCCACGCAAGGTCCCTGGGCCATTCTCGACAGGCAGTTTGCCACCCAACAAGGACGTCTCGATCTTGAGGGCAACAAGGGTGCTACCCAGTTCGTCATGGATGTCACGGGCAATCCGCTCACGTTCCTCTTCAATTGCGCTTTCCAGGTGAAATGAGAGCTCCGACATCTGCTCGCGCGAGCGGCGCAGTTGCGACTCGGTTTCCTTGCTGCGCGTGATATCGGTGGCAATGCCTTGCCACTGGACCCCCCCCCCTTCGAGCCGTTGCGGTGTGGAACGCAGACTGATCCATTTGATCTGGCCTTTGCTGCGGATGCGCCCTTCCCAATTGAGCGGGGCGAATGCTGCTGCAGAATCCACCAACGTTCGTTCCAGAGCGGCGCGGTCAAGGCTTTCTATGGCGCCCAGGAACTGCTGCGGGGTTCCCAACAGTTCATGCGGCTTCAAGCCGAACAACTGGAAGCAGCCTTCGCTGACATAGACAAAACGAAGGTTTCCATCTGCTTCGATCTGCAACTGAAACACCATGCCGGGCAAATTGGAGGCCAAAGCGCGAAAACGAGCCTCGCTTTCCTTGAGCATTTCCAGAGCGGCGCGGTGATCTGCGCGGTGACGAGCATCACGGACTTCGCGCTCGATGGCCGGTACCAGGCGTTCCAGTCCATCGCGGGATAAGCAGTCGTGGGCGCCGGCCCGCATCGCGCGCGCAGCGCTTTTATCATCAATGCTTTCGGCGATGACGATGAAAGGAAGGTCGAATTCAAGCTCATGCATCACTTTAAGCGCTGTCAAAACCGACAAACCCGGCACGCGGTGCTTGCAAAGAATCGCATCCCAGGCCTGCGCCTGGATCGCATTGTGCAGTTCTTCCGCGGTTGCGACACGCTCTGCCTGTGGCTCGTGGCCCGCGCTACGGAGGCGCTCCACCAACTGTGCCGCATCATCTTCCAGAGCATCGACGATGATCAGACGCAAGCGAGAGTCTTTGTTCTTGGAGGAGAGAACCATTCAGATGAAAAGAGGGAGCTTCAGCCTGCAAAGTGTAGCGGAAACTCGGCCCACACGGATATAATCCGGCCGATTCCTCAGCCGGCGTAGCTCAGTTGGTAGAGCAGCGCACTTGTAATGCGAAGGTCGGGAGTTCAACTCTTCTCGCCGGCACCATTGATTTCAAAAGCTTAGAGTAGGCGCAAGAACCTTGAGTTCTTGCCTGTCCTGATATCGTGAGGTTGAAATGCCACTGCCTATCGTTTCCATTCCTTGCCCAAATTGCGGCGCCGTCAGGCCGCATCAATTGAAAACGCTTTCTGGTGAACAAGTTGTGTATTGTCCCAGCTGTTTTTTGCCCTTTCGCGCGATACTTCAGGATGGGCAGGCCATCGATTCACTAAAGATGGCGCCAGAGAGTAGCAAGCCCGGCTAAATTTGCCGCAGGCATACCGGCCACAACTGAGGAGCTCACAAATGACGCGCGTTGCATTGGTCAAGCCGGAGAACATCACTGACCCGATCATTCAGGAAATATTCAATTGGGTCACGCAAATGGAGAGCGCGGTACCCAATCATTTCTACGTCGAAATGAATTTCCCCGAGTATTTCAAGGCCAAGCTGGGATCGACGAAGGTCCTGTGGCAAATGGGGGAACTGACTCTGCCGGAAATCCAGCATATTGGCATCCTTGTTTCAAAAGCAAACGGCTGCCCCTATTGCACCGCGGCTTTCTGCACCATTCTGAATTATGGCCTGAACACCGAAGAAAGTTATGTCGCCCAGCTTTTGACCAAGGGCAGCGCGGCGACGACAGATCAGCGCCTGAGAACGTTGCTCGACTTCGCACTCAAGGTGAATGGCGATCCGAAATCGGTCACCGATCAGGATGTGCAAACGCTGCGGAACGTCGGGCTCAGTGATAAGGGTGTGGTCCAGATGGTGCATCTGGTCAGTGACTTTGCCTCGTACAACCGCCTGAATCTTGCGTTGCAAACGGGGTATGATTACCGCGACATGTGGCGTGGCCTAGCTTTCGACTGGAAACCTGAAGCCGGGGAATCGGCCGGTGACAATACCCGCGGTTTGAGAAAGTAGCTTTTCCGGATTCACCCGGTTCGCAACTGCAAGAAACGTTTTGGCTAAATGGCACATCGTCAGAACTAGGCTTGCGCTTGCAATAGCGTGGGCTGCTCAGAACGCATTTGTCCCGGCAGCATCAGAGTGCTCTAATTGCAGGAGACGCTGATAATCTTCCTGGGTATCGATATCAAAATGTATGGCGGGATCCGCAACTGACACGGTAAGAAGACGTGCAGCATACTCGCCGAACAGGGAGCGCGCTCCGCAATCATCACTGAGCGACTCCATACGCGAAAATGTCTCTTTACTGAAGAGAACAGGATTGCCACGTCGCCCGGCGAACACCGGCATGACAATCGGGCTTCCGGAATCACGGTAGGCACCAAGGATAAGATTAATAATCGCTGGAGTAACAAGCGGTTGGTCCCCAAGCAGGAAGAGAACGGCTTCGGCATCTGCGGCCAGCGTGCGTAACCCCGCCTTGAGTGAAGTGCTTTGCCCCAGGCGATAGCCAGGATTGACCACCAACGAAAGATTGCGGTTTTTCAGTGTCGGCGCAATTTCTTCAGCCTGATGACCAAGAACCACAATGACCTGCTGCAGCGATGACGCGAGCGCGCTGTTGACGACGCATTCGAGAATGGTCGTGCCGCGAAAAGGCAACAACTGCTTGGTCACTCCCATACGCAAGCCCTCTCCCGCTGCCAGAACAATTCCCGTCACGTTGCGCTGTGATTCCATCAGTGCATCGACGCCAGGTAGTGCAGGGCATGGAGCCGCAGTTCATCCAATGCCTGGCCAACGATCACGGCTTCTGCCACGCCAGCGTCTTCACGGCTGAGGCTCATAGCAATCCGAGAACCCGCCGCGCGCAATTCGGCGTCATCGCCCTTGTTGAGAAAGATGAAGCGTCGTGCATCTGGCGGTGCATCCTTGAAAACGCCGGCGGGATGAAGAATCAGACGCACAAGAGCTGCTTCGCTGACAGGTTCGCCTTGATTCAAGCCCATCCTGGGTCCAGCCAATTCGCAACGAAAAACAGCTTTCTCCGACAAGGGTTGATTCAGCACGTCCAACCCAATCACGGCCATCAGGATAGACGTGCAGGGAGGGATCACCGGTTCGTGGGCAGCGGGAGCCTTCAAGGGACGATGGGCGGCGCCATCGGCTTCGACAAGAATCCAGTCGAAAACGCCAGACGCCGCAAATTGGGAAATTCCCTCAGAAGAAAATCCTTTGAGCTTGTTGCTGTCCGACAGATGTTCTGCAGCGGCGGTCAGGTGCCGTGAGGTCGATAGACTTGATGAAGCCTCATGCAAAATGGTCTGCGGATCGGACGCAACAAGCAACGTCGCAGACTGTTCGCTCGTCGGCACAAAGATTTTGGTCGTGGTCGTGGTCAGAACCCTTTGCCCTGAACGCAGAAGAAGCCGGGCAAGCTGAAACATGAGACTGGTTTTTCCGCCGGCGCCGATCAGGGCCAACACACCCTGCTGTTTCTGAAACAGAAGGTTTTCGATAGGCAGCTCGGTCAATGCTGCCTCGCTCACCGGTTATATTTTGCCAGCACCGCCTCAAGCACTGCACCGCCCAGAGCCCGGGCTTTCTCGGATACGGTATTGCAATAGCCGACCTCACCTCTCGGGTCAACATCACCTATCTTCAAGCCGCAAGTCACAACGGATCCTGGACGGATCAAACCGCGCAGAATACCGCCAATTGCCGAAACCACTTCAAGCTCGCCAACCCGACCCACGACTTCACCCTTTCGGACCATTTCGCCGATCTTCTTGTCCGGAATAAACATGCCATCAGCTGGCGCACGCAGCACCCGCTCCAAGGTATATCCCCCGATATCGCCAGGAATTCCGGTATTGGTTGCAGCGGAACCGTGCGTGATCAGTCGTCCGAGATCATGGCCGCGATTGGTTTCGATCACCACGTGGCAATCGGTTCCGACGCAGAAACCCGGCCCCAGCGCGATGACCAGCGGTGCATCCGTTATGGCCGTACCCAGATTTCGTTTGGCCAAGGTGGCATCAACGACCACGTCGGGCTTGAGCTGCCGAATGCTCTCTGCCTGCGGGTCTATCCGGACAGGAATTCTTCTGCTTTCCCACATGCCGGAAAGGCCATCGTTCCGCTCGATCCGAAAGGCTTCGATGCCTTCCACAGAGACATGTTCATCGTGAATTGCCTCGCAGAAGGAAACACGCCGGCGAACAGCCAGCGGAAAATGTGTTTCCAGCATGAGCATGCGGGTGAAGTTGGCGCGGTACAGTCGGCAGGCCACCCCGGTAGCCATCTCACCCGCACCCCTGATGATGATGAACTTTTCCTGCAAGGTTCTTTCATTCATTGCACACGGCATCCGTTGCTGGATCGACAGACATCAGCACAGGTTTTTCGGTCCACAGTTGCATCAGTTGGGCCGCCACGGCAATCGCGATCACGCCCGGTTCCTTGCCGGCGATGCCGGCGATGCCGATCGGGCAAACTATGTCCCGCAGGCGTTCTGCGCCAACACCGCGCTCACAGAGGCGGGACTCGAAACGAGCCCGCTTGGTCTTGGAGCCGATCAAGCCAAACCAGGCGGCGTTTCCCTTGCGCAAAATGTGTTCTGAAAGTATCAAATCCAGACCATGATGATGGGTCATCACCAGATAGAAAGCACCAGGTTCGGCCGCCTTGATAACCGCTTCCGGCGTATCGGTAGCCTCGGTCTGGATCTGTGGTGCAAGATGCTCGGGAAACAAGTGATCACGCTCATCGACCCAGGTGATTTGACAAGGCGTTTGTTGAAGGACCTGGACCAAGGCCTGGCCGACATGGCCTGCACCGAAAAGGTACAAATGCGGCAGGTGCAGTCTTTCATCATGGAAGATCTGTAATTTGGCCTGTCGCTCTGCATCGCTCCAGGCATCGACGCGCTCCAACTGCAAACGCACCGCACCGCCGCAGCATTGTCCCAAACTGGGACCGAGGACCAGATCGAGCTGGCGTGCCGGTTGCATGGCTTGATTTGATTCAGCCATCCATAGCCGGGCCGTGGCAACCGCCTTCCATTCCAGGTGACCGCCGCCGATGGTGTCGTATTGCTGTGTTTGCGTGACCAGCATACACGTTCCGACACCGCGGGGAACGGAACCTTCGGCTTGCCGCACGGTAATCAGCACCGCCTTTTCAATCGGCGTCAGCCGCAATAAACCTTGCATGCAGTCCAGCGTGGTTGCCATGGGCTATCCTGAAAAAAGGAAAGCTACCCGCCGGGCAGCCTTCCTGCAAGCAGAGTTATTTTATTCCTCGCTCATTTACTGCCTTGAGTATTCTCTCGGGAGTGATCGGTGCTTCGGTAAACATGATGCCGAGAGCATGCGATACCGCATTGGCGACAGCACCCACCGGGTTGACCGTCCCGGCCTCACCGACGCTCTTTAATCCGTAGGGAGCACCCGGATCAGGATTTTCCACGAGAATCGTTGTCAGTTTGGGCATGTCGAGCGGACCGAACAGCTTGTAATCGAAGAAGCTGTTATTTTGAATCAAGCCTTTTTCGTCATAGCGTATCTCTTCGGTCAACGTCATGCCAAGCGCCTGCTGTGCCCCCCCGGCAAGCTGTCCATGCACTGAAGGCGGGTGAATCGCGCGACCGATATCGTGGGCAATCACCATTTCCACCACCTTCGTCTGGCCGGTTTCTATGTCGATTTCCACTTCGGCAAAACAGGCGCCGAATGGGGGGGAGTTGTGACTGGGGAAATGACTGGCATAACCTTGAATCTGGCCAGGAACGCCGTTTCTTTCCCCGTTCGCCGGATTGATGTAGTTGGAAACACCGACATTGCAAATCTCTTTGACGCTCATTGAGGCCTTGCCATCCTTGGAGACAACCTGTCGATTCTTGATTTCAAGCTGATCCACAGGTATGCCGAGACGCGTCGAAGCGCGTTCGATCAACTGACGGTTGACGTCCTCACAGGCTTTCATCACTGCGCCACCACCGACATAGGCCGTGCGACTGGCATGGGAACCGACATCGAAGCCAGCCGAATCCATATTGTTGTCGATGTAGATATCTTCCATCGGTATGCCCAGGGTTTCGGCAGCGATCTGTGTCAATGCCGTATGCGATCCTGCCCCCACATCGGAGCAGGCCACATTGATCACGGCTGATCCATCCTCATTCATCTTCACCTTGGCGACGGTATGCTCCAACAGCATGGGCATGGCGCCGGAAGTATGATTCATCACCGAAACGCCCACACCGCGACGTTTGGGCCCGGACTGATTGGCATATTTGGCGCGTTTCTCCGCCCAGCCGATCTTGGCGGCACCGCGTTCCAGGCATTCGGTCAAGGAGCTGGACGCATAGGGGATGCCGAGGCACCAACCATCGTCGCCAACCTGCTTGTGCCAGCGCTTGCGCCATTCGACCGGATCAATGCCCAGTTGCCGGCAGGCCTGGTCCACGGTTTGCTCAAGCACAAAGTTGGTCTGCGGGTTGCCATAGCCACGAAATGCGCCGCTGGGCGCCTTGTTGGTATAGTAGGCATTGGTCTTGTAGCGCACCGCACCGTACTTGTACATGCCGATCAACCATGCGCCGGTGGTGAAAGGAACCCCCGTGGCGTGGGTGAAATAGGCCCCGGTATCGGCGGTGAACAAAGCGTCCGCGGCTACCGGCGTGCCGTCCTTGAGAAAGCCTATTTTCAGCCAGTATTTCCCCGGATGACGGCTTTCCGATGCGACCCAGTCCTCTTCCCGCAAGGATTGCACCTTGACGTGGCGCCCGGGAACCGCCAACGCCATGGCACAGGTCTCCGGCTCGAAGATCATGCCGAGTTTTCCGCCAAACCCGCCGCCTATCGTGGTCGGAATGAGATTTAGTTTGGATAACGGCATTTCAAACAAACGCGCCAGCTTGTTCTGCACCAGCTTGGGCATCTGCGTAGAAGTCCAGATGCTAAGGCGCCCCCGCTGATCAAACAGCGCGACATAGGCGTGGGGTTCAATCTGGCACTGCTTGACCTTCGGAAGCTGGAAAGTATTCTCTATGATCAGTTCTGCCTTGGCCATTTCGGCATCGACATCGCCCCAACCATAGACATTGTTCGGGAACATCTGTTCGGGCAACTGGAACGCCTTGTTGCCCGGCTTCCTTGCATCAAACTGGATGGCATCCGGCTTGGCCGACTCTTCAGGCTGCAGATAGACCGGCAGGGGCTCATACTTGACGATGACCTTGGCCGCGGCCGCTTCGGCAATTTCCTGGGTCTCCGCGATAATCCCGCAGATGGCATCCCCCTGATGTCTGACATAATCGGTAAAAATGCGCTGATCCTCGATCTCGCCGAGCATATGGCCGACTTCCTCTGATGCCAGCAAATCCAGCACACCACAGTTATACAGTTTCTGCGTCACATCCTTGGGACCGAGCACCTTGACCACACCCGGAACCTTGGCGGCTTCAGAAAGGTCGAGGTGCGTCACTTTGGCATGGGCATGCTCCCAGCACCGGACGATCTTGCCAAAAAGCGTGTCGGGAAATTGGAGGTCCCCGGCATATATCGCCTGCCCTGTCACTTTTTCCTTGGCGTCAACCTTGGGTATGTTCTTGCCAACATAAGTCAAATCGCTCATGAGCATGCACCTCCTGCGCATTGGGTTGCTGATGCGTTGATCATTTGGCTGGCCTTCTGTACTGCACGGATGATGTTTTCATAGCCGGTGCATCTGCAGATATTTCCTTCCAGCCCCCTGCGGATATCATCCTCTGAAGGGTTGGGGTTATGCGCCAGCAAGCTGGCCGTTTTCATGACCATGCCCGGAGTGCAAAATCCACACTGAATTGCGCCGAGTTCGACAAAGGCCTGCTGGATCGGATGCAATTGCCCGTTCTTGGTCAATCCGCCGACAGTGGTGATGTGCTTACCTTCCATCTCGGCGGCCAGAGTCAGGCAGGAATTGATGTTGTCCTTGCCATTGATGAGCACAGTGCAACCGCCACACTCACCCGATCCGCAACCGTATTTGGTGTCGGTCAGCTTGAGATCGTCTCTGAGCGCCTGCAACAGCGTTCGGTTATGCGGGACCTCGAACGTGTAATCGCGGCCATTGACACAAAGCGTAATCGATCTGGTTTTCATTGGGTAGCTCCTTTATCTGCGGCCGCACGGGAGATCGTGCGTTTGACAATGACACCAGCGACCTGCTGTCGATAAAGAGCCGTTGACCGCTGATCGTCAATGGGAGAAATTTCTCCCCGCACCGATGTCGCCAACTGCTCCAACAGACTATCGTTGATGGCTTTACCTTGCAGCAGCGCTTCTGTTTTCTTGACACGCATGGTCGTCGGGCCGACGCAACCGATTGCAATACGGGCTTGTTGGCAGACCCCCTTGTCCATTTCCAGCCTGACTGCCACATTGAGTTTGGCCAGATCCTGCCGGACTCGGGTAAGCCGCTGAAAAGCCGAGCGCGTTGTTGCCTTGGGTTCCGGAATGCGAATTTCGACAGCAAGTTCATCTGGTTTGCGCGCCGTGACATCGTAGGAAAGCCAGAAATCGTCAATATCGACCGCCCGTTGGCCCGATTTGTTTTGGAGAATCACCTGACATCCCAAAGCCAGCAACGCACACGAACAATCTGCCGACGGCGAGGCGCGCAGGACATTGCCCATCACAGTCGCCATGTTGCGAACCGTCGGGTTGCCGAACCAGTAGCCGGATTCATGCAGTGCGGCATACTTGGCGCTCACAGCCGGGTGTTCGATCAGTTGGGCGATCGTTGCCTTTGCGCCAATACGCAACCCATCACCGGGTATCTCGTTGATGTAGTCCAATCCCTTGAGGGCCGACAGACTGAGAACATAAGGTGTCACACGGTTCCGTCCCCTGACATAGTTCCACAGGGCAGTGCCACCGTTCAGAATTGATAATTGGTCCCGATGTTGCGCCAGCATGTCCATTGCTTCCGGGCTGGTCCGCGGTATCAGAAGCTCAAACTCAGGCAATCCTCGACTGCTCATGTGACTGCTCATGTTTTTTCCTTTCGATTAGTGTGGTCAGGAAATCCTCGAATGTTCATGTTTTTCCCTTCTTTCTCTGGAGAGCCAATCCCACCGTGATGATTCAAGGAAACACCTTGTATGTTCCGGAGTCTGTGGTCGCTTGATTTATCGTGTTGTTTGCGCATGTTGCGACGGTATCGGATTAGTCTATGCTCAGTCCGGTGTCGTTGTTATCCAGTTAATGCAAGGCATATCTCCTCCCTGCAGATATTTCAGTCGGATCTTGGCGCTTAGGATGGACTGCGAATACCCGGTGCTGTATTCTCTAATGGTGAAGCATGTGTTTTCGCATCGGACAGCCACATGCAACAGATCAGCCCAGCGAGAAGGAAACCAGACAGATGCAGATCGCACGTACTTTCGCAGTAGCGGCACCTATTGAACGTGTCTGGCAGTTCGTGACTACTCCCGCCGAGGTCGGCCCGTGCATGCCGGGCTGCCAGCATGTCGAAATCACGGGTCCGGGAAAATACAATGCAGTCATCAGCGTCAAGGTGGGACCGATCAAGACTACCTTCAACTTCAACATCGAAACCATTGAAGAGCGTCCGCCGGAACACGCCGTGTTTTCGATCCGGGGCAATGAAGGCGGCAACGCCAGCCGGGTTAATGCTGAGAACACGCTAACCCTGAAAGCAGTCAGCAAGAACAACACCGAAGTCACTTACTCCTCGAAAGTGAATATCGTCGGTCGCCTAGGGAAATTCGCTGGCGGCGTCATGCAGAAAATGGCTGAATCAATGAGCGATCAGTTTATCGGTGCGCTCCGCGCACGTCTTGAACCGGAAGTTCAAAGCGATTCAGAACCTCATCGGGAAGCAGCAGGGATTGTCGCCAACTTGATCGCTCTCTTTCGAAAGTTGGGCAGCGCACTGAGAAGATTGCTCTAGCCCTCTCGGTAGGAACAAGCGCTGTTTATTGGACACCTCAGCGTCTCAGCGTATCCGAAGGCTGCTCACCAAATTTGCGTTTATAGGCTGCCGTGAAGTTGCCCAAATGGGTGAATCCCCAGCGCATTGCAATGGTCGTCACACGCTCCCCCTGCTTGGCATTGAGAAGATCGTCATGAGCGCGCTGCAGGCGCACTTCCTTCAGGTGCGCCATCGGGCTGGTATTGCGAAAGTTGCGGAAACCCGCGTATAAGGCGCGCGTACTGACACCGGCATAATTGGACAGCTCGATGATGGTAATCGGCTGGTCGGCATGCGCAGCAATGTATTCCTCAACGCGCTTCACGTAGTGGGGAGCAATCGGCGGCGCAGGTCTTAACAGAGCTTCTCGATAATTGTTCGGCTGGCAAAAGAGCAGCGTCGTTACCAGCATTTGCACCATCTGTGCTCTGATGAGCGGAGAGTTGTAGATCATGCTGCTGTTCCGATCCAGTTCCCCCACAAGAAACGCGACGAGGCGCAACCAATCATTGCCCCCCTTCTCGGTCACGTCCATACCCAGCTGGAACTCAATCGGCTGCCGCAAACCGTGTCCCAGGTGCTGTGTACATTGACGCTCAAGTTCTTCGCGCGGAATGCGCACGATGATTTTGTCACAACAGCCAGACCACCACATTTTCAGAGGCATTTCTGGAGTAAGAACTGAAGCGAGTTTCGGATGGGACCCGATGTGGCTCTTGCCGCAAGAGATATCTGCTTTCCCTTTCAAGGGCATCTGAACCAGCAGAAAATCCTTGAGGCAACCCGGGTCGATCGAGACATCCGCGCCATGCTGCAAGCGGCTGAAGGAAACCGGACCGACTGAGGCGTGATACATGCGTGCATCCAGTTTTTGGTTTCGCCCAGTGATCTTCAGATCGTGAGGGCAAAAAATGCCTGACACCATCTCGCGGGTTTCTTCAATATCATTCGATAGAAACAGCGGGTAACCTGAAAGAGGCACGCTCTTGCCTGGACGTGGCTGGGTCAGTATTTGCATGGAAGTCTCCTCCGACGGAATTCCCCTGCTCTTGTCTGCGCATGGCTTATAGGGATTGCAATGGTTCATTATCGCGCCACTTTGCGGAGCAAATCAAGCAGTATCTTGCAGCTAGCTGCAATATGCTGCAACTCATTGATCCCAACCATTGTGCGGCGCATCATTCGGCGCGCCTGCAGGAAGTGTAACCCCCTAATTCTCACCAGGAACGCGACAATGAACGACGTCGGAAGACGCTTCGGAAGAAAAGCGGATGGGCACCGAGATGGCTACCGCTGACCTGTGGTAGCCATCTCAGTGATGCTATAACTTGCCCAATGCAGCCAAAATTTTCTCTGGTGTGATCGGCAAACTGTGAAACCTCACGCCGATGGCATTATAGATGGCATTCGCGATGGCCGGGGCGGGAACGATGAGGCAAGCCTCAGACAAACTCTTTGCTCCGTATGGGCCTGTAGGCTCGTTCGACTCAATGAAAATACACTCGATCTTGCTTGGCATCTCAACTGCGGTCGGCATCTTGTAGTCGAGAAAATCCGACGTGAGGCAGGCCCCGGTTTCCGGATCGAAAAGCATCTGCTCCATCAACGCATAGCCTATCCCCTGCTGCAGGCCGCCTTCCACCTGGCCTTGGGCAGCGGCAGGGTTGACCACCCGGCCCAGGTCATGGGCATAGACGGCACGCAACACTTTCACCTGCCCGGTTTCGGTGTCCACCTCGACTTCGACGAATTCAGCGACGGCAGGCGAGGCATTCGCTGGCGGTGCGACGCTGGATATGCCCATGATGGTGCCTTTTTCCTTGAGCGTCGTCGGCGTAGGTCCCTGTGCGCCAACCACCATGAAGGGCGACTCGGCGCGCTTGACCACATCGGCGACGGACATGGCCTTTGCCGGTGCGCCTTTAACCGTGATCATGCCATCGCGCACTTCAAGATCGGCTGCATTCGCTTCCATGACAATGGCTGCGACTTCCAACAGGTTTTTCTTGGCGTCAGCCGCCGCCACCTTGACGGCATTTCCAGACGAATAGGTGACACGGCTCGCATGGGTGGGTGCGTCGAACGGCAAGTTGTCTGTGTTGCCAGGTGCCATACGCACCGATTCGAACTTCAGCCCCAGTTCTTCTGCCGCAATCTGACACAACGTGGTGTTCTGGCCGGAACCGATATCCATGGTCGCCGAAGAAAGATAGGCAGTGCCATCCACATTGAGCCTGATAATTGCGCCGGAATGCTCATAGATGTCGGGAAAGCCGACGCAACCGGAGACCCAGATCGGATGCGCGGCCATGCCTATGCCTCGCTTCTTGGTGCCGCTGGCGCTGCCAGCTTTGGCGCGGTTTGACCAGCCCATGCGTTCTGCGCCCTTGGTCAGACACTGATCCAGCGCGTAGCCACCGAGTTTCCATTCCGGATTGAAGGGATGCGGATCACCTTGGCGCGGGGTGTTCTTGAGGCGGAACTCGATCGGATCGAAACCGAGTTTCTCGCAAATCTCGTCGATCTGCGATTCGACGGCAAAAGCCGCCTGCGGTGCGCCGTAGCCGCGGAATGCACCGCCGGGCATGTTGTTGGTATAAACCACCGTACCTTCCCATTTTGTATGCGGAGCGCGGTAACCGAGCATCAGGCCGAAGTAGGCGTGCACCATGATCACTTCCGGGCCATGCGCCGAGTAGGCGCTGGTGTCACACAGCGTGCTGGCGTAGCGCGCCGTGATGGTGCCATCCTTTTTGACGCCGGTCTTGAGGTATACCTTCATCGGATGGCGGGCATTGCAGATGAAATCCTCATAGCGCGTGTGCTCCAGGCGCACCGGCTTTTTTGTCTTGGCACTGAGGAGTGCAGACAGCGCCTCTATGTAGGCTAGATCGAGCTTGCTGCCGAAGCTTCCACCAGTATAGGGTGCCTGGATCGCTGTCACTTTGCTCACTGGCAAGCCTAGCGCATAGGCCAGTCTCTCGCGCAGGCCAAACAGGTGGGCAATCGAAGAGTAGATCGTGACATGCCCGCTGCTGTCAGTGTCGGAGACGCAGACGCGGGGCTCCATGTAGCAGGTATGAACGCGCTGGGTTTCGTAGGTTCCTTCAAAGACATAATCGGCTTCCTTGAAGCCCTGTTCAACGTCACCGGCGCCAAACGATGGTGTGGCGCGAATATTGTTCTTGACCCCGGCGTGGATCTCGGGGGCGCCCTCCTTCATCGCATCTTCCGGGTCGAAGACTGCCGGCAGTTCCTCGTACTCGACATCAATCAGGGACAGAGCCTGCTCGGCGATTGCCACTGTAGTCGCTGCTACCGCCGCCACCGGTTGCCCGGCAAAGCGCACGGTGTCGCTCAATATCAGCATATCCCGATGAATTGCCATCGAGTCGGCAGGCATGAAAAAGATCGGGTTGAAAATAATCTGCGGCACATCCTTGGGTGTCATCACGGCCTTGACGCCGGGCAGCTTTTCGGCACGGGAAGTATCGATGCTCAGAATGCGGGCATGCGGATAGGGGCTGCGCAGCATTTTGCCGTGAAGCATTCCCGGCAGACTGATATTGACGGGGAAACCCTTGCCGCCAACCACTTTTTCGTAGGCGTCCTGGCGCAGGACGGACTTACCAACGACATTCAAATTCGTCATGTTCATTGTCCTCTCTTGTGTGGCATTCAGTTGCCCGCTGCCGTCTTGATGGCTTCGACAATTTTGTGGTATCCGGTGCAGCGACATAGATTTCCTGCGATGCCATGGCGGATCGCCTCTTCAACCGGATGCGGATTGTCGTGAAGCAACTGCTTGGCCGTCATGATCATGCCGCAGGTGCAATAGCCGCACTGAACCGCACCTTCCTTGACGAAAGCGTCCTGTACGGGATCGAGTTTCTCCGCCGAACCCAGACCTTCGATGGTGGTGATCTTACGGCCTTGGGCGGAGAGTGCGTACATCATGCAGGAATACATCGCTTTGCCGTCAATATGCACGGTGCAGCAGCCGCAGCCGCCACTGTCGCAGCCGCGTTTGGTACCGATCAGACCCAGGTTGTCGCGCAACACGCTCAGCAGGGTTGCATCGGCCTCAACTGCGATCTCATGCATATCGCCATTCACTTCAAGCGCAATGAGTTGTTTCATAGTCGTTCCCCTTAGTTCAAGCGGCTCAAGGCCAGGCTTAGCGCGCGTTTTGTGAAGACCTTGGCCATCGCCAGGCGGTAAGCGGCCGATGCGCGATGATCCGCCATCGGCTGGATGTCCTGGCCGACGGCATCTGCAGCGCGTTGCAGCAGTTCTTCTGTAAGTTTCTGCCCCAGCAAGACTTGCTCTGCACTGGAGGATCGCACGACATTGTCGCCGACTCCACCACCCAGGGTAATCCTGGCTTCCTGACACTGGCCCGATCCGTCGAGCGCAATGTAGGCGGCAGCGTTGACGATGGCCAGGTCGTTCGCCGTGCCTTCAAGCTTGATAAAGGCGCTGGCTGCTCGCCCCGCCGGCTTGGCAAGCTTGGCTTCAATGATCAGTTCACCAGGCTCAAGAGAGTTCTCGAACAACCCGGAAAACAAATCTGCCAGATTCATTTCCCGCTTTGCCCCGGCTTTGTTCGTGCTCAATTTGCAATCCAGCGCCAGGAGCGCGGTCGGGATATCGAAGAAGGGGCAGGCGGCGGCAAGACAACCGCCGACGGTCGCGGCATTCTTGATCTGCATGGGCGGATAGGTCAAGGCATCCTTGAGCGCGCCAAGCCAGGGAGCACTACCCAATTCCGGCAGCTGTTCAAGTTGGGCAAAAGTGGTCATGGCACCAATGTGGAGGCCGCCGGCCGCGGCCGTCACTCCGGCGAAACCCAGCTTGCGGATGTCGACCAAGGCTTCCACCTCGGACAACAGGCCACGCGCTTCGAGGCCATGGATAAAGCTCCCGCCGGCCAGAATCAGGGCATTTTCTCCATATTTTGCAACACAAGCATCAACCTGCTCGGGCTTGTCCGGAATGCAAAATTCCTTCAGTTTGACTAGCGCCATCTGTTCTTCTCCTGTACGTGAAAACTATCCCACACATAAGTTTATGCGGAGACTGCTACAACTATTATCCAGCTACTGCAGGTCGTATCATCAAACCGCAGATAATTATCGGTGTTTACGGCGGACTAACGCCAGACTTCGCGCAGAATGCGCGCAACCCGAACCAGGCTTTCCAGATTGTGCGCCGGCAGCATCTCGTCAATATAGCGCAGCGCGGTGCGGATTCCGGTGCACAGCGGCTGATAGCCTTCGCCGCCGAGCAGGGGGTTCAACCAGAGCAGCCGATGCACCCGGCGACGCAGTTGCTCCAATGCCAAGCGCAGTTGCTGCGGTTCGCCGCAATCCCATCCATCGCTGAGGATAACCACAACCGTTTTGGCGCGAACGACCTTTCCTGCGTAATAGTCGTTGAACTCTCCCAGACAGCCGCCGATGTCAGTGCCACCGCCCCAATCCCTCACCTTCTGTGTCACCTGCGCCAGGGCGCGATCGACATTGCGCTCCTCAAGCAGTCGCGTGATCATGGTCATCCGCGTGGCGAATACACCGACCTCAACCTTGGGCAGGGTGCGCCGCAAGGCAAAAATGAATTCAATCAAAAAGCGCGAGTAGCCTTCCATGGACCCGCTGATATCGCAGAGCAAGACCAATCTTGGCTTCTGGATTTTTTCCCGTTTGAACAGCAGCCGCATGCACTCCGGTGAGTGCAGTGAGTGACGCCGCAGCATGCGCCGGAAATCAAGCCTGCTGCCGCGATCATTCGAGGCATAACGGCGTCCCCGCTCGCTGGCCAGGGCGTCAACCAGACTGGCGAGCATGCGGCGAGCTTGTGCAAGCTCAGCATCGGTGAGCGCAGCAAGATCCCGTTGCATCAGAATTTCCTGACTGCCATATGAGGTTGCGCCGACATCCTCGTTCTCATCCGTCAATTCAAGAAGGGTTTCAGCCTGTGTCTGCCCTTGCGCGGAGGAATCGCCATCGCTCTTCTCTCCCGCACCATCTTGCTGAAAGTCGGGAGGCTCAGCCGGAATGTCTGTTGCTTCCCAGAATCGACGAAAAGCTTCGTCAAAACGATCCAAGTCTTCCTGCCGATGCACCAGCGTTACCCGGCCCGCAGCATGGAAGTCGTGCCGATTCGTTATGTTGATATGTTCCAGGGATTGGCAAAAATCAATCAGATTGGCCGGATTCACCGACAAGCCGGAAGCGCGCAGCGCCTGCTCAAAGCGCACGACATGCTCCAGCAGGGGACTAAGGCTTCTGTTGCTTGGCATCGGCTACAAGCTTAGCAAGATCGAGCGTCTTGAATTTTTCTAGGTCGTCCTTGCTTTTCAGAATGCAACCCATGGTTGAATCCACGATCGTGGCATCCAATTCTGCCACGCCAAGAAACAGCAGGGCCTGCGCCCAATCCAGCGTTTCGGCGACGCCGGCACGCTTGTAAAAGTCAAGTTCGCGCAGTCGCTCGACAAAGTAGCAGATCTGGCGCGCCAAGGATTCATCGATACCCGGCACCTTGGCACGAACGATCGCAAGTTCCTTCTCGAATTTCGGGTAGTTGATCCAGTGATAGAGGCAGCGCCGTTTCAAGGCGTCATGCAACTCGCGCGTTCTGTTCGAAGTCAGTACCACGAAGGGTTTTCGTGTCGCCTTGATCGTGCCGAGTTCGGGAATCGTGATTTGGAAATCGGATAATACTTCCAGCAAGAATGCCTCGAACTCCTCGTCCGAACGGTCGACTTCGTCGATCAACAGGACCGGCGGCAACTCGCCTTCACTCTGGATGGCCTGCAGCAATGGACGTTTGAGCAGGAATTCGGTACTGAAGATGTTGCGGCCTATCTCTTCCTTCGCCACGCCACGCGCCTCTTCGAGGCGAACTTCTATCATCTGCCGCAAGTAATTCCACTCGTACAGAGCATGGTGCGTATCGAGGCCTTCGTAGCACTGCATGCGGATCAATTCGGTGCCCAGTATCTTGGCCAGTACCTTCGCCACTTCGGTTTTTCCGACACCGGGCTCACCTTCAAGGAGCATGGGTTTCCCAAGACGCACCGACAAAAATGTCAAAGCGGCAAGTTGATGGTCGGCGATGTAGCCTGCTTGCGCAAATCTCGCCACAACCTCGTCAGTGTCTGAAAACATCGGATGCCTTTCCCAAAATATGCCGGAGTACACGGTTTACAATTAGGCCATGCGCCACCCGGCACGGATATTACCCTTTTTCACTAACGCCAATCTTCAGTGTTCCAGCAGCTAAAGCCCGTTCGATGAATTCCACTGATCCTCTGCGTCTAGACAAATGGCTTTGGGCGGCCCGTTTTTTCAAGACGCGGAGCCTTTCGGCGGCCGCGATCGAGAGCGGCAAGATCTTGCTCAACAAACAACGAGTCAAGCCCGCCAAAGAAGTGCGGCGCGGCGACATGCTCGATATTTCGTGCGGCGATCAGCGTTTTGTGGTTGTGGTCGCCGGCGTCAACGACCAGCGCCTGCCGGCCGTTGAAGCGCGCCTGCTCTACGAGGAAACCCCGGAGAGCCTGGCCAAGCGGCAACGTGCCCTGGAAATGCGCAAGCTTGCTCCTGTTCCCGGTGCAGACCTGCGCGGACGCCCGACAAAAAAAGCCGGACGGCAAATCCGGCAACTGGCGGACCCGCGCTAGACATCCCATAAGTTGCTCTGCAGCGCATCAGTTGCATATGAATTTTGAGTGGCGCTGGCAGTGCAAGTGAATCAGGCTGCAGCATCCTCCGGATGGCAATTCTTGTTGGAGAGTCCGCCAAAACGCTCGTAAAAATAATCCGCCGCTTCAGGCAATCCACCGTCGGTAGTCTCCAGTTGCTCCATCAGGTATTTTTCCGTCGCGCATTGGGTGACGCAATACAAGTCCCGGCATATACGGCGTGCAATATCGCCGGGCCAATCCTTCGGAAGCAGTTGCGGAGGAAGTTGCGGGTCGCGCAACAACACTCGGCGGAACTCGTGCATCAACAGGGTGCGCACAACAAAACATTGCTCGGGATCAAGAGAACGGGCTGCTTTCAGATTGATCAGCAATGGCCGGAAACGTTCGATATAACGCATGTAATCATCAGCGATTTCTTTGAGATTCCAGCAGTCATGCACCAGGTCTTGCAGCGGGATACTCGTGCTTGGTCGTAATGTTCGTCCCTGCATCACGACAACCTTGTCGAGAACACCGTTGCCCTGCAGGATGTCGAACAGTGAATCGCTACTGTCCGATGGATGCGCCAAAACACCGGGGGCTATGATTCCGTAGCCCTCCCAAAGCAGATCCTTGCGCAAGACTTCGCGTTGAGCCGCCGTAAGTTTGCCACTGGTTGTCAACACCAGTTGCCACCCCCCCGACCACTGGGTTTGAGGCTTATCGTAAATGCGTCGGTAGGCATGTTCGAACCGTCGCCGACCGGTAGTGGTCAGGCTGTAGTAACTCTTCCGCCCCCTCTGCTCTGCGACCAGCCAGTTTTCCTTGGCGAGACGAAACACGCTGGTACGAACCATGCGAGGATTGAGGCCGAGCGGCGCAACCAGACGGATAAAACTGCCGAGCCAGACCGTGCCTCCATGAGGCGCGATCGAATCGCCATAAATTGTGATGATGAGCGAATTAGCGCGGACTTTGCGCTCGGCCAGAAAGCTGTCTACCCACAAACCGACAGCACGGCTTTTCATTTTTGCTTCCGGATACGCTGATGCTATAGCTCAGCTTTTTTCATGTGCGCCGCTTGCGCATATGCTTGCCGGTCGCTGACGGCTTCCTGTCTTGCGGCTGGCGCGAGGGGGATTGGGACGATGTTTTGGCTGCATTGCCGGGAAGTTTTTTCGGTCCCATGCTGATCTCAATTTCAATGATTTCGTCCCACTGCGCATCCGTGCGCAAACGTTCCGGGATAGCCAGCAACTCGCGAAGTCTGGTCTGCGGATTGACCGGGGGAGTGCGCGGTTGTTCCTCTGAAGTCATACGCTTTTCCTTACTGAAACACCCTGTTGCTTACAGAAAGCACGTTTTTCGACCGCGCTCAACCGCTTCATCTCATGCTCAGCCTTCAATGCTGCCGACCTGTCAGGATATTCAACACTGACCAACAAGCGCCTAGGCGGATGCGAACGCGTATAACGAGCACCTTTTCCGTTGGCGTGCGCCTGATAGCGTTGTGTCAAATTCACTGTAATGCCGGTGTAAATGCTACCGTCCTCGCATTCGATCATGTAAAGAAACCAAGCCATCCTAGCATTTAGGAAAATAGAAACACAAGCACAAAGCTATCCCTTTGTCAGGTCAATGATTTTACCGCTTTAACGGCATTATGCACGTAGTCAGCGAAGATCATCGCCAAAATTCAAGCAATCGCCTGCTTATCCCAGCCCGCCGCAACGAAGTCGCCCTCGCGTGTACTCAAGCAGCAGTAATTGAGCACGGTGGCCAACCTCTCCAGGTTTGTACAATCCGGACCGGTTTCGCGCTTGTTCTCCCTCCTGGAATCCCAGCTAGGGTTCTTGTTCAAATGATTCTGACAAGCTTTTGTTATAATGAGAAACATTGATTTCACCGCGATGTGAACATTATCCCGAATTGTTCATGGTGAAATGGTTGCGGCGACAAGAACATCTCTCCCTGCCTGAAGTGCATTGCGAGTCCTGGTCGCGCGTTTATTTTGCTGCATTTTTCGGACAAATTGATCATGCCGGCGATTACCTTGCCAGATGGTTCCAGACGCGATTACCCGCAACCGATCACAGTAGCGGAAGTGGCGGCTTCGATCGGCTCCGGCTTGGCTAAGGCAGCCCTGGCTGGCCTGTGCGATGGCAAACTGGTCGACACATCGCATCGCATCGAAAACGACGCGAGTCTGGCCATCGTGACCGACAGGGATCCCCAGGGTATCGAGGTGCTTCGCCATTCCACTGCGCATTTGCTTGCCTATGCAGTCAAGCAGTTGTTTCCCGATGCGCAGGTGACCATCGGTCCGACCGTTGAAAACGGTTTCTACTATGACTTTGCCTATCAGCGCCCCTTTACGCCCGAGGATATGGCCGCAATCGAAAAGCGCATGGCAGAACTGGCCAAACAGGATTTTCCGGTTACCCGCGAAGTTTGGGCCAGAGACAAGGCCGTTGAGTTCTTCAAGTCGATCGGCGAGCAATACAAAGCCGAGTTGATCGAAGCGATTCCTGCCGGTGAGCAGGTTTCGCTTTACCGTGAAGGCGATTTCGTCGACCTCTGCCGCGGCCCGCACGTGCCATCCACAGGCAAGCTGAAGGTCTTCAAACTCATGAAGCTGGCCGGTGCCTACTGGCGCGGAGATCCAAAAAACGAGCAGCTGCAGCGGATCTACGGCACGGCCTGGGCCAAGAAGGAAGATCTCGACGCCTATCTGCACATGCTGGAAGAAGCGGAAAAACGCGATCACCGCAAACTCGGGAAACAGCTCGACCTGTTCCATCTGCAGGACGAAGCACCCGGCATGGTGTTCTGGCATCCGCATGGGTGGAAAATCTGGTTGGAAATCGAGCAATACATGCGCGGCGTCCTGGGTCAGCACGGCTATCGCGAAGTCAAGACCCCGCAGGTGATGGACCGTGCCCTCTGGGAAAAGTCGGGGCATTGGGAAAACTATCACGAAAGCATGTTCACGACCTCTTCCGAAAACCGTGACTATGCGGTCAAGCCGATGAACTGTCCTGGCCATGTGCAAATCTTCAACCAGGGAATCAAGAGTTATCGGGAACTGCCGCTGCGCCTCGCAGAATTCGGCTCCTGCCACCGGAATGAGCCCTCGGGCGCGTTGCACGGCATCATGCGGGTGCGCGCATTCGTGCAGGACGATGCCCACATTTTCTGCGCCGAAGACCAGGTACAAGCCGAATCGCTGGCTTTTATCGACCTGCTGCGTGAGGTTTATGCGGATTTTGGCTTCGAGGAAATCCTGGTCAAGTTGTCGACTCGTCCGGAAAAGCGCATCGGCTCGGATGAAGCATGGGATCGCGCCGAGGCGGCTTTGGCAGAATCGCTGGCGGCCAAAGGGCTCGCCTTTGAGCTGCAGCCTGGCGAAGGCGCTTTCTACGGACCGAAAATCGAGTTCTCCCTGAAGGATTGCCTCGGACGTGTCTGGCAATGCGGCACGCTGCAACTCGATTTTTCCCTGCCGCAACGCCTCGGTGCAGAATTTGTGGGCGAGGATAATGTGCGCCACACACCTGTGATGTTGCACCGCGCGGTGCTCGGTTCGCTCGAACGCTTCATTGGCATCCTTATCGAACACCATGCTGGCGCTTTCCCTTTGTGGCTCGCCCCGGTGCAGGTGGTGGTCATGAATATCTCGGAGGCGCAGGCCGACTATGCCGAGAGCGTGATGGATAAGCTGCGCGGAGCGGGTTTTCGGGTTGAATCGGATTTGCGCGGAGAGAAGATTAACTATAAAATACGCGAGCATAGCTTGTTGAAGCGGCCTTATCTTGTCGTGGTAGGCGATAAGGAGAAGGCCAGCGGGGTGGTCGCCGTACGTGCCCGTGGCAATCTTGATCTCGGGCAGATGTCTCCCGAATCTTTGATCCAACGCCTGGAGCAGGAACGGGGCGTGCGCGGTGCAAAGCACGCGGTGGCCTGATTTTTTGTTTATTTGGAGAACTGAACCATCGCCCAAGAGAAGACGCACCGCGTCAATGAGGAAATCAACGCACCCGAGATTCGTTTAGTCGGGCTGGATAGTGAACAACTTGGGATCGTGCCGCTACGTGCCGGGCTCGATCTAGCCGAAGAAAAAGGAGTGGATCTGGTAGAAATTGCGCCGACGGCGCAGCCGCCGGTATGCCGCCTGATGGATTTCGGCAAATTCAAGTATCAGGAAGCCAAGCGTGCCCATGACGCCAAGCTCAAGCAAAAGCAGATCCAGGTCAAGGAAATTAAATTCCGTCCAGGTACCGACGAGGGCGATTACAAGATCAAGTTGCGCAATCTGATCAAGTTCTTGCAGGAAGGCGACAAGACCAAGGTCACGTTGCGGTTTCGAGGCCGGGAAATGGCCCACCAGGAATTTGGAATCAGGTTGCTGGAAAGAGTCAAAACAGATTTGCTCGATTACGGCGTTGTGGAGCAGTTCCCCAAGATGGAAGGACGTCAGCTGGTCATGGTGCTGGCACCGAGCAAGAAGGTAGGAAAATAGCAATTCGTCGGTTGCGCAGGTGATTTCCGCCTGCGGAACGGACGCAACAAGTGGCTGCGGGTCATCCAAGTGTCTTCATAGCGAAGTCCACCCGGTGCCATGTCAAAAAGGAGATCTTCGATGCCGAAGATGAAAACGAAAAGTGGCGCCAAAAAGCGCTTCAAGGCCCGGCCCGGCGGGAGCATCAAGCGTGCTTCCGCTTTCAAGCGCCATATTCTGACCAAGAAAACCACCAAGTCGAAACGCCAATTGCGCGGAACGACCGGTGTTGTTGCCGCAGACGTGAAGTCCGTCCGCGCGATGATGCCCTACGCATAAGGAGATCGACACATGCCTAGAGTCAAACGCGGAGTAACGGCGCACGCACGCCACAAGAAGGTTCTTGACGCAGCCAAGGGATATCGCGGCCGGCGCAAGAGCGTCTATCGCATTGCCAAGGAAGCGGTGATGAAGGCGGGGCAGTATGCCTACCGTGATCGCCGTCAGAGAAAACGCCAGTTCCGCGCGCTCTGGATCGCCCGTATCAATGCCGGGGCGCGCGAACTGGGCATGAATTACAGTGCTTTGATGAATGGTCTGAAGAAAGCCGCCATTGAGGTAGATCGCAAAGTGCTGGCCGATCTGGCAGTGTTCGACAAGCCTGCATTTGCGGCGCTTGCGAACCAGGCCAAATCGCATTTAGGAACCAACGCAGCAGCTTAATTGGCGCCGGCGCGGTCACAGAAAGCCTGTTTCCGCGCTGCTTCTTCCCATGCACAACGTCGAACAACTGGTTGCAGCGGCTACCGCCGAGTTTGCCGGAATCAACGATGCCGCTCAACTGGAGCAGGCCAAGGCACGCTACTTGGGCAAAAGCGGGTCTCTCACCGAGCTGCTCAAGAGTCTCGGGCAAATGCCTGCGGAAGAGAGACGCAGCGCCGGCGCCAGCATCAACCGCGCCAAGGAGCAGATCGAGACGTTGCTGAGCGCACGGCGTGAAACCATCAAGCGCGCCGCATTGGAGAACCAGCTCGATGTATCCGCGCTTGACATCACACTGCCTGGCCGCGGCCGGGGATGCGGGGGCCTGCACCCGACGGTCCGCACCCTGGAGCGCATCGAGCAACTGTTTCGCTCGATCGGCTTTGAAGTCGCCGACGGCCCCGAGATCGAGGCGGATTGGTATAACTTCACTGCCCTCAACACGCCGGAAAATCATCCGGCGCGCTCGATGCACGACACCTTTTATCTTGAGAACACCCCCGGCGTTCTGCTGCGCACGCATACCAGCCCGGTACAGATTCGTTACATGCAAGAGCACGTGGTGCAATACGGCCATCTTGAACACATGCCGGAAATTCGCATCATCGCCCCGGGACGTGTATACCGGGTTGATTCCGACGCCACCCATTCGCCGATGTTCCATCAAGTCGAGGGCCTGTGGGTCGGTGAGAATGTGAGTTTCGCCGATCTGAAAGGCGTTGTTGCGGACTTCCTGCGCCGCTTCTTCGAAAGCGATGACCTCAAGGTTCGCTTCCGCCCGTCTTTTTTCCCATTTACCGAACCGTCCGCCGAAATTGACGTCGCGTTCATGAGCGGCGCTTTGGAAGGCCGCTGGCTGGAAATCGCCGGTTGCGGCATGGTTCATCCGAAAGTTCTGCGCAATGGCGGCATCGATCCGGACAAATACACCGGCTTCGCCTTTGGCATGGGACCGGATCGCTTAACGATGCTGCGTTATGGCATTGACGACCTGCGCCTGTTCTTTGACGGCGACTTGCGCTTCCTCTCGCAATTCAACTGAACTCGCTCATCATGCAGTTTTCCGAACACTGGCTCCGCAGCATGGTCAATCCGCCACTGGCAAGCGGGGAACTTTCTCATCTGCTGACCATGGCCGGTCTCGAAGTCGAAGAGATGCAGCCAGCGGCACCGCCCTTTTCCGGCATCGTGGTCGCCCAGGTGCTGTCTGTCGAAAAGCACCCCGATGCCGACAAACTCAAGCTCTGCCGGGTTGACGCCGGTTTGGGCGAACCACTGCAGATTGTGTGTGGTGCCCCCAATGTCGCTGCTGGCATGAAGACGCCCTGCGCCCTGGTCGGCGCCGAATTGCCCGGGTTGCGCATCAAGAAAGCCAAAGTGCGCGGTATTGAATCCAGCGGTATGCTTTGCTCGGCGCGCGAACTGGGCATTTCGGAAGATCATGGCGGTCTGCTGACCCTAGCCGAAGACGCACCGATCGGACAGAACATACGCGAGCACCTCACGCTTGATGATACGTTGCTCACCCTCAAACTCACCCCGAATCGTGCCGATTGCCTTTCGCTGCAGGGCATCGCGCGCGAGGTTGCCGCGTTAAGCGGCGCGCCTTTGCTTCTGCCGGCCATTACCGCGGTTCCCGCCGTCCATGACAAGCAGCGCCAGATAGTGCTCGATGCGCCCAGCGCCTGTCCACGCTACTGCGGCCGCATCATCAGCGCGGTCAATGCCGGAGCGCCGACACCCGGCTGGATGCGGCACCGTCTGGAACGTAGCGGCATCCGTTCAATCAGCGCGCTGGTCGATGTCACCAACTACGTCATGCTGGAACTCGGCCAGCCTCTGCATGCCTTTGACAACGAGCAACTCACGGGCAGCATCCACGTGCGTTTCCCGAGATCAGGAGAACAACTCAAGCTGCTCAACGAACAGATCGTGACCCCATCCGCGGATACTGCATTGATTGCCGATGAGCAGGGCGGCAGCAGGGCACTGGCGCTGGCCGGCATCATGGGCGGTGAAGACAGCGGAATCAACATAACCACAACGGAATTGTTCCTCGAAAGCGCCTTCTTCGCACCCGTTGCAATTGCCGGAAAAGCACGCGCTTTAGGATTTTCCAGCGACGCTTCCTACCGCTATGAACGCGGTGTTGATTTTGAACTGCAACGTAACGCGATCGAGCGCGCCACGCAACTGATCCTTGATATTTGCGGGGGCAGCCCGGGTCCGGTGATCGAAGCCGTTTCCCCCGCCAATTTGCCCTCCCGCACACCGGTCAAACTGCGCAGCGCACGCGCTGCCAAAGTTCTGGGCATTCCACTGAGTCCCGCGCAAATCGAGAAACTCCTGCAAGGACTAGGATTCCCGATGCAGCGCGAAGCAAACGATTTTGTGGTCACGCCACCGTCATATCGCTACGATATCGAGATCGAGGAAGACCTTATCGAGGAGATCGCCCGGCTGCACGGCTACGACAACATCCCCTCCCCCACTCCCAGCGGCCTGCTGTTTATGCCGCTGCTGCCGGAGGAACGGCGCACGCCGATGCAGGTGCGCCGCCAGCTCGCCGCACGCGACTACCAGGAAGTAGTCAATTTTAGTTTTGTCGATGCCGGCTGGGAAACCGATTTCTACGCCAATTCCGATCCGATCAAGTTGTCCAACCCGATTGCCAGCCAGATGAGCGTCATGCGTTCAGGCTTGATCGGCGGCCTCGTTGGCACTTTGAGCTACAACCTCAATCGACGCACCAAACGAGTCCGCGTATTCGAGGTCGGACGCAGCTTTCGGCGTGCCTCGGCAACGGAACCTGTGGCCGGCTTTCAGCAACCGCTCCGGCTGGCCGCGCTTTGTTCCGGCCCTGCCTTGCCGGAACAATGGGGAGAAACCACCCGTCAAGTCGATTTCTTTGATCTCAAGGCCGATATCGAGATCATGTTCGCACCGCAACGTTTGCGTTTCCTGAAAACAAGGCATCCGGCGCTACATCCGGGCCGCGCCGCCAGCATCATGCTCGGAGAAAAGGAGATCGGGATAATCGGCGAGTTGCATCCGCAATGGGTGCAAAAGTACGAACTTGCCAGTCTCGGCAATGCTGCCCCTGTCGTCTTTGAACTGGAGTTTGATGCTCTGACGGATGTGCCACTGCCGCAATACCGGGAAGTCTCACGTTTCCCCTCAGTGGAACGCGACTTGGCGTTGCTGGTAGCCCGGGATCAACCCGTTGCGCAACTATTGGATGCCTTGCGGGAAGGTGCGCCGAATATTGTGCGCAGCATCGAATTGTTTGATGTTTACCACGGCAAAGGGGTTGAGCAAAGCAAAAAGAGTCTTGCTTTCCACATAGTTATGCAAGATACTGAAAAAACTTTGGCGGACAGCGAAGCTGACGAGGCCATCAAGCTCTTGACCGAGTTGGCGGCCATTAAGTTTGATGCAGCATTGCGGTCCTAACCAAGAGCAAATAGGAATTCAGGGGGAACAATGACATTGACCAAGGCGGAACTCGCCGATCTGCTGTTCGAAAAGGTCGGGTTGAACAAACGCGAGGCAAAAGACATGGTCGAAAGCTTTTTCGAAGAAATCCGCGGAGCTTTGGAGAATGGAGACAGTGTCAAGCTCTCGAGCTTCGGCAACTTTCAATTGCGGGACAAGCCGCAACGCCCCGGCCGCAACCCCAAGACCGGAGAAGAAATACCCATTACCGCACGCCGCGTCGTTACCTTCCACGCCAGTCAGAAACTCAAGCTTGCCGTCGAAAATATCAAGCGCGACAGCAATGGCAACATCCGACAGTAAAGACCCGTTACCCCCCATTCCGGCCAAGCGCTATTTCACGATAGGCGAGGTCAGCGAACTTTGCGCCGTCAAGCCGCATGTCCTGCGATACTGGGAACAGGAGTTCACTCAACTCAGGCCGGTCAAGCGGCGCGGTAATCGACGCTATTACCAACACCACGAAGTCCTGCTGGTGCGCCGCATCCGCGAATTGCTCTACCAGGAAGGTTTCACCATTAGCGGCGCACGCCATCGCCTGGAAGAACCGGCCAGCAAGCCAGCGCTAAGGCATTTGCCGGAACATGCGCCAATGTCTCCCCTGCCGTTGCGTGCCGAACTCATGAGCATCATCGAATTTCTGCGTGTCTGAACAACAGCACCAGAAGCATTCAGGCGATCTGTTATAATTTTATCCAGTCGGGGCGTAGCGCAGCCTGGTAGCGCACTTGCATGGGGTGCAAGGGGTCGAGTGTTCGAATCACTCCGTCCCGACCAAGTAGATCTAGGTGAAGCCGCCCGGTGCGGCTTTTTGTTTATTGAATTTTCTGTCCAATCGTTTTTGCACCTCTAAGGAACTTATCCATGCTATCCAATTCCCGCTTGTTGCTGTTGTGCTCAGCTTCATTGTTCGCTTTGAGCGCATGCAATTTCACTGAACAGTCTGGAAGTGCCAGCACGTCCAAGTCTGCGGTTGCAGCAACTGTTGACGGCCATGCCATCAGCGAGATGAGCGTCGATATGTTGTCGCGGCAGCGCGCGGCGCAAGGACAACCCGACACCGCAGACGGACGCAAGGCGATCATTGAGCATCTTTCCATGCAATATCTCATTGCACAAGAAGCTCTCAAGAAAGGTCTGGACAAGACGCCCGAAGCGCAGGATCAGATCGAGTTGACCAGGCAGTCCATTCTCGCCAATGCATTCGTTCAGGATTACCTGAAGAACAATCCGGTGAGTGACGATAACCTCAAGGCGGAATACGAAAAGATCAAAGGTCAGATGTCGACCAACGAATACAAGGCACGTCATATTCTGGTCGACAAGGAAAGCGATGCCAAGGAGATCATCGCCAAGCTCAAGAAAAACATCAAAGCCTTCGACGGTTTGGCCAAGGCGCAATCCAAGGACCCAGGCTCCAAAGGCAATGGTGGCGATCTTGGCTGGTTCGATCCCCGCGGGATGGTGCCCGAATTTGGAACTGCCGTCGCTAAGCTCGAAAAAGGCAAATTCACTGAAGAGCCGGTCAAGTCGCAATTCGGCTACCACGTGATTTTGCTGGAAGATACTCGTCCGAAGCAGGTGCCGCCGCTCGATCAAGTTAAGCCCATGTTGCAGCAGCAAGTCCAGCAACAGAGCTTGCGCAAGCTTTTCGATGACATGAAAGCCAAGGCCAAGATCGAAATTGTTGCCGCCAAGGCGCCCGCAGCCGCACCCACGACAGAATCAAAGCCTGTTGAGGCCAAACCTGCCGAGCCTGCCAAGAAACAGTAGCGCGGACAAAAGGAAAACGCCTAGTGCAGAGTTCTTTCCTCCGGCACCAGGCGTAGCCCGATGTTGATGACCAAAATACGCGATCCCCGAATCACTACGCTGCCTTTGCGTCGGTTGTTGCCAGTATCGCTGTATTCGAACTCGTAGACTCTTCTGAGTTTCAGTTGGCCATCGGCATCGCGATCCGGCTTCAAGCCGGCTATCGCAACCGTGTCGTCGAGCAACAACAGCCCTTCTGTAGCGCAAGCTCTGCGCGTGGCGGCAATGGCGGCATCGCGTGCCTTCAGACTGTCGAACCAGAGCCAGCAAAGCCCCCCAAGGATGGCTAGGCTGGCAAGTTCGAAGCCAGGCATGGCACCCAGGGCTGGCGATGGTTCGCGCCTATCATCTGGCGATCAATGCAGTGTCGCCTGGTGATCCAGAATCTCTTCATAGGTATCGATGAAATCCTCGAACTCCTCCTGATCGTGGGCTTTGCTGAGAAAAATGCCGAATTCGGTGCGCATGCGCTCGGCTGTTGCACCGCGAACCAGCCCCATCCGGCCGTTGCGCTTATCAAGAATTTCCAGGGCATCGTGACCGGGATAATCGATCAGGTAAAGCAAAGGATTGTTGAACAGGACATTCATCGAATGATCTCCGTATGACGAATACCCTCTACATGAGGCCGATTTGGCCTGCTTCAAGTCCCTTCATGCCTCAATGACCTGTGGCATCTGCACTGCCCTGGCAGGTCGATGCAGAAAACTCTCGAAAGCGAATATCAATAGGGCAACCCAGACCAGGCCGAACCCGATGAATTTGTCAGAGGTGAAGGGTTCATCATAAATCAGCACGCCGATCAGAAATTGCAAAGTCGGCCCGATATATTGCAGCAAACCCACCAACGCCAGAGGAATACGCTGCGCCGCCGCTGCAAACAACAGGAGTGGCACTGCAGTCACCAAGCCGCAGCCGATCAGCAGGATATCAACCATCGCACCGCGATGAAGAAATGCCCCATTTGCATGAAACTCGGCGAAAAGCAAATAAGCCATCCCGGGCAAGAACAGAATTCCCGTTTCCAGTGTAAGACCAGGCAAGGCTCCCAACGGAGAGGTTTTCTTGATCAGGCCATAGAGAGCAAAGCTGAAAGCCAGCACCAAGGCTATCCAGGGCAATGACCCATGCGCCCAAGTGAGGTAAATCACTCCGGCCAACGCCAGACCCACTGCCAGCCATTGCCAGGAGCGCAGCCTTTCCTTCAGTAGCAACACACCGAACAACACGCTGATGAGGGGATTGATGAAATATCCCAGGCTGGCGTCAACAATGAAGTTCGCATTGACGGCCCAGACATAAACCAGCCAATTGGCGCTGAGCAATATCGCGGCGGCCAGGTAGGCCCCTATAACCCGAAAGTTGGGGATTTGCATCAGAAAATTACGCCAGGATCGGGTTGCCAGCAGATAAGCGCAGAGCATCAGGCAAGACCAGATGATGCGATGGCCAACGATTTCAAGCGCCGGTACCTGATTAAGCCACTTCAGGTATATCGGAATGAATCCCCAGATCGTATAGGCACAAAGCGCACACCAGACTCCTCGGCTCATGAATCGGATTCATGCACGGTATCGCCAAGAAAATCTGCCATCATTCCCGAAGTTCTGCGCAAACGCCGCGAAAGAATTTGCGCCAGACAAAACATGAAGCGATAGGCGAGTGATGGATACTCGGCTGCCAGTCTTCTCAGCCCCTCTTGGTTGAATGACAGATATTCGCAATCGCTCTCGACAACACATGAGGCAGAGCGCCTTTCTCGATCCAGCAAGGCCATTTCGCCAACGATGCGGCCTCGCCCCTCGCAGGAAAGCAATTGTTGCCCGTGTTCCCCGCCTTTCAGAATTGATATGCTTCCCTTGGTCAGGATGAGCATAAAGCTTCCCGGGTCGCCTTCATGGAAAATGACCTCCCCTTTCTTGGCTGACTGGGGCATCATGAAGCGGCCCACGACGCCTAGCTCAGGGTAGGAAAAATCCCCAAAAAGCTTCAACCCGTCAAGCAGATCGGCGATACTGGTACTCATCTTTTCATCAACCTCTATAACGCAGGTAATTGTCCGGAACTCATATATTGCAACAGGAGTTCGGCCAAGTAAACCGCAAATCGCTAGCGCCGACTTCGATGCGCCCCTCAATTCTTCACGATTAGATGTCCGCTCCGGAAATCTGTCAGGCAATGCAACTGTGGACTCCGCATCTGTTTGGTGGCAACTGGTAAAATAACAAATTGAGAACTCTCCTAGACGCCATGAAACGCCCGCGAATCCCACGTCGAGTCAAGCAGTCGCCAGACGCTGAGCAACTGCTTCGGCTCGCCACGGAATTGAGTCTGTCGGGAAGTCGCATCGAAGATGATTTCTGGGCAGTCCGATTAAGCGCGCTTATTGATCGGTTGCTCGAAGATGGCGATGAGGCCACCCTGAATACCGCACTGGATCAGCTATACGGAGGACAGGAACGTGCCTATGACGCATTGGCGGATCTGATCGAAGCGCGCTGCGAAAGCCGTAATTTCCTCGCTCCCTCCATTGAGAATGGTGATCCCAGGTCAGGCAAGGACCTGGATCTGTTGTTGTTCGTTGCCCCGATACTGGCTTGGTCACGCTTCACCATTCCTGCGGGCGTCGTTCCGGCCCCTCAGTTGGCCAATGCCCGGGTTCATCTGCAAGCGCATGTGTTCGGTGCTTCGACGCGCATTGGCCTGGCTGATTTCCTCTTCAGCCCCGATCAACTTCCGCAAAGCTACTGCGACACAGCATCACTTGCCGAGCGGCTCACCAAGGCAGCATTGCATAGCCGCGATTTACACCTTGACCCGGGTCAAATGCCGGAAACCGTTAATTTTCTCTCTGACGCGCGCTATCTGTTGGGTGTTGCAGTCGTACCGCGCGGTGCGGCACTGTTTCGCTGGCAGGAGGATGGCGGTGAGCGAACAGAGGTTCTCAAGCAATGGCGTAACCAGGGCGGAGAAGCGCTACGCCCTTTGTTTCCCGGCTGCGCAACGGAACTCTTGTTGCCGCAAGCCTACCATGCAGGTTGCCGCGATGCCGACCGACTCTCGCGGCCATATTCCCTTCGAGCTTCCGTGGCATTTCTGTGTACCACGCTCAATGTCATGGCCAGCGGTTTGCGCGCCGTGGTCGCACCGTTCTATGACCAGCGTCTTGAGGAATATCGGATCGGCTTCACGCTCAAAGATTCAAATCAAGTTGTGCATGGCGTAGTGTGGCCGTTGCTCGATGCCGAGGACGACGTCAACGACATGGCGGCGCAAATCGAGGGAGTCCTGCGCGAAATCAGCGTCGGCGAGATCGCCGTGCTGGACCATCGCTTGACTGTCGAATATTGCGACGATTGCGGTTCTCCGCTCTATCCGAATCCAGAGGGCGAAGCCGTGCATGCGGAACTGCCCGAAGACCAAGCCGAGGCGGCGCCACGCCACCTGCACTGAACATTCAGCCTGGGGCGTATTCCTCCGCACTGATTTCCAGCCTCTTTCCGGAAACCAAGGTGGCGAGCAAACGTCCCGACCCGCATGCCATAGTCCAGCCAAGGGTTCCGTGGCCGGTATTCAAATAGAGGTTGCTATAACGCGTGGCGCCGATTAGAGGTACGTTGCCCGGTGTCACGGGACGTAATCCAGCCCAAAATTCAGCCTGCCCGAAGTTCCCCGCAAATGGGAACAACTGCATGGCCCGATCCAGCAAAGCCTGGCAGCGCACAGCATTGAGCGAGGTATCGTAGCCTGCGAACTCGGCCGTTCCGGCGATGCGCAAGCGTTGCCCCAGCCGCGAAAAAACTACCTTATGCTGGTCATCAATCAGGCTCACGGTTGGCGCAATGCTCCCTTCATCAAGAGGCAAGGTGGCCGAATAACCCTTCCCTGGCTGCAATACCAGCTTGATTCCCAGCGGCCGCAACAACATTGGCGAATAACTGCCCAGGGCAACGATGTAGGCGTCGGCAGTCAAGACATCTCCGCCATGCAGGCGTATCCCGATGATGCGTCCGCCTTCCTGCAGCAATGCATCGATCGGCTGATTGAAGCGAAATTCAACGCCGCGCTGGGTACAAAGATCTGCAAGCTTCTGCGTGAATTGACAGGCATCGCCCGATTCATCGTCCGCGGTATACGTGCCTCCAACCAATTGGAGCTTGCCATGTGCCAGCGCTGGTTCGATCAGGTGGCATTCCTCGGCGCTCTTGACGATGCGCTCGCAGCCGAATTCCCGCATCAGTTCTGCCTGTCGGACAGCATGCGCAAATTCCTGCTCGTCAAAATAAAGGTGAAGAATGCCGCGTTCGAGATGATCGTAGCTAATTCCGGTGGTCTGGCGTAATGCCTGCAGGCTGGCTCGGCTATACAGCGCAAGCCGCAAAATCGCGGCAATGTTGGCGCGTGTCCTGCCTGGCATGCATTCGCGCAGGAAGCTCAATCCCCAAAACCATTGCTGCCAGTCGGCACGCCAGCGCCAGAGCAAGGGGGCGTCCTCGCGACCGAGCCATTCGAGCACCTTCAACGGAGCAGCCGGATTGGCCCAAGGCTCGGCATGGCTGACGGAAATCTGTCCACCATTGGCGAAACTGGTTTCTTGAGCCGCTTCTGGCTGTCGGTCGATGACTGTAACTTCATGGCCGGCTTCTCTCAGATACCAAGCGGAAGTTACTCCAACAACACCTGCGCCGAGTACGATCACATGCATCGCAAACCTCTCATTGCCGCAGCGGAAAAGAGATGCAACAGGCTACCAATTCTGCTCTCGCGGAAATTCTTCATCCAAGCGATTATACTTTCCACCTTGGAGAAACCTATGCGCCAAAAGATTATCAAGTCCGATAGCGAGTGGCGGAATCTTCTCACGCCACAGCAATATCATGTGACAAGAGAGAAAGGCACCGAGCCTGCATTCACCGGCAAGTACTGGGACTGCCACGATCCAGGCGTATTTCTTTGCGTCTGCTGTGGCTTGCCGCTGTTTGACTCCACACGGAAATTTGACTCAGGCTGTGGCTGGCCGAGCTTCACCGCGCCACAAGAGGCGTCGCATGTTGTTGAATCAGCAGACCTTACTCATGGCATGCAGCGCATCGAGGTGCTTTGCAGCAGTTGTGATGCTCATCTCGGTCATGTTTTTCCTGATGGCCCCGGTCCGGACGGACTGCGCTACTGCATCAATTCAGCTTCGCTCAAGCTGGAGAAAAAACAGCCGGTATAATTTCCCGATGAAGTTTCTCTTTGACCTTTTCCCTGTCATCCTGTTTTTCGCCTCCTTCAAGATTGCGGAGAGCAAACCCCAGGCTGCCGCTGACTTAATCGTTCCGATCCTTGGCACCATCGGACTGGATGCTACTGTCAGCCTGCAACAGGCACCCATCCTGCTCGCAACGCTGGTCGTCATCCTGGCAACCGCAATGCAAATCGGCTGGGTCTGGCTGCGCCATGGCAAAGTGGACAAAATGCTCTGGGTCAGCCTCGTCCTGGTGGCGTTCTTTGGCAGCTTGACACTGATATTCCACGACGAAACCTTCATCAAATGGAAACCCACCGTGCTGTATTGGGTATTTGCTTGCGTATTGTTTTTCTCCGCCACCATTCTGAAGAAAAACTTGATCCGCGGCATGCTCGAAGTGCAGGTGCAATTGCCCGACCCGCTTTGGCAAAAGCTCAATCTTGCATGGACGCTTTTTTTCGCGCTGATGGGCGTCTTGAACCTCCTGGTTGCCTTTGCTTTCGATTTTTCAACAGCCGTGTGGGTCAATTTCAAACTCTTCGGCAGCATGGGCTTGATGCTCGTTTTCATCGTCGCGCAAAGTATCTTCCTGGCAAAATACATCGAGGAAAAATAGCCATGCTGTACGTCCTGTTCGGCGAAGATAGAAACGACAGCCTGCAGCAGCGTCTCGCTGTTCGGCCAGCACATGTCGAAAGGCTCCAGGCGCTGCAGACCGAAGGAAGGCTAGTGCTGGCTGGGCCGTTGCCAGTGATCGACACGCCAGATCCAGGTCCGGCAGGTTTCACCGGCAGCCTGATCGTGGCCGAGTTTGACTCGCAGGAGGCAGCGCAAGCCTGGTTCGAAGCCGACCCCTATATCACCACCGGTGTTTTCGTCAGCACCTGGGTGCGTCCATTCCGGCAGGTGTTCCCTCAATGAGTGTCCTTGAACAAATCCGCCAGTGTCTGGCCAGCCTGGAACCGCAACAAGTGGAGATTGCGGATGACAGTGCTTTGCATGCCGGCCACGCAGGAGCAAAAGATGGTGGCGGACATTATCGCCTGACCGTCATTTCCAAACACTTCACCGGGCTCAACACGATGCAACGACATCGCCTGGTCTATGCCGCGCTTGGATCATTGATGAAATCCGGGATCCATGCACTGAGCATCAATGCCCGCGCACCTGATGATGCCTGATTCCGTATTTTGACTGCGCGCCGTATCGTCATCCTGCTGTGCCTAGCCGAAACGCTGAGCATGACAGGCTTTGCCGCCTACCCGGCGTTCCTGCCCGCATTGCGTGAGGCTTGGCAGTTCAGCGATACACAAGCAGGATTTGTCGGCGGCTCATTCTTCTTTGGCTACATGCTGGCTGTGCCATTTCTGTCGGGCATCACTGACCGGCTCGATGCCCGTAACGTATTCGTGTTCTCCTGTGCTCTGGCCGCATCAGGCACGGCCGGATTTGCTTTGTGTACGGATGGACTGCTTTCTGCCGCATTATTTCAGGCGCTGACAGGTGCAGGACTGGCAGGAACCTACATGCCGGGGCTCAAGGCGCTCACCGACCGCACCAGCGACGGTCGGCAAGCGCGCTATATCGCTTTCTATACGGCAACCTTCGGCATCGGCACAAGTTTCTCTCTGCTTGCCGCCGGTTGGCTCGGCAATCACGTTTCCTGGCAAACTTCAATTGCAGTGCTGTCGTTGGGACCTGTCCTGGCCGGTTTGATTCTTCTGTTCGGCCTATCCCCTCAAGAAACGCATCACACCCAACATGTACCTTGGTGGCCGCGTTTTGCTCCTGTCCTTGCGCAAAAGGAAATTCGTCCGTTCATTTTCGGCTATGCCGCGCACTGCTGGGAATTATTTGGGTTGCGCTCGTGGATGGTCGCCTTCATCACTTTCGCCTATTTTGTTTCCGAATCCCAGCAAGCCAAGATTTCGCCGACAGAGGCTGCGGCATTGATCAATCTGCTTGGATTGCCGGCAAGCATACTGGGCAACGAAGTCGCTGAACGTATTGGTCGCTATCGATGGATATGCGTGATCATGGCTATCTCGGGAGTGTTGTGCTGGGTAGCCGGGTTTTCGGCATCTTGGCCATGGTGGTTGATGCTCTGCATGCTGGCCTTGCATTACACCGGCGTGCTGGCGGATTCGGCAACACTCACGGCTGGGCTGGTGGCCGTGACACCGCTGGCGCAGCGCGGCGCGGTAATGGCCCTGTATTCCTTGCTGGGATTTGGTTCCGGGTTCTTGGCTCCTCTGGTCTTTGGCGCCATACTCGACGCCAGCGGTGGCCACACCAGCCACTGGGCCTGGGGCATGGCCTACGGAAGTTTAGGAGTGGGAGGCTTGGCCTGGACCATTCTCATGCGCCGAAAAATTTTCACGACTTAGATCGAAGTCCACTGCCTGAAATGGAACGTATAACCATTATGGAGCCGAAACCATGGTGACAATCTATGGCATCAGAAATTGCGCCACGATGAAAAAAGCCTTCGACTGGTGCACAACGCACAACGTTGAATTCGTCTTTCATGATTACAAGAAGCTCGGCATAGAGCAAGAACAGTTGCTGCAATGGTGTCAAAACCTGGGCTGGAAATCCTTGCTGAACACGCGTGGTACGACATGGCGCAAATTGACCCCAACCCAGCAAAGCCTCACCGCTCAAAATCAGGCGGTGAGGCTGATGCTTGAGTATCCCAGCCTGATCAAGCGCCCCGTGGTAGATACCGGTACTCAGTTGCTGGTCGGCTTCGACCCGCAACTATTTGCCAGCTTTGTCAAATGATCAGTGTGCCTGAAACTCAGACACGGCGCGCTCCACCGCAAGCTTGAGATCGTCGGGATCAAACGGTTTAGGTAGATAGGCAAACGCCCCAAGGTCTTTCGCGCGTTGTGCGGTTTGCGTCTGATCGAGTCCCGTAACCATGATGACTTTTATTCCGGGCTGCATTTCCCTTACCCTCTTAAGGACTTCCATCCCATCCATCTTGGGCATCATGAAGTCCAGAATGATCAAGTCAAAATGGGATTCCGCAATTTTCTTTACTGCCTCCAGGCCACTCTTAACATACTCGACCTGATAGGTGCCTTCCTTGAGTATGCGAAGGCAGCACTGAATGACAATGTCTTCGTCGTCAACCACCAATATCCTGGCACTCATGTCCTGTTCCGGATGAATTTTACGACTTGCTGAAACGATCAAAAAACTGCCGGGGCTGTTTCCCCGGCAGATGAACTTTGCCTATTTTACCAAGCGTTCCTGCAGCCGCTTTAATTTATTGCTTCAGCAGCGCCCTCGTGCCATACCAACCAAGCAACCCGATGCCAACGAACGGGGCCGCAACGATCATGGCAAATCCCAGGATGGGCGCCACTATCGTCATGGTCAAGGGTTTGACAATCGGTACTTTCTTCGCCAAGGCCTTGCCGCCTATCCAGATCAGCATACCGGCCGCCACGAAAGGCATCGCCATCACATACAGCAAACCAATGAAGGGCGCCGCCAGAAACAACACAACGTTCTTCGTCCGGCTCTCCGACTTTTCGATTTCAATCGGTGCCGCCACTTCCACTGTCACAGCTGCCGCTGTCGCATCCAGCTCATGTAGGGCTTTGTCGGTACTCCCATCGATCATTTCTGGCGACAAGGGTTTGCGCAGGAATCCGGAAACACCGGCTGCCGCTGCCCTGGCTTCATAGGCATCCGTGCCATAGCCTGTGACAATGACCACCGGCAACCACGGCTGGCTCGCCTTGACCCGTTCCGCCACTTCCAGTCCGCTGATGCCCGGCATCTTGATATCGGTGAAAACCAGGTCGTATTTCTCGGTATTGAGCTTGTTCAGCGCTTCCTCGCCGTCGTGCGCCGAAATCACCGCATAGCCTTTACTGGCGAGAACTCGGTTAATGCTCTTGCTGACGACGGGATCGTCATCAACCACCAGAATTTTGCGTACGACACTCATGATGCTCTCCTTAACTGAAAATAAAGCTTGTCTGAGCCTTACTGAGCAACCTCAGTGCCAGGTTATAGTCGGTCACTGATGGTTGTTTATTTTCAATTAGTTACCCAATATGTCCGATGTGTGGAGAAGCTATGGGAAGGAATTTGAGTCCGCAGATAGTACATTTTTTATATGCGGACAGCCGCCGCATAAATATAACTTTCTTTTTTTATCAATAGATTGGATCAGATTAGGGATTGTATTTTTTCTCTACGCAGAGGGACGAAGAGATAGTGATTCACAGATCAAGCGGAAGCGCGTATCCGTGGTAGTGAAATGGCGAAAACTGTCCCGCCTTCTGGCCGATTGGCAACCGATAAGCTGCCGCCATGGCGTTCGACGATGCCATAACTGATTGCCAAGCCCAGTCCGGTACCTTTGCCGATTGATTTGGTCGTATAGAAAGGGTCAAAAATCTTGGGCAAGTCATCAAGGGCAATTCCTGTGCCGTTGTCCAGGAACTCAACCACCAGACGCTGATCCGATTCCTCGGTCCGTGCCTTTATTTCCAGATGTGGCGATGTGCTCCCCAATGTGGCATCGTGGGCATTTTGCACCAGGTTCATGATCACTTGTTGCATCTGGCCGGCCGAGCCGAGTATCGGTAAGTGCTTTGGCAAATCCAATTTGACCTGGAATCTTGGCAAAGTGGCTTTGGTAACCCAATGCACGGCTCTTTCGATCACATCCACAAGATTGAATTCCAGATTCTCGTCGCGATCTGCGGCTGAAAAACGCTTTAATCCATCGACGATATCCCTTGTGCGTTCGGCACCCTCAATGGTGCCTTCGAGCAGGAGCGGCATATCCTCCAGGATGCGATCAATGCGCAGGCCCTCTCGAAGCAATTGCAGCTCCGCCGTCGAGGCACCGGCATGCACCTCCTCTATGTATTGATGCAACCGCCGCACATAGCGGCGCATTGCATGGACATTGCCCAGAACAAAACTGATGGGGTTGTTCAATTCATGCGCCACGCCGGCGACAAGACGGCCTAGCGACGACATTTTTTCTGAATGCAGCAACTGCTGCTGAGTCCGCTTCAGATCGTCGTGCGCCTGGCGCAGCGCGTGGTAAGCTCGGCGTAATTCTCCTACCGGCCGACCTGTGATCACTACACCGACAAGCTTTCCTGCTGAACTGAAGCGCGGCTTGAAATTGAGCGATACTGGAATCGCCGCGCCGTTCACGGCGCGCAACTGCAACTCGTGATCGTGCAACGATTCACCTGCGTGTTGCGTAAAAAAGACCTTTGCTTGTTCCCGCGAGGCTTCGTCGGCGAAGAGGGCGAAAACTGCAGTTCCCTGCAGTTCGGCTTCTGACTTGCCAGTAAAATCAAGCAACGCTTGATTAACCTCTTCGATCGCCCCGCTCCGCGTGCAAACCAGAAGGATGTCGGACATTGTTGCCAGTACGCTGACGATAAACTGCTGCGATTCCTCAAGTGCAGCATTCTTGGTTTCGAGAGCAACTTCATACTCCAGCAGATCGTTGTACACCTCGTCCATTTTTCGGATGACTTCGATCCAGACCTGCTCGCCATCACCGCTCAGAAAAGCATCTCCGGTTAATTCGGCGATGCTCCTGTGCGCATGCTTTCGTTGAATGTCCGGCGCTGATTTTCTGACTGTCATTTCAATTCTTCGGCTTCAGATGCACATGCCGATACGGATGCGCGTTCCCGTGCGCATGGACATGGGCAATGGCCGCGCGTCTATTATCGACGTCGGCGGAAATCAGATTGAGCTGCCCATGGCGAACGCCACGCTCCGCCTTGATGGCATCGGCGAAACGAGTGACTTCGGCGGTTGGGCCGCGCAGGATAGCGCTTTCGATGCAATGCTCATGATCCAGGTGCGCATGCATGGTGGCTACCGTCAGGTTGTGATGGTCGTGTTGAAGACCGATCAACCTTTCGGCCAGATCACGTTCATGATGATTGTAGATGTAGCTCAGGTTGGCAATGCAGTGCCTGGATTGTTCCTTCGTCTGGCGCAATTGCTCGAGCTGTCCCCGCAATATGTCACGTATTGCCTCGGAACGATTGCGATAACCGCGCTCCAGAATCAGACGATCAAACTCTCGAGCCAGTTCGGTGTCGAGCGATATAGTGAAGCGTTCCATTCTGACTGCCTCCAATTACCCCGCAGAGAAAGTCTATGCGCAACCCAAGCCCCTAGTCAAAGAATGAGTGTTTTCCCGATTATTGAACCGGCAAAAACCGCACTCCCATGAAAATTCATGTTGAAAACCGGTTGACAGCATGGCATAGGGCTGGTCAAATATTCAAACGCTTGTTTGAAACGATCGTTTACTTCCATGTCCGAAGCTGATACGCGCCTCCGCATCCTCGATGCCGCCGAAGCCCTGTTTGTCGATAGCGGTTTTGAATCCGCATCGCTACGCCTGATCACGGCCAAAGCTGGTGTCAATCTGGCCGCGGTCAATTATCACTTTGGCTCGAAGGATGCATTGATTCATGAGGTCTTTCGGCGGCGGCTCAGTTGGCTCAACGATCAGCGGTTGCGGGAACTCGACCGCCTCGAAACCGAAGCTACCGGCAAGCCGCTGAAGCCAAGCCAAATTCTCCAGGCCTTTTTCGGCGTGGCACTGAAAATGGCGGCGGATCAAGATAATGGCGGCAGCGGCTTCATGCGCCTGCTCGGTCGAACCTACACTCAACCATCCGAATTTACCCGCAGATTCCTGGCCGAGGAATACGCTGCTGCTGTCGGTCGGTTCAAGGAGGCTTTGTTTCTGGCGCTTCCCGAGGTGCCCCGTGAAGAAATCCTGTGGCGATTTCATTTCATGCTCGGTGCCATGTCTTACGCCATTTCGGGCGCTGACGCCCTGAATATCGTCGATAAAGATAGCGTCGACGACAGCAATACCGAGGCACTCTATGAGCGGCTCATGAGTTTTCTGCTTGGAGGGTTGCGGGCTCCCTTGCCAAACTTGCCGGCCCAAGCAGAAAAGGTTACCGGTCGAAAGAGTGTCAGAAAAACCGATCGCAATAATTTGGCTGCAGAGAGCGTAGCCGTTCAATTAACCTAGACTGGGAAAATCATGGGTCAATACACCGCACCATTACGTGACATGCAATTCGTGCTGCATGAACTACTCAACGTCGAAAACGAATTAAAGCAGTTGCCCAGGCACGCCGATGCCGATGCCGAAATCATGAATCAGGTGCTGGAAGAAGGGGCCAAATTTACTTCCAAGGTGTTGTTTCCTCTCAACCGCGTTGGTGACCATGAGGGCTGCCGCCTTGATCCGATAACGCACGCAGTCACCACGCCAACGGGCTTCAAGGAGGCATACCGGCAATTTATCGAGGCGGGCTGGCCTGCGCTGGCTTGTGATCCGGAATACGGTGGTCAGGGTCTGCCGGTCGTTCTGTATAACTCTCTTTCCGAAATGCTGAACTCGGCCAACCAAGCCTGGTATATGTACTCCGGACTTTCCCACGGTGCTTATGAATGCCTGCACGCACACGGTACCGAGGAACAGAAGAAGCTCTATCTGCCAAAGCTGGTTTCCGGCGAATGGACCGGCACCATGTGCCTCACGGAAGCGCACTGCGGCACAGATCTGGGCTTGCTGCGAAGCAAAGCGCTACCCCAGTCTGATGGAACCTACAAGATTACCGGCAGCAAAATTTTCATTTCCGCCGGTGAGCATGACATGTCAACCAATATTTTGCATCTGGTTCTCGCGCGCCTCCCCGATGCTCCGCCGGGAACCAAAGGCATTTCCCTGTTCCTGGTGCCCAAATTCATTCCCAATGCCGATGGCAGCCCGGGACAGCGCAACGGCATATCCTGCGGCGCCATAGAGGAAAAAATGGGGATTCATGGCAACTCCACCTGCCAGATGAATCTTGACGACGCGACCGGCTGGATCATCGGACAGCCGAATAAAGGCCTGAATGCCATGTTCGTGATGATGAACGCAGCACGGCTCGGTGTCGGCATGCAATCATTGGGACTGACCGAAGTGGCATATCAGAACGCCTTGGTCTATGCCAAAGACCGGGTCCAGATGCGCAGCCTCTCCGGCATCAAGGCGCCGGATCAGCCAGCCGATCCGATCATCGTCCATCCCGACGTGCGGCGCATGTTGTTCACTGCCAAGGCTTACGCGGAAGCCGGACGGGCATTCTGCTCGTTCATCGCCTTGCAGATCGACAGGGAACTGAACCATCCGGACGAATCCGTGCGCCAGGAAGCGGCCGATCTGGTCGCATTGCTGACGCCCGTCGTCAAGGCCTTCATCACCGACAATGGCTGGATTGCAACTTCAGAAGCAATGCAGGTGTATGGCGGGCACGGCTTCATAGCCGAATGGGGGATGGAACAATATGTCCGCGACGCCCGCATCAACATGATCTACGAAGGCACCAACACCATCCAGTCTCTCGACTTGCTGGGCCGGAAGATTCTGCTGGATAACGGCGCGAAACTGCGTAAATTCGGCGTATTGGTCAAGGATTTCGTCGAAGAAAACGGCACTTCAGAGGCCATGAACGAATTCATCACGCCCTTGGCCGACCTGGGCGAGAAAGTGACCAAGCTGACCATGGAAATCGGCATGAAGGCCTTCCAGAACAAGGATGAGGTGGGTGCCGCTGCCGTTCCTTATCTGCGCGTTCTGGGACACCTCGTCTATGCCTACTTCTTTGCCCGCATGGCGAAGATTGCACTGGAAAAACTGGATTCCGGTGATGCTTTCTACAAAGCCAAACTCGCCACGGCCCGCTTTTACTTTGCCCGCCTGCTGCCGGAAACTGCCATGCTGATCCGCCAGGCGCGCTCGGGTGCGGCCAGCTTGCTCGATCTCGAAGCTGAACTGTTCTAAAGGAAAGGACTATCGTGAGCAATTTCATCGTCAGAAAAGTCGGCGTGCTCGGCGCCGGAGTGATGGGGGCGCAGATTGCCGCCCACTGCATCAACGCAAGAGTGCCTGTGGTTTTGTTCGACTTGCCCTCTCAGGAAGGTCCCAAGAACGGCATCGCGCAGCGAGCAGTAGAAAATTTGAAAAAATTGAATCCGGCGCCGCTGGGCGACAAGGATCAGGCCAGTCTGATCGAAGTCGCCAACTATGATGACCACCTCGCCTTGCTGGAGGATTGCGACCTGATCATCGAAGCAATAGCGGAGCGCATGGACTGGAAACATGCGCTTTACCAGAAGGTGGCGAGGCACATCTCGCCCAATGCCATCTTTGCATCGAATACTTCCGGGTTATCGATCAACGCTCTCTCGGATGGTTTCGATGCTGATCTGAAAGCGCGCTTCTGCGGCGTGCATTTTTTCAATCCGCCGCGCTACATGCATCTGGTCGAACTGATTGCAACCACAACAACCCGTCCCGAAGTCCTCGATCAGCTCGAAGCATTTCTCACCACAACGCTGGGCAAAGGTGTCGTGCGGGCCAAGGACACGCCCAACTTCATTGCCAACCGTGTAGGAATTTTCGGCATGCTGGCCATCATCCACGAAGCGCAAAAATTCGGACTTTCCTGCGACGTGGTGGATGACCTGACCGGATCCAAGCTGGGACGCGCCAAGTCGGGCACATTCCGCACCGCGGATGTCGTCGGCCTGGATACCATGGCGCATGTCATCAAGACCATGCAGGACACCCTGCAGGACGATCCTTTCTTCACCGTTTATCAAACTCCGGATATCCTGACGAAACTGGTGACGGCAGGAACACTGGGGCAGAAAACCGGGGTCGGGTTCTACAAGAAGGTCGGCAAAGACATCCAGCGCCTCGATTTCCCTACCGGAAACTATGTTGCCGGCGGCGGCAAGGCAGATGAACTGGTCGCACGGATTCTCAAGGAAAAGGATCCGGCCAAGCGCATGAAGAGCTTGCGCGAGTCAACCAATCCGCAGGCACAGTTTCTCTGGGCAATCTTCCGCGATGCATTTCATTACATCGCCGTGCATCTGGACAGCATTGCCGACAGCGCGGTCGATGTGGATTTTGCCATGCGTTGGGGATTTGGCTGGAAGCTGGGACCTTTTGAAACCTGGCAAGCGGCGGGTTGGCAACAGGTTGCCAACTGGGTCAAAGAAGATATCGAAGCCGGCAAGGCGCTTTCCCAAGCCGCCCTGCCAGCCTGGGTATTCGATGGGCGCGCAGGAGTGCATCGAGAGGAAGGATCCTATTCATCGGCGCGAAATGCTTATGTGCCACGTTCAACGCTACCGGTTTATCAACGTCAGCCCTTCCGTGCTGCAGTTCTTGGATCAACCGCTAGCGACGGCACCACAGCAGGCAGTACCGTATTCGAAGATGAATCCGTGCGCATTTGGCATCAGAACGACGGGGTATTGATTTTGTCGCTGAAGACCAAACTGCACGTCATCGGACCGAACGTAATCGCGGGATTGGCGCGGGCGATCGGGGAAGCCGAGAAAAATTACCAGGGCCTGGTACTGTGGAACGCCGATGCCGCGGAAGGTGGTGCGTTCTCGGCGGGAGCCGACCTGCAATCGATGTTGCCGTTGTTCATGTCGGGCGGCGTCAAGGCAATCGAGCCCGAGGTCGTCAAATTGCAGCAGGCGCATCAAGCGATGAAGTACGCCAATGTGCCTATTGTCGCGGCAGTCGCCGGGCTGGCGCTGGGCGGTGGTTGCGAATTGTTGATGCATGCCGCCAAGCGAGTGGCGGCGATCGAATCTTATATTGGCCTGGTGGAAGTCGGCGTCGGCCTGATCCCGGCCGGTGGCGGACTCAAGGAAGCCGCCGTACGCGCCGCAGCCGATGCCAGGGGCAATGATCTGCTGCAATTTCTCAAGAATTACTTCATGAATGCCGCGACCGCAGCGGTTTCAAAATCTGCGCTCGAAGCCAGAAAAATGGGCTATCTCGGCGCAAATGACGTCATCGTCTTCAACCCCTATGAATTGCTGCACGTAGCGAAAATCGAAGCACGCGCGATGTTTGAGAGCGGCTACCACCCGCCCCTGCCTGCATTGATTCCGGTTGCTGGCCGCTATGCCATGGCGACAATCATGGCGCAGCTAGTCAACATGCGCGACGGCGGATTTATTTCCGCCCACGACTTCAAACTTGCGAGCATGATCGCCGAAATCGTTTCCGGCGGTAATGTGGAGCCAGGCAGCCTGGTCAACGAGCAGTGGCTGCTGGATCTGGAGCGCAAAGCCTTCATGGAATTGCTCACGCATCCCAAGACCCAGGAACGCATCATGGGCATGATGCAGACCGGCAAACCCGTTCGCAATTGACACAGACGTGCAAGAATCAGGAGAACCCCAATGAGTCAACAAGTGCAAGATGCATACATCGTCGCCGCCACCCGCACGCCCATCGGCAAAGCGCCGCGTGGCATGTTCAAGAATATCCGTCCGGATGATCTGCTGGTACGTGCACTGCAGTCTGTTCTGTCCCAGGCCCCCAATCTGGACCCGCAACTGATTGAAGATGTGGTCGTCGGCTGTTCCTTCCCGGAAGCCGAACAGGGACTTAACCTGGCCCGCATGTCGGTGCTTCTGGCCGGTTTGCCGAAATCAGTGGGAGGCGTGACCATCAATCGCTACTGCGCTTCCGGCATCACTGCCATCGCCATGGCTGCCGACCGGATCCGGGTCGGCCAGGCCGACGTCATGATTGCTGCCGGTGTCGAATCAATGTCGATGGTGCCGATGATGGGACATCATCCATCGATGAACATGAACATTTTCAAGGACGAAAATATCGGAATGGCCTATGGTATGGGGCTGACTGCGGAAAAAGTCGCCCAGCAATGGAAAATCAGCCGGGAAGCACAAGATCAGTTTTCATACGACTCGCATCAGAAAGCAATTGCCGCACAGCAGGCCGGAGAGTTCAAGGATGAGACGACTGCCGTTGAAATCATCGAGTACTTTCCCAACCTTGAGAGTGGCAAGATTGATGCCGCAACCCGTACCGTCAGCCAGGATGAAGGCGCACGAGCAGATACCAATCTGGCTGCTCTGTCCAAACTGAGGCCAGTGTTTGCTGCCAAAGGGTCGGTTACGGCCGGCAATAGTTCGCAGACTTCAGACGGTGCGGGCGCACTAATTCTGGTCAGCGAAAAAATTCTCAAGCAATTCAACCTGACGCCCCTGGCACGTTTTGTCGCGTTTGCCGTCCGGGGCGTACCTCCTGAAATCATGGGAATCGGTCCGAAGGAAGCCATTCCTTCTGCCTGCCGCGTAGCAGGCATCACGCAGGAGCAGATCGACTGGTTCGAACTGAACGAGGCCTTCGCGGCCCAGTCCCTCGCCGTGATTCAGGATCTCGGTCTCGACCCTGCCAAAGTCAATCCCATGGGAGGCGCCATCGCATTGGGACATCCGCTCGGTGCTACCGGCGCGATTCGTTCTGCGACCGTCATTCACGCCTTGCGCCGCAGAAATCTCAAATACGGCATGGTGACCATGTGCGTCGGCACAGGCATGGGTGCTGCCGGAATTTTTGAACGCACCTGAGTTGCCTGAATGCAGAAACTGGGTATAGGGCATGCCGTTTGCGGCGTCCCTCTGCCATGGGATGTCTATGACGATGCCGGGCAGCTCTTGCTGCGCAAGGGCTTCGTCATAGACAACCAGAGGCAGCTCGACTCGCTGATGGAGCGCGGCATGTTCGTCAATGCGACGAACATCGCCAAGCCTGTTCTGTCATCCGTCTCCGCCCCGCAACGCCATGATCCATTCAAGCTGTGGGATGACCTTGTCGCAAAGCTGGGGCAATTGCTGCGCAATTACAGCAGCAATGACATTTCAGGCAGGGTGCAAGAAATCGTCGAACTGATCCAGGTTCTAACGGAACGCAGCAAAGATGCTGCGCTTGCGGCCATGATCCTGCTGCAGGAACAGAACCGCTATGCGCTGGTGCATTGCCTGCATGCCGCGCTGTTGTGCGATATGGTAGCGATCCGGCTCGGCTGGGATCCGGATCGCCGCAACAGCGTCGTTTGCGCAGCGCTCACGATGAATATTTCCACCGTGGATATGCAGCAAAAGCTGGCGGAACAGATCGATCCGCTGACACCAGATCAAAAATTGGATATCCGTCATCATCCCGAAGTAAGTCTGGAGATTCTTTCCAAAGCTGGCGTCAACGATCCAATTTGGCTGCGGGCAGTGCATGAACACCATGAGACCCCGCTGGGAACTGGTTATCCGAATGGCATCAAGGAAGTCGGCGAGGAAGCAACTCTATTGCGGACTGCCGATGTTTTCAGCGCTAAGATCAGCCCGCGCAAAAACCGCAGGCAGATGAACGGTGCCCAGGCGGCCCGCGTACTGTTCACCGATCCCGGCATGACCACAAACAATCCCTTCATTGCAGTGCTCATCAAGGAAGTCGGCATTTATCCGCCGGGTTCGCTGGTGAAACTGGCCAACGGAGAAGTGGCTATTGTTTTCAAGCGTTCCGGGAATGCCCATACGCCGCTGGTATTGAGCTTGACCAATTCGCGCGGGACACCTGAACAAAAACCCATCCGCCGCGACACCGCACGCCAGGAATTCAAAATTCAGGCGGTCATCCCGCGCGACAGCATCAACCTAAGAATCAATCCGGCAAGTGTCTGGGTGACCTGATCGCCCTCATGATTCAGGAGGGATTCATGGCTCAATGGCCAGAACAGCAGCGCCTTGAAACTCTCCATGACGCAATTGACGCAAGGCTTCGTTGGCCTGCTCCAGAGGGAATCTGCGTACTTCGGACTGAATCGGAACCTGCGAGACCAGTCGCAAAAATTCTGAGCCATCCTCTCGGGTCAGGTTGGCCACGGAACGGATCTGGCGCTCTCCCCAAAGCATCGCGTAGGGAAAAGCAGGAATATCGCTCATATGTATTCCGGCGCAGACAACGCACCCGCCCTTTTCAAGAACTTTCAAGGCCGCGGGCACCAAGGCTCCGACAGGGGCAAAAATCAATGCGGCGGCGAGTCGATGCGGCGGCATCTCTTCGCTGCTGCCGGCCCAGACAGCGCCGAGTTGGCAGGCAAATACCTGGCTTTGGTGATCGCCGGGGCGAGTGAATGCATAAAAATCCCTGCCTTGGAATTTCAGAACCTGCGCAATGATATGCGCCGCAGCGCCAAAGCCATAAATGCCTATCCGCTGTGCATTGCCAGCGAGGCGCAAAGCACGGTAACCGATTAGCCCTGCGCATAGCAGCGGCGCCAATTGAGTGGCGTCGACAGAATCTTCCAGCGGAAAACAATAGCGCGCATCAGCCAACGTATATTCGGCATAACCTCCATGAATCTGGTAACCGGTAAAGCGCGCCTCATCGCAAAGATTTTCCCGGCCAGCAGCACAGAAAGCACACTTGCCGCAAGTCCATCCCAACCAGGGTACGCCAACGCGCTGGCCGACAAACAAACCGGCAACGCCACTGCCTATGGCGACGACGCGCCCTACGATCTCATGCCCGGGAATGATGGGCAGCAAAGGAGAACTTAATTCACCATCGACCAGGTGCAAGTCTGTACGGCAAACACCGCAGGCCTCAACCTTGATCAGAATATTGCCGGCGCCCGCCACGGGTAACGGCATGTCGACCAAATGCAATGGCAATCCAGGCCGCTCAAGGATCATCGCTTTCATTGTGTGTTTCATGCCAATGCTGCCGGAACAAAAGTCTTGAATCTTTCTGATACTGATGGAATTTGCTGATGCTTGCCCACCCAATATAGCCTCAGGGCAATGGGGGCACAAGCCCACAGATGAAGTCCTAGCACCCTAGAATCAAATGCGGGCACTAGCAGAAATCTCTGAAGTCGATGGCGATAGCCCAGTTGGCCTGCACTTGTTATGATGCGTAGTTTCGTTCATCAAGGCCGGTATAAACCGATCAGAAACTTTACTCATAACACCTGTCCCATGTCGATTCAATGGTACCCCGGACACATGACACTGGCCCGCAAGAAAGCCGCGGAGACCATGGCAACCACCGATGTGGTGCTGGAAGTTGTCGATGCGCGTCTGCCCGAAGCCAGCAGCAATCCGATGATTCGCGAGTTGCGACTGCAGCGTCAGCGACCTTGCCTGAAATTGCTCAACAAAGCCGATCTTGCCGACGCGTCAGTCACAAGAGACTGGCTTGGTTTCTATAACGGGCAACCTGGGATCAAGGCTGTAGCGGTTTCCTGCAAGAAACCAGCCGAGATAGCCAAACTGCCCCAATTCTGCCAGACACTCGCGCCACATCGCGATAACCCGCTAAAGCCATTGCGCATTCTGATCATGGGTATTCCCAATGTGGGCAAATCGACTTTGTTGAATGCACTGGTCAAGCGTCGCATCGCTGCCGTGGGCGATGAGCCCGCCATTACCAAAGTCCAGCAACGTATCGATCATGGTCCGCTACTGACGCTGATCGATACACCGGGGATGCTCTGGCCGAAGATTGACCATCCCAGTGACGGCATGATGCTCGCCGCGAGCAATGCAATCGGGCGCAATGCCATCCTTGCCGAAGAAGTGGCCGTATTTCTTGCCAGTCTTCTTCTTGAGCGTTATCCCGCCCTGCTTCCGGCACGCTACGGCTCATTCCCGGTTGCCCCCGACGGTCACGACGTGCTGGAAGCTGTCGCCAGACAGCGCGGCTGCTTGTTGAAAGGGCGCGGCGGGGGACTTGATCTGGAAAAGGCGGCGCAAGTGTTGCTTTCCGATTATCGCAGTGGTGCCTTGGGCCGCATCAGTCTGGAAACACCCCAGAGCCGCAGCTTGATGCTCCACGAGCATGCGGTTGCATGCAACGCGCCGGACCGATGAAATAAACCCGCGACTCAAAGGGCAATACGCACCTGACAGCATGTCCTGTTTGAAATATTCCGATGTCGTTAATCGGGGTAGAGTCAGTCTATTTTGATATCATTAGCACAAACAGAGCACGCAAGGCACTCTCGATCAAAGGATAGCAATGAATTATGTGGATAACTTCCGCCTGCAGTTCGGCAAGAAACAGTTGGTGCCGATCATCATTGGCGGAATGGGCGTGGATATTTCAACAGCCGAATTGGCTCTTGAAGCCGCCCGGTTGGGAGGAATCGGACACATCTCTGACGCCATGGTGCCATCGGTTTCAGACCGGCGTTTCCATACGCATTTCGTCAAGGAAAAGCTCAAGCTCTACAAGCTCAATGTTGCCAATACAGACAAATCCTCGGTTCAATTTGATCTGGGCCGGCTTGCGGAAGCGACCCAGAACCATGTCGGACGCACGATGGAGGCAAAACGGGGAGAGGGACTGATCTTCGTCAATTGCATGGAAAAGCTCACCATGAACGCACCGCGCGAGACTCTGCGCGTGCGTCTCACTGCAGCCTTGGATGCCGGCATAGACGGCATCACGCTATCTGCCGGACTCCATCTCGGTTCATTTGCACTGATCGAGAATCACCCGCGTTTCCGTGACGCCAAGCTGGGGATCATCGTTTCATCATTGCGCGCGCTGCAACTGTTTCTGCGCAAGAGTGCGAGACTCAACCGCCTGCCCGATTATGTCGTGGTGGAAGGTCCGTTGGCCGGCGGACACCTTGGTTTCGGCATGGATTGGAAGGACTACGACCTACAAACGATTACAACTGAAGTCAGGCAGCACCTGCTCGCCGAGCAGCTCGATATACCATTGATTCCAGCGGGTGGCATATTCACTGGAAGCGATGCCGTATCCTTTCTTGAAAACGGTGCTGCTGCCGTACAAGTTGCAACTCGCTTCACCGTCGTCAAGGAATGCGGCTTGCCTGAAAATGTTCAACAGGAATATTTCAAGGCAAGCGAAGACGAGATCGAGGTCAATACCATCTCCCCTACCGGTTATCCGATGCGCATGCTCAAAAGCAGCCCGGCGATCGGCGCAGGAACCCACCCCAATTGCGAAGCGCTCGGCTACCTGCTCGATGGGGCGGGGAATTGCGCCTACGCCACTGCGTACAATCGCGAGGTGCTCGCCCACCCAACCGCAAAACGGGTTGCGGTGATGGACAAGACCTGCTTGTGCACCCACATGCGCAATTTCGACTGCTGGACCTGCGGGCATTACACCTATCGGCTCAAGGACACCACGCGACGCCTGCCCGACGGCTCATACCAGATCCTCAGCGCTGAGCACGTGTTCCGCGACTACCAGTTCAGCGTGGATCAGAAGATCGCACTGCCGTCAGCATAGCGGGCTTCAACGCTGGGTTGTTTCAGCCTTGATCGCGAGCCACCGCTGGTCGCGCAACTCAAGCAGGTATTCTTCCTGCGATTCGAAACGGAAGCGTTTTCCAGCCTGCAGGCCCTGCTCGATCACCACCGATTTGACGACCAATTGCTCGCATGACTTTCCGGTGTCGGAATCAGCCGCCTTCGCTTCGAGCGAGACGCGGCGGTGCTTATAGTCCTTGAGGGATTTCACTGCATTCAAAGTGCTTTGCGAAAACTCATCGCGCCCCAGTTCGATCGTCGCTGTGCTGCCATCTTTCTTGATCACGATGGCGCGGATTGCCACTTCGGGGGCAAACATCTCCAGGATGCCTGAAGCATCGCGTCGGATAATTGATCCGTCCAGTTGAGCCAGCCAGGCCTTGGCAATCGTCGCTGGTGCGCACGCTTTCACTGCGCTTGGGACGTTACTCTTGCGCTTCAAATCAAGCTGCTGCTGGCTGACCTCATCGGCAGTTTGGGAATAACGGTCAAGTTCCGCATCAAATTCGCCCGGCACATAGAAATCCGGAACTTTCTCCAACAGCACGGGCAGCAGCAAGGTCATGAGCGCACGCTCCTTCTTGCCGCTGGCAGCACGCGCGAAACCGACCTTGCCCGCATCGATATCCAGCGACTGCCCTGCAGCCTCAAGCATGGTTCTGCCGCGATTCACCTTGTCATAGGTACCGGCCCGGTAGATATTGGCTCCGGCCAGGTCCTTTGCCAACACGTAAGGCTCGTGGTCGGTGCCGCGGATGCCGATGGTCGCGGTAGGCGTCACGATCCGATTTCCAGCCTGATTGGTGCGACCAATCCAACCGGTGATGACACGCAGCGAACCCGTGATCAAACGCATGGTAAAGCTGTCGGATGACTCACCCTGCGCAGCAAAGCGCTCGGCAACAAACTCTGCGCCCGGCCGGATCGCCACCATTCCGGCATCGTCGGTCTTCAGTACGGCTTCGGCTGTGGGTGCAGCACTCACGCGCTCGCCAATGAAAACCGGATCGCCCTCGCGCAATTTTCTTTCACTCCTGCCAGCGCCGTCCACAGCAATAATCTCGCCACGGATGCGCCATACGGCTGCGAAACGTTTGCCTGTATCGGAATTCACAGTTTTTGCTTCAACCGCCTCCACCGATGCGCTCATACCGAGGCAACAAACGAGTGCACATAAAACACCAACAGCCTGTGCAAGATTGACCCAACGAAAGCCGTACGAAGATTTATTCATAGTTCGCCTCACTAAAACTTGGCAGATCTTCCTTTTGCAGAGTCACTGCTTTATTACTATGCCCTAGCTCTCATAATGCTTGAAAAGCGCTTGAGTTCCGTTGCGAGCATACCCCAATGTCACCAACTGCTGGTAGAGCTGGCTGGCCAGGGTCAATCCGGGCAGATCCAGGTTCATGCGTCGAGCCTCGCTCAGGGCGATGCCCATGTCCTTGACAAAATGCTCGATAAAAAATCCCGGGGCAAAATCGTTTTTCAGAATGCGCAAACCCAGATTGTTCAGCGCAAAACTGCTCGCCGCACCGCTGCCTATCGATTGCAAGACAGTCTGCGGATCCAGTCCCGAGCGTTGGGCATACGCCAAACCCTCGCACACGCCGAGCATGGTCGATGCGATGACAATTTGGTTGCACATCTTGGTATGCTGACCGGCACCCGGGCCGCCCTGCAGCACGACATTGCCGCCCATGAGCTGCAAGAGCGGCAAGGCCTTCTCGAAAGCCAGCTGATCGCCGCCCACCATGATGGAAAGTCTCGCTTCACGGGCGCCGATATCTCCACCGGAGACAGGGGCATCGAGTGCCAGCAGACCGCGCTGTTGCGCGGCAGCGGCAATCTTCTTGGCCAGATCGGGACTCGAAGTCGTCATGTCGATCAGCACAGTACCGCCACGAGCAGACCCAATGATTCCACCGGCGCCTAAATAGATCGCTTCCACATCCGCGGGGTAACCCACCATGCTGATTACAAAGTCGCTTGCCGCGGCCATGGCGCCGACTGTTTCATGCCAGACGGCACCTCGTGCGACAAGTGCTTCGGCACTCGATCGGGTCCGATTGAACAGATGCAGTGGATGGCCTGCCTTGAGGAGGTGTCCGGCCATGCTCTGCCCCATGATTCCCAGACCAACGAAACCTACTTGAACGTTTTTCGTATCGGTCATCATGCCGCTCTCCTCAAGCGGATAAAACAGAATCTGCGCGATAGCTCTAGGTCAGGCTCACTTGAACGGATGGCGCAAAACGATGGTTTCCTCGCGATCCGGCCCCGTCGAGATCATATCCACCGGTACCTCACATACTTCTTCGATGCGCTTCAAATAGGCTCTGGCTGTGGCAGGCAGTCCCTCAAAAGTTTTGACGCCGACCGTGCTTTGGGTCCATCCCGGCAGAGACTGGTAGACCGGCTCGCAGCGCGCCAATTCTTCCGCGCCGACAGGGAGGATATCCGTGAACACACCTTCCAGCCTGTACCCAACACAGAGTTTAAGCTCTTCCACGCCATCAAGTACATCCAGTTTGGTGACGCACAAACCTGAGACACCGTTGATCTGAATCGAGCGCTTCAGGGCCGCCGCATCGAACCAGCCGCAACGCCTTGCTCGTCCAGTAGTAGCGCCAAATTCGTGGCCCTTGGTGGAAAGATGTTTGCCTATCGGATCCAGCTTGTCGACTGCATCATACAGCTCGGTCGGGAACGGACCGCCGCCAACCCGCGTGGTGTAGGCCTTGGTGATACCCAGAATGTAATGCAGCATACCGGGGCCTAGCCCTGCCCCGGCACAGGCTGCGCCGGCAACGCAATTGCTCGAAGTGACGAAGGGATAAGTGCCATGATCGATGTCGAGCAAAGTGCCCTGCGCACCCTCGAACAACAGATTGGCCCCGCCCTTGTGCGCATCGTAGAGTGCGCGCGGAACATCGGCCACCATTTTCTCCAGGCGCGGGGCCATGGCGAGAGCGGCATCCAGTATCTGCTGGAAATCCACGGTCGGTGCATGATAGTAACGCTGCAGCATGAAATTGTGATAATCGAGCAATTCGGCCAGTTTCTCGGCGAAGCGCTTGGGCCGCGTCAAGTCTTGCAGACGCAGGGCACGCCGCGCCACTTTGTCTTCATAACAGGGGCCAATGCCTCGGCCGGTGGTACCGATCTTGTTTTCGCCCTTGGCTGATTCGCGTGCCACGTCTATGGCCTGGTGATAAGGCAAAATCAGTGGACAAGCCTCGGAAATCTTCAGTCGGTTTTCTGCCTCGACGCCGGCTTCCTTGAGTTCGTCAAGCTCCTTGATCAGCGCCTCGGGCGATAGCACCACGCCATTGCCGATGTAACAAGTCACGCCTTCGCGCAGGATGCCGGAGGGAACGAGGTGCAATACCGTTTTCTTGCCGTTGATGACCAAGGTGTGGCCCGCGTTATGGCCACCCTGGAAGCGCACCACGCCCTGGGAATGGTCCGTCAACCAATCGACGACCTTGCCCTTGCCTTCGTCTCCCCATTGGGTACCAATGACCACTACATTCTTTGCCATGTGTTTACGCTTTCTTAAAAGTTTCAATTTCCCACCGGCCGTTGCGGCAGGCCAGGTAACGGTCGCAGCCGGCCTCGATCCATTCGGCAGAATCGTGATTGGGCAGTTCCTCGATGACGATTTCTCCAGCCGCACGCAATTCGCCGATCAATGCAAGCAAGGCCACTTCATCTTCACCTTTCTTCGAACGTGGCGCCAGAATCGCCCTGTTGTTCTGCGGAAAGGACGCCAGACGGGCCAACTCGCGCAGGTCAAGACTAAAGCCGGTGGCTGGGCGGCTCCGGCCAAAGACCTTGCCTACCTTGTCATAGCGCCCACCCAAAGCGATCGCGCCGGGGTGACCGATGCAATAGGCGGCAAAGACAAGACCGCTGTGGTAGTGCAATCCGCGCAAATCGGCCAGATCGAAGCTCACCGGCAAATCTTTCACTGCGCCCGCCACAGCTCGCAGTTCGGAGATTGCCTGCGTGATTTCAGGCAGGCTTGGCAGTCGCGTGGCCGCTAGTTCCAATGCTTCCATGCCACCATAACATTCAGGCAGCAACAGCAACGCGGAGCGGTAAGGTTCCGCAAGTCCGGCAACAAGCTCCAGCAAGGAAGGCTGGTCTTTCGATTGGAGCGCACCGAACAGATCCTGTTCCTGATCCGCATCCAAGCCAGCATGCCCGGCCAGTACGCGGAACACCCCCACATGGCCGATGTCGATGCGGGTCGCTGCAACGCCGGATATTTGCAAAACAAGTGCCAGAAGTTTCAGCATTTCAGCATCCGCCTCGCTGCCGGCATGGCCATACAGTTCCGCACCAATCTGCATGGGCTGCCGGGTTGCCGTCAATCCGGCCGGCAACGTATGCAAAACGCTCCCGCAGTAACACAAGCGGGTGACTCCCTTACGGTTAAGCAGATGTGCGTCGATTCGAGCGACTTGCGGTGCGATATCGGCACGAATGCCCATGGTTCTTCCGGACAGTTGATCGACCAGTTTGAAAGTGCGCAGGTCCAGGTCGCGGCCACTGCCTATGAGCAATGATTCGACGTATTCGAGCAGGGGCGGTATGACGTATTCGTAGCCATGACGGCGCAGCTCGTCGAGCAAACGGCGGCGCAAACTCTCTACCTGCCAAGCTTCGGCCGGCAGGACATCTTCGATCGCTTCAGGGAGGAGCCAGCGGCGCATGGAATGCCTATGCGAATATAACCAGCAATAGCAATCCGACCAACAAAGAAGTCAGCCCCAGAAACCGCAACTGTCCGTCGCTAAGCTCGGTGACGCGGCGAAAACCTTCGCGCCACAGGCGCGGCGCGAAGAGTGGCAACAGGCCTTCAAGAATCAGCATCAGCGCAAATGCCAGGGTTAGCGCGGGCAGCATTGCAGCATCACTTCCCGCTCTTGCCGCTGCCCTTCATGTACTTGAAAAACTCCGAGCTTGGGTCGACCACCAGCATGTCGTTCTTGTTCTTGAAGCTCTGGCGATAAGCTTCCAGGCTGCGGTAGAAGCTGTAAAACTCCGGATTTTGCCCGAATGACTGGGCATAGATTGCGGACGCCTTGGCGTCTCCTTCGCCCTTGGTTTTCTGCGCATCGCGATATGCCTCGGCGACGATCACTTCGCGCTGCCGGTCGGCATCCGCCTTGATTTTCTCGGCTTCCGCGGAACCTTGAGAACGCAATTCATTGGCTACGCGCTTACGTTCCGTTTCCATGCGGCGATACACAGAATCCGATACTTCGGGCGGAAAATCCACACGCTTCAGGCGCACATCGACAATTTGCACCCCCATGCTGCGCGCATCGGTGTCGGCCTTGCGCTGCACTTCCGCCATGATCTTTTCGCGCTCGCCGGAAACAACGTCGTGTACGGTACGTTTGCCGAATTCTTCGCGCAGCCCGGAATTTACCGTTTGCGACAAGCGGGTCTTGGCAACGATTTCGTCACCGCCAACGCTGATGTAGTACTGCTTGACATCGCTGATGCGCCATTTGACATAAGAATCCACCAATACCGGCTTTTTTTCGGCTGTCAGGAAACGCTCCGGTTCAGGAGAGTCCATCGTCAGGATGCGCCTTTCAAAGAAACGCACATTCTGAATCAGCGGCCACTTGAAATTCAGCCCCGGTTCACGAATCACTTCCCGGACCTCTCCCAACTGGAAAATGATCGCATACTGGCGCTGATCGACGGTAAACAGCGTCATGGCCAGCAATACCAAACCGCCAAACAATGCTGCTGCAACTAGAGGAAGGCTGCGCTGCATCAGCGTTCTCCTCTTTCACGCGAACGCAGGGCATCGCGCGAACGCGCGACGCTGGCATCCGGCTTCTCCAATTGCGGAGGTACCTCGTTGGATACCGCCGGGCTGGGCCGCGTCGCCAGGGAAGCCTCAGCAATCGCCGGAGCTGTCGCCGCGGCTGTGGCACCAGCGGCCTGCATCAGCTTGTCGAGGGGCAAGTACAGCAGGTTATTGCCGCCTTTGGTATCAACCATGACTTTGCTGACGCTCGACATGACCTGCTGCACCGTCTCCAGATAAAGACGACTGCGCATGACTTCAGGCGCCTTGCTGTACTCGACCAGAATCTGCTTGAAACGACTCGCCTCGCCTTCGGCATTGGCGATAACGCGGCTCTTGTACCCGTTGGCCTCTTCCGTCAGACGGGAGGCCGCACCGCGCGCACGCGGCACCACATCGTTGGCGTACGCCTGGCCTTCATTCTTGTGGCGCTCCCTGTCCTGGCCCGCTTTGGTCGCATCATCGAAGGCTGCCTGGACTTGCTCCGGAGGCTGGGTGCTTTGCATGGTCACAGAGCGGATCAACACACCGGTTTCGTAGCGATCGAGGATATCCTGGATCAACTTGGCGGTATTTGCAGCAATCTGCTCCCGCCCTTCATACAGCACGAAATCCATCTTGCTCTTGCCGACGATCTCTCGAATCGCTGTCTCTGCCGCACCCATCACCGCATCATCAGGATGACGGTTCTTGAACAGGAAGTTTTGCGGATCTTTGAGCAGGTACTGCACGGCAAACTGGACCATGACGATGTTCTCGTCATCGGTCAGCATTAGGGCTTCTTTCAGCACCTTGTTCTTTTCCGTACCCCGATAGCCGACTTCCAATGTGCGGACTCCGGAGAGGTTGACGATCTCATGACTTTCGATCGGCCACGGCAGACGCATGTTGGGACCCGAAGTCGTGATCCGCGTAAATCGGCCAAAGCGAAGTACAACACCGCGTTGCCCTTCATCGACGATATAGAAACCGCTTGCCAGCCATACAACCAGTATCAGCAATAGCAGCAGACCTATGCCGCCGCCAAACTGGCGCAAATTGAGTGGCGGCCGCGCATCACGGCTGCCCCCATTGCCACTGCCCTTCCGACCGAACAAGGCGGATAAGCGCCGGTTGGCGTCGCGCCAAAGTTCCTCCAGATCGGGCGGCCCGCCACCTTTGTTGCCACCGGGATCGGGCTTGTTTCCCCAACCGTGGTCGTTCATGGACATCAGTATCGCAGCGATCACTTGATTAAGCCTTGCTTTGAGGAAAAACAAAATATGTCGGCTCCAGCTCTTCTATCGGAAGTCATCATCTTCCGGTGTTTCAACCTGACTTCGGGAGGCACGCTCTTGTGCCACTTCGATCAGCGCAGTGCGCAGAAAATCGAGTCCGACACCGGTGCGAGCGCTCAAACGAACCCTGCGGATTCTAGCATACTCGTCGCGCTCAACTCCCGGAGAAGCCATGGTTGCATCGATCTTGTTCCAGACAATGATTTGCGGCACGGCCGCAGCGCCGATCTCGGCCAACACCTGGTTCACTGCGGCAATTTGCTGATCCCGATCGGGACTAGCCGAGTCAACCACATGCAAGAGCAGATCGGAATTCCCTGTCTCCTCCAGCGTGGCATGAAAAGCCGCTACCAGTGTGTGGGGCAGGTCACGAATGAAACCAACGGTATCGGAAATGACGATCTGCCCGACGTTTTCCAGAAAAAGCCGGCGCGACGTCGTATCCAAGGTGGCAAAGAGTTGGTCGGCGGCAAAGCCGCCGGCCTTGGTCAAGGCATTGAAGAGGCTGGTCTTGCCGGCATTTGTGTAACCGACGAGCGAGACTGTCAATATGTCGCCCCGAGTGCGCGCCCGACGCCTCACGGCGCGCTGTCGTTCAAGCTGCTTGAGCGACTGTTTGAGAAGGCTGACGCGCTTGCCAAGCAATCGCCGGTCGGTTTCAAGCTGTTTCTCACCCGGTCCGCGTAGACCGATGCCGCCTTTCTGCCGTTCCAAATGGGTCCAGCCGCGCACCAGACGGGTGGCCAGATGCTGCAGTTGAGCCAGTTCCACCTGCAGCTTGCCTTCATGGGTCTGGGCACGCTGAGCGAAAATATCGAGAATCAGCGCGTTGCGATCAATGACGCGGCAATCGAGCATATTTTCAAGATTGCGCTGCTGCCCAGCGCTCAGTTCATGATTGAAAATAACGATGACTGCCTGATACTGGCTGACAGCGGAAGCAATTTCGGCCACCTTGCCCTTGCCGGCAAAGGTGGCCGGATCGGGGGCCTGACGCTTTCCCCGGATAACCTCCTGCGGGGATGTTCCAGCGCTGCTGGCAAGAAGCTTGAACTCGGTCAGCCGTTCAGCATAACCGCCTTCACCGAAATCCAGTTGCACAAGAACCGCACGAATTCCCTCCTCTCCACCCATGGGGGGCTCAATCATCGGGGGAAAATTGACCTGCGACGCCGGACTGTATGCCTGCCACCGGCGCAACCGCCATTACTCGCTGTCGCTGTCCAGATCTATGCTGACCGGACGCGCCGGCACCACAGTCGAGATGGCATGCTTATAGACCATCTGGGTCAAAGTGTTCTTGAGCAGGACCACATACTGGTCGAAAGACTCAATCTGTCCTTGCAGCTTGATTCCATTGACCAGATAAATCGAGACTGGGATGTGCTCCTTGCGCAGCGCATTCAGGAACGGGTCTTGTAGAAATTGCCCTTTATTGCTCATGATGGATCCTTTGTTCTAGTTTTGAGTGCTCACTGTAAAACATTTTTTGGTGCTCTACCAGCTGCATGATTCAGGTTCGGGGAGTTGAAGCCTAAAGCATGTCGCCTATCGTACCTGATCTTTTCTCTTGTTGTAGGGGTTGCTTGAACTCTTGAACTGAACCCGCAAAGGCGTCCCCCGCAGCTTGAACACTTCGACGAAAGCCCGTTCGAGGTAACGCCGGTAAGCCTCGGGAAGATGATCGAGGGCATTGCCATGGATCACGATCAAGGGAGGGTTGCGTCCTCCCTGATGAGCGTAACGAAGCTTCGGGCGAAACAAACCATGGCGGGGCGGAGCCTGCTTTGCTACTGCGGCAATCAAGGCGCGGGTCAATTGCGGCGTGGGTAGATTGGCCGAAGCGGCAGCCCAGGCTTTATCCACAGAGGTGATCACTCCTGAAACGCCCTCGCCGTGCAGTGCGGATATGTAATGGATGCGAGCAAAACTTAGAAAATTCAGTTTGCGTTCAATGTTCAACTTGACGATCTCGCGGCGATAGTCGTCGACTGCATCCCATTTATTCACTGCAACAACCAAGGCACGCCCGGCTTCGATGGCATACGCGGCGATATGCGCGTCCTGATCCGAGATGTCCTGGCTGGCATCGACCATCAGGACGACCACATTGCATTCTTCAATCGCCTGCAGCGTCTTGATCACCGAGAACTTCTCAACAGTTTCGAAGACCTTGCCACGACGCCGCAAACCGGCTGTATCAATTAGGGTGTAAGCGCGTCCGTTTCGGGAGAAGGGAACTTCGATGGCATCGCGCGTCGTGCCTGGCTGATCGAACGCAATGACCCGCTCTTCGCCAAGCAAGGTGTTAATGAGCGTGCTTTTGCCCACGTTGGGGCGCCCTGCCACGGCAACCCGGGGACCTGCACTTTCCGGTACTGACTCGCTCTTTTCTGGAAAAAAGGCAAGTGCCTCATCCACGAGCTCGCGCACGCCATCTCCATGCGCAGCCGAAATGACCAGGGGTGTGCCGCATCCTAGTTCATGAAATTCCGCCGCCACGAGCGGCCGATTCATGCCCTCGCCTTTGTTGACGATCAGCAACAGCGGTCGGCCGACTTTGCGCAAAAGAACTGCAATCTCTCTATCCTGCGCAGTCAAACCTTCCCTGCCATCCACCACAAACAGCAGCATGTCTGCCTCGGCAATTGCCGCCTCGGCCTGCCGCGCCATCTCATGCAGGATGCCTCCCTTGGCGGCAGGCTCGAATCCGCCCGTGTCGACCACCAAATAGTTTCTGTTTCCCAGACGGCCTCGACCGTAATGACGATCGCGGGTCAGTCCAGGCAAATCAGCAACCAAGGCGTCGCGTGACCGGGTGAGTCGATTAAATAGGGTTGATTTGCCGACATTGGGTCGGCCAACAATGACCAGCGTTGGATTCATGGAGCGAGTCCAGGATCCTCGTCAATATTACGCAGCAACTCCTGACTTATACGTAACACGCGATTCAACTCATTTCGCAGAGAGCGCGAAAATACCGCCTTTCAGCGTCTGAATCACCAGTCCATCCCTGGCGGGTTGCGGGTCGGCGGATACGGCGCTGCCGTCAGTCATGAAACGGCCGGCAAACCCGCCATCCTCGGTGCGCAACAGATGCACCACGCCCTGATAGTCGGCAACTGCAACATATTTGCTTAGTGTGTCGCGCAGAACCAGGGGCCGCGACAAGCCACGCATGAACAACTTGTCCTGTTTCCACAAGCTTGAGCCGTTGCTCTTGTCGAAGGCCTGGACCGCACCCTTGTCATCACTGACATAGACTGCCTTTGCATCGGCGTCGAGCCCGGCGCTGCTGGTAATCTCGCGCGTCCACAACTGATTGCCATTATTCAGATCGAAGCATGCTGCCCTTCCCTGGTAAGCCACCGCGCAAACTTCGCGTTCAGTGACGATGGGATTGCTGGTAACATCAGCCACCCGTTCAAGCTCTGTAGCACCCTTGGGTATGGCCACTGCACTTTCCCACAAGGCAGCACCGTTCGCCGTGCTGATCGACACCAGCCTGCCGCCGGGGAATCCCGCCAGTACGGATCGCCCTGCCAGGGTCAAGCCGGCGTGGCTGCGCAAGGAAAGGGCCGGCGTGCTGCGTTGATATACCCAACGTCGCTTGCCATCGGCTGCCTCCAGTCCATAAATTCGCGCGTCACCGCTGCGTACCGCCACGAGTCCGTCGCCGATTACCGGCGCCGCAAGCACTTCCGAACTGACGCGCACCCGCCAGAGTTCCTTGCCGCTGGCGGCATCGAACGTCAGCACCTCGCCTTTGGGCGTTCCCACCACTACCAATTTGCCGTCGCTGCCAACACCACCTGACAGCACTTGACCGGCACTGATGTGCCACGCCTGACGTCCGTCGTCAAAGCGCGCCACGGAACCGTCGCGCGCTGCCGCATAAACGCTATTGCCGATAACTGCTGGCGTAAATACGAATTCCTCGCTGGCTCCAATACTGGCCTGCCAGACCGCTCGAAGATTTACGACAGGGGTGAGTTGGACCAGTTCAGCCGGTTTGCTTTTCGTCGGGCTGGTTGAAAACGGATTGAGCTTGTCCAGCGTCGAGCAACCGCCAAGCAATGTCAGGGTTGCCACGAAAAAACCCGGCCAGAACGATTTCCTCATGACGACTTGCCCCCAAGCGACTCGAGCTTGACCTGGATCAGGTCGCGGTACTGACCACGACGCTGGTCGTTTCCAGCTGCTTTCTGCGCTTCATCTATTTTAGTCAAAGCGGTCTGATACGCGGTCTTGGCTTCTTCCAGTTTTCCTTGCGCCGAAAAAATATCTCCCCTGAGTTCGGCATAGCGCGCCGCAAAGGGAGAGGACGGATCGCTAGCCACTTGCTTCAGGGCTTCATCGTAGGTTTTCTCATCCAGCAATACTGCCGCCAGACGCAAGCGGGCCAGATCGCGCATCGCATTGTCTTGCGCATTGTCGGCAGCCCAGCCCAATTGCAGTTTGGCGCCCTTCAGATCACCGCTCTCCGCCTGAATTTTCGCTGAAATCATGGCCGCCATGCCGGAGTAAGCAGTCCGGGGAAACTTGTCGATCAAGTCTCCCGCCGCCTCGCGCGCCTTTTTCGCATCGCGTTCGCTCGCCGCTCGCTCAACAGCCGCATAGACGGTCGCAGCTTGTACTGCCTGATCGTGTTGCCACCAGTTCCATCCTTGCCAACCAACCACGCCGAGGGCAAGAATGACCACCGCTGCTGTCACCTGGCCGCCATATTGCTTCCACCAGGTTTTGATTTCGTCAAGTTGTTCCTGTTCCTCGAGATCATATACCGCCATTTTCATCATCCCATTCATAAAGCAATTCACCGATTGCCTCGGCAAGTTGGTCGTAAGCTACGCGACGCTGTTCGATAGATTCGCGCAACGGCTTGAGTGTAACTTCGCTGGCTGCTGCTTCATCTTCCCCAATGATGGCCGCAAGCATTGCCCCTGAATTGTCGGCACGCTTCATTTGCGCCTTGAAGTTGCCTCCGCCGCAGTGCAACTGGACGCTGTAGCCATTATCCCGCAGACCTTCGGCAACCCTGAAGGCAAAGCGCTGTGCCTGCTCTCCCTGATGCACTACATAGATGTCAACAGCTTGGGGGGGCGCCTTGCCACCGGCACCCTGCCACAGCATCAACAACCTCTCGATGCCCATGGCAAAACCGCAGGCTGGTTGGGACTTGCCGCCGAGTTGGGCAAACAAGCCATCATAGCGGCCGCCTGCGCACACCGTACCCTGGGCACCCAAACTATCGGTGACCCATTCGAACACTGTCAGGTTGTAATAGTCAAGGCCACGCACCAAGCGCGGATTGATGCGATAGGGGATGCCCGAATCCTTGAGCAGTACCTGGACAGACTCAAAATGGCGCAAGGAGTCCGGGCCAAGGTGATCGAGAAGGCGCGGCGCTTTCTCGATGAGATCTTGCATCGCCGGATTCTTGCTGTCCAGGATGCGCAAAGGATTGCTGTGCAGACGCCTCTGTGCGTCTGCATCGAGCAGTGCCGCATGACTAGAGAAATATTCGATCAAGGCAGCGCGATGCGCTTGCCGCTCCTCGGTCTGGCCGAGCGAGTTGAGTTCCAGGTGAACGTTCTTGAGTCCAAGATCATCCCAAAACCGCTGACACATCTGGATCATCTCGGCATCGATGTCAGGGCCGCTGTAACCGAGGGCCTCGACGCCGATCTGGTGAAACTGTCGATAGCGTCCCTTCTGCGGCCGCTCATGGCGGAACATCGGCCCCTGATACCAAAGCCGCTTCGGTCCGTCGTAGAGAAGATTGTGCTGGAGGGCGGCACGTACGCAACCGGCCGTGCCTTCCGGACGCAGGGTCAGAAGCTCGCCATTGAGACTGTCGGTAAAGGAATACATCTCCTTTTCGACGATATCGGTCACCGCGCCGATTGCTCGCGCAAACAGGGGCGTCGGTTCGACCACAGGCATACGGATGGGGCGATAGCCATAGCTGCGCAACCAATCGCGCACCGCCTCTTCGAATTGTTCCCAAAGTTCGGCTTCCTCTGGCAGGATGTCGTTCATGCCGCGGATGGCTTGCAAAATCTGGCTCATTGCGGACTGCCGTTCAAATCGTTGCGACGGGGAAATTTGCGCAGAACGTAATCATCGATGAGTGCGCGAAATTCGCCAGCAATATTGCTGCCCTTGAGGGTCTGGGCATGTTCTCCGTCAATATAGACAGGCGCCACGGGAGATTCGCCGGTTCCAGGAAGACTGATGCCGATATTGGCATGCTTGCTTTCACCGGGGCCATTCACCACGCAACCCATGACCGCCAAAGTCATGTTTTCCACGCCCTTGTATTCCAAACGCCATTTCGGCATTTGGTCACGTACGTAACCCTGAATGTCCTGTGCCAGCTCCTGGAAAACGCTGCTGGTGGTTCGGCCGCACCCGGGACAAGCCGCCACGAGTGGGGTGAATGCACGCAGCCCCATGGTCTGCAGGATTTCCTGCGCCACAACGACTTCACGAGTCCGATCGCCGTTAGGTTCTGGAGTCAAAGAGACACGGATGGTATTGCCGATTCCCTGCTGCAACAGCACAGCCAATGCCGCCGTGGAAGCGACGATGCCCTTGCTGCCCATGCCGGCCTCGGTCAAGCCAAGATGCAACGGGTAATCACATACAGCCGCCAGTTCCAGGTAGATGGCGATCAAGTCCTGAACCGTCGAAACTTTGCAGGAGAGGACGATCTTGTCGCCGGCCAAGCCGATTTCTTCCGCTTTCGCCGCGCTTTCAAGCGCTGAGGCAATCATTGCCTCGCGCATGATGGCATTGGCATTTTTCGGTTCGCTACGCCTGGCATTCTCATCCATGATGCGGGCGAGCAAGGAGGGATCGAGGCTGCCCCAATTGACGCCAATCCGCACCGGTTTATCGTGCTGACAGGCAATCTCGATCAGGCGGGCGAACTGTTCGTCACGCCGCTTGCCCTTACCCACATTGCCGGGGTTGATGCGCAGCTTATCCAATGCAGCGGCACAATCGGGTATCTCCTCCAGAAGTTTGTGGCCATTGAAGTGGAAATCGCCTACCAGCGGCACATTCATATTCAGTTGCAGCAGCCGCTCTCGAATCCTGGGTACTGCCACCGCCGCCCCGCGATTGTTCACTGTAATCCGCACGATTTCCGAACCGGCATGAGCCAACTGCATCACCTGCGTGCTGGTGGCAACCGCGTCAGCCGTATCGGTATTGGTCATGGATTGCACCACGACCGGAGCATCGCCGCCAATGGCGATATTCCCCACCAGGACTCGACGCGTTTTCCGCCGTGGCAGTTCAAGCAGAGTTAATTGCTGATCGACTGAATTCATTCGAGAGTAAACCGCGCCACATCGACCTTGGTATGCGGCTGTAAATCGATTTGCCGGTCTTCGAACTGCAACTGAACCCGCGAAGCATTGCCGATGACCAAGGCAAAGGGTGGCTTGCCATTGACGATTTGACGCGTGCCCGGTTCATTGTTTTGGGCAAAGATCACGCGCTGTGCCGCGTCTTTGACCTCCACCCATGACTTGTCCTCAAAAACGAACACCAGTTGCCGAATATCCGGACCAGGCAATGGATCGCTCGGTGGCACCGGCTGCCCCGGCTCGTAGCGCGTTGCCGGGGGCTGCTCGATATGCGCCAGAGGAGGCGCAACAGCGGGCGCATTGCTGGTGGGCTTTGGCGTGTCCGGCTTGCTTGGCCAGTCGAAAAATGAGAAAAGGGCGAGTGCCAACGCGGCAAGAACAACGACCAGTACCAAGTGGGGAAGATAATTGCGTTGCTCTCCAGGCTGAGGCAAAGCGGCGCCCGTATCTTCCGGCAGATTGATTTGAAGATCGGCATGCGGCGTCTTCTGATCCAGCATGACCAGCAGCGCCTGCTCGTCCAGACGCAATAATTTGGCGTAGCTGCGTATGAAACCACGGACAAAGGTCGCTCCAGGCAACTTGTCAAAATCATTGCGCTCTAGCGTCTCAATCTGGCGGGGACTGAATTTGATCGATTGCGCTACATCGGCAATTGTTAGGCCAAGCGCGGTGCGGGCGTCACGCAAGCAATCTCCTGGAGAATTGCTGACGGGTAAAGGCGGCACAACAGGTATTGCATTAACGTTCTGATCAAGCTCCTTCTCCACCAATGGCGCTTCCACAGGAACAGGAGATTCCGCTAGATCGGATGATTCCCGGATGTCGCTCACTCGTATTGCCCCTGCATCAACTTCAGCTGCTCGGGCGTACCGTTGAATTTTCGCTTCAACTGCGAAGCGAAACGCGCCTCTGATTCGCGATCACCCATCTTGCGCTCAACACGGACTGCCAGCCAAAGCGACTCCGGGCTTGGTTCCGCGAGTTTGTGCAAATCGGCCAGGTATTGTCGTGCCGCAGCATACCGGCCCTGGCGATAATTGATATCGGAAAGAAAGTACAGCGCCCGGTCGTTGTTGCCGTCCAGGCGCAATGCTCGCATGAAATGATCCTCAGCCGCTTTGTCATCCTTCAGCCGCAAAGAACAGATGCCAGCATTGGTGGAGGGCATGCTGGGCGTGGCATACAACGGGCTTTTTATTGCTGCCAGAAAATACGGCATGGCGATTTGCTCACGCCCTGTTTGGCAGAGAAACCAGCCGAAACTGTTGTTGATTTCCGGATCTCCCGGAGCAAGCGCCAGCGCCTGCTCGAAACTCTTTTCAGCGCTGCGATCTTCATGCAATTGCATATACACCAAGCCCATCAGATTATGCGCAGGAGCATAACCGGAATCGGCCGAAAGCGCCGTGCGTGCCTCTTCCAGTGCTACGCCCATGTTGCCGCGCTGCATATAGAGCGCACCGAGCTCAGTATGCACCTTGGCACGCTGACGGGCCTCACTGGTTGCGGTCTGCTGGGACACGGGAGGCTCAGCCGATTGGCCGGAGCCGCCCCTGACGGCAGCACAGCCCCCCAGCAGCAGCATGGTGCTCAGCAAAACAGCAAATATATTCACGGGGTCATTTCCACGATCGGAACCGATTCCCGGCTGCGCGTGACACGATTGGTACGATCCAGCACTTGGCCCGCAAGTTGGCCGCAGGCGGCATCGATATCCTCGCCACGCGTTCGACGCGTCGTCGTCACGATCCCGCCAGTCATCAATATTTCGGCAAAGCGACGCACTCGCGTCGCGGAGGAACGTCGGAAGCCAGAGTGCGGAAAAGGATTGAACGGGATCAGGTTAAATTTGCAGGGTACATCCCTGGTCAGTTTGAGCAATTCCTGTGCATCACAGTCGCGATCATTGACCTGGTCAAGCATCACATATTCAAATGTGATGAAGTCACGCGGCGCCACAGCCAGATACCGGCGGCAAGCTGCCATCAAAACTGCCAGTGGATATTTGCGGTTGATCGGAACCAGCCGATCGCGCAAAGCGTTGTTGGGAGCGTGCAAGGACACTGCCAGCGCCACCGGGCAATCCTGTCCCAGGCGATCGATTGCCGGCACGATTCCCGATGTCGAGACGGTTACTCTGCGGCGCGATAACCCGTAGGCGTTGTCGTCGAGCATCAGGCGCAGCGCCGGCAATACATTTTCATAGTTGGCAAGCGGTTCGCCCATTCCCATCAGCACGACGTTGCTGATGAGGCGCTCCTCCCTCGCCACAAATCCCAGTGCACGATTGGCCAGCCACAACTGGCCGACTATTTCGGCAACCGTAAGATTGCGGTTGAACCCCTGCTTTCCTGTCGAACAGAAGGCACAGTCGAGTGCACAGCCCGCCTGGGTCGAAACGCAAAGGGTTCCGCGATCTTCCTCAGGGATGAAGACGGTCTCAACCGCATTCCCATTGCCGACGTCACAGAGAAACTTGTGCGTGCCATCCGCTGCTGCATGATCACTCAACAGCGCTGGCGCAAGAATGCAGGCCTTCTCTTTGAGCTTCACACGCAGCGACTTGGCGATGTCGCTCATTGCATCAAAATCTTCCTCCCCAGCACGGTGCAACCAACGCAGCACTTGCCGGGCGCGGAACGGCTTTTCGCCCATCTGGGCAAAAAAATCATTCAGTCCGGTTGCATCCAGGTTGAGGAGGTTGGTGGTCATTACCTGGAATAAATATTCAAGGCCGGGAAAAAATAGGCGATTTCCACTGCGGCTGTTTCCGGCGCATCGGAACCATGCACCGCATTGGCCTCGATGCTCTGGGCAAAATCGGCGCGAATGGTACCCTTATCCGCCTTTTGGGGGTCTGTGGCACCCATCAACTCGCGGTTTTTCTGGATGGCATTCACGCCTTCAAGAACTTGCACCATAACCGGTCCGGAAGTCATGAATACAACCAGGTCATTGAAAAACGGGCGCCCGCGATGGACGGCGTAAAAGCCTTCCGCCTCTTGTTGGGACAGATGAATCATGCGCGCCGCGACGATTTTCAATCCGTTGTCTTCGAATCGCGAATAAATCTTCCCGATGACATTCTTGGCGACGGCATCAGGTTTGACGATGGACAGGGTACGTTCTACAGCCATTTTGAGCTCCAAACAAAGTTTAGCGAAATCATGTAAGTTAATATTTTAACGCATAATTAAGCCCTACCCTCAGGCTATTTCCTGCTCCGCAAACATAAAAAACGCCCCGAACATGTCGGGGCGCCATATTTCAATGAAAGTCTGCAGAAGGACTTAAATCATTCCGAGCATGCGGGGGAACCATAGCGACAAACCTGGCCAATAAGTGACAACCCCGAGGAAACCCAACATTGAAAGCAACCATGGCCATACCGCTATGGTCAATTCGGTAATTCCCATTTTGGTGATACCCGACGCGACATAGAGATTGAGGCCGACCGGCGGGTGACACATGCCAACCTCCATATTCACCACCATGATGATGCCAAAATGCACAGGATCGATCCCCAGTTTCATGGCTACAGGGAAAAGTATCGGCGCAAAGATCAGCGTAATCGACGAAGGTTCCATGAAGTTGCCCGCAAGCAGCAGCATCACGTTGACCGCAAGGAGGAATGCGATCACGCCCAGGCCATTGCCCAGCATCCAGTCCGCCAGTGCTTGCGGAATGTTCTCGTTGGTCATGATGAACGAGAAGAGCATGGCATTGGTGATGATATAAAGCAGCATCGCGCTCATGTTTGCCGAGTTGAGCAGCACCTTGGGCACATCCTTGAGTCCCATGTCCTTATAGATGAACACGGCTACAAAGAACGCATAGACCGCACTCATCGCCGCCGCTTCGGTCGGCGTGAACATGCCGGTGTAGATGCCGCCCATCACGATGACAATCAGCAGCAGGCCCCAAACGGATTCCCGGAATGCCTTCCAGCGCTCTGCGAAAGTGGCTTTGGCAAGGCGTGGGTAGTTGAATTTTTTCGCCCGATACCATGTCACCCCACCCAGGGTCAAAGCGAGTGCAATACCCGGCATCACGCCCGCCATGAACAGCGCACCAACGGAAGTGCTGGTCGCCACTGAATACATCACCATCACGATGGATGGTGGAATCAGGATGCCGAGCGCACCGGAAGTGGTAATAACGCCTGCGCCAAATTTGCTCGGAAACCCAGCTTTCACCATCGCCGGGAGAAGTATCGAGCCAATCGCGACAACCGTTGCCGGCGATGAACCGGAAACTGCAGCAAACAGTGCGCAAGCAAGCACTCCCGCTAGCCCAAGGCCGCCATGCCAATGACCAACCATAGACGTGGCGAACTTGATCATGCGTCGGGCAACTCCGCCATGGGTCAGGAAGTTGCCGGCGAGAATAAAAAACGGAATCGCCATGATTTCGAATTTTTCTATGCCGGTAAATAACTTGAGCGCTACCGATTCGAGCGGCACCTGCGTCATGGTGAACAGGAAGGTCAGTACCGTCAGGCCGAGGGAAATTGATATCGGCATGCCGGTTAGCATGAGGACCAGTAGTAAGGAGAAGATGATCAGCGCGTTCATTTCGCTTTCCCCTTCTCATTCTCGGGCCTGGACTCGTCGCCTAGCATCTTGTGCTCGAGATCGTGGGGATGCAGATTGTCATCCATCGCATAAACATCAACATCAACAGGAAGCGGTTCTTCGTCAAGGCCGTCCACATGTCCGTGGTCATGGTGAGGCAATTCATTCGTCCTTAAGAACATGACCATGACCTGCAGAAAGCGGAAGCACATCAGGCTGCTCCCCAGTGGAATTGCCGAATAAACCATCCAGGTCGGCCATTCCAGGTCCGGTGTCGTCGGTCCCTCGGGAATATCTCCCAAAGGGCTTCCGGTCAAGCTCAGGAATGCGTAGTGGGCCCCGTTTTCCCAGACGAACTGGGCGCCCAGAGTACCGACAATGCCCGTAAAAACAGCGCCCGACAGGAGACCGAACACAATGAATTTTCCGCGCATCCCCTCATCCAAACGATTGATCATCACGTCGACGCCGACGTGGATGCCGGTACGTACGCCGTAGGCAGCTCCAAATTTGGCCATCCACACGAACATGATGATGCAAAGTTCCTGCGCCCAGCTGAAATTTAGTGAGAGCAGCCAGTCTTGAAGAACCGGAATACCCGCGCTTGCCGCATAGCGGTGTACAACGGCGGCAAAAATGATCAATGTCGCAGCGGCTATAAGGAAGGTAATGATCCATTCCTCAAGATGATCCAGAAACTTCATGAAATCTCCTCCCAGGCCCTGGTGCCCGCAGTTGATTCTGGGGGACTAGCCATTGTCGTCCAGCATCATAATGCATCAAATAGTGCGGCCGCACTGCAAACTGGCCGCACTATCTTGCTTGTGCTCAGATGGTGTTCGGATCGAACCCGGTTTCTTTGTAGATGCTCTGCAACAGGTCCTTGCCGACGCGATCAGCCATCTTGCTGTGCGTTGGTGCCATGGCTTTCTTGAAAGCCATCTTTTCTTCCTTGCTTGGCGTGTAGATCGTGGTCTTGCCGCTCTTCTTGACTTTCTCAAGCGAATTGTCGTTTTCTTCCTGGGCGATCTTGTTCGCATAGACCGTGGCTTCCTTCATGGCCTGCTCGAGTTGGCCTCGCACGTCGGCAGGAAGGCCTTCCCAGAACTTCTTGTTCACGATCACGGCATAGCCGAGATAACCGTGATTGGTGAGGGAAAGATGTTTCTGCACTTCATACATTTTTTGTGTCTCAAAATTCGAGATCGGGTTTTCCGTGCCGTCCACAACACCGGTTTGCAGTGCCTGATACACCTCGGAGAATGCCATCACTTGCGGCAATCCGCCCACGGAACGAATTTGCTCCTCAAGAACTTTTGAAGATTGAATGCGCAACTTCTTGCCTTTGAGATCCGCAGGTGTCTTGATCGGGGTATTGGCAGAAAAGGACTTAAAGCCATTGTCCCAGAAAGCCAGTCCCTTGATTCCCTTTGGCTCAAGCTTGGCCAGGATAGACGCACCAATTGCGCCTTGCGTTATCTTATGCAAATCCGCAGTGTCGTCAAAAATATACGGAAAATCGAAGACCTCAAATTCCTTGGCGCCAAGGGGACCAAACTTGGCAAGCGACGGCGCCAGCATCTGCACTGCCCCCAACTGCAACGCCTCCATTTCCTCCTTGTCCTTGTACAACGAGCTGTTGGCATAGACCTCAACCTTGACTTTGTTCTTGGTGAGTTCTGCCGCTTTCTTGGCAAAGAACTCCGAGGCCTTGCCCTTCGGAGTGTCTGCTGCCACAACGTGGCTGAACTTGATCACGATGGGTTGCTGAGCAGACGCGGAAAGCGTCAAGACAGCGGCGACAAAACCAAGCAGTAAATTTTGAATTTTCACGCTTATTTCCTCCTTAATTAGTGATTTATCGGTTCCGCGCAAACGGAGTGTGCGACATTCTCTAATGCTTGGCAAATTTCGACAATTGTGGATATCCGCAGTGCGCGCAGTCTCCAGACTCGCGCTACTATGGAGGGAATGCCCGACACCAAACAAACGATGCGATCATCGCTGCCATTGGCAGCCATACCGGCGGCATCAGGCTGGATGTGGTGGTTGCCCCGCACTGCACTGGCAATATTTCTCATCTCGCTGACTGCCCTGCTATGGATCTCATGGCGCACCGACATGGAAGATCAGCGCACGACGCTCATCAGCGACATGTTATGGCTGGAACAGGAGATTCGCTTTCACTTGACTCGAAACGAAGAGCGCATTCAGCAGCTGGCAATAGATCTCGCTAACAGCAACAAAGCTCTCAGGACATTCACGCCCAGTGCCAGTTCTTTACTTTCGAATCAGAGCGGACTGAGTCAAATTCTATGGCTGGACGCGTCCGGCACCCTGCGCGCGGCTTTGCCCACATCCACCACAGATGCTGTTGCTGTAGGGGAAGCCACACCGGCTATCCCCATGACGGAAACATTGCGGCTGGCACGTGCGCTCCTCAAGCCGACCTACAGTCCGACTTATGCGATCGTGCATGGCGATGCCCAGTTCGAGGTGCATGTACCCCAATTCAGCAGTGGCCACTACGGCGGCATGATTGTCGCAACCTACTCGATTCGGCGCATTCTGGATGAATTGGTGCCGTGGTGGCTGGCCGAGCGATATCGCATCAGTATTGTCGATGACGGCGGGGTTCTTGGAAAGAAATCCCTGGTCACTGCCGTGAATTCGCAGATGTCGTATCAGATTGCTTTTGACCCGCCTGGACACGGTCTGATTCTGCGCGCCGAGGCTTATGAGCTCAAGACTTCCTTTGCACGCAACCTGCTGATATTGACTGCAGTGGTCCTCGCCGTAACTATGCTCTGGAGTCTGTGGGCCTTGCGCCGGCATATGCAATGGCGCCTTGTCGCTGAGCAGGCTTTACGCAAGGAATACGCATTCCGCACAGCCATGGAAGACTCCCTGGCAACTGGCTTGTTGGCGCGGGATCTTGACGGCCGGATCATGTATGTCAACCCGGCCTTTTGTCGCATGATTGGATACGGTGCGGAAGAGATTGTCAGTCAGGAATCTCCCCCGCCCTTCTGGGATTCTGCGGCTAAGGCCGGCAACCTGTACAGAATGAATGGTCAAAATGACAGGACGACCTCATCCTCAGGCTTTGAAACACAACTCAGGCACAGGGATGGCCGCGCCGTACATTGCATGCTGCACGCCGCACCTCTTGTAGATGGAGATGGAAAGCAGTTTGGCTGGCTCAGTTCCGTGCTTGATATCACCGAGAACAAGCGCATTGAGGAAATTGCCAGACAACAGGAAGAACAATTGCAATTCACCGCGCGCTTGGTCGCCATGGGCGAAATGGCGTCAAGTTTGGCACATGAGTTAAATCAACCTCTTGCAGCGATATCGAGCTACAGCACAGGCTGCCTGAATCGGATTGAACAAGCCGGGCTACAGCAAGCGGATCTTGTCGAAGCGCTGAAAAAAATCGGCAGTCAGGCGCAAAGAGCAGGGGCAGTCATACGCCGCATCTACGAATTCGTTCGCCGTAGCGAACCGCGCCATGCGTCCTGCAACATGGAAGAAATCATCAAAGATGCTGCCGGTCTTTTCGATGGGGAGGTTCGCAAGAATAATGTGGAAATCAGAATCGAAGTAGCTGAGGCTCTGCCTCAGATTCAGGGAGATCGAGTGCTTCTGGAGCAGGTACTCGTCAACCTGATCAAAAACGGGATAGAAGCTATGCGGGCAACTGGCACTGATGATCGGGTACTCGAAATCATTGCCTCTTCTTCTGCGGAAACTAGCGACCAGCAGTTGTGTGTTGCAGTATGTGATTGCGGAAGTGGTATTGCAGAGCGTGATCTGGATAAAATATTTATGCCATTCTTCACTACAAAATCTGAAGGCATGGGGATGGGACTGAATATCTGCCGTTCTATCATTGAAAGTCATTACGGCCGCTTATGGCATGAACCAAAGCCGGGCGGAGGCAGCATATTCAAGCTGACCATACCGATTCGATCAAAACTGCCGGCATGAGCGAACCCCTTGCCTACATCGTTGACGATGACGAGGCAATGCGCGATGCTTTGAATTGGCTGCTGCGTTCGCGCCAGGTCAAGACTGCCACTTGGCCGAGTGCGGAAGCTTTTCTTGCGGAGTGGCACGAAGACTTAAGCGGATGCCTGATACTTGACATTCGTATGCCCGGAATGAGCGGGCTGGAGTTGTTCGACCAGTTGCAAGATCGCCGCTGCCTCATGCCCGTCATTTTTCTGACGGGACATGGGGATATTCCCCAAGCCGTTGCTGCCTTAAAGAAGGGCGCCTACGATTTTCTGGAAAAACCATTTGACGACAACAGCCTGGTCGACCGAGTGATTGCTGCCCTGGCAGTCGACTCGGCACGCCGCAGCAAGCAAATTCACAGTGACGAAATCACTGCGCGGCTGGCACAGCTCTCACCCAGAGAGCGTCAGGTCATGCAGCACATACTCGCCGGAAAGTTCAACAAGGTTATCGCCGATGAGATGCAAATTGCCATGCGCACGGTCGAAGTGCATCGCGCCAGGATATTCGAGAAAATGGGGGTTCGTTCGGCAGTGGATTTGGCGCAACTATTGGCTGGGATAAAGAACCAATAGCAGAGGTATTCCTGACTGAATCAGATTGACACGCTCAACCGCTCGGCTGCATTGATCGGTTCAAGATGCACCCTACCGCGCTTGCGACATAGCTGTTTGTCGCCGAAGACCACTGCAGGATGTCTGTCCTGCTTGGCCTCCAGCAGCTGCCGCACAGCCTCGATCAAGCGTTCCTCACTAGGGATTCCGGTACCGTGGCGAAAAAGAAGGAAGCGCAACAAGTTGCGGCCGCGTGGCTCGGAAAGGCGCGCAAAACATTCAAGTGGCACCGGAAACTCCGGCGGATGTTCGCCTAAATCGATTATTGCCAGCTGGTCCAGCAGCGATTTGGCCTCGGAAAAATGTGCTACCGCGGACGCCAGCTTCTTTTCTGCAGCCGGAAATCGGCTTAGTAATAATGGCAATACCTCATGACGAAGAAAATTTCGGGAAAAGCCGGTGTTTTGATTGCTTTCATCTTCCACCCAATCCAGGTGGTGTCGTTCCAGATAGGCATCGATATCGAAGCGCGCCACACCTAACATGGGGCGCATCAAACCGAGGCCAGGACGAAGCAAGCGGGTCTCTGGCATACTGGCCATTCCTGCCAGACCGGTACCCCTAAGCAAATTGAACAGCGTCGTTTCCGCCAGGTCGCCTCGGTGTTGCGCAAGAACAAGCCAATCGGCAGAAATTTCGGAGAAAACAGCATATCGCCTGTTACGCGCTGCAGCCTCAAGACCTTCCGCAGAACTTCGGGGAATATCGACTGCGTTGACGGTCAGCGATATTCCCCATTCCGCGCAGACACGCTGGCAAAATAACTGCCACTCCTCGGCACGCGGACTCAGGCCATGATTGACATGACAGGCGCTCAGGTGGAATTCGAATCGGCTCTGCAGGCGCTGCAGAATATGCAGTAACACAATCGAATCTCTTCCGCCCGATAAGCCGACGACAAGTTTTTGGTCAAGCCCAAGATGACGTCGCAGAAATGCGGCAACAACGTCACCGAGCAAATCAGGCGACTCGTTGTTCCTTGAATTTGCCATAGCCCAACAGGCGCGCATTGCGACGTTCAATCAAGTCTGTCGGAGAGAGATCGGATACCTGCCGCAACGCATCCTGCAAAGCTTTTTTAAGCGAACCTGCCATGCTGCGTGGATCGCGATGCGCTCCGCCGAGGGGCTCGTTGACCACGCGATCAATCAATCCAAGAGTCTTCAACCGTGCTGCGGTGATGCCCATGGTTTCGGCTGCCTCATTGGCCTTCTCTGAACTCTTCCAGAGTATCGAGGCACAGCCTTCCGGGGAAATCACCGAGTAGGTCGAGTACTGCAGCATCAAGACACAGTCTCCGACGGCGATCGCGAGCGCGCCACCCGAACCACCTTCGCCGATGATGGTGCATATCAACGGCACCCGGAGTTCAGACATGACCATCAAGTTGCGGCCGATTGCTTCCGACTGTCCGCGTTCTTCAGCGTCTATGCCGGGATATGCACCGGGAGTATCAACGAATGTAAACACGGGAATTGAAAATTTTTCCGCCAGGCGCATCAGTCTCAAGGCCTTGCGGTAGCCCTCAGGACGTGGCATGCCGAAGTTTCGATAGATCTTGTCCTTGGTGTCTCTGCCTTTCTGATGGCCAATGATCATCACCGATTGTCCGTTGAAGCGGGCCAGGCCGCCAACTATGGCACTATCGTCGGCAAAGCTGCGGTCACCGTGCAGTTCCTCAAAGTCGGTAAAAATGTGCTCGATATAATCAAGCGTGTATGGCCGCTGCGGATGACGCGCCACCTGGGCTATTTGCCAGGGCGTCAGCTTGGCATAGATGTCCTTGGTCAGGCTCTGGCTTTTACTTGCCAACCGTCCAATTTCATCTGAAATGTCCACGGCTGAATCTTCCTGCGCAAAACGCAACGCCTCGATTTTGGCGTCGAGTTCAGCAATAGGTTGCTCAAAATCCAGAAAAGTAGTTTTCATGAAGGCGTGGTTGCTCCAGTCCAGAAGCATTCTACCTGATGGATGGGGACTGTCAGTGATATGCAAAGCACTGGATCCCCGCCCCAGAAACGTCAAAGCCCTCAGAGGGAGGGCTTTGGTGGTGATAAGGGGGAGTCTGGCGCTGACCTACTTTCTCACACGGAGTGTGCAATATCATTGGCGCGGGAGGCGTTTCACGGTCCTGTTCGAGATGGGAAGGG
>JACRAR010000074.1 GCA_016234745.1 Betaproteobacteria bacterium | reverse complement strand
CTTCGCCTCGCCACCGTACTTCGCCGACAGCACCATCGTGATCGCCGCCGTCAGTGTCGTCTTCCCATGGTCCACGTGTCCGATCGTCCCTACATTTACATGTGGCTTCGTACGCTCAAATTTGGCTTTTGCCATGATGGTCTACCTCGATATCAAAAACTAAAAAAACGTTCCGCCTAAGCCGCCGCTGGGCGGGTTCATGTTTCTGGTGCCCATGACGTGGATTGAACACGTGGCCTCTCCCTTACCAAGGGAGTGCTCTACCACTGAGCTACATGGGCCTGAGTTACTTCACGTTCTGTTGCTACAGTCTCAGACACACTAAAACCTGGAGCGGGTGAAGGGAATCGAACCCTCGTCATAAGCTTGGAAGGCTTCTGCTCTACCATTGAGCTACACCCGCCCTACCTCATCCAACATCAGCCCTGCCCCCGCTACATCGATTCCAACTACACTACACTTCGCAAAACCCCATAAAGCCCTATGGTGGAGGGGGAAGGATTCGAACCTTCGAAGGCAGAGCCGACAGATTTACAGTCTGTTCCCTTTGACCGCTCGGGAACCCCTCCAGCGAAACGGCTGATTATGCTACGCAATCCTTTGCGAGTCAAGCGCGTCTCTTGTCGCGCCCAACTCAAGCGGCGTAGAATCGTTCTCCAGAGAACCGTGAAGGAGACCGTCATGCATGCAGCCCAGCCAGCCACAGCGCGCGTGTCACTCCCGCCAGCTCTCGCCGACGCGCTCACGGCACGCTTCGGCAGCCGTTACTCATGTGCCGAGTCAATCTGTCTGCAGCATGGCAAGGATGAGTCTTCGCACGCCCCGGAACCACCGGACGGGGTGGTTTTTGCCGAATCCACCGAGGAAGTCGCGGCTGTGGTCAAGCTGTGCCATGACCACCGCGTGCCGATCATAGCCTTCGGCACGGGAACTTCTCTCGAAGGCCATCTACTGGCCATCCATGGCGGGATTTGCATCGATTTGAGAGGCATGAACCAGGTCCTTGCGGTTCGTCCGGAAGATCTCGATGCAACGGTACAGGCCGGCGTCACGCGCAAGCAATTGAACAACGCGCTGCACGATACGGGATTCTTCTTTCCGATCGATCCTGGCGCAGATGCCAGCCTCGGCGGAATGGCCGCGACACGCGCATCGGGCACCAACGCCGTACGCTACGGCACCATGCGCGAAAACGTGCTGGGCATGACCGTGGTGCTGGCCGACGGCCGCATCATAAAAACCGGCGGACGGGCCCGAAAATCTGCCGCTGGCTATGATCTGACCCGGCTCTTTGTCGGCTCGGAAGGCACCCTGGGCATAATCACCGAACTCACCGTGCGCCTGTATCCGATTCCGGAGGCGATATCCAGCGCGGTCTGCGCCTTCCCAGACATCGCTGCAGCCGTAAGTACGGTAATAGAAATCATCCAGCTCGGCGTGCCCATCGCCCGCATCGAATTGCTCGATGCCCTGGCGCTCAAGGCCATCAACGTCTATAGCAAAACCAGCCTGCGCGAGGCGCCCACCCTGTTTTTCGAGTTTCACGGTTCTCCCGCCAGCGTTGAGGAGCAAGCGCGGACCGTCGAGGACATTGCCGCATCACAGGGCGGCATGGATTTCGACTGGGCGACCCGTCCCGAAGATCGCAGCCGGCTCTGGCAGGCGCGCCACGACGCCTATTACGCCTGCCTCGGCCTCAAGCCCGGCGCGCGCGCGCTCACCACCGATGTTTGTGTCCCAATTTCTCGCCTGGCCGACTGCATCAATGAAACCATTGCGGACATTGCCGAGAGCCGATTGCTGGCGCCGCTGGTCGGCCATGTCGGCGACGGCAACTTCCATCTGGTGCTGCTGCTCGATCCGGACAATCCCGTCGAGGTCGCCCAAGCCCGAGCATTCTCCAATCGCCTGGTGGAGCGGGCTCTGCGCCTGGAGGGCACCTGCACCGGCGAACATGGCATCGGCATCGGCAAGCAAAAGTATATGGCGCAGGAACATGGCGATGCGGCTCTCGACGTGATGCGGGCCGTAAAACAGGCACTTGATCCGGAGAACCTGATGAATCCGGGCAAGGTATTGCCAGCCCGCTGATCAGTCCGAACCCTTAAACCAAGTACGCAGATGAAATCCGAACGGATCACCCTGGACGACAAATACACCGCCCCTTCCGGCCGCGTGTTCCTGACCGGTACCCAGGCGCTGGTGCGCCTGCCGATGTTGCAAAGGGAACGCGATCTCGCCGCCGGACTGAATACGGCCGGCTACATTTCCGGATATCGCGGTTCTCCGCTGGGCGGCGTCGACCAAGCGCTGTGGAAGGCCAATAAGCATCTCGCTGCGCATCACATCGTGTTCCAGCCCGGCGTCAATGAAGATCTCGCCGCGACAGCAATCTGGGGCACGCAGCAGGTCAATCTGTTCCCCGGCGCCAAATATGACGGCGTGTTCGGCATGTGGTACGGCAAGGGTCCTGGCGTGGATCGCTGCGGCGATGTGTTCAAGCACGCCAATTCTGCCGGCACCTGGAAGCACGGCGGCGTCCTGGCGGTCGCCGGCGACGACCATGCCGCACGATCTTCGACGGTAGCGCACCAGAGCGAGCATGCCTTCAAAGCGGCGATGATGCCGGTCCTGGCACCCTCCGGCGTTCAGGAATATCTCGACTTCGGTCTGCATGGCTGGGCCTTGTCGCGCTATTCCGGCTGCTGGGTTGCGTTCAAGGCAGTCACCGACACCATCGAATCCTCGGCGTCGGTGGATATCTCGGCGGAGCGGCTCGACATCATCATTCCATCCGACTACCAACTCCCCCCCGACGGACTCAATATCCGCTGGCCCGACGACCGTCTGGTGCAAGAGGAGCGGCTGCTCAACCACAAGCTGTATGCGGCCTTGGCCTATTGCCGCACCAATCGGCTCAACCGGATAGTCATCGACAGCCCGGAGCCGCGATTGGGAATCATCACCTGCGGCAAGAGTTATCTCGACGTTCGGCAAGCCTTCGACGATCTCGGTATCGACGACCAACTGGCTGCCGAAATCGGTATTCGTCTCTACAAGGTGGGCATGGTCTGGCCGCTGGAAGCCGAAGGCGTCCGGCATTTCGCGGAAGGTCTTGACGAAATTCTGGTGGTCGAAGAAAAGCGTCAGCTCATCGAATACCAGTTGAAGGAAGAACTTTATAACTGGCGCGAGGATGTCAGGCCGCGCGTCATTGGCAAATTCGACGAAAAGGGCGAATGGGCTCAGCCGCATGGCGAGTGGCTGCTGCCCGCCAATTACGAATTATCGCCGGCACTGATCGCGCGGGTCATCGCTGCACGAATCGACCGCTTCTTCACTTCGCCGCGCATCCGCGAGCGGCTTGACTTCCTGCAGGCCAAGCAACAATCGCTCGACAATGTTTCTGCCACAACCCTGCCGATCGCCCGCATCCCGTATTTCTGTTCGGGTTGTCCGCACAATACCTCCACCGTGGTGCCGCAAGGCAGCCGTGCGCTGGCCGGAATCGGCTGTCACTTCATGGTGACCTGGATGAACCGCAGCACCGCCACTTTCTCCCACATGGGCGGCGAAGGCGCGGCATGGCTCGGTCAGGCGCCATTCACCGAAGAGCAGCACGTCTTCGTCAATCTTGGTGATGGCACCTATTTCCATTCGGGTTCGCTGGCAATCCGTGCCGCAGTCGCAGCATTCAACAACCCACCCCCCATCCCCCGCCCCACGGGCGGGGGTGACGGCAGTTCGCCGCTGCGCGGCTCCGGATCATTGGCTGGCGCCGCCTTGGGGCGGCCCGGCGGCGGCGCCGGTGTCACCTACAAGATCCTCTACAACGATGCGGTAGCGATGACCGGAGGGCAACCCGTAGATGGCCAGTTGAGCGTACCAAAAATCGCGCATCAACTGACCGCCGAGGGAGTGCATCAGATCATCGTCGTCACCGACGGCAGCGAGCGCCACTACGGCATAGCGGACTTGCCGCATGGCGTCGCGCTGCGCCACCGCGACGATCTGGACCAGATCCAGCGCGAGTTGCGCCAGCATCCCGGCGTCTCGGCATTGATTTACGACCAGACTTGCGCCGCCGAAAAACGCCGACGTCGAAAGCGCGGCACCTTCCCTGACCCGCAACGCCGGGTTTTCATCAACCAGGCCGTGTGCGAAGGCTGCGGCGATTGCAGCCGGCAGTCCAATTGTTTGTCGGTGATTCCCGTGGAAACCGAATTCGGCCGCAAGCGGGCCATCGACCAATCATCCTGCAACAAGGATTATTCCTGCCTCAAGGGTTTTTGTCCGAGTTTCGTGACCGTCGAGGGCGGTCGCTTGCGCAAAGGCAAAGCGGCGCTTGTTGCGGGTGAAGATGCCCAATTTGGCACGCTGCCCGATCCGCGCATCCCGACCACCCGCGAACCCTTCGGCATACTTATCACCGGCATCGGCGGCACCGGCATCGTCACCATCGGCGCACTGATCGGCATGGCAGCCCATATCGACGGCAAAGGCGTCACCGTGCTGGACATGACCGGTCTGGCACAAAAAGGCGGTGCGGTAACCTCGCACGTGCGCATTGCCGATGATCCGCAAAGCCTGCATGCGGTTCGCGTTGCGACCGGCGAAGCGAATACCGTGATCGGGGGCGACATGATTGTTACGGCCGGCACGGACGCGCTGGCCAAGATGGGGATAGGCCGGACGCGGGTGGTTGCAAATTGCGCACGGGTCCCGACCGCCGATTTCACCTGCAACCCCGACTGGCAGTTCCCTCTCGAAAAAATGCGCGCCACGATCTGTGAGGCCGTGGGCGCAGCCAAGGATGCTTCGGCGGCTTTCTTTCTTGACGCCACAACACTGGCGACGCGCCTGATGGGCGATGCCATCGCCAGCAACCTGTTCCTGCTCGGTTATGCCTGGCAGCAGGGCATGGTACCGGTATCTTTCGACGCCATCGACCAGGCCATCGAACTGAATGGCACAGCCGTTGCCATGAACCGCCAGGCGTTCCGCTGGGGTCGTCTTGCCGCGCATGATTTGGCAGCCGTTGAGAAATTCGCTCAACCTCAAACAGCGGGCATGTTGCAGAACACCCCGTCGGCACTGGAGTTGATTGCCCGGCGTAGCGAGGAACTCACCACCTATCAGGATGCCGCCTACGCGGCTCGCTATTCAGAACTGGTGGAACAGGTTCGTCGCAGAGAAGCTTCCCTCGGCACCGACAAGCTGACGCAGACCGTAGCACGTTACTACTTCAAGCTGCTCGCGATCAAGGATGAATACGAAGTCGCCCGACTTTATGTCGAAACCGACTTTCTCGAACAGGTCGCGGCGACTTTTGAAGGCGATTACCGGCTGCACTTCCATCTTGCACCGCCTCTTCTGGCAAAGCCGCATCCCGTCAGCGGTGAAATCAGAAAGATCGAATTCGGTTCCTGGATGATGGGGACATTCCGCCTGCTGGCAAAAATGCGTGTTTTGCGCGGAACTTTTTGGGACATTTTCGGACGCAGCGCCGAGCGCCGTCTGGAAAGACAGGTACTAAGCAATTACGAATCCGATATCGAACTGGCACTCTCCAAGCTTTCCGCCGCGAATCTGGACAAGTGCGTCGAACTCGCCAGCCTGCCCGAACAGATTCGGGGGTTTGGCCCCATCAAGAAGAAAAGCATCGCGGATATCCAGGCAAAACGCACCGCCTTGATCGAACTGCTTCGAGGCACCCAATCCTCCTAGCCTATCCTAATTATTGCATTGCAATAATTAGGGGAACTATTATCCGACAAAGGTTTCAAAAGACGAGTAGAATGCATTATATTGCACTGCAATATAGAATTGCTGGCAGCTTCCCACCCCACAAGGCAGGAGTAGCTACCAGCTTTACACGGGCCAATTCGGACCGTAAAGAAAGGAGTAAACGATGCACGCGAAATACCCGAAGATACTGCCCTGGCTGGCCAAGAAAGCCGGGGTTCCCCTGAAGCGCGCAGAAGTATTGTGGAAAGAGGCGCTGCGCTTCAGCACGCAGAGATCAGAACGGATTGAATCTCCGGAATACTGGAGACTCGCCGTCGACCGTCTGCTCGAATTGCTCGCTGCCGAATCCCGCAAACTCAGCGCAATGCCCTTCGGCTTCGGGCCGCTGGTGCGTTTGCCGGCACGATTGTGGCTGCATGGTTTGACCGCGCAGCAAGCCTTGCTGAGTATTGCGGCCAATTCGGCCCGTTCGGCCTGTTGGTGGCAGCAGCGCGCCTTCTGAGCATAACAGCACGATTGAAGCAACGCTGCGTCAGTTCTCCGCAATCGCTTCAAGGCCAAGCTGTGCCTTGACTTTCTGCGCCGCCACAGCGGCGTCCTCCCGGCTCGGCAGCTGTGCCAGGACGACGTCGTACTCCCAGGGTCCTTCTTTTTCAAGCCTGTCCTGTTGCGCGCTCCGGACTGAGACCTGCACCGCATATCCAGCCTGTCGCGCCCGGTCATAAACCGCCAAGGCTTCACGCTGACTGCCAACCCGTGCCAGCAACACCCGCCACTTTCCGCCGCGCTGCAGGGCGCCGTCGCCCGGAAGTATTTCCGTTTCACGCGCCCACCGCCTGAAGTCATCCGGATCGACTTGGCGCAGTTGCGGCGCCGCGTTTTTAGGTGCGGCGAAATAGACCTGCGGTTGATCCAGCTCGAGCATCCCACCTGCATGCTTGATTTCAATCTTGCCTTCGATCAGAAGAATCAGGTCGCGCTCGGCATCCGACTTTCCCCACACATCCGTGCCGCGGATGCCGGCAGTCGCCGTGCCGACGCGAATTGCCAAGTCGCGCTGGGTTCTTGTACGCTGAATGGCATTCGTGGTGAAGCGAAAAGCGCCTTTGAGTACGTCCAATGCGCCCTTGAAAACACTGGTGGGTTTGATGCTGCGGCTGTAGAAACCGAGTGACGCATTTTCGCCGAGCTTGACGGTGCTGCCTTCAGCGAGCCTGAGATAGACACGCGCATCGCTGCCGGTGCGGATGCGGTCACCGTTGCGCACTTCCATGCCGATCGCGACAGGCTCGGTACGGCCATCGCGATCCAGCCAAGCAGGCATTTGCACGGACTCGATGGTAGCCTGAGCGATTGGCGGATTTCCTGCATGAACCAGTGTGCCAAGGCAGGCAGCCACTACAACTACAATAAGATTTACCAATCTGCGCATACTCGCTCCCCTGGCTCCTGTCCTGCCGCCCGGCGCGACAACTTGCGCCGGGTATAATTCATTTCCTGATCCTGACCTTCGCAGTCCAATCCCCACCAAAGCGCCCGCCCATGCAGGAAAAATACCACCCGACCGAAACCGAACAGGCCGCCCAGCAACATTGGGAGCGATCCGCAGCATTCCGCGCCGTCGAGGATGCAAGCAAGCCAAAGTACTACTGCCTGTCGATGTTCCCCTATCCGTCGGGCAAGCTGCACATGGGGCACGTGCGCAACTATACCATCGGCGATGTACTCTCCCGCTATCACAAGATGCGCGGCTTCAATGTCCTGCAGCCGATGGGCTGGGATGCCTTCGGCCTGCCGGCGGAAAATGCGGCGATGGCCAACGGCGTGCCGCCGGCGCAATGGACCTACGACAACATCGCCTACATGAAAAAGCAGCTCAAGTCGCTCGGCTTCGCCCTCGACTGGGAACGCGAACTGGCGACCTGCACGCCGCAGTATTACAAGTGGAATCAATGGCTGTTCCTGCGCATGCTGGAAAAAGGCATCGCCTATCTGAAGACCGGCACGGTGAACTGGGATCCGGTGGACCAAACCGTGCTCGCCAACGAACAGGTCATCGACGGTCGCGGCTGGCGCACCGGCGCGCTGGTCGAGAAACGCGAAATTCCGATGTATTACCTGAAGATCACCGACTACGCCGATGCGTTGCTGGCCGCGCTTGACACGCTGCCGGGCTGGCCGGAGCGGGTCAGGACCATGCAGGCGAACTGGATTGGGAAATCTCTCGGCGTACGCTTTGCCTTCCCTTACACGCTGGATGGCCAACCGCACAAGCTATGGGTGTTCACCACACGCGCCGACACCATCATGGGTGTGACCTTCTGCGCAGTGGCCGCCGAACATCCCCTCGCCACTCATGCCGCCAAGAACAATGCCAAGCTCGCCGAATTCATCGAAGAGTGCAAACGCGGTTCGGTCATGGAAGCGGACATGGCCACCATGGAAAAGAAGGGAATGCCGACCGGCATTTTCGTCGATCATCCACTCACCGCAGAAAAAATCGAGGTCTGGGTCGGCAACTATGTTCTGATGGGTTACGGCGAAGGCGCCGTGATGGCGGTTCCGGCGCATGACGAACGCGATTTCGAGTTTGCCAAAAAATACGGCCTGGCCATCAAGCCCGTAATTTCCCTGCCCGGCAAGACATACTCTCTGGATGCATGGCAGGAATGGTACGCCGACAAGGAGCGCGGTGCCTGCTCCGCCTCCGGCAAATACGACGGCCTGGCCTACGCCGAGGCCATTGCCGCCATCGTTGCCGATCTCAAGGCCAAGGGTCTCGGCGACCAGCAAACCACCTACCGCCTGCGCGACTGGGGCATTTCGCGGCAGCGCTATTGGGGCTGCCCGATCCCGATCATCCATTGCCCAAGCTGTGGCGCCGTCCCGGTCCCGGATGAACAGTTGCCCGTCGTGTTGCCCGAAGATTGCGTGCCGGACGGTTCCGGCAACCCGCTGCGCAAGCGTCCCGATTTCGTCGATTGCAGCTGCCCAAAATGCGGCACGCCATCCAAACGCGAAACCGACACCATGGACACCTTCGTCGATTCCTCCTGGTACTACGCGCGTTACTGCTGTGCCGACAATGCCAAGGCCATGGTCGATGCACGCACCGATTACTGGATGCCGGCCAACCAGTACATCGGCGGCATCGAGCACGCCATCCTGCACCTGCTCTATTCGCGTTTCTGGACCAAGGTCATGCGCGACCTGGGGTTGGTGAAATACGACGAGCCTTTCGCCAACCTGCTGACACAAGGCATGGTGCTCAACGAGATCTTTTTCCGCAAACCTGCCAGCGGCCGCATCGCCTACTACAACCCGGCCGAAGTGCAGCTGCAATTCGACGACAAGGGCAATCGTATCGGCGCTCTGCTCAAAGCCGACGGCCAGCCAGTCGAGTCAGGCGGCATCGGCACGATGTCGAAATCGAAAAACAACGGTGTCGACCCGCAGGCCCTGGTCGACGCTTATGGCGCAGATACAGCGCGTTTCTTCATGATGTTCGCGGCACCGCCGGAGCAAACCCTGGAATGGTCCGATGCCGGCGTCGAGGGTTCATTCCGTTTTCTCAAGCGCCTTTGGACTTTTGGCTACGAGGCCAGGGAAAAAGTGCAGGCGGGCAAGCTGCCGGCCGATGCCCCCCTGCCAAAGCTCGACGGCCCGTTGGCCGGCGTCCGCAGGGAAATTCACCTGAATCTCAAGCAAGCCAATTACGACATCACCAAGCACCAGTTCAACACGGTAGCCTCGGCCGCCATGAAAATGCTCAATGCATTGGAGAAGGCGCCGAAAGAGGCCGAAAACTATGCTGCCGTGATCGCCGAAGGCATGTCTATCCTGCTGCGCCTGCTTTCGCCGATCACGCCGCACATCTGCCACGTACTCTGGCGCGAACTGGGTTATGGCGAAGACCTGCTGCAAGCACCCTGGCCCGAACCGCTGGCTACGGCGCTGCAGCAGGATGAAATCGAACTGGTGCTGCAGATCAACGGCAAGCTGCGCGGCAACCTCTGCGTTCCGGCGCAGGCCACCCGCGAGGCCATCGAAGCGGCAGCGCTTGCCTGTGAAATTGCGCAGAAGCACATCGCCGGCAAAGACATAAAAAAAGTCGTGGTGGTTCCCGGTCGTCTGGTCAACATTGTCTGCTGAAGGGCTATCCATGCGCCGCTGGCTCGCCCTCGCCCTGATTCTGCTGCTTTCTGCCTGCGGCTTTCAATTGCGCGGCGCCTACCCTCTGCCTTTCGAAAAGCTCTATATCGCGCTACCGGAGACCACCGAACTGCATGCTCAACTGAAACGTTCCATCTCCGCCGGCAGCAATGCGCGCATTGTTGATACCCAGAAAGACGCCCAGGCAATCTTGCTGATTCCGAACGACACGATCACAAAGAACATCCTCAGCCTCTCCGCCACGGGACGCGCCCGTGAATTCCAGCTGGTGCGCACTTTCAATTTCCGCCTGGTCGACGACATTGGTCGCGACTGGTTGCCGCCCAGCCAGATCGTCGTCCGCCGCGACATCACCTTCACGGACGATCAGGTGCTGTCCAAGGAAGCCGAGGAAACGCTGCTCTGGCGCGACATCCAGAATGATCTGGTGCAACAGATCCTGCGCCGACTGGCAGCCGCCAAACCGCCCACCAAAACCGAGCCGTAAGGCGCGATGCAACTGCGCCCGGACCAGCTCGATCAACATCTTGCCAAGCCTCTGGCAGCGCTCTACCTGCTGCACGGTGACGAGCCGCTATTGATCCTCGAAGCCGCAGACGCAATTCGCAGCGCAGCGCGCTCCCAGGGTTATGACGAACGCGAAGTCCTCATCGCCGGACCGGGGTTTCGCTGGGAACAATTGGCACAGGCCGGCGGCAACCTGTCCCTGTTCGGCGGCAATATGCTGATCGATCTGCGCATACCCACCGGCAAGCCCGGACGCGATGGCGGCGAAGCCTTGCAGCGTCACTGCGAGCAAAGCCATCAAGGCGTCCTCACCCTGGTGACCTTGCCTCAACTCGACTGGCAAGCCAGGAAAGCGGCCTGGTTCACCGCCCTGGTCAACCATGGTGTCGCAATTGAACTCAACGCCCCTTCATTGCAGCAACTGCCCAGCTGGATCGCCATGCGCCTAGCGCACCAAAAACAGTCGGCAACGCCCGAGGCACTTGAATTTATTGCAGCGCAGGTCGAGGGCAATCTGCTCGCGGCCCATCAGGAAATCCGCAAGCTGGGGTTGCTCCACGCCACAGGCACGATCACGCTGGAGCAGGTACAAGCCGCCGTCATGGATGTGGCGCGTTTCGACGTCGACAAGCTGCGTGCCGCCTTGCTGGCGGGTGACGCGCCGCGCTGTGCACGTTTGCTGGAAGGCTTGCGCGCCGAAGATACGGCGCCGCCGCTGGTATTGTGGGCACTGGCGCAGGAGGCGCGTACCCTGGCGCAGCTCCGCTCGCAGCTGGATCGTGGCGTCGGATTCGATGCCGCCTGCAGCGCCGCAAGAGTCTTCGGCGCCCGGCAGGGGGCCTACCGCAACGCGCTGCAGCGCTGCTCGACCCCGCTGCTACGGGCGTCCCTCTTGCAGGCCGCGCGAATTGACCGCATGATTAAAGGCCTGACGCGCGGCGATCTGTGGGATGAATTCCTGCAACTGGCGCTGCGCCTGACCCAAACCAAGAGAATAGCGACATGAACCTGAAGGAAACCATGGAGCAATTGGGCCGCGCGGCCCGGCAAGCCAGCCGGGAAATGGCGGCAGCCTCGACGGCGGCAAAGAACAATGCCCTGTTGGCGATAGCGCGACTAATTCGTGCGCGCACCGCGGAATTGCTTGCCGCCAACGCCGCTGACGTCGAGGAGGCCCAAGCCAGCGGATTGGATGTGGCAATGATCGACCGCCTGACCCTGACCGTTAAAGGCGTCGAAGCCATGGCGCTGGGTCTGGAACAGGTTGCCACGCTGCCCGATCCGGTCGGCGAGATCACCGATCTGAAACGCCGGCCTTCCGGCATCCAGGTTGGCAAGATGCGCGTGCCTCTCGGCGTGGTCGGCATCATCTACGAAGCCCGCCCCAACGTCACCGCCGACGCTGCGGCGCTCTGCCTGAAATCGGGCAATGCGGCGATCCTGCGCGGCGGCAAGGAGGCGATCCGCTGCAACCAGGCCATTGCCGCCTGCGTACGCGAAGGCTTGCAATCCGCCGGCCTGCCGCAGGCAGCCGTGCAGGTGCTGGAAACCACCGACCGGGAAGCTGTCGGTCATCTGGTGGCCATGCCGCTCTATGTGGACGTCATCGTGCCGCGCGGCGGCAAGGGGCTCATCGAACGCATCTCGAAAGAAGCGCGGGTGCCGGTGATCAAGCACCTCGACGGCAACTGCCACGTCTATATCGACGGCGACGCCGATGCCACAAAGGCCCTGAAGATTGTCGACAATGCCAAAACCCAGCGCCTGGGCACCTGCAACACCGCCGAATCGCTGTTGGTCGCCCGGAGCGTCGCCGCAACGCAGCTGCCGGCCATCGCCCACATGCTGATCGCCAAAAACGTGGAAATCCGCGGCTGCGCAGAAACCTGCAAGCTGGTGCCGCAGGCGCGGCCCGCCACGGAAGAGGATTACTATGCCGAGTACCTGGCGGCGATCATCTCGGTCAAAGTGGTCGCCGACGTGAGTGAGGCGATCGCCCACATCAACAAGTATTCATCGCAGCACACCGACGCCATCGTCACCGAAAATTACACCCATGCCATGCGCTTCCTGCGTGAGGTGGATTCGAGCTCGGTCATGGTAAACGCCTCGACGCGCTTCGCCGATGGCTTCGAGTACGGGCTGGGCGCCGAAATCGGGATCTCCACCGACAAGTTCCATGCACGCGGTCCGGTCGGACTGGAGGGACTCACTTCGCAGAAATGGATCGTGCTGGGAAGCGGGGAAGTCCGCACATGAAGCGCTACAGCATTGCCACAGTTCCCGGCGACGGCAGCGGCAAGGAAGTCATGCCTGAAGGCGTATGCAAAACACGGATTGAAACCCTTTAAGGAAATAGTCATGAAAAAACTATTGCTGGTCTTATTGTTGCTGTCCGGCCTGGCCCAGGCGGCGTCAGACGTCGCCGGCGTCAAATACGAAGACAAGATCAAATTTGGCCCCAGCGAACTGACGCTCAATGGGGTCGGCGTGCGCGCCAGATTCTTCATCAAGGTCTATACCATCGGCCTCTACCTGACAGAAAAGAAGACCACGGCAGCCGAGGTACTTGCCCTCAAGGGAGCAAAGCGTTTGCACATCGTCACGCTGCGCGACCTTTCTGCCGAGGACTTCGCTGCCGCGCTGGTCGGCGGCATCCACAAGAACCATACCGATGCCGAAGTGGAGCCGCTTAAAGCCGGCATCGAGGAATTCAAGGAAGCCATTCTTTCCGTAAAGAACTCCAGCAAGGGAGATGCCGTCAGCATCGACTGGCTGCCCGAAAGTGGTACCCGTCTGAGCATCAATGGCAAGCAGCTGGGCAAAGACATTGCCGGCGAAGACTTCTACCGTGCCCTGCTGAGGATCTGGCTGGGCTCGAAGCCGGCGCAGGACGATCTCAAGGAAGCTCTACTCGGCAAGCCTAACTGAACGCCAGGCGAAACTCGCCCCGAGAACCGGGCCTCTGCGCGTTGGCCTGCTCGCCTGCCGCGTACCCGTCCAGTCTCGACCGCACCCCCGAAATTGAACTGCCTTCGGAGACACAATGCCCCCAGTCATTACCTGCATCGAGGACCTGCGCCGTCTGGCAAGAAGACGGGTGCCACGCATGCTCTATGATTATGTCGATTCAGGATCCTGGACCGAAGGCACCTACCGCTCGAATGAAAGCGATTTCGCCAGAATAAAGTTTCGTCAAAGAGTGGCTGTGAATATCGAGCACCGAACCCTGAAGAGCACCATGGTGGGTCAGGACGTTGCCATGCCGGTTGCCCTGGCGCCTGTTGGTCTTCTGGGCATGCAGCATGCCGATGGCGAGATCCTGGCTGCACGCGCAGCGGAAAAATTTGGCATCCCATTTACGCTGTCCACCATGAGCATCTGCTCGATAGAGGACGTCGCTGAAAATTCCAGCGCGCCCTTCTGGTTTCAACTCTACGTGATGCGTGACCGTGATTTCATCGGTCGCCTGATCGATCGTGCCAAGGCGGCCGGATGTTCCGCGCTGGTACTGACACTGGACCTGCAAATCATGGGACAGCGGCACAAGGACATCAAAAACAGACTTTCCGCTCCTCCCAAAATTACCTTGCGCAATCTGCTCAACATGAGCACCAAGCCCCGCTGGGGACTGGGTATGCTGGGTACCCAGCGCCGCACCTTCCGCAATGTGTTCGGTCATGCCAAGGATGTCGACAACTTGAACACTTTTGCTGAATGGAGCGCGAACCAGTTCGATCCAAGCTTGAGCTGGGATGATGTGAAGTGGATCAAGGAGCGTTGGGGCGGCAAGCTGATACTCAAGGGCATCATGGACGCGGAAGACGCTGAGATAGCAGCGCGCAGTGGTGCGGATGCCATCATCGTTTCCAATCATGGCGGCCGCCAGCTCGATGGCGCCCCTTCCACGATCACCGCACTGGCGCCCATCGTGAGCGCCGTGGGCGACAAGATCGAGGTACTCATGGACGGGGGCGTATGCACCGGGCAGGATGCGCTCAAGGCACTTGCATTGGGTGCGAAAGGCGTTTGCATTGGTCGTGCCTACACCTATGGGCTGGCCGCGATGGGTGAAGAAGGCGTTACCAAGTGTCTGGAAATCCTGCACAAGGAACTGGATATCACCATGGCCTTATGCGGCCTATGCGATGTTGCGCAAGCAGACCGGAATATCTTGGTGACTGGGACTTATTGAGGATCGAAACGAGTATCCCGGAGTCAACGGCGGGAATTAGTCTTTGTGTCCCGGCACATTTACCAGCGCTATGCCGGTCACGACCAGAAGCGCCGCCAGACCGAAAACCAGCGACACTTGCTCATTCAGAAATACTACGCCGAAAGCCACGCCGAACAAGGGCGTCAGGAATGTAAACACCATCAGCCGGTTTGCCAGGTAGCGGGTCAGCAACCAGAACCAAAGCAGATAGCTGACAAAGGCGATGATGACCGCCTGGTAGGCAAGCGCCAAGACGATAGCCGGCGTCAGCAATGTCACGCCGCTTTCACCGGCCAGCCACGACAAAGGCAACATCAACACAGCCGAGACGGCCAACTGGTACAACAACACCTTCGTGGCACTGACACGGGTGAGGGAAGTGGCGCGAATCAGCACCGTCGTCGCCGACCAGAAGATCGCCGCAAGCACGCCGCAGACATCGCCCAACCAGTGTCCGCCGTTCCCCCATCCATCCGCGAAGGCCAGTGCGATGCCGACAAAAGCCAGCCCGACCCCAAGCCAGTGCCGCAGGAAGAGACGCTCTCCGGCAACGCACCAATGCAGGCCGAGCACCGTGAAGCAGGGCGCGGTATAGAGAAAGACCACCATGCGCGAGGCATTGGTATACACGAGTCCGTAGAAAATGCCCAGGAACTCCAGAGAAAACAGGAAGCCGATCAGCAGACCGGGCCGCAAGGAGCCATCCCGCTGCAGCAAGGGCAGGCCGCGCCAGCAAGCCCAGCCCAGCAGCAGGCCGGCCGCAATGGCCGAGCGCAATCCACCTTGCAGGATGGGGCTGACCCCGGCCATGGCAATTTTCACTGTGACCTGCTGAAAGCCCCAGAGGGCACACAGCATCACCATCAGGGCAATCGCCGCCGGACCGGGTGCGATACGTTGATTCAAGACTGCAAATCTCCACGAAAACCTTGGGATGGATGGCAGTATAAGCCCGGCCTGCACAGTCCCAGGCACGCTGCGATTGCGCACAGATGCACCCGTGGAACTCGGCTAGAATTGATCCCATGCTGCCCTATTCCATTCTTCGCCCGCTGTTGTTCACGCTCGATGCCGAAACCGCGCATGAGTTGACCATCGCAGCCCTGCACCGTTTCGGCTGCCTGTTGCCGGCTGTGCCCACCCCAGCAGAACCACCGGTGCGCGTGATGGGCCTGGATTTCCCCAACCGTGTCGGCCTGGCTGCCGGTCTCGACAAGAACGGTGAAGCCATCGACGGCCTGGCGCGACTCGGCTTCGGTTTTCTCGAAGTCGGTACCGTAACGCCGCGTCCGCAGTCGGGCAACCCCCGGCCGCGCATGTTCCGCCTGCCTGCCAAGCAGGCACTGATCAATCGCATGGGTTTCAACAACCACGGCGTCGAGGCGCTGCTAGCCAACATTCGCGCCGCAAAATACAAGGGCATACTTGGCATCAACATCGGCAAGAATGCCTTCACGCCGATCGAGCGCGCCGCCGATGACTATCTCACCTGCCTGGATAAAGTCTATGCGCTGGCCAGTTATGTCGCTGTCAATGTTTCCTCGCCGAATACCGTCAATCTGCGGCAACTGCAGGAACGCGCGGAGATCGATGCACTCCTCGGCGCCCTGAAGACACGTCAGGGCGAACTCGCTGACAAGCATGGCCGCTATGTGCCGCTCGCGCTGAAAGTGGCTCCCGATCTTGATCCCGAGCAAATCAGCCATATCGCCGATGCTCTGCGCCGCCACCAAATTGATGCTGTGATCGCCACCAATACCACCCTCGGGCGCAATGGCGTCACCGGTCTGCCGCATGCCGCAGAATCCGGTGGACTATCGGGTGCGCCGCTGTTCGAGAAAGCCACGGCGGTGGTTGCGGAACTGGCCAAGACACTGGCCAACGAGCTGCCGATCATTGCAGTGGGTGGAATCGTCGACAGTCTCAAGGCAAAGGCCAAGCTCGCCGCCGGCGCCCAACTGGTGCAGCTATACAGCGGACTGATCTATCGCGGACCGCAACTGGTGCGCGAATGCGTCGCCGCGACCTGGGAAAAAACCTAGTCCTTCCATGTCCGAAGAATTGAACGTTCTGCCCGATATCGAGCAGCTGGCGCTCAAGATTGATGCCCTCCTGCCCCAAACACAATGCAGCCAGTGCGGCTATGCCGGTTGCAAGCCGTATGCACGCGCCATCGCTGCTGGCGAAGCCAACATTAATCAGTGTCCGCCCGGCGGCGACGCCGGCATCCGGAAACTTGCCGCTCTGCTCGGACGCCCCTGCCTGCCGCTCAATCCTGCGCACGGCGTCGAGAAGCCCCAGGGACTCGCCTTCATCGACGAAAACTACTGCATCGGCTGCACCTTGTGCATCCAGGCATGCCCGGTGGATGCCATCGTCGGCGCTGCCAAGCAGATGCACACCATCGTCGCGAATCTTTGCACCGGCTGCGAGTTATGCATCCCGCCTTGCCCTGTGGATTGCATCAGCATGCGGCCGCCGATCGGGACACATCCCCATGATGCCGACTCAGCGCGGGAACGACACGAGTTTCGTCTGTTCCGCGAAGAACGCGAGCAGCAGGAAAAAGCCACAAGGCTTGCCGCGAAAGTGGCCGCACAAACTCGTTCAGCGACTGCGCAACAGGGCGACGAAACGGATTCGGCCAACCGGACGACGGCAGAAGACAGGAAAAAAGCCTTGATTGCCGCCGCCATCGCCCGCGCACAGTTGCAGAAATCCCAGGTCAAGCCGGCTAATACCCGGCAACTCTCGCCAGAGCAACTTGCGCAGATTGCGGAGATCGAGGCGCGCCGTTCAGCCGAGGACAAGTCCAAATAACACCCATGACCCCGAAAAAAATTCGTGCCCTGTTCGAACGCCTCGCGGCTGCCGAGCCGCATCCAACCACGGAGCTGGAATACGAAACACCGTTTCAGTTGCTGGTGGCAGTGATTCTCTCCGCCCAGGCGACGGACAAGAGTGTCAATCTGGCGACCCGCACCCTGTTCCGCGATGCGCCGACGGCCGAGAAAATCGCCGCGCTGGGGGAACGCAAGCTGTCGGGCTACATCCGCAGCATCGGCCTCTATCCAAGCAAGGCCAAACACCTGGTGGCCATGGCCAAGCTGCTCCTGGCGCATCACGACGGCATGGTGCCGCAGCAGCGAGAGGCGCTCGAAGCGCTGCCTGGCGTGGGACGCAAAACCGCCAACGTGATCCTCAATACGATTTTCCACGAACCCGTCATCGCCGTGGATACACATATCTTCCGCCTTGCCAATCGCACCGGCCTGGCACCAGGCAAGGATGTCCGGGCGGTGGAGGAAAAGCTCATGAAGACCGTGCCCCCCGCCTATCGGCAGCATGCGCATCACTGGCTGATCCTGCATGGCCGCTATGTCTGCAAAGCACGCAAGCCTGACTGCCGCGGCTGTATCATCCGCGACCAGTGCGAATTTCCTGACAAGACCCCGCCGCCCTGAATGCATGGATCGGCTTGCTAAAGGATAGATCTCATGTTCAATCCATCACGCGATCAGGCGCGGCTGTTTTTCATCGACTCCTGGCACAAGCAAACGCAGGGAGTCCCCTTGACGCCCATGGAGCATATCGCGGCGGATATCGTCGGCATGCATCCCGAGTATCACCGCCTGCTGGGTGACAAGGCATCGGCACTGGCTCAGGAATGGACACCGGAACAAGGTGAAACCAATCCCTTCTTGCACCTGTCGCTGCATCTGGCGATCGAAGAGCAGCTTTCGATCGACCAGCCCCCGGGACTGCGCGCCATCTTCGATTCACTGCTGACCCAGTATGGAGAACGCCATCCCGCTTTACACGCGGTGCTCGAATGTCTCGGCGAGACGGTCTGGCGTGCCCAGCGCAGCAACTCGCAGCCTGATGGCGCAGCTTATCTGGATTGCCTGCGCAAGAAATTGAAATAGGTTAACTGGGCAGAGAGGGCTCGCACTGCGTCCTGCCCGCTCAACCCCTGTAAAATCCTTGTAGCTCACTCACTTTTTAAGGATGACCCGATGCGTTTCGAAGGCAGCAATACTTACGTTGCGACTCCCGATTTGATGCTGGCTGTGAATGCCGCCATTACCCTGCAACGGCCACTGCTGATCAAGGGCGAACCTGGTACGGGCAAAACCTTGCTGGCCGAGGAAGTCGCCAATGCGCTGGGCGCTCCCCTGCTGCAATGGCATATCAAATCCACCACCAAGGCGCAGCAGGGGCTTTACGAATACGACGCCGTTTCGCGTTTGCGCGATTCTCAGCTCGGCGGACCGGACGGCGAACGGGTCAGGGATATCGCCAATTACATCGTCAAGGGCGTGCTGTGGCAGGCACTCGAAGCCGACCGGCCGACCGTGATTCTGATCGACGAGATCGACAAGGCCGACATCGAATTTCCCAACGACTTGCTGCGCGAACTCGATCGCATGGAGTTTTACGTCTATGAAACCCAGCAACTGATCCAGGCCAAGCACCGGCCGATTGTATTCATCACCTCGAACAACGAAAAAGAATTGCCGGACGCGTTTCTGCGACGCTGCTTCTTCCACTACATCAAGTTTCCCGACAGCGAGACCATGCAGAAAATCGTGGATGTGCATTTCCCGGGGCTCAAGCAGGCGCTGCTCAAGGAAGCCCTGGAAGTCTTCTTTGAACTGCGTGAAATTCCCGGCCTGAAGAAGAAGCCGTCCACCTCGGAACTGCTTGACTGGCTCAAGCTGCTGCTGGCCGAGGAAATTCCGCCCGAGGCGCTGCGCTCGAAGGACCGCAAAGTTGCGGTGCCGCCGTTGCACGGTGCGCTGCTCAAGAACGAACAGGACGTGCATCTGTTCGAGCGGCTAGTATTCATGGCGAAACACAACCGCTAAGGCAACCACCCGAGAAAACCACGCCCATGCTCATCGACTTCTTTCTTCATCTCAAGGCAGCCAAACTGCCGGTATCCACGCGGGAGTTCCTGACCTTGCTGGAAGCCATGCAGGAACGTCTTGCCGGACACAGCATGGACGATTTCTATTTTCTTTCGCGCGCCTGCCTGGTCAAGGACGAATCCAACTACGACAAGTTCGACCGGGCCTTCGGCGCCTATTTCAAGGGAGTGACCGAGATTCCGGGGCTGGATGCCGAAATTCCCGAAGAATGGCTGCGCATGATGATGAAGAAACATCTGACGCCGGAAGAAAAAGCCAAGCTGGAAAAACTCGGCTGGGACAAACTGATGGAGCAGTTCAAGGAGCGGCTCAAGGAGCAAAAGGAACGCCACGCCGGCGGCAGCAAATGGATCGGCACCGGCGGAAGTTCGCCCTACGGACACGGCGGCTACCACCCTGAAGGCATCCGCATCGGCGGGGAATCCGCCGGTAATCGCACCGCCATCAAGGTCTGGGAAAACCGCGAATATCGCAACCTCGACGATTCGGTAGAACTCGGCACGCGCAACATCAAGATCGCCCTGCGCCGCTTGCGGCGCTTCGCGCGCGAGGGCGCCGCGGAAGAGCTCGATCTCGACGGCACCATCCGCGGCACCGCGCAAAACGCCGGCTGGCTCGACCTGAAGATGCAGCCGGAGCGCCACAACAAGGTGAAAGTGCTGCTGTTCCTCGACATCGGCGGCTCGATGGACGATCACATCAAGCTCTGCGAGGAAATGTTCTCGGCCGCCAAGACCGAGTTCAAACATCTAGAGTATTTTTACTTCCACAACTGCGTCTATGACTACGTCTGGCGCGACAATCGCCGCCGCCACACCGAACGCTTCCCGCTGCACGACGTCATGCACAAGTACGGCGACGATTACAAGCTGATCCTGATCGGCGACGCCACCATGAGCCCCTACGAAATTCTCCAGCCCGGCGGCAGCGTCGAATACATGAACGACGAAGCCGGCGCCGTCTGGCTGCAGCGTCTGCTCGAGAAATACCCGCGCGCCGTCTGGATCAACCCGGAACCGGAGCGGCTCTGGGAATACCGCCATTCGATCCAGATCATCCACAACATTGTAGGCGGACGGATGTTTCCGCTCACGCTGGAAGGCTTGGAACGGGCGATGCGGCAGTTGAACAAGTAGGCCATCCTGAATGGAGTAAGACCATGAACAACGTGATGACGATTGATGGCTATCAGGCCGTGATTGCTTTTGATCCGGAGATTTCGTTGTTCCGTGGCGAATTTCTGGGTTTGAACGGTGGTGCTGATTTCTATTCGGCAGACGTTAATGACCTGCGCCGTGAAGGTGAAACATCGCTACGGGTTTTTCTGGCAGCGTGTCAGCAGCGCGGCATCGATCCTCGCAAACATTAGGTCGGGTCACTCGTGCTGCTCACCTCGGATTCCAGGTTGGCGCGATATGGTTCTACGGTGCGAGTGGTTTGGATTCTGGTAGCGTTCCTCCGGTCGCGCACTGTTCCACATAGAGCAACGCCACCATGCCGGGTCTCGTCCCGGCGGACGAGTTCCTTTCTTGTTGCGACAAGAAAGGAACCAAAGAAACGCTCTCCGCCGCGATCTCTATGGCGTCGTGGAATTCTTTTTGATGGTTTTTCCCAGGAAATCGGGCCACCCCGCCCATTCTTCATAAACAGTTTGCGGTGAAGCGGGGATGTCCTGCGGTAACGCCTTGTTCCGGGCCAGCATGTGCCAATCCGCTCTGGTGGATAGCTGTTGCTCACGTGCCCACTGTCTCGCGCTCATGAAAGGCCGCCAGACGTGGCTGCCTGGAGCCACGTTCCCGGTTCCTAAAAAATCGCCCCAGTCTGTCCATTCGCTCTTATAGACACCGCGCACGTTCGAGGGGATGTCTTCTGGTCGCCACCCTTCTAGTTTTGCGAGTGCAACCCACTCGGTTCGAGATTTGAGCTGCTTCGCGCCTGCCCACTTGCGAGCCTCTTCAAATGTCCGATACTCTCGCAGGAAGGTTGCCTTCCGGCCGGTGCCGAGAAACTCTCCCCATGTGGCGCAGCGGTCTCTGTAGACTTCTAACGGATATTTCGGCATGTTGCCTGGTCGCCACCCTTCCTGGTTCACTAACTTGATCCATTGACGTTGAGTCTTAATTCCTTGCGCCCTAACCCACACTCGTGCTTCCTCAAACGACATCCAAGTTTCCCGTATGACACTAGATGCGTTGGCACCACCGACACTACGCCCACCCGCTTCGTACTGGGCCACAGCTTCCTGACTGACATAGCCGAGTTTTGAAAGATGTTTCAACACAGCAACTGTACGTTTGAATGTGGTTAGCTTTGTGGGAACTTGAACATCGCTTGAACTGATCAGGCCAAGGGGGTGTTCGCGAATACGAACAACTGTCCAACCCGCCTCTTGAAGCATTTGCGTTTTCGCTTTGTCGCGAGCCTCAGATTCCGGGGCGCTGTGCCAGTAGTTTCCATCGAACTCGATAACTAGATGAAGTTTAGGGGCGCAAAGATCGACGTTCTTTGTTCTGGCACCAACGATAGGAATATTCCTGGTCGCGAGATCAATTTCTGGCAACACACTGGCCAACTCATGTCTCAGCCGTTCTTCATCCTTTGAGCGCTTGGCCATTCGAGGCACTCCCAGGAAATCTTCCCACCCTTTCCATTCCTTCGACTTCCTATATACGAGATCCGGGTTGGTAGGAATGTCCTTGGGCCACGCTTCTTTAGTCGCCCCTACCAACTCACGCCATTCAGTCAGACTGTCAATTTTCTTTTCCTGCGCCCAAATCTGAACCTCATGGAAAGGCCGCCAGTTGTATTCACGAGAGGATAGATTTCCAGTGCCCAGGAAATCGCCTAACGACGTAAACGCCGCCCCATACGTTTTACGGGGATCGGCCGGAATGTCCGTCGGTAGCCAACCCGGCTGCTTGATGCGTCTCTTCCAATCGGCATCTGATGTTAACTCCTGAGCGCGCGCCCATTGTCGCGCATCCGTGAAGGATCTCCAGTGGTGACGACCGGGACCTACATTCCCGGTGCCAAGGAAATCACCCCACGACGCCCAATCGCTTCTATAGACGCTGGCCACGTTTGCGGGAATGTCCCGAGGCAACCAGCCAGGCTGTTTGGAATACTCTCTCCATTGCGTTCCGGATTGAAGGCTCTGGGCGCGGGCCCACTCACGCGCCAGGGCGAAGGAGCGGTATTTCCGGTTGTACGTGGCCACATAGTTGTTTCCAAGAAAGTCAGCGATTCCTTGCCACTCGCTTCGATAAAACTGCTGCACATTTGTTGGAATATCCTCCGGCAATCTTTTCTCGGCAGCGAGCTTAAGCCATTCTGTGTTTGACTTGAGCCCTTGACCACGTGCCCATTTGCGGGCTTCTTCGAACGAGCGATAGCGGCGATTTTGGCTGGCTATGTAACCCGTGCCGAGGAAATCGCCCCACGATTTCCATTGGGCTCGATAGACATAGTATGGAGTTGCCGGAATATCACCTGGCAGTGCGCCTTGTTTATGGAGTTCTCGCCATTGTGTTGCCGAACGCAGACGCTGTTCATGTGCCCAGGCGCGTGCATCCAAGAATGGTCGCCATTTGTGTTTGGCCATCATTATCGTTCCTGGAGCTTTATAGCCGCTGCGCGGATTTCGAGATGGGCATCACTTCTTCTCTCGGGACTTGATCTTGGCAGCACGCTTTTCCAGCACCGCGGCCTTCTTCTCTCGCCCGGTCTTGGTGTAGATACCAGCCAATCCATCAAGCGTGAATACAGCCTTGAGAGGATCACGAAAGAGTAAGCCCGTCTCGTCGTCCCAAATCTCCATTGCCCGCTGGTAAAGTTGTTCGGCCTGCTCGATAGAACCTTGTCGCCCATAACAGGATGCAAGATTGGTCAGGATAACTGCCAAATTGGACTTGTCTGCGTGAGTCGGGTCTGCGTCAATTTCTTTTTCAGCGATGTTCAAAGCACGTAAATACATGCCCTCAGTCTGCTCTGATTTTCCCTGTGCGTCATATGTCTCCGCCAAATTGTTCAGACACACTCCCGCCAAAGGAGCATCTTTACCGAGCACCTTCTCAGCATTTTCAAGAGCACGTTTGTAGAGTGGTTCTGCTTGCTCAAACTGCCCCAGAGCAAAATGTTGAGTCCCGAGCGTATTGAGAATCTCTGAAATTACCGGATCGTCAGGTTTGAGCGCTTCTTCCGCCAGTTCCAATGCTTTGTTCGCAGCAAGGGCCGCTTCGGCATACCGACCTTTCTTCGAGAGTGACTCAGCACTCTTGACGTGGCGTACCCACTCACCGCCGATTACCGCCGCGACACTGGATTTACAGAATGCCAGGAGACTTGCAAGTCTAGGCAATTCAGATCGGTCCTCGGTTCCCCATAGAGTCAGGTCTACCTCATGGATACGGGTAATGCCCATTTCCCGCAGCCAGGAAAAACAGGTATCGGCCTTTGCGAAAACCCGGGCTTGCTTCATCCGGTTGGCGACCGTCAATTTTCGGTTGATTTCGACGGTCAGGCCGTCAGCACCGGCAATCACTTTGACGTGATCTACGGCGTCGGCATCAGCCAGCGCCCTAGCGCCTTCGATCTGCAATGGCTTTAACATGTGTCCTCCGTATAGCTATCTAATGGTGCAATTATATACTATTATAGCTCTATTGTAACACGATTCCGCGCTATAGTGTAGAGTATTAGATACCTTTGAATTGGCCGACCAATTTACCTTAAAAGGAAATAATATGCGTAAAAACAAGAAGAAGCTTGCCGTCGAGTGGCTCGATGAGCATTTTGGCGAGGTCGATCTTGATGATCTTGTCGTCTTTCGACACATCTTTCCGCTATGGATGCGGGTAGATGTCCAAGCGGCGATCCTCGATTTCTTTTCCCGGAAACCAGACCACAAGTTCTTTGGGTGTCGAATTGCTGAGACCGAGGGTGAGTTTCGCTTTCCGAATCTGTTGGAAGACGGGGATGGCGCGATCGCCGTCGGCCCGCCCGTCTATACCATGCTTGACTTGGGCGACGGAGAACCTGTGCAGACACAGTTGCGTGGTTTGTGGTTAGACGAGCAGGACGGTCTTCGATATGGGGTGCTGTACGAGACAACCATCGAACATTGGAATGCTGAATTCCGGGTCGAATTGGCGGTGCCACAGGGGGACCAGGGCAGGCAGTTTGCATTGGCGTTCATCGATCAATTGATATTGGTGGGCCGCCGGGCCGATACTTTCAAAGGTCGAATCCTGATTCCCGGTTCCAATGTTCCGGAAGGGATACTGATCAAGGGATCAGTCGACTTCAAGCGGGTTCCGCTGACGACGGTCGTCAAGGAAGACGTCATTCTGGACCAACAGACGGCTGACCTCTTTGAGAGCAACACGATGGGGTTCATCGCCCAAGTCGATGCGCTTTCCAAACTCGGATTTTCGGCACGAAAAGGTGTTCTGCTTTATGGCCCGCCCGGCACGGGCAAGACGCTGCTGTTGCGTTACTTGGTGGGACAGTTACAGGGCTGGACCCGCTTCATTCTTACGCCGGATAGCTTTGGGCTGATCAGCCAAATCATGGAGGCCGCGCGATGGATGTCGCCATCCTTGATCATGATTGAAGATGTAGACCTGATTGCGGAGAACCGTGAATTCGCCGGCCAAACTCATCCCAGTTTGCTCAATTGCCTGCTCAACGAAATGGACGGACTAACGCCAGACGCACAAGTGCTGTTCATCTTGACCACGAACCGTCCCGATGTGCTGGAGCCTGCTCTGGCATCACGGCCTGGGCGGATCGACCAGGCAATAGAAGTCGGATTGCCGGCGGATGACGAGCGGCGGCACTTGCTTGGCCACTTCGCCAAGTCAGTGCCGGTTTCGGAAGAAGTCATTGCCCGCGTCAGCCAGAGAACTAGCGCAGCGAGTCCGGCATTCCTGAAGGAATTGGTGCGTCGGTCAATACAGAAGATGCTGGAAGCAAGAGCGACTACACTTGATTTCAAGTTTTTCCAGGGTGCCCTGCATAACATGGTCGAGGGTGGTGGAAAAGTTGGTGCTCAGCTTATTGGAGCGAAAGGAATCGGCTTTGTCTAGGTTAATGCGTCAACCAACATTCGTATGCGGCAGATATGGAGAAAATTTTAGGCTGTCCGAAATTGCCGTGAGTGACTTTCCCCTCTACCCCGCCGAGCGGAAGACCGCCGGACCGGGGTAGTCCGGACTCGCTGTTTGAGCCGTAGGCGAGTTTGCGAGGCCGGCCGGGTTGGTGGTCTGGAGTGAGGGAAGCCGAAGGCCGGGGCAGCGGGGAGCGCTTCTTTGGTTCCTTTCTTGTCGCCACAAGAAAGGAACTCGCCCGCCGGGGCGAGACCCGGCAATTGAGACGAAAGACTCCACCAACAACACCCTCATCATCAAATAACCACAAAATTGGTCTTGCATTGCCGATGAAAGGACGGTATTATTCCGCTCTTTCGTGCTCCCGCCGCGCTCCATTGCGGCATTGTTCTTTAAAGGTGTGTCATGCAGAACCAGAAGATTCGCATCCGTCTCAAGGCCTTCGACTATCGCCTGATTGACCAGTCAGCCCTTGAAATTGTCGAGACAGCCAAGCGGACCGGCGCCGTGGTGCGTGGTCCAGTACCCCTCCCGACCCGTATCGAGCGTTTCAACATTCTGCGTTCTCCGCACGTCAATAAGACTTCGCGCGATCAGTTTGAAATTCGCACCCACTTGCGTCTGATGGACATCATCGATCCGACCGATAAGACGGTCGATGCTTTGATGAAGCTGGATCTTCCCGCGGGCGTGGATGTCGAAATCAAGTTGCAATAAGCAGCAAGTAGCGAGTCGGGGCAATCAACCGGTATATGTTTGGTGGATTTGTCTCGCACTTAAGGTGATTGGCCGACCAATAGCAGTCGGCACCTCTCTGGAGGAAACAAGAAATGACTTTAGGCCTGGTAGGGCGCAAAGTCGGCATGACGCGCATTTTTTCCGATGATGGCTCGACCATCCCGGTGACAGTGCTCGATGTGTCGAATAACCGCGTCACTCAAATCAAATCTCCCGACACCGACGGCTATGCCGCGGTACAGGTGACTTTTGGCAAACGCCGCGCCAGCCGCGTGAATAAAGCCGCGGCCGGGCATCTTGCCAAGGCTGGCGTCGAGGCCGGCGAAGTTCTCAAGGAATTCCGCATCACGCAGGATCAGTTGGCCGGTCTCAAGCCGGGCGACCTCGTCAGCGTGTCGATCTTCAGCGTCGGACAGATGGTCGACGTCAGCGGTACCACGATCGGCAAAGGATTCACCGGCGCGATCAAGCGTCACCATTTTTCTTCCAACCGCGCTTCGCACGGCAACTCCGTGTCGCATAACTCGGCCGGGTCGATCGGCATGGCGCAGGATCCTGGGCGCGTTTTCCCGGGCAAGCGCATGGCGGGGCACTATGGCGACGAACGGCGCACCCAGCAGAACCTGGAAGTGGTGCGGGTCGATGAAGCGCGCCAGTTGCTGCTGGTCAAGGGCGCGGTTCCGGGTTCCAAAGGCGGCGACGTGGTTGTGCGCCCTGCCGTGAGGGGAGCGTAATGGAACTTAAACTGATCAATGAAACCGGCGCACAGGCGGCCACGCTGAGCGCTTCGGATGCGCTTTTCGGTCGCGATTACAACGAAGCTCTGGTGCATCAGGTAGTGGTCGCATACCAGGCCAACGCGCGCTCCGGCAACCGCGCGCAGAAGGATCGCGAGCAGGTGCATCACAGCACCAAGAAGCCCTTTCGCCAGAAAGGCACCGGTCGCGCGCGCGCCGGTATGACGTCCAGCCCGTTGTGGCGTGGCGGCGGACGCATCTTTCCCAACGCGCCGGACGAAAATTTCAGCCAGAAAGTCAATCGCAAGATGTATCGCGCCGGGCTGGCGGCGATCCTTTCGCAACTGGCACGCGAAGACCGCTTGATGGTGATTGAGGATTTCAGCTTTGAAACGCCCAAAACCAAAGTGCTCGCCCAGAAACTCAAGGGGATGGGGCTAGACTCCGTTTTGCTGGTCACCGCGGCACTTGAAGAAAATCTGTATCTGGCGTCGCGCAACCTGCCCAGGGTGCTGGTGCTGGAAGTTTCCGAAACCGACCCGCTGTCACTGATCCGTTTCCCCAAGGTGTTGCTCACCAAGAGCGCCGTGGCCAAATTCGAGGAGACACTGGGATGAGCCAACAGATGAATCAAGAGCGCCTGATGCAGATACTGCTGGCGCCGCAGATCTCGGAAAAAGCCACCTTCGTCGCTGACAAGAACGAGCAGGTGGTGTTCTTTGTCGCAAGCGACGCCACCAAGCCTGAAATCAAGGCTGCCGTTGAACTCATGTTCAAGGTGCAGGTTGACTCGGTACAGGTCTCCAACCAGAAGGGCAAGGCGAAAAGATTCGGGCGTTATATGGGTCGCCGCAGCGACGCCAAAAAAGCGTTTGTTTGTCTCAAGCCTGGCCAGGAGATCAATTTCAATGAAGGAGGGACTGTTTAATGGCTCTCGTTAAAGTCAAGCCGACATCGCCTGGCCGACGCTCGCTCGTTAAACTGGTCAATCCAGACCTGCACAAGGGCAAACCGCACAGTGCGCTGATCGAAACCAAGCATAGCAAGGCTGGTCGCAACAACCATGGTCATATCACGGTTCGTCACCAGGGCGGCGGCCACAAGCAGCACTACCGTGTTGTCGATTTCCGCCGCGACAAGGATGGCATTGTCGCCAAGGTCGAGCGCCTTGAATACGATCCTAACCGTAGCGCCAATCTGGCCCTGCTCTGCTACGCCGATGGCGAACGCCGCTACATCATTGCACCGAAAGGCGTAGCAGTAGGTGCCCTGCTGATCAGCGGATCGGAAGCCCCGATCAAGCCGGGCAATACCTTGCCGATACGCAATATTCCGGTTGGCACGACCATACACTGCATCGAAATGCTGCCGGGCAAAGGCGCCCAAATCGCCCGCGCTGCCGGCGCTTCGGTCCAATTGATGGCGCGCGAAGGTGTGTATGCCCAGCTGCGGCTGCGTTCCGGCGAAATCCGCCGCGTCCATGTCGAGTGTCGCGCCACGATCGGCGAAGTCGGCAACGAGGAAAACAGTCTGCGTTCCATCGGCAAAGCCGGAGCCACACGTTGGCGCGGCATCCGCCCGACCGTGCGCGGCGTTGTGATGAACCCGGTCGACCACCCGCATGGCGGTGGTGAAGGCAGAACAGCGGCCGGGATGCATCCTGTCAGTCCGTGGGGCACCAAGACCAAGGGTTACCGCACTCGCCGCAACAAGCGCACGAGCGTGATGATTGTTGCGCGCCGGCCTAGAAACAAGAGGTGATAAATGACACGTTCGCTTAAAAAGGGCCCCTTCATTGATGCCCATTTGCTCAAGAAAGTGGATGCCGTGCGCGGTACCAGCGACAAGCGTCCGATCAAGACGTGGTCACGCCGTTCCACCATCCTGCCCGACCTCGTTGGTCTGACCATCGCCGTACATAACGGCAAGCAGCACATTCCGGTATACGTTTCGGAAAACATGGTCGGACACAAGCTTGGCGAATTTGCGCTCACCAGGACCTTCAAGGGTCACACCGCCGGCAAGAAAGCCGCGGTGAAGAAGTAAGGAGTGACTATGGAAACCAATGCGATTCTGCGTGACGTTCGCCTGTCGGCGCAAAAAGGTCGGCTGGTCGCCGACCTGGTGCGCGGCAAGTCGGTCGACCAGGCCCTCAATATCCTGGCGTTCTGCCCCAAGAAGGGCGCCACCATCATCAAGAAAGTGCTCGAGTCCGCTATCGCCAACGCCGAACATAACGATGGCGCCGACATCGACGCGCTCACCGTTAAAACGATCCATGTCGAAAAGGCATCCGTCCTGCGGCGCTTCACGGCGCGTGCCAAGGGTCGCGGCAACCACATTCTCAAGCAAACGAGCCACATTTACGTTACGGTCGGGGACTAAGGAAAAGCTATGGGACAGAAGATTCATCCGATTGGTTTCCGTCTGGCAGTCACTCGCAACTGGAGTTCGCGCTGGTTTGCCAACAGCAAGAACTTCCCCGTGATGCTGAATGAAGACATCAAGGTCCGGGAATACCTGGCAAAGAAACTTGCGCACGCCTCGGTCGGCCGCGTTGTCATCGAGCGCCCGGCCAAGAATGCACGCATCACGGTGTTCAGCGCCCGCCCCGGTGTGGTTATCGGCAAAAAGGGCGAGGACATCGAGCACCTCAAGTCTGATCTGCAGAAAATTCTGGGGGGTCAGGTGCATGTCAACATCGAGGAAATTCGCAAGCCGGAAACCGATGCCCAACTGATTGCCGATTCAATTGCCCAGCAGCTCGAAAAACGCATCATGTTCCGCCGCGCCATGAAACGCGCCATGCAAAACGCCATGCGGCTGGGCGCTCAAGGCATCAAGATCATGAGTTCCGGCCGCCTCAACGGTGCGGAAATCGCCCGTCGTGAATGGTACCGCGAGGGGCGTGTGCCGCTTCACACCCTGCGCGCCGATATCGATTACGGCACTTCGGAAGCGAAAACAACTTACGGCATCATTGGCGTCAAAGTCTGGGTGTTCAAGGGCGAAATGGCGAACAAGCAGGATGCTGTTGCGGTTGCTCCCGAGAGCGCGCCTGAAGAGCAGAAGCGTGGTGCAACGCGCAGGGCGCCGCCCAGAAACAGCGAGCCTGCGCGCAGCGGCGAAACCGACCAGGCCAAGCCCGCCGTAGTGGTCAAACGCACTCCACGAAAAGCGGGGGATGCGAAAACCGAGTCTGCTGACAAAGTCGAAGCCGGCAATAAGGCGCCTGCCAAGGACGAGGCTGCGGCAGCCAAGCCGCCGGTCAAGCGGGTGCGCAAACCCGCCACGGCCAAAACTGATGATGCAGCAACCAAGGATGCCAAGGAGTAAACCATGCTGCAACCTGTTCGCACAAAATATCGCAAACAACACAAAGGTCGCAATACTGGCGTTGCCACGCGCGGAGCCAAGGTCAGTTTCGGTGAATTTGGCCTCAAGGCGGTCGGTCGCGGCCGGCTGACGGCGCGCCAGATAGAGTCGGCACGCCGAGCCATGACACGGCACATCAAACGCGGTGGCCGTATCTGGATCCGGATTTTCCCGGACAAGCCGATTTCCAAGAAGCCGCTCGAAGTGCGCATGGGCAACGGCAAGGGCAACCCCGAGTACTGGGTGGCTGAAATCCGGCCCGGCAAGGTGCTGTACGAAATGGACGGCGTGGATGAATCATTGGCGCGCGAGGCATTTCGTCTGGCAGCGGCCAAACTGCCGATCGAAACGACATTTGTGACGCGTCAATTGAGGTAATCATGAAACCGATTGAATTGAGGGCGAAGGACACCGCCGAGTTGAACAAGGAACTGCTCGATTTGCGCAAGGCCCAGTTCAGCCTGCGCATGCAGGCGGCGACCCAGCAGCTCACCAACCATAGCCAGATCGGCAAAGTACGCAAGGATATCGCACGCGTCAAAACCATCCTGTGCGAGAAAGGCGCCGCCAAATGAGCCAGACTGCAGATAAAGTGCAACGCACCTTGACCGGCCGCGTCGTCAGCGACAAAGCGCAAAAAACCGTGACCGTGCTGGTCGAGCGGCATGTCAAGCATCCCGTCATCGGCAAGATGATGCTTCGCACCAAGAAATATCACGCCCACGCCGAGACGGATCAGGCAAAGACCGGCGATCTGGTGCAAATCGAGGAATGCGCGCCGATCTCCAAGACCAAGGCCTGGCGCGTATCCCAGGTGCTGGAAAAGAATTCTTAGTCAGAATCCCGCTGATGCGAAATGTTCGGCGGTAATTCTTGACACAGGCCTGCATATAGAAGGATAATCGTAGTCTTTGCTTTACCCTTGGTGCGTTGGATTGCGATGCACCGTTTTCATACCCGGACGGGTTCCAAGACTGATCGCGAAAGATTGACAAGCGCGAATTAAGTTGGAGGAAGTTAAATGATTCAAATGCAAACCAGTCTCACCGTCGCCGACAACACGGGCGCGCGCACGGTGATGTGCATCAAGGTCCTGGGCGGCTCGAAGCGGCGCTATGCAGGCATTGGTGATGTCATCAAGGTCAGCATCAAGGATGTGGCGCCGCGCGGACGTGTCAAGAAGGGCGAAATCTATACCGCTGTGGTAGTTCGCACCGCCAAGGGCGTACGTCGCTCCGATGGCTCGCTGATCAAGTTCGACGACAACGCCGCGGTTCTGCTCAACAACAAGCTGGAACCCATCGGCACCCGTATCTTCGGGCCGGTCACGCGCGAGCTGCGCACTGAACGATTCATGAAAATCGTTTCGCTGGCTCCCGAAGTTCTGTAAGGAAAGCTCATGAACAAGATTCGCAAGGGCGATAACGTCATTGTCATTACTGGCAAGGACAAAGGGAAACGCGGGGTTGTGTTGCGGCGCGTCGACACTGAGCATCTGCTCATTGAGGGCGTCAATCGCGTCAAGAAGCACACCAAGCCAAATCCCATGAAAGGGCAACAGGGCGGCATCGTCGAAAAAGAGATGCCGATTCAAATTTCCAATGTGGCGCTGTTCAACCCGGCCACCCAGAAAGCGGATCGCGTCGGGTTCAAAACCCTTAACGACGGTCGCAAAGTCAGGGTGTTCAAGTCGAACGGCGAAGTTCTGGAGGCTTAAGAACAACCATGGCGCGCTTGCAGGATTTCTACAAAAACAAGGTGGTCGGAGAACTCAAGCAGAAGTTCGGCTACAAGTCCATTATGGAAGTGCCGCGCATCACCAAAATTACGCTCAACATGGGTGTCGGTGAAGCAATCGGCGACAAGAAGGTGCTCGAGAATGCGGTAGGGGACATGACCAAGATCGCCGGCCAGAAGCCTGTGGTGACCAAGGCCAAGAAAGCCATTGCGCAATTCAAGATCCGCGAAGGCTATCCGATCGGCTGCATGGTCACCCTGCGCAGCGATCGGATGTACGAATTTCTTGACCGACTGGTAACGGTCGCCATGCCGCGCATTCGCGATTTTCGCGGGATCTCCGGCAAGGGTTTCGACGGGCGCGGCAATTACAACGTCGGCGTCAAGGAACAGATTATTTTCCCGGAAATCGAGTACGACAAGATTGATGCCTTGCGCGGCATGAATATCAGCATCACAACCACAGCAAAAACTGACGCGGAAGCGAAGGCGCTTCTTGCGGCATTCAAATTCCCCTTCAAAAACTGAGGGACACATGGCCAAACTTTCATTGATTAACCGCGAAGCCAAGCGCACGAAAATGGTTGCCAAGTTTGCCGCCAAGCGCGCCGAACTTGCCACAATCTTCAACAACGTCAAGCTGACTGATGAGGTGCGCATGGCTGCCCGACTCAAGCTGCAGCAATTGCCGCGCAATGCATCGCCCACGCGCCAGCGCAACCGCTGCGAACTCACCGGTCGGCCACGCGGGGTGTTTCGCAAATTCGGCTTATGCCGCAACAAGCTGCGCGATTTCGTGATGCGCGGCGAAGTGCCGGGCATGACCAAGGCCAGTTGGTAACCAGGAGAGATCTCTATGAGCATGACCGATCCTATTGCCGATATGCTGACCCGCATCCGCAATGCCCAAATGGCGCAGAAGGGTGCTGTGATGATGCCTTCGTCCAAGCTTAAAGTGGCAATCGCAAGAGTTCTCAAGGATGAGGGCTATATCGACGATTTTGCGGTACGCGAAAATACCGGCAAACCCGAACTCGATATCGCGCTCAAGTATTACGCCGGACGGCCTGTAATCGAGCGCATCGAGCGCATCTCCAAGCCTGGTCTGCGCGTCTATAAAGGCAAGGACGATTTGCCGCAGGTGCTCAATGGCCTGGGCGTTGCCATCGTATCCACGCCGAAGGGCGTGATGACGGACCGCAAAGCGCGCGCCTCGAATGTCGGCGGCGAAGTGCTCTGCATCGTGGCGTAAGGAGACAACAATGTCACGAATCGCAAAATATCCAGTCGATGTGCCGAAAGGCGTTGAGGTGCTGCTCGGCGATGCCGAGATCAGCATCAAGGGACCGCTCGGAACGCTCAAGCAGTTCATGTTGCCTTCGGTAAAGGTTGAACGCAACGGCGACAAGTTGCTTTGTCATGCCGTTCCAGGCGCGGTTAATGGTGGCGCCATGTCGGGCACCATGCGCGCACTGGTCAATAACATGGTTACGGGTGTCACCAAGGGCTTCGAAAAGAAGCTGACGCTGATCGGCGTCGGTTACCGTGCGCAGGCACAGGGCGACAAGTTGAATCTATCGCTGGGTTTTTCGCACCCGGTGGTTCATTCGGTACCCAAGGGCATCAAATGCGAAACCCCGACACAGACCGAGATTCTCATCAAGGGAATCGATCGCCAGCAAGTTGGGCAGGTGGCTGCCGAAATTCGTGCTTATCGCTCCCCGGAACCCTACAAAGGCAAGGGCGTGCGTTACGCAGACGAAAAAGTGGTCATCAAGGAAACCAAGAAGAAGTAAGGGCAGACAATCATGGACAAAAAACTGGCACGTTTGCGCAGAGCCCGCAAAACCCGGGCAAAAATTGCCGAACTCAAGGCGGTGAGGCTGACGGTCTATCGCAGCAACTGCCACATTTATGCGCAGATTTTTTCCGGTTGCGGCACGCAAGTGCTGGCTTCCGCCTCGACAGCCGAGACGGAAGTGCGCAGCCAAATCGCCAATGGCGGAAACGTCAAGGCGGCGACGATCATCGGCAAACTGATCGCCGAGCGCGCCAAGGCAAAGGGTATCGATACGGTCACCTTCGATCGTTCCGGCTTCCATTACCACGGCAGAGTCAAGGCCCTGGCTGAGGCGGCACGCGAAGGCGGCCTTAAATTCTAATGCGCCAGTGGTCAATGAGCGAGGCAAATAATGGCTAAACCGCAGTCAAGAAAGCAGCAGCAAACGACGGAGAAAAGCGACGATGGCATGCGCGAGAAGATGGTTGCCATCAATCGCGTCACCAAGGTGGTCAAAGGCGGCCGGATTCTCGGTTTTGCCGCCCTGACTGTCGTCGGCGACGGCGACGGCAGCGTCGGCATGGGCAAGGGCAAATCGCGCGAAGTGCCTGTCGCCGTGCAAAAGGCCATGGAAGAAGCACGTCGCAAACTGTCGCGCGTCAGCCTCAAGGATGGCACGCTGCAGCACCGGGTCATCGGCCATCATGGTGCTTGCAAGGTCATGATGCAGCCCGCCGCGGCCGGTACCGGCATCATTGCCGGCGGACCGATGCGCGCCGTGTTCGAGGTTGCCGGCGTGACCGACGTGGTTGCCAAGATCCTTGGATCGACCAATCCCTACAACGTTGTCCGCGCTACCATCAACGGGTTGCAGGCGATGAGTACGCCTGCCGAATTTGCCGCAAAGCGTGGCAAGACCGTCCAGGAAATCATGGAGTAAAGCAATGGCCGACAAGAAAATCAAAGTGACTCTGTGCAAGAGTCTCATTGGCACCAAGCAAAGCCACCGCGCCACGGTGCGCGGTTTGGGTCTGCGCCGGCTCAACAGCTGCGCCACGCTGGAAGACACTCCTGCAGTGCGTGGAATGATCAACAAAGTCGCCTATCTGGTGAAGTGCGAGGGTTGAGAAAATGCGACTGAATTCCATTAAACCCGGCGAAGGCGCAAGCCGCGCCAAACGTCGCGTCGGTCGCGGCATCGGTAGCGGCCTGGGCAAAACTGCCGGACGCGGTCATAAAGGACAGAAGTCCCGTGCCGGAGGCTTTCACAAGGTCGGCTTCGAAGGTGGTCAGATGCCTTTGCAGCGTCGCTTGCCGAAGCGCGGATTTGTCTCTTTGGTCAAAGGCAGAAACGCCGAAGTGCGCTTATCCGACCTGGAGAAAATGCCACTCGAGGAAATCGACCTGCTTTCTCTGAAACAGGCTGCAGTAATTGCGCCGGACGCGCTCTCCGCAAAAGTGATCCTCTCCGGCAAACTGACTCGCAAAGTAATCCTCAAAGGCGTTGGTGCCACCAAAGGCGCCAAGGCCGCCATTGAAGCGCTCGGCGGCAGCATCGCCGAAGCATAGGAAGATCCAGACTTGGCCACTCCCACCGCAGCCGCTGCATTCGGCAAGCCCCAGGGCAAGCCCGCCAGCACGACCGGCAAGTATGGCGACTTATGGCGCCGCTTGTGGTTTCTGCTGGGAGCGCTGGTGGTTTATCGGGTCGGTGCGCATATCCCGGTACCCGGCATTGACCCGGTGGCATTGGCGCAACTGTTCGAGGGTCAAAAAGGCGGCATCCTGGGCGTCTTCAACCTGTTCTCCGGCGGCGCGTTATCACGCTTCACCATTTTCGCGCTGGGGATCATGCCCTACATCTCTTCCTCGATCATCATGCAGTTGATGAGTATCGCCTCGCCGCAACTCGAAGCCCTGAAGAAGGAAGGCGAAGCAGGACGGCGCAAGATCACGCAATACACGCGCTACGGCACGGTTGGCTTGGCTCTGTTCCAGGCCATCGGCATTTCCATAGCACTCGAATCCCAGCCAGGACTGGTGCTCGATCCGGGCATGATGTTCCGCCTGACCGCGGTCACGACATTGGTCACCGGCACGATGTTCCTGATGTGGCTGGGCGAGCAAATCACCGAGCGCGGTCTTGGCAACGGCATATCCATCATCATTTTCGCCGGTATCGCGGCAGGTCTGCCGAATGCGCTGGGAGGCCTGTTCTCCCTCGTCAATACCGGGAGCATGCATCCGGTTACGGCCTTGTTCATTTTCGCATTGGTGATCCTGGTCACCGGCCTGGTGGTCTTCGTTGAGCGCGGGCAGCGCAAGATTCTCGTGAATTACGCCAAACGGCAAGTGGGCAACAAGGTCTACGGTGGACAAAGCTCCCATCTTCCGCTCAAACTGAATATGTCAGGCGTCATCCCGCCGATTTTCGCTTCGAGCATCATTCTGTTCCCGGCAACGGTCGCGGGCTGGTTCGGTTCCGGCGAGGGCATGACCTGGCTCAAGGACATTGCCGGAACACTCTCGCCAGGCCAGCCGATATACGTACTACTCTATGCCGCGGCGATTGTGTTTTTCTGTTTCTTCTACACCGCGCTGGTGTTCAACTCGAAAGAAACCGCTGACAACCTCAAGAAAAGCGGTGCCTTCGTGCCGGGTATCCGTCCTGGCGAACAGACTGCGCGCTATATCGACAAGATTCTGATGCGCCTGACTCTGGCCGGTGCGATCTACGTCACCCTGGTCTGTCTGTTGCCTGAATTCCTGATTCTGAAGTGGAACGTACCCTTTTATTTTGGCGGTACTTCCTTGCTGATTATTGTGGTGGTCACCATGGACTTCATGTCCCAGGTGCAGGCCTACATCATGTCGCACCAGTACGAAAGCTTGTTGAAGAAGGCCAACTTCAAGGGCTCCGGTTTTCCAACGCGTTAGCGGACCATAAGCTATGTCGAAGGAGGACATGATTGAATTGCAGGGCGAGGTGCAGGAAAACCTTCCCAACGCCACTTTCAGGGTCAAGCTTGAAAATGGCCATGTGGTTCTTGGACATATCTCCGGCAAGATGCGTATGCACTACATACGCATCTTGCCCGGTGACAAGGTAACAGTGCAGATGACGCCATACGACCTGACCAAAGGCCGGATTGTCTTCCGCGCAAAGTAAAGCAGCGCCTGTTTTGGAGAAGCCTCATGAAAGTACTCGCTTCAGTTAAATGTATCTGTCGGAATTGCAAAATCATCCGGCGCAAGCGCGTGGTTCGGGTCATTTGTACCGATCCCCGTCACAAGCAGCGTCAGGGTTGATTGGTTGATTTCTGCAGGTAAGTTATTTATAATATTCAGTTTCCCGTTGTTGGGACAAAAATTTAGGGTGAGCCTATGGCCCGTATTGCAGGGGTAAACATTCCAAACCATCAGCATGCCGAAATCGCTCTGACGGCGATATTCGGCATCGGTCGTCCGCGCGCGCAAAAAATCTGCGATGCGGCAAAAGTCGGCAGAGCGACAAAAGTCAAGGACTTGACTGATACCGAAATGGAGCGTTTGCGCGAAGAGGTGGCTAAATTTACCGTCGAAGGCGATTTGCGCCGCGAAGTGACCATGAGCATCAAGCGTTTGATGGATCTGGGTTGCTACCGTGGCTTGCGTCATCGACGCGGGTTGCCGGTACGCGGACAACGTACCCGTACCAATGCCCGCACCCGCAAAGGTCCGCGCAAGGCAATTGCCGGCGCGAAAAAATAATCAGGGAATCCACTCATGGCAAAGCCAGCAACAAAGGTTCGCAAAAAGGTCAAGAAGAACGTCGCCGAGGGCATTGCTCACGTGCATGCATCGTTCAACAACACCATCATCACCATCACCGATCGCCAAGGCAATGCGCTTTCCTGGGCAACTTCCGGTGGTGCCGGCTTCAAGGGTTCGCGCAAGAGCACACCCTTTGCGGCGCAGGTCGCCGCCGAAGCTGCGGGCAAGGTGGCGGTGGAATGCGGCGTCAAGAACCTCGAGGTTCGCATCAAGGGTCCTGGACCCGGCCGCGAATCGGCCGTGCGCGCACTCAATGCACTGGGCATCAAGATCTCCAGCATTACCGATATCACGCCCATCCCGCACAATGGTTGCCGTCCGCCCAAGCGCCGTCGCATCTAGACATAGTCCATTCCGATTGACTATGTCGTTGTCTGAATTCAAGGAGTAAACCGTGGCTCGTAATCTTGATCCCAAATGCCGTCAATGCCGTCGTGAAGGCGAGAAGCTGTTTCTGAAGGCCGAGAAGTGCTTCACCGACAAATGTTCGGTCGAGCGCCGCGCCTATGCCCCCGGCCAGCATGGCCAGAAGTCCGGGCAGCGTCTGTCGGGCTATGGCACACAATTGCGCGAAAAGCAAAAGGTGCGCCGCATTTATGGCGTGCTCGAGCGCCAGTTCCGCAAGACTTTTGCAACTGCAGAGAGCCGCAAGGGGCAAACCGGCGAGAACCTGCTGCAACTGCTGGAAGGCCGCCTCGACACTGTTGCCTACCGCATGGGCTTTGGCGGATCGCGCGCCGAATCCCGGCAAGTGGTGCGGCACAATGGTGTTCTGGTCAACGGCCGGCGCGTCAATATTCCGTCCTATGGTGTGCGTCCCGGCGACGTGATCCAACTCACCGACAGCGCCCGCGCCCAGTTGCGTACCAAGGCTGCGCTTGAGGCCGCTGAGTCACGTGGCTTTCCGGAGTGGATCGAAGTCGACACCAAAGCCGGTAAAGGCACTTTCAAGGCTTATCCACAACGTACCGAGCTACCAGCGACGCTGAACGAAGGCCTGATCGTCGAACTCTATTCGCGCTAACAGATATTCTCCGGCCGGTTGCGGGTTATTCCAGTTAACTCAGCCCTCGCCTGAAACCCTTCCATTCAGAGGAAATGCAGATGCAAAGCAGCGCACTTCTAAAACCGCGTATCATCGACGTCCAAACACTTTCTCCAGTGCATGCGCGCGTAGTCATGGAGCCTTTCGAGCGCGGCTATGGCCATACATTGGGCAATGCCCTGCGGCGTATCCTGCTTTCCTCCATGCCAGGCTATGCCCCCACTGAAGCAGCGATCGAAGGCGTGTTGCACGAGTACTCGACGCTCGACGGTGTTCGAGAGGATGTTGTCGACATCCTGCTCAATATCAAGGGCGTGGTGCTGAAGCTGCACAACCGTTCCGAAGCGCTGCTGAACCTGTCGCGCAAAGGCGAAGGCGTGGTGACCGCAGGCGATATCGAAGTCACGCACGACGTCGAAATCATCAATCCGGACCACGTCATTGCGCACGTTGCGCCGGGCGGCAAACTCGACATGCAGATCAAGATTGAGGCCGGCCGCGGTTATATTCCGGCTACCCAAAGACCGAGCGACAAGGAAACCAAGGGCATCGGCCATATCATGCTGGATGCTTCGTTCAGCCCGGTCAGTCGCGTGAGCTACGCGGTGGAATCGGCTCGCGTCGAACAGCGTACCGACCTGGACAAACTCATCATCGACATCGAGACCAACGGCTCGATCGATCCCGAAGAGGCGATCCGTTACGCGGCCCGCATCCTAATGGATCAATTGTCGGTTTTTGCCGACCTCGAAGGTACGCCGATGTCCATCGAATCGCCGAAGCAAACCGCGGTCGATCCGATTCTGCTGCGCCCGGTCGACGATCTTGAACTGACGGTGCGTTCGGCCAACTGTCTCAAAGCCGAGAATATCTATTACATTGGCGACCTGATCCAGCGCACCGAGGCGGAACTCTTGAAGACGCCCAATCTCGGTCGCAAGTCGCTCAACGAAATCAAGGAAGTCCTTGCCTCGCGCGGCCTGACCCTGGGCATGAAACTGGAAAGCTGGCCGCCGCTGGGTCTGGAGAAGTTGTCTTAATTTGAGCAGCACTCTCGATAACGATTAACCGGTTGCTTGCACTGCGCGGCAGCCGCATAAATACGAGGTAGCATCATGCGTCACGGTAACGGCTTGCGAAAGCTTAATCGCACATCAGCACATCGACTGGCGATGTTGCGCAACATGACCAACTCTTTGTTGCGCCATGAAACCATCAAAACCACCCTGCCCAAGGCCAAGGAACTGCGCCGTGTTGTGGAACCGATGATCACGCTGGGCAAAAAACCCAGCCTGGCCAACCGCCGCCTGGCATTCGACCGTTTGCGCGACCGCGAGGTGGTCGTCAAACTGTTTGCGGAAATCGGTCCACGCTACGCGCAGCGTAACGGCGGCTACTTACGCATCCTCAAAATGGGTTTCCGTATTGGCGATAACGCCCCGATGGCGCTGGTCGAACTGCTCGACCAGCCGGAACGTGTCGAGGAAACGGCACCCGCTGCGGCCGAATAATCAGGAACAGCGCGTAAAAAAGCCAGGGGTCCCCTGGCTTTTTTGTTTGCCTCAGTTGCGCCGCAAGAGGCTGTGCAGCGCTAGCACGGTAAGCCCACTGAACAAAACCAGCGACCACTCGGCAATCGAAAGCCCGATGAATTTCCAGGCAGGGTCGGAACACAACCCGCTGGCGTAAAACAGCAGCGGAACTTGTTCGCCCGCCCAATCGACCAGCAATTCCCACCAGGCTGCAGCGCCGCTGCACTGAACATTGCGGGCGAAGCGCTGAAGATAAGTCTGGTACCCTGCCACGAACATGCCGGCAGCAGTCCAGGCGAGCATCAGCAGGCTAACTGCTGCACGTCCCGCGCGGCGGTCATTGAAGAACCATCCCAAAGCAGCAGAACAAAAGAGCAGCAGCGCCAGCATGCGTTGCAGGATGCAGAGCGGGCATGCTGCGATACGCAGGGTTTGCTGCAATATGACGCCGCCGCCAACCATGCAGGCTGCGACGATCATCACGACGGCGAAAGGGAAACGTGGTGAGGAAGTCATCGCTTCAAATTATATCAGCCCCATTCTGCGCCACTTGCTATAAGATTTGCCGCAATAGCCACAAAACAAAGATTGTCTTCATCAGATACCCAACCCACTCGCGAGTCCAACGTGAACGCACTCTCATTTGAATCTCTTGCCGCCTACTGGTCACTGCCCGAGGTCGCAACCAGCATCCTCGTTTTCATGAATCTCTTCGGGGCCTTGCTGCTGGGGTTGATCGTAGGCTACGAGAGGTCATACCATGGCCGTGCCGCCGGCATGCGCACCTACGGCCTCGTATGCATGGCATCGGCGGCGCTGACCGTGATTACCGGCTATCCGTCTTTCTGGTTTGGCGGACATGCCAACCTGATCGCGACTGCTGATCCGACGCGTGTCATTCAAGGTGTTGTGACCGGCATTGGCTTTCTCGGTGCTGGCGTGATCATGAAAGAGGGCCTGAACATCAGCGGCCTGACCACGGCAGCCTCAATTTGGGCGTCTTCAGCTATCGGCATCCTGGTTGGCGTCGGGTTTTACGCCGCAGCCATTCTGCTCACACTGCTCTCTGCGGCATGCATGATGTGGATTTCTCGCCTTGAAGGCTGGCTGCCTTCGCGTCAGGCCGTCTCCATTGATATGCGCTTCCGGAAGGGTTTCGTTCCGCATGAGGACGTGCTTCGCCGCGCAGCGCTCGAGCGGGGGTACGAAATAGCCGGGGGAACGATCTCGATTGCGTATACGGACGAACAGTCTGAATGGCATTTTGTGGCAGTCGCCGTAACCAAAGGCGCCGCGGCGCCGATAACCGCTCTTGCCAGCGAACTCGCGCTATTTGAAGGCGTCGAAAAATTCAATTTGTCACCTGCCCGCAATTGAGAACAGTTTCGCCTCAACCACCGGGGAAACTTCCGCCGTACTCAGTGCTGCAGGATCTTGGACAGAAACACTTGCGCCCGCTCTGAACGCGGGGTACCAAAAAAGTCTTCCTTGCCTGCATCCTCGATGATGCGACCGTGATCCATGAAAATCACGCGATGCGCCACCTTGCGCGCAAAGCCCATTTCATGCGTCACCACCATCATGGTCATGCCTTCCCTGGCCAGTTCCACCATCACGTCGAGCACCTCGTTGATCATCTCGGGATCGAGCGCCGAGGTCGGCTCGTCGAACAGCATGCAGATGGGATCCATGCACAAGGCGCGCGCTATCGCCACGCGCTGCTGCTGGCCGCCGGACAGCTGGCCGGGGAATTTTCCTGCCTGCGTCTTGAGCCCGACGCGGTCGAGCAGCTTCAAGCTCTTATTGGTCGACTCATCCAAATTGCGCCCCAGCACCTTGACCTGGGCGACCGTGAGGTTGTCGATGATGCTCATGTGCGGAAACAGCTCGAAATTCTGGAAGACCATGCCGACATGGGCGCGCAACCTGGGCAAATTAGTCTTGGGATCGCCGACGGAGATGCCATTGAGCCAGATCTCTCCCTGTTGAAAAGGCTCGAGGCCGTTGACGCACTTGATGAGGGTCGACTTGCCCGATCCGGAAGGCCCGCACACCACGATGACTTCACCCTTGGCCACTTCGGTAGAACAGTCGGCCAGCACCTGGAAACTGCCGTAATGCTTGCTGACATTCCTTATCGAAATCATGCACTCGTCCCTTTCTGGAAACGCTTGACCAGCAGCGAAGCGGAATAGCAGATGACAAAGTACACGGCTCCGGCGAACAGTAGCAGTTCCACCAGCCGGCCGTCGCGATCGCCGACCTTGTAGGCGGCACCGAAGAAATCGGCGAGAGCGCTGACATACACCAGCGACGTGTCCTGGAACAAAATGATGGCCTGGGTCAGCAGCAGCGGCACCATGTTTCGGAAAGCCTGCGGCAGGATCACCAGCTGCATGGCCTGCCCGTAAGTCATGCCAAGGGCATAGGCGGCGGAGGCCTGGCCCTTCGGCACGCTCTGGATGCCGGCGCGGATGATCTCGGAGTAATAGGCCGACTCGAACAGGGCAAAGCCGACGATGGCCGAGGATAGCCGGGCATCGCTGCCGGGCGGCAGGCCGAGCAGCTTCTCCAGCAGTTGCGGCACGATCAGGAAGAACCACAACAGCACCATCACCAGCGGCACCGAACGGAACAGATTGACGTAACCGGCGGCGAACCAGCCCAGCACTCGCAGCTTCGACAAGCGCATCAGCGCCAGCAGGGTGCCCCAAAGAATGCCGACACCAATCGCAGTCAGTGTAATTTCCAGGGATATGCACATACCCCGCCAGAGGAAAGGTAGCGCACCGGGAATCGAACTCCAGTCGAATTCATACATGCGGCTACTTTCCTCCCATGTAGCCGGGCACGCGAGTGCGCTCTTCGACCTTGCGCATTGCCACCATGACAACGACATTGATCAGCACGTACAACAGCGTCACGGCGATGAAGGACTCGTACGCCTGGGCTGTGTAATCCACCAGTTGCCGGCCCTGCGCTGCCAGTTCGAGCAGGCCGATGGTCGAACACACCGCGGAGTTCTTGAAAATATTCAGAAACTCGGAGGTGAGCGGCGGCACAATGAGGCGGAAAGCCATCGGCACCAGCACGAAGCGATAGGTTTGCGGCAGCGTGAAGCCCAGGGCCAGGGCGGCACTTTTCTGGCCGCGCGGCAGGGAACCGATGCCGGCACGAACCTGTTCGCACACCCGGGCGCTGGTAAAAAAGCCGAGACAGATCCAGGCCGAAAGAAACTGCTGCAGCATCGGGTCGAGTTGCTTGAAAGCAGTGCCAATGCCGACCGGCAACAATTCGGGCAAGACGAAATACCAGATGAAAAGCTGCACCAGCAGCGGAATGTTGCGGAAAATTTCCACGTAAGCGCTGGCGATCCCCGAGAGCCAGCGGTTGGGCACGGTGCGCAGGACACCCATGATCGAACCCAGCACGAGGGCCAGGATCCAGGATGACAACGACAGCGCCACCGTCACTTTCAACCCGGACAACAACCAGTCCAGGTAGGTCACACCCCCGGAAGGTGTCGGTGCCAGCAGCACCGCCCAGTTCCAGTGGTAGCCCATGATTCCGGGTTTATCCGCAGACGGCAGGAATGTCTATCCTGCGGTTCCCGTGCTTATTCGAAAGCCTTGTCGTTGGGATTTTTGAACAAGGCCTTCATGTCTTCGCTCAGCACAAAATTCAGGTTGAGCCCCTTGGGCGGTATGGGGTTCATGAACCATTTGTTGTAAACGCGCTCTGCTTCACCCGAGGTCATGGCCTTGGCGATGGCGCTGTCGACAATTTTCTTGAATCCCGGATCATCCTTGCGCAGCATGCAGCCATAAGCTTCGCGCGATTGCGGCGTGCCAACCACGGCCCAATCGCCGGCGCGCTTGGCTTTGGCCATTTCACCATACAACAGCGCATCGTCCATCATGAAAGCCACTGCCCGGCCGGTCTCGAGGGTCAGGAAGGACTCGCCGTGATCCTTGGCGCTGATGATGTTCATGTTGAGTTTCTTGTCCTCATTGAGCTTGCGCAATAGGCGTTCGGAAGTCGTGCCGGCGGTGGTCACGACATTCTTGCCGGCCAGATCAGGAAAATCCTTGATGCCGGAATCTTTCCTGGTCATCAAACGGGTGCCGATGATGAAAATGGTGTTGGAGAAAGCGACTTGCTTCTGCCGTTCGGTATTGTTGGTGGTGGAACCGCATTCGATATCCACCGTGCCGTTCTGCACCAGGGGAATGCGATTCTGCGAAGTGACCGGCATCAATCTGGTATCCAGCTTGGCCAGCTTCAACTCGGCCTTGACCGCATCGACGACCTTGAGCATTAACTCGTGCGAATAGCCGATTACCTGCTGCTTGTCATCGTAATAGGAGAAGGGAATGGAGGACTCGCGATGGCCCAGGGAAATCGTGCCGCTGTCCTTGATTTTTTTCAGTGTGGCGCTTTCCTGGGCCGACACAGGTGTCATGGCAATGCCGACGACGATCGCGGTTGCCAAGATAAATTGTAGTTTGGTCATGGTGAAACCTCCTCAAAAAACTTTGTAGCTTCATACGCCAGGCTGTTAATTCTTAGCCCAAAGATCGCCGGGTGTACCTTCGCACATTCTAGCCCAGCGTCCAGGGTCGCATGGGATGTCGCTATTCTTACATGACAAAAGCACTGGCAATAATTCTGAGCCAAATTCCCCGCTCCTGCCTTGCGGACCTGAGCACAACGAAGGTTGCGTGTCCTACCGCACAGACCGCCACAAGAAACCGACGCATGCTGCCATTATTGGGGAGATATGACTGTTTTCCACGCATTGGCAAGAGGCGGCGCGTATCTGCTCGCGTTCCAAATGCTAGCGACTTTTTGCTTGTGTTTTCTGAAGGAAACAGGATGAAGACTGTCCCATCTACACTTGTGAAAGCGTCAAGCAAAGCCTCTACCGGAATCACCGGTTTCGATGAAATCACCGGCGGCGGTTTGCCGCACGGCCGCACCACGCTGCTGGTAGGCGGACCCGGTTCCGGCAAGACCGTATTCGCGTTGCAATTCCTGGTTCATGGCGCGCAGGCGGGTAAGGAGCCGGGCATCTTTGTCGCTTTCGAGGAAACCTCGCAGCGCATCGTGGCCAATGCGGCAAGCTTCGGCTGGAAGCTCGCGGCGTTGCAAAAAAAGCAACTATTCTTCCTGGATGCCCAGCCGCAGCCCGACCTGATCCAGTCGGGAGATTTCGATCTCGGCGGGATGCTGGCGGCGCTGGAGGCTCAGATCAAGGAAATGGGAGCGCGCCGCATCGTCTTCGACGCCCTGGATGTGGTCTTGGCGCTGCTGCCCGACCCGGCAACGAAACGGCGCGAGATCTACCGGCTGCATGAGTGGCTGTTGACGCGCAAACTGACGGGCATCATCACCGCCAAGTTGGGCGGGGATGATGCGAGCGCCATCATCGAGCAGCCGTTCGGCTTCATGCAATTCATGGTGGACTGTGCGGTGATCCTCAACCACAGCGTGGTGCTGGGCGTGTCGCACCGCAATCTGCGCGTGCAGAAGTATCGCGGTTCCAGCTTCGATGAAAATGAATCACCGTTCCTGATCGGCGCCAGCGGGTTGGAAGTTGCCGTCCCGCACACACCAGTCCGAATGGACGCCAAGGTCAGCAACGAGCGCGTTTCGAGTGGCGTGGAACGGCTCGATACCATGCTCGGCGGCGGTTACTACCGCGGCGCCAGCGTGCTGATCACCGGCTTTTCCGGCACCGCCAAGACCACCTTGAGCGCGGCGTTCGCTGAGGCGGCCTGCCGGCGCAACGAGCGCACCATGTTCGTCAGTTTCGATTCGGATTGTAACGAGGTGGTCCGCAATCTCGCCTCAGTAGGCATTCAGTTGGATCGATACGTGAAAAACGGCTGCTTGCGCATGATCTCGGCGCGCTCCATCGCCGGCAGCGCCGAAACCTACCTGGTGCGCATCAAGACGCTGGCACAGGAGCATGACACCCGCTGCCTGGTAATCGATCCAGTGTCGACATGGTACAAATCAAGTAATGACTTGACCGCGCAAAGCGTGGCGGACCGCTTGATCGACTGGTCCAAGGGCAACGGCATCACCCTGATGTGCACCAGTCTGCTCGATGAGATGTCAAACCGGACGGAGAGCGGCTCGCCGCTGCAGATCTCGACGCTGGCAGACACCTGGATCCACCTCAACTACCTGGTGCAGGCCGGCGAGCGCAACCGCGGCCTGTCGATCGTCAAGTCGCGCGGCACGGCGCATTCGAATCAGGTGCGCGAGCTGATCCTCAGCGATGCGGGAGTGACGCTGACCGACACCTACACGGCCGGCGGCGAGGTGTTGATGGGCACGCTGCGTTGGGAAAAGGAACGCACCGAGCGGGTCGCGCATGAGGCGGCCGAGGCCGCCGCGAAGCTCAAGCGCGTCAGGCTCGATGCCGAGGAAGCCGAGCTTGAGGTGCGCTTGAAATCGCTACAGACGGAGTTGGTGGCAAAACAGGTTGAGAAGGCTTTGCTGGTGCGCTCCACGCAAAGTCACGAAGGAGAGTTGTCGCGCGGCCGCACCCAGATGAAGGAGTTGCGCGGGGCCGATGCGACCAAGCCGGGACGAAAAGTGAGTCCGTCATGATCCGGCACACCCTGTTCAAGTTTTGTCTGTATGTTGCGGGTGACGCGCCGAACTCCGCGCAAGCCATTGCCAACCTCGCCGCATTCTGCAAGGCACACCTGCCGGATCGCTACGAGATCGAAATCGTGGACGTGTTCCGGGAACCGAAGCGCGCACTGGCGGAAGGCATTTTCATGACCCCGACGCTGGTGGTACTGACGCCTCCGCCCATCCGCAGAATCGTCGGGACACTCGGTCATACACAAACTCTATTGCTGGCTTTGGGGTTGCCAGACATCACCCAATGAAACTGGCCAAGCCACCGCCTGCGCAAGGCACGGACGAAGAAATTGCCGCATTGATCGAAACGCTGCACTTGACTGGACAGCGCCTGGAAGAACTGACGGCAGGCGAGGTGGATGGGGTGGCGGACCGAGAAGGTCGGACGTTTCTGTTGCGCCACGCCCAAGAGCAATTGCGCCAGAGTGAGGTCGCAAAACAGGCTGCGATCCTCAACGCACTTCCCGCGCATATCGCCTTGCTTGATACTCAGGGTCGCATCATCTCGGTGAACCAAGCGTGGCGGCGTTTTGCTGACGCGAACCTGCTCCAGGGTCCGGAACATGCGATCGGCGTCAATTACCTGACAATTTGCGACAGCGCACGAGGAAATGACGCAGCCGAGGCCCACCAGGCCGCCACAGGTATTCGTTCGGTGTTGGATGGCGGGGAAAACCACTTTTCGCTCGAATATTCCTGTCACTCGCAAACCCAGCAGCGCTGGTTTCTGATGACAGTGTCGCCGCTGGCCGATGACCATCTGCATGGCGTCGTCGTGATGCACCTGGACATCACCGAGCGCATGCGATTGGAGCAGGAAAAGGAGCAATATTTCAAGTTCTTCCGGCTTTCCATCAACCCAATGTGTATTGCCGATCCACACGGTTGTTTCAAGCAGGTCAATCCCGCTTTCTTAAAGATGACCGGTTATTCCGAGAGCGAGCTTATAGCGAAGCCGTTTCTCGAATTTATTCTGCCGGAGGACCGGCAACGTACAACGGATGAAATGAAACGACAAGTGGACGGTCATGTGTCGCTGAATTTTGAAAACCGTTACCTATGCCATGATGGCAGCGTGGTCAGACTGTCATGGATGGCTTTCTTTGACCGGCATGAAGGCGTCACCTACGCCACTGCCAACGACATTACCGAACGCAAGGAAGCGCAAGACAGGATCATACAACTCAACCGCGTTTATGCCGTGCTGAGCGGCATCAACGCGCTGATCGTGCGCGTACATGACCGTCAAGAACTGTTCGAGGAGGCCTGCCGGATTGCGGTCACTGCGGGCGGCTTCCGCATGTCTTTGATATGTACTGTGGATCTAAGCGCGATGCAGATTGTCCCGGTTGCCTCGGCGGGCAAGGATGAGGGTCTCCTGACTGCCATCAAAGACATCTTGTCATCGAGCGAGGGTGCGACAAATACCATGATCGCGCGGGCGATCATGGAGAAAAAGACCATCGTGTCCAACGATTCGCAAAACGACCCCAAGGTTTTGTTCGCCAAGAAATACGCGGCAACCGGTGTCCACTCGATGGCAATTTTGCCGATTATTGTTGCGGATGAAGCGGTGGGCGCGCTTGCACTTTATGCCAGCGTGAGCGAGTTCTTCCATGAAGCCGAGATGAAGCTGTTGACGGAACTGGCCAGCGACATCGCATTCGCGATGGATCATCTCAACAAGCAGGAGCGACTCAACTATCTGGCCTACTACGACGTTCTTACCGGCCTGCCCAACCGATCCCTGCTCTATGACCGCCTTAACCAGGCCGTTTCGCTGGCGCGGCGCAACGCGTCGCTGCTGGCTGTACTGTTCGTCGATCTGGACAATTTCAAGACGGTCAATGACACCCTGGGACACACCGCCGGCGACGCCCTGCTGGCAGAGGTGAGCCGGCGGCTGGCCAGTTGTCTGCGCGACACCGACACGGTGGGCCGGCTGGGCGGCGACGAGTTCGGCATTCTCCTGCCCGAGATCGGCAACAACGAAGCCGCGGCGCTGGTGGCACGCAAGGTGATCAATAGTTGCCAAATACCCTACCTGATCGAGGGCCACGAACTGTTCATTTCGGCCAGCATCGGCATCACGCTATTCCCGGACGATGCTGGAGATGCCGATACCTTGATCCGCAATGCCGACACCGCGATGTACCGTGCCAAGGACCTGGGACGCAATACCTATCAGTTCTTCACGGCGAAAATGAACCAGAGCATTCAGGACAAGTTGCAACTGGAAACGGATCTCCGCCACGCGCTGGGCAAGGGCGAGTTTCTGCTCCATTATCAGCCCAAGCTGAGTTGTACCAGCGGCAAGATCACCGGCTTTGAGGCACTACTGCGCTGGCAACATCCGCAGCGCGGGCTGGTGGGACCGGACGAATTCATTCCCGCGCTGGAGAATAGCGGGCTGATCGTGCCAGTGGGCGAGTGGGTACTTGCCTGTGCCTGTGCCCAGGCAAAGCACTGGCACGATGCGGGGCTGGGCGTCCTGAGCATGGCGGTGAATATCTCCGGACGCCAGATCGAGGCGGCCGACCTGTGCGAGACGGTGCGTGCGGCACTGGCGGCGAGCGGGCTGGCGCCGGCTCACCTGGAACTGGAACTGACCGAGAGCCAGTTGATGAAGGACGCCGAAGGCATTATCGACTTGCTGAAGCAATTGAAGGCGATGGGTGTGAATCTTTCGGTGGACGATTTCGGTACCGGCTATTCCAGCCTGGCGTATCTGAAGCGCTTTCCGATCGACATCCTGAAGATCGACCGCGCCTTCGTCCGGGACATCGTCGCCGATACCAACGACGTTTCGATCACCCGCGCCATCATCTCCCTGGCGCACAACCTGAAGCTCAAGGTAGTTGCCGAAGGCGTCGAAACCGAGGGACAACTGGGCCTGTTGATCGCCAACCATTGCAACGAGATTCAGGGCTATTATTTCAGCCGGCCGCTGCCGGCGGAAGAAGCGACGGCACTGCTGCACTCGGGCCGGACACTGGACAGCCGGATGCTGGCCGGCATGCGACGGAAACGGACGCTGCTGCTGGTCGACGACGAGGCCAACATCCTCTCGGCGCTGAAGCGGCTGCTGCGCCACGACGGCTACGACATTCTCACCGCCCTGAGCGCGGCGCAAGGCATGGAAATGCTCGCAATCCATCCGGTCGACGTCATCATTTCCGACCAGCGCATGCCGGGCATGAGCGGCGTCGAGTTCCTGCGCCGGGTCAAGACCCTGCATCCGGAAACCGTGCGCCTGGTGCTCTCGGGCTACACCGACCTGCAGGCAGTGACCGATGCGATCAACGAGGGCGCGATCTACAAGTTCCTGACCAAGCCCTGGGACGACGGCATCCTCCGCGCCAACATCGAGGAAGCCTTCCGCAGCAAGGAAATGGCCGACGAAAACCGCCGCATGCACGCCGAGTTGGCGCTGGCCCACGAGCAATTGCAGAAACTGCTGGCGAGCAAGGAGCAATAGGCGATGCGCGACAAGGATGAAGGGCGGTCGCAGGGAAATAGAACTGAAGAATCGGGATTGAAGGAATGGTTCGGTAGTCTCCGGCAACAAGATCAGGACAATTTCAAGTCTGCCATTGATCGACATATCATCGTCAGTGTCGCCGATGGTGCCGGGCGCATCGTCGAGGTTAATCCCATGTTTTCCAGAATCAGCGGCTATCTCCGCGAAGAACTCATCGGGCAGGATCATCGTCTGCTCAATTCGGGGCTCCATCCCAAGAGTTTTTTCGAGGATATGTGGCACACGATCGGGGTCGGCAAGGAATGGCAGGGCCGTATCCGCAACCGGCGCAAGGACGGCGATTTTTACTGGGTAGCGACCACCATCGTGCCATTTCTTGGCAATGACGGACAACCCTATCAATATGTCTCGATTCACATCGACATCACTGATCAAGTAGCGGCGGAAGTGCAGGCGCAGCAGACCCTGCTCCAGATCATCGAGGGCAGCCTGGTGCCGACCTTCGTCATCGACGCCGAGCATGTCGTGACCCACTGGAACAAAGCCTGCGCGCAGATCACCGGCATTGCCGCGGCCGCCATGGTCGGCATGCGTGAATACTGGCGCGCCTTCTACCCGGAACAGCGTTTGGTGCTGGCCGACCTGGTGGTGAATGGCGCCAGCGAGGCTGAAATCGCCGATTCATATGGCGACACGCTGCGTCGTTCGCCGCTGCTCGAAGGCGCCTTCGAGGCGGAAGGCTTCTTTGCCGGGCTGGGCGAGACTGGCCGCTGGCTGTATTTCACTGTAGCGCCACTGCGAAACGGGCAGGGGCAGATCAGCGGCGCCATCGAAACGCTGCAAGACATTACCGAGCGCAAGCTGGCCGAGCAAGCATTGCACCGCGTTCATGGCGATCTCGAGCAACTGGTGTTGCAGCGCACCGCCCAGCTTGCCCAGGCCAACCTCAAACTGGCGGAGGACATACGGCAACGCGAACAGGCTGAGGTCGAGTTGCATCGTCGCAACGCCGAGTTGGCCGACCTCAATGCCCGCCTCGGCGAAGCGCTCGGGCAACTGCTGCAGAAGGAAAAAATGGCCTCGATCGGCCAGCTTGCCGCCGGCGTCGCACATGAGATCAACAACCCGATCGGCTTTGTGCAATCCAACATGGGCACGCTGGAAAACTATCTTGAGGACTTGTTCCGCATCATCGATGCGTATGCCGCCACCGAAGGAGCGCTGCCGGCTGACGCGCCGACGAGCTACGCATTGCAGCGGCTCAAGGCGGAGCTCGATCTGGATTTTCTGCGCGAAGACATTCCCAAGCTCATGGCCGAGTCCAGGGACGGCATCACGCGCGTCAGCAAAATTGTCCAGGACCTGAAGGACTTCTCGCGCGTCGACACCAATCAGGAATGGAAGTGGGCCGATTTGCACCGCGGGCTGGACTCGACCGTTAATGTGGCCAACAACGAGATCAAGTACAAGGCCGATGTGGTCAAGAAATACGGTACGCTGCCCGAGATCGAATGCCTACCTTCCGAGCTCAACCAGGTGTTCCTCAACCTCCTGGTCAATGCCGCCCACGCCCTCGCCGATGACGAACGCGGCACCATCACCTTGCGCACTGGCTGCGACGACCGCCGGGTATGGGTCGAGGTCGCCGATACCGGCAGCGGCATCGCCCCGGAAAACCTGAAGCGCATCTTCGATCCCTTCTTCACCACCAAGCCAATCGGCAAGGGCACCGGCCTCGGCCTCTCGCTCTCTTACGGAATCGTCAAGAAACATGGCGGCAGCATCGAGGTGGACAGCGAAGTCGGCAAAGGCTCAACCTTCCGGGTGATTCTGCCGATCAGCCAGACGCATGAGCCGGACACTGTGCTCCTGGGCGGCTAGAATTCTGTCTCGTCAGCCGCAACCTCCTGCTGCTGCAAAGCCCACATCTGCGCATACGCGCCATTGGCCTCCAGCAACGCACGATGATGGCCGCGCTCGACGATGCGGCCGTGCTCGAGCACCAGGATCTCGTCGGCATTCATCACCGTGGACAGGCGGTGGGCGATCACCAGCGTGGTGCGCCCGATCGCGGCCTGCTCGAGCTGCGCCTGAATCGCCTGCTCGGTCTTGGAATCCAGCGCCGAAGTGGCCTCGTCGAAAATCATGATGGGCGGGTTCTTCAACAACGCCCGGGCGATCGCGACGCGCTGCTTCTCGCCGCCCGAGAGCTTGAGGCCGCGCTCGCCGACTTTGGTCTGATAACCGTCAGGCAGACGGGCGATGAACTCATGCAACTGCGCGGCACGCGCGGCGGCGATAACTTCATCCTGCGACGCATCGGGGCGGCCATACTGGATGTTGTAGTGAATGGTATCGTTGAACAGCACGGTATCCTGCGGCACGATACCGATCGCAGCGCGCAGCGAACTTTGGGTCAGGCGGCGGATGTCCTGACCATTGATGCGTATTCCTCCCCGTGCCTGATCCACATCCACTTCGTAGAATCGGTAAAGCAAACGCGCCAGTGTGCTCTTGCCCGACCCGCTGTGTCCGACCACGGCGACGGTCTTGCCGGCTGGAATGACAAAGCTGACATCGAACAGGATCTGGCGCTTCGACTCATAGCTGAAACTCACCCGGTCAAAGGCGACCGTACAGGCTCCCGGCGGCAACGCCGAGGCATCGGGAGCATCCTGCACCTCGCGGTTTTGCCGCAGCAAATCGAACATGCGCTCGATGTCGGTGAGCGACTGGCGGATCTCGCGATACAGCACACCGAGGAAGTTGAGCGGAATGTAGAGCTGGATCAGGAAGGCATTCACCAGCACGATATCGCCTACCGTCATGCTGGCGTCGGCCACGCCGGCTGCCGCGCGCCACATCATCAGCGCCACGCCGATGGAAATCACCATGGCTTGACTGATATTGAGGAACGACAAAGACACCTGGCTCCTGACCTGCGCCGCCTCCCATTTCTTCATCTGGGCGTCGTAGCGGCGCGCCTCGTAGGCTTCGTTGTTGAAATACTTGACCGTCTCGTAATTCAGCAGGCTGTCGATGGCACGCGAGTTGGCAGCCGAATCAAGCTCATTGGCCTCACGCCGCAAATGGGTGCGCCAGTTGGTGATGACGACCGTCAGGCCGATATACACGATCAGCGTGGACACGGTAATCAGGGTGAAACTGATGTCGTATTTGGCGAGCAGGACGCCCAGCACCAGCGATATCTCGACCAGGGTCGGCAGGATCGAATACAGGGTATAACTGATCAGCGAACCGATGGCGCGTGTGCCGCGCTCGATGTCGCGGGTCAGCCCGCCGGTCTGGCGCTCCAGGTGGAAGCGCAGGGAGAGCGCGTGCAAGTGTTCGAACACCTGCAGCGAAATCGTCCGCACCGCGCGCTGCGTCACCCGGGCAAAAATCAGTTCGCGCAGTTCCGTGAACAGCGAGGTTGAAAAACGCAATACCCCGTAGGCGGCGATCAACCCCAGCGGCACCAGCAGCAACGCCTTGTCCGCAGGAACGCCCAGTCCATCGATGATGTCCTTGAACACCATCGGCACGGCGACATTGGCCAGCTTGGCGCAGATCAGGCAAAGCAAGGCAAAGATCACCCGTCCCTTCCAGGCCAGCAGGTAGGGCAGCAGCGATTTGATGGTTTGCCAGGCTTGCGGTTCGGCGAGAGGCGGCCCGGGCAGGGCTGCGGAAGGTGGGCTACGACGCATGGCTGAATTCTAGCAGGGCGGACAGCGTTCTCAGTGACGCTTACCGATCGAGGTCAGCCCTGCCTGATTGCCTGATGGAGATTCTCCAGGAGAATTTTGATGCGTTTACGCTGTTCTTCTCCCGGCACCGATTTCGCCTGTGCGAGAGACTTAAGATATTCCTCCAAGGTGCGCGCCACTTCGCTGAGCAAGGCAAAGCCGAACGTCTTGCCTGATCCGGTCAGACTATGCACCATGCGGTGCAAGGTTTGAAACCTCTCATCATCCCACGCGTCAAGCGGCCACTGGCCCCATTCCTGCTCGATCTGCTGGAGCCTGTCCGGCAAATCCGCGATGTAGGCAGCGTTCAGGAGTTTTAGCTTGGCTTCGAAGTCTGCCAGGTCAGTCATGGCAACGGCTCCAGATCTCCTGCACCTGGCCGGATAAGGTCATCGGGTCGAAAGGCTTGGGAATGACATCGATCGCACCGATCGCCTTGTAGCCGGCGATTTCCCCCGGCTGGACTTTGGCGGTCATGAAAATTACCGGCGTGTCGGCAAACTGCGGCAGCGCACGCAGCATTTTGAGCGTGCTAGGCCCATCTTTGCCCGGCATCATCACATCCAGCAAAATCAGTTGGGGTTGAAAAGCAGGCGCCTGTTGCAGCGCCTCATCACCCGAACTGCATAGCGCCACGGTAAACCCGCCCAGCGTTTCCAGCGCGAGCTTGGCTATCGTCCGGATATCCGGCTCGTCCTCCACATACAAAATGCGCGTCAACTTGTTTGGCATGTCATTCAACCCCGATCAATCGTTTTATGGTTGCCAGCAACTCCGCATTATCGGTGCGCGACTTGACCAGCGCCGCATCCACCTCTTTTGCGTCTTCCAGACCAATTTCATACACGGAGAACACCATGACCGGGATGGGGGGCGAAGCGCCCTTCAGCAGCGGCAGCAATTCCTTACCCGAACCATCCGGCAAGTCCAGGTCGAGAATCACCAGGTCATAACGGCACTGGGCTAGCATTTGCCTGGCCTCAGCCAAGTTTGCGGCATGCACCGTATCCGCCACTTCGCCCGCCACTTCATGCATCACATGGAAAATATCCGCATCATCCTCGACATGCAAGACTTTGGCGCGCGCCTGCCCTGATCTTCCTACCACTCCGTTGATCACGGCCAGCAAGCGATCCTGATTGACCGGTTTATCGATCCATTCGATGATACCGAACTCTTCCCCATTCAGCTCTTGCTTGCCCTCGGCGGCCCTGGCGGAAACTACCAGAATCGGCAGCATGGCGGTGGCCTCATGTCCGTGCAACTCACGGATCAGCGAAATGCCACTCTGCCCCGGCAAGGCAAGATCCAACGTCATCGTCGCATAGCCTCCCTGCGCCAGCAACTGCTTGGCCTGATTCGCATCGTAAGCGATGTCCACGGCATAACCCGCCTGCTCCAGCATCATGCGCAAAACAGTTGCAGTATCGCGGTTATCTTCACACACCAGCACTCGATGCGTGGCGCCTTCAATACCATGACCGATCTCGGGAAGTTTTCTTTCTACCCATTCGGGAAACTCAACATAAAACGTAGTCTGCAGATTTGGCTGGGAATCGAACCAGATGCGACCACCCATATGTTCGACAATCGCCTTGGTAATGGACAGGCCGAGGCCGGTCCCACCTTTATTACGTGTATCGGAAGAATCGGCCTGGGCAAATTTCTGGAACACGCGCGCCTTGAATTCATCCGGGATGCCCGGGCCATTGTCCTTTACTGCGACACGAATACGCTTACCCATACGTTCAACTGCAACCAATACCTTGCCGCCTGCGGGAGAATACTTGGCGGCATTCGAAAGCAGATTGGCCAATACCTGCATCATCCGGTTGGCATCCACACTGACCATTGCCTCGGGCAGATCACTTTCCACCGCATAATTGACCTGGTACTGCTCGGCATAGGCGCGATTGCCGTCCAGCGCCTGATTCAACAACGGCATGAGCTTGAGCGGACTGGCATTGAACTCCATCTTGCCCGCCTCGATTTTTTCCATGTCGAGAAGATCGTTGACCAACAGGATCAAGCGTTCGCTGTTCTTATGCGCAATCTCGACCAGCGGCTTGACTGCCGCCGGCAGTTCTCCCACCACGCCCCCGGCAACCAGGGCCAGTGCCCCGCGAATCGAAGTCAGCGGCGTGCGTAGCTCATGGCTGACCGTGGAAATAAATTCGGTTTTCATGCGCTCGATTTTTTTGCGCTCGGTAATATCCGTGGCAATTCCAAGAAAGGCGCTGATCTCGCCATTCCCATCGCGCAAAGCCGTCACCGTCAGCGATACCGGGAAACGGCTGCCATCCTTGCGGATGTATGTCCATTCATGAGTATCGCCGGCCGCATCTTTCCGGGCGCGTGCGGTGAACACCTCGATGCCCGGCTCGACAGACATACCCTCTGTAGCCATCTCCTGCGATCGGCGAAATACCTCATCAGGGTCAAGAAACAGCGACAGAGCTGATTTGCCAATGACTTCTTCGGCACGATAACCCAGATAACGCTCTGCCGCGCGATTGAATAACTCGATGACGCCTTCGGTATTGGTGGAAATAATCAAATGATCCGCGCCATCCACGATAGCGTGGATACGCATCTCGCTCTGGCGGAGTTTTTCCTCGTTAGCCCGGATGTCCATGGTCATCTGCGCCGCCATCTCTTCGGCCCGTTCGCGCCGGGAGATCAGGAACGACACCAGAACAAACAGCAGCACACTGATGCCCCCACCCAGCGCCGGGATGACTGCGTCCAGCGGAGACTGAAAGCTTGCATCGAATTCGGGGCGGCTCTGCAGGCGCACTGTCCAGGTATGCCCATAGGCCTGAATACTGCGCATCGTGCTCATTTTCGGTGTGGCCGCATGCGTTCCGTCGGCTCGTTCATCCGCCGACACAAACATGCGCGCCCCGTCCGTTTCCCCTTCACCGTCAAAAATGACAAAATCCAGCATGAGAATCCGCTTGCCCAGGATGCCTGCCATCAGGTCATCGACACGGTAGGGGCTGTACACGAAGCCTTGCAAGGCCTGCCAGCCTTCTTCCGGCGTTGTCAGTGCCCGATGCTCGCGATAGACCGGCAGGTACATCAGAAAACCGGCTTGTTCCTTGCCATGGGTCTCTTGCACCAGCTTCACTTTTCCCGAGATGGTGGTCTTGCCGCTTTCCGCCGCCATACGCATGGCTTTGGCGCGGGTGGCTTCCGACATCATGTCATAACCGAAAGCCGCCAGATTGCGTCCGGAAAAGGGTTCCAGATAGATAGTCGATGTATAGAGCGATCGGTCGCCGGGCGGGTGAACCGTATAGTCCGGAAATCCTTCAGCGCGCAGCGCGGCAATATGCGCTTGCAGATCTGCAGGGCGGATAATCTGGACGAAGCCGACACCCTGGATTCCCGAATAGTTTTCCTTGAGATGCAAGCGCTCGACGTAGGTGCGCCATTCCGCACGAGTCACCGATTCGCTGGCAACGAGCAAACCCTCGGCGCCAAGCAGAATCTGCTCATGCTGGCGCAGCCGTTCCTCGATGGAACCGATCACATCGCGGACATGCAACTCAAATTCCTGCGCGGCGCTTCTCACGGCCAGCCTGTGCTGGCCGTCCCAGGCGATCAGGGTCAGCGAGAGGAAGATCAGAAAAACCACCCAGGCGGGACGATTGCGACGGTCGATCAAGCGTTGCCAATTATTCAAAGTGCCTCCGATCATCCGCGGCCTGTTCAAGTCAATCGACCAGGCCTGCTGCCCATGCTTACTGCGGTCAATCATCTTCCAGCGAAGCGGTGGCGCGTATGACTTCTTCCAGTGAAGTCATCCCGCGCAACGCTTTCTTGAAGCCGTCGTAACGCAGATTGTGGAATCCCTGCTGCACCGCAAGATCCAAAATCTCGGCGTAATTGCGTTCGCGCAGGATCGCTTCGCGAATCTGCGGCGTGATTTTCAGGAACTCATGGATGCCGACACGTCCGGCGTACCCTGTTCCGCCGCAATGCTCGCAGCCTGTTCCCCGATAGAAAGCCGGCAATTCGGCGTCCTCGCTCCAGTAGAAATACTGGCGCAACTCCTCGGGATCGGGGTGGTGCTCGGTCTTGCAGTATTCGCACAGCCTCTTCACCAGACGCTGTCCCAGCACCCCGATGATGGCCGGCGCCACAATGAAGCGTTCCACGCCCATTTCCATCAGGCGCGTGGTCGCCTGGATCGCATCGTTGGTGTGCAGCGTGGTCAGCACCAGGTGGCCGGTCAATGCCGCCTGGGTGGCGATGCGCGCGGTTTCGGTGTCGCGGATTTCGCCCACCAGGATGGCATCCGGATCCTGGCGCAGCACGGAACGCAATACTTCCTTGAAGCCGCGCCCCACCTTGTCGTTGACCATCACCTGGTTCAGGGTCGGCACATCGTATTCGATCGGGTCTTCGATGGTGATGATGTTGATGTCGCGCGTATTGAAGAAGTTCAGCGCCGCATACAGCGTGGTGCTCTTGCCCGAGCCGGTGGGGCCGGTCACGAACAGGATGCCTTGCAGATGCCTCAGGGACGACTTGAACAGGCGCAACACCTCGGGAGAAAGATCCAGCTTGTCCAGATTCAGGATGGCGCTGGTATATAGCGAACCCAGAATGCGCATCACCACTTTTTCGCCGTACATCACCGGCAGGGAGGAGACGCGCAGGTCCAGGGTCTTCATCGGCAGGGTGAAGCTGAGTCTGCCGTCCTGCGGCTTGCGGCGCTCCGTGATGTCCATCTCGGAACTTATCTTGTAGCGCGAGGCGAGCGGCAATCCCAGCTCCGCCGGCAGGAACAGCCGGTCCACCAGCACGCCGTCGATGCGGAAGCGCACCACCACCTCGTTCTTCTTCGGCTCGATGTGGATATCCGAGGCGCGCTCCTTCAAGGCCAGCAGGATGATCGAATCGCCGAGTTCGACCATCGGCTTGGAGTCGAGCAACTTGACCAGCGCAGCCTCGCTCAGCGGTCCGCCTTGAAAAATCTTCAGGTCGAAACTGGTTACCAGGTCATCGACATGATGGGCAGATTGATAATTGACCTTGATCGCCGAGTCGACCTCATCCTTGAAGCAAAAGACCGGGCTAAGCGGCCTCATCAGTAGATTTTCCAGCGCCTGCACAATCTGCTGGTCATTGGGCGACACCATCCCCACCGTCACCACCTTGCCCAACTGGTAAATCGGGATGGCGTGGTAGTGCGCGGCAATCTCGCCTGTCAGCAGCGAGACTATCTCTTCCTGGAACAGCGTCTTGCTCAGGTTGACGTAAGTGCGGTTCATCTGCCCGGCCAACAACTCGCCCGCCGCATCGCGGTCCAGATACCCGTCCTGAATGACAAACTGCGCAAACTCGACCGCATCGCCTTTCGCTGCACGGATCATGCCGGCAAGCGGCACGGGCGGAATGTGCGCCTTTTCCTGAAATGCCGCGATCAGCGTTTCAGTCAGTTCCATGATCAGAATTTCCTTCTGCGCTTGGTCAGCAGTTTGCGAATGTCATCCTGCGTCACGCGCACCTTATGCGTCGATTCCAGGAAGTGCTTTTCCTGCGCCGCCTGCTTGCCCAGGCGCACAAGATTGAAGCGATGATCGGCAGCGACGAGCGCTTGTCCATCCGCCGCCGCGGCCTTCGTCAGGCTTGTCCCGCAGCGGCCGCAGAAGACATCTCCGCTCGCCGCGACAAATCCGCAGCGGCAACGGACGTGCGCCAAGGCTCCGCCGCAAGTCCCGCAGAAGGCATATCCAGCCGGGTTGCCATGATCGCAGGTCATGATGGCGCAACTTCCCTGGCTGCCTTGATTTCCGCCATATATTCGCTCCAGGTTGCACTGATCGCCATGTGCAACTCCTCGGCGGTGGTGTTCTTCAGAATGTAGTTCCACGCACCGTTGTCGATGCACTCCTTGACCACATCGAGCGCATTCAGCGAAGTCAGCATCACGACCAGGGCGCGCGGGTTGATCGCCATGATCTGCTTCAAGACGGCGATGCCATCGAGCTTGGGCATGTTGATGTCGAGAATGACCATGTCCGGCCGATGCAGTTTATACAAGCTCAGCGCCTGCTCCCCGTCCGCAGCCTCGGCGACCACCTCCGCGCCAAGAGAGGTAATGATCAGGGCGATCAGGCTGCGGATATGCGTCTCATCTTCCGCAATCAATACTCTGGCTTTGCGTTTCTGATCCATTCTTCATCATCACCATTTGGCGTGGAACGAAACCTTACCGTTCCAGGCATCGGAGCAAGCAGCTATCTCGCGTTTCGTGTGGAAACTGGCAATCACCTGTGACGATATCGGCAACCTCCATCCATATTTCAGTATGGAATGCCGGTTGGCGGTTGTCTGGGCGTTAGCGCACATAGCTCACATGCCGCCCCTGTGCTTGCTTCGAAAGGAACGCGAGCGGCCAGCTCAAGGCAATACATCCGCCGCGAGCGAATTTCAGACGGGTAGAATGGCTGCGCTTGACCCCATTGGATTTGATCATTCCGGGCAATTCACATGAAATCTCCGACTTCATCGTCTCTCTTGCGGCGTTTGCTGATTGGCTTTGTCATCATTCTGCTGCTGCTCGGCGGCGGGTGGTGGACCACCAAGCCCAAGCCGATCGCGGTCGTCCTCAAGGAAATCGATCGTGGCAAGGTCGAATCCACCATCGCCAATACCCGTGCCGGAACGGTCGAAGCCTGTTTGCGCACCAAGTTGTCGCCGATTATGGGCGGGCGCATCGAAGTACTGGCCGTCAAGGAAGGCGACAAGGTGAAGAAGGGCCAGTTGCTGATGAAACTCTGGAATGATGATCAGCAGGCACAAAGCTCGCTGGCGCTGGCCCAGGTGGAAACCGCCCGGCGCCATGTTACCGAGGTATGCACCCTGGCTGCCAATGCCGAACGTGAGGCAAAGCGCCAGGCCGCATTGTTTGCGCAACACTTCGTCTCGGGGTCGCGCGAGGAATCCGCGCGTGCCGAAGCGCAAGCCCGGCGCGCCGCATGCGATGCCGCCAAGGCCGACGTCAACCAGACCGAAGCGCGCGTCAAGGTCACGCGGGTCGAGCAGGGACGCACCGTGCTGTATGCGCCATTCGACGGCACGGTGGCAAAAATCGTCGGCGAAGTCGGCGAGTATTCGACACCTTCGCCGCCCGGCGTGCCGACACCGCCTGCCATCGACCTCATCGATGAATCCTGCCTGTACATCAAGGCGCCGATGGACGAGGTGGATGCGCCGAAAATCCAGGCCGGGCAGCCGGTGCGCATCCGGCTTGACGCCCTGCCCAAGCAATCTTTTCCCGGCCGCGTCAAGCGCGTCGCACCCTATGTCTCGGCGGTCGAGAAGCAGTCGCGCACCGTGGATATCGAGGCCGTATTCGATCAACCGGAGGCCGCTGGCCGGCTGCTGGTCGGCTATAGCGCCGAGGTCGAAGTCATCCTGGTCGTCCGCGACGATGCAGTGCGGGTGCCCACTTCAGCCTTGCTCGAAGGCGGCCGCGTGCTGATGGTCCAGCCCGACGGGGTGTTGACGGAACGCAGTATCAAAGCCGGGCTGAGCAATTGGGAATACACCGAAGTGCTGGAAGGTCTCACGGCGGGTGACCGGATCGTCACCTCGCTGGAACGCGACGGCGTGAAGGCCGGCGCCCATGTCGTGACGGACGTCGCGCCGGCCACGAAGTAATTCGCCCATGAATACGCAACCCGCCCAGATCGAACTGATCGGGATCGAGCGGATATTCAAGCTCGGCGACAGCGAAGTGCATGCCCTGCGCTATCTCGACATTGCCATCCGCGCCGGCGAGTATGTCGCGGTCATGGGCCCGTCCGGCTCGGGCAAGTCCACTTTGCTCAATTTGCTCGGCCTGCTCGATCGCCCGGACCAGGGTATTTATCGTCTCGAAGGGCGCGACGTCACCACCTTGTCGGCCGAGGAACAGGCCAATGTGCGCAGCCGGCGCATCGGCTTCGTCTTCCAGAGTTTTCATCTGGTGCCGCGCCTGACCGCAGCCGAGAACATCGCCCTGCCGATGACTCTGGCCGGCATCGAGCCAGGCGAACGAATCACGCGCGTGCAGCAGGCGCTCAAGGATTACGGCCTGGAAGAACGCGCCCAGCATCGCCCCGACCAGCTCTCCGGCGGCCAGCGCCAGCGCGTCGCCATCGCCCGCGCCACGGTCATGCAGCCGGCGCTGATCCTCGCGGACGAACCGACCGGCAACCTCGATCGCGCCACCGGCGAGGAAGTCATGCGCCTGCTCGAAGAACTCAACCAGCGCGGCGTCACCCTGATCGTGGTGACCCACGATGCCCATCTCGGCGGCCGCGCCCGCCGCCAAATCCTGATGGAAGACGGCGCATTGCGTCAGGACAGCGCGGCACCAACTCGCAGCCAGACTGCCAATGCGCATTCCTGACCTGCTTGGTTTCGCCCGCGACGCCGCCACCGGCAATCCCTTGCGGACTTCGCTGCTGGTGCTGGCGATGGCCATCGGCGTGGCAGCGGTGGTGGTGCTGACGGCGCTGGGCGACGGTGCGCGGCGCTATGTGGTCAATGAATTCGCCTCGATCGGCACCAACCTGGTCATTGTCTTGCCCGGACGTTCGCAAACCGGCGGCTTCAATCCAGCCAACGCCATCACCGGCACGCCGCGCGACCTGACCATCGCCGATGCCCAGGCCGTGCAGCGCGGCTCCGCCATCCACCGGCTGGCACCGCTGGCGGTCGGCTCATCGGAGATCAGCGTCGGCGGCAAGCTGCGCGAGGTTCTGGTGGCGGGCACCACGGCCGAGTTCATCCAGGTCAGGCGCCTGGTGATAGCCCAGGGACGTTTCCTGAGCACGGAGGACTGGAGCCGCGGCACGGCGGAAGCAGTCATCGGCGCCAAGGTGCGCGCGGAAATGTTTGGCGCGGAACCTGCCGTTGGCCAGTTGGTGCGCATCGGGGACCGGCGCTTCCGCGTGGTCGGCGTGCTGTCGGCCAGCGGCCAAGGGCTCGGCATGGAGACCGACGAGCTGGTCATCATACCGGTGGCGCTGGCGCAGGCCATGCTCAACAGCAACACGTTGTTCCGCATCCTGATCGAGGCGAGGAATCGCGAAGCCATCCCGTTGGCGAAAACCCAGGCTTTGGAGATCATCAAACAGCGCCACGAGGGCGAGGAGGATGTCACCGTCATCACCCAGGACGCCATACTGGCCACTTTCGACCGGCTGCTTGGCGCGCTGACTTTGGCCGTGGCCGGCATAGCGGCGATCAGCCTGGCGGTGGCCGGTGTGCTGGTGATGAATGTGATGCTGGTTTCGGTCACCCAGCGCACTGGCGAAATCGGCCTGCTCAAGGCCTTGGGCGCCACCGGCGGCACGATTCAACTGGCGTTCCTGACCGAAGCCGCGCTGCTTTCGCTGGCCGGTGCAATCGTCGGCTACGGCCTCGGCCTCGCGGGTGCGGCCCTGATCCGCCTGTTCTATCCCTTTTTTCCGGCTTTTCCGCCGAACTGGGCGGTGTTCGCCGGACTCGGAACAGCCTTGACCACCGGCATCCTGTTCGGTGTCGCTCCGGCGCGCCGCGCGGCGGCGCTCGACCCGGTGCAGGCGCTGGCGAGGCGTTGAGACTCCATGAGAATTGAGGACAGCATCCTGCTGGCATGGCGCGCGATCACTGCGCATCGCCTGCGCAGTTTCCTGACGCTGCTTGGCATCGCCATCGGCATTGCGGCGGTAATCCTGCTGACCTCCATTGGAGAAGGCATTCATCGCTTTGTGCTGGCCGAATTCACCCAGTTCGGCACCAATGTCATTGTCATTGCACCGGGCAAGACCAAGACCGCCGGGCCGCACCCCAGCGGCATTCCGACCTCGGTGCGCCCCCTGACCCTGGAAGACGCGCGGACGCTGCTGCATTTGCCCGAGATCATTGCGATGACCCCGGTGGTCTGGGGCAATTCAGAGGTCAATGGTAACGGCCGCCTGCGCCGCACCACGGTATATGGAGTCAATCACGCCATGCTGCAGGTTTTCAAGGGCAAGATCAGGAGCGGCCAGTTTCTCCCCGAGGAGGAGGACGACAACGCCCGTGCTTTCATCGTGCTGGGTCCCAAACTCAAGCATGAGCTGTTCGGCGACGCCAATCCGCTCGGTGCACGGGTGCGGATTCGCAGCATGCAGTTTCGCGTGATCGGCGTCCTGGAAAGCAAGGGCCAGTTCCTCGGCATCGACCTGGACGACACCGCCTTCGTGCCGGCGGCGCGCGCCATGGAACTTTACAATCGCGACGGGCTCATGGAGATTCATCTGAATTACCGCGAGGGCGTTGCGGCAAAGGAAGTCAGCGCGTCCATCAAGAACGCGCTCAAGGCGCGTCACGGCCGCGAGGACTTCACCATCACGACGCAAGAGGACATGCTGCGCACCCTCTCGAAAATCCTTGGCATCCTGACGCTGGCGGTCGGTGCGCTGGGCAGCATTTCGCTGCTGGTCGGCGGCGTAGGCATCATCACCATCATGACCATCGCCGTGACCGAGCGCACCAGCGAGATCGGCCTGCTCGTGGCGCTCGGCGCGCAGCGCCGCACCATCCTGGGCATTTTCCTCGGCGAAGCCATGGCACTCTCCGCGCTCGGCGGCATCATCGGCCTGGCCTGCGGCATTGGCCTGGCCCAGCTGATCCACCTGATCGTGCCGGCCTTGCCGGTGGAAACGCCGCTGTTGTTTGTCATCCTCGCCGAAGCGGTCGCCATCAGCATCGGCCTGCTCGCCGGCGTCCTGCCGGCCCGTCGAGCCGCCGGGCTGGATGCGGTGGACGCTTTGCGTGCCGAATGATTTCAGAGGGTGTGTGTGCGATCGCCCCTGGCAAAACCCAGCAGAATCTCGGTCACGCCACGCCCCAGGGCGATGACCTTGAATCGTTCACCCATCTCGTTGGGTGATATCAGTTTCCCGACGCTGCCTGCCTCGCGCAGATAATCCCGGCCGGTCTTGTCGGGCAGACGATCGAGCACTTCGGTGATGCCGCTGTTGAACAAAAACTGCGCTTGACTGGTGTAACCCAGCACTTCCAGACCGGCCTCGAAACCGGCTTCGGCAACGGCCGTGAAATCGACATGCGCGGTAATGTCGTTGAGTCCCGGCCACCACAACGGGTCTTCATGGGCATGCTGCCGATAGTGGCACATCAGGGTGCCTTTGCTGCGTTGCGCATGGTAATACTCGGCGCGCGGGTGGCCATAATCGAACAGTAACAAGGCACCGCCAGTCAAAATGCGGCCCCACTCGCCAAGCCAGGCTCGCGCAGCAAGTCCAATCTCCGATATAAAGGGTGGCGTGATATCCAGTGCCTGAGCCGCATGCAGCAGGCTGGCCTGCGCCGGTCGCGTGGCCCATATGAAGCTGCCGTTCGCGTCGACGCTGATCCCGCGCTCAAGGACACACGGACCGCCAGAAGGGTTCGCTTGCTCCGGCTGCCACTCAACCAATGCCACCGGCATGGCATCGAGGACTTCGTTGGCCAGAACCAATCCGGCGAACGCGGACGGCAGGCAGTCGAGCCAGGCGACGCGCTGTACCAGGTACGGGACGCGCTGGGCAATCGTTTGCTGCTGGCGCATGCGCAATTCGCCGGACAGTTCGAGGATCTGGTAGCGTTCCGGCAAGCTGCCGCGCCGCTCCAGTTCCAGCAGCAGTTCTGCGGCCAGGGCGCCGCTGCCAGCGCCCACCTCGAGGATTTGCGCAGTGGAAACTGACATGATTTGCGCAACTTGTGCCGCCAGCGTATGGGCAAACAACGGCGTCAGTTCGGGTGCGGTGATGAAGTCGCCCGCTGCGCCGAATTTTTGCGCCCCGCCGCTGTAATACCCCAACCCTGGTGCATACAGCGTCAATTCCATAAAGCGCGAAAAACTGATCCAGTTGTCACTCGCTCGGATCTCAGCGCGAATCCGCCGGCATAATTCGATGCTGACGGTACGTTCGTCGCTGGATGGCTCGGGCAAGGGCGGGTTCATTCCGGAAAGTTTGTTTTGGATACCTGGCGCGCATTGTGCCATGATGCTGGCCTGTAAAAGTCTGGGCAGGTTGGGTGGCTACTGAAATTGATTTCGAGCGACGCTTCGGCGGCATTGCACGGCTCTACGGGGACGCCGCTCTGGCGCGATTTTCCGGCAAGCATGTGTGCATCGTCGGGATTGGCGGCGTCGGCTCCTGGGCGGCGGAGGCTTTGGCACGCTCCGCCGTCGGTCGCATCACGCTGATCGACCTCGACCATGTCGCGGAATCCAATGTCAATCGACAGATCCATGCACTCGAAGGCGAATTCGGCAAGGCCAAGGTGCAAGCGATGGCACAGCGCATCCGCGCCATCAATCCAGCCTGTGGCATCACCGAAATCGAGGATTTCGTAACCGAGGAGAATATCGCCCAGATCTTGCCGGTTTGCGATGCGGTGCTGGACGCGATCGACAACGTGCGCGCCAAGGCGGCCCTGATCGCCTATTGCCGCAATCAAGGCACCGTGATTGTCACCACCGGCGGCGCCGGCGGGCGCTGCGACCCGACGCGCATCCAGGTCGCCGACCTGGCACGCACCACACAGGATGCACTGGCTTCCAAGCTGCGCGCGCGCTTGCGCAAGAAATACGGCTTTACCCGCGACCCCAAGAAGAAATTTGGTGTCGAATGCGTTTTCTCCGATGAACCGATTTCCCGGCCGAACAACTCTGAGCTTTCATGCGCTGCGGATGAGGAACCGAACGAGGCTGTCGCTCTGCAAGGATTAAATTGCGCCGGCTACGGCTCGGCAGTCACCGTCACTGCCGTTTTCGGTCTGGTCGCGGCGGCGCGCGTGCTGGATCGGTTGATCCGGATGTCCTAGCCTGCGGAGTACTTCAGCCGTATTCCTTATGACAGGTAAAATGAGACCGTGCCCGCCGGGGAACAAGAAAATGGGCAACTAGGGGAGCCGTGATGCCGATAACGATTCGTTTTCTACTATTGCTGACGATTGTCGCGCACTTCTTGGGCGGATGCGGTGGCGGTGGCGGCGGCAGTACGGCGGCTCCGGCGGCGCCAACCGCGAGCACTCCCTCGGGAACTCCGGCGCAGCTCACCTTTGATGACCTTATGACAGGCACCAGCACTGCGCCGGTCGATGATGCCGCTTTTGCAATGCCGGCCGGAGCATCATTGCCTACCCACACCTTCTCCGGGACGCTGGAACTGTTTGGCGAAACGACCAGCAATGGATTTCAGGCGCTCAAGGACGATTACCGTTACAACCTCTCCCCAGGCTGGCAGCATCTTCCCAAGTTCCGTTACCAGTTTGTCCAGAGCGGCAACTATCTGATCCCCGTTGCGCAGGGTTTGCTGATCACCGGCGATTTATTTTGGAACATCATCATCGGTCCGGGACGGATCTGGAACCAGGGCAGTGACCGGGGCATGGACAGGGCGTCGTTTCCCTTCGCCCTGGTGGAAAGAAACGCCAACTGCGCGCATAACGGCGTGATGACATTTCTTTTTGACGGCAGAACGGTCTCGAAAGTGCGCTATCAGGTTACCCAGGAAATTTGCCCCTATTACAAGGCAAATATGTGGGGCGCGCTGACTGCCGCTTACACGCCGGAAACCATCGCCAACGCGGAAGCCATCAAGGCGGAGCATGCCGCGGAACTGACCAACCGCCTGCCGACCAAGCCGCTGTCCGCCTTGGCAACTGATTTCCCGAACTCCGGCATCGACCTTGCCAATCTGGGCGCATTGTATGACCCATCCGAAAGGACTGCATATGGCCTGCTGATCAACGGCACCAACTATGTTTCGGCCTGTGCGACCCGCTACGGCTTCTATCCTTATTGCGACGACATGCGGCAGACTGCGTTTTCTGCGACCAAATCGGCATTCGCCAGCGTCGCCTTGATGCGCCTGGGACAGAAATACGGCAAGTCGGTCTATGAACTGAAGATCAAGGATTATGTTCCCGAGACAAGCGCTAGCGCTGGCAACTGGGACGACGTCACTTTCAACAACACCCTCGACCTGGCTACCGGTAATTACTTCGATTCCGGCTACATGATCGATGACACCCTCATGACGCAATTCTTCATGGCGGAGAGTTACGCTGCCAGAATGTCTGCGGCGCTCGCCATTCCCGCAAAACAGCCGCCTGGCAAGTTATGGGTGTATCAGACCGCGGATGATTTCATCCTCGCCCGCGCAATGAACAATTACCTGGTTCAACAACAGGGGAGCGGTGCGGATATTTTCAACATGGTGCGTGACGAAGTGTACAAACCGATACGCTTGAGTGCCGGCGCTTTGACGACACTTCGCACCGACAACAGTCCGACCGGGACCCCCCTGGGCGGCTATGGGCTATTCTGGACGCTTGACGATATCGCCAAGATTGCCATGCTGCTGAACAACCAGCATGGCGCCATCGGCAACAGCCAGGTTCTGAATGCCGACATGCTGGCCGATTCGATGCAGCAGAACCCGCTTGACCGTGGCGTGCTGACGACAGGCTATCCAACCTTCAACTACAACAACGGCTTCTGGGCCAAGCAGATTACGCCTGCGGAATTCCCGCAGTTTTCGTGCTCTTTCTGGGTTCCCTTCATGTCTGGCCGTGGCGGCGTTACCATCGTGATGATGCCGAACGGCTCAACCTACTACTCCCTCAGCGATAACGAAGATTACATCTGGTACAGCGCGGCTTACGAATCGAACAAGCTGAAGCACATGTGCCCCTGACTTCAGATCCACCCAATGGGTCGGGATCAATCAACCGATTCCCGGTGGCAGCCTTGTGAATGCGAAATTCGAGTGGGCAACTTCGGCAGGCGGCCAGAAACCGTCTCAGTCACTGCCCATGAGAACACACCCAAGCCTGTATACTTGCAGGATGGGCAACATCTCGGAACAACCCGTGATTCTCGTCAGCGGCGCCGCGAAGCGCGTGGGGGCAGCGATCGCGCGCCTCCTGCACGCCGCCGGCGCAAACTTGTTGCTGCATTACCGGAACTCCGCGGATGAGGCGAGGGCGTTGGCCGCCGAATTGAACGCGCTGCGTCCGGATTCGGCTGCTTGCGCTGCGGCCGATCTGTGTGACACGGCGCAACTGGAACAGCTGGTTGCCACCGCCATCGAGCGCTTTGGCAAGCTCGATGCCTTGGTGAACAATGCCTCGGCGTTTTATGCCACACCACTTGCCGATATCGACGAAGCAGCGTGGCAGGATCTGATCGGCAGCAACCTCAAGGGGCCGCTCTTTCTATGCCAGGCGACCGCGCCGTATCTGCATGCAACACGCGGTGCAATCGTCAATATCACCGACATCCACGCCGAACGCCCTTTGAAGAACTATCCGCTCTACTGCGCCGCCAAGGCCGGCCTGCTCGGACTGACGCGCGCTTTGGCACTGGAACTGGCGCCGCAGGTACGGGTCAATGCGGTGGCGCCGGGACCGATCCAGTGGCCGGAAGGCAAAGCCGCCAACGATTTCGATGCCGACGTACGCCGAACCATCGTGGCGCGCACCATGCTGCAGCGGGAGGGAACACCCGCCGACATCGCCCGCGCGGTGCGTTTTCTGTTATTCGATGCACCCTATGTCACCGGCCAGGTTATCAATGTTGATGGCGGCCGCAGCACTTTTATCTGATCTGATGAATACTCCGCACGAATCTTTACCCAGCCCGACCAAACAGGCCAAACTGCGCCGCGAAGCCATCAAGCTCGGCAAGCGCCTGCGCCGTCACACCGGTCAGGCCATCGTCGATTACAACATGATCGAAAACGGCGACCGGGTCATGGTCTGCCTCTCCGGCGGCAAGGACTCCTTCGGGCTGCTGGATATCCTGATTTATCTGCGCGAGCATGCGCCGATCGAATTCGAAATCATCGCCGTCAATATCGATCAGAAACAGCCTGGCTTTCCAGCCGAGGTTCTGCCGAACTACCTCAACGAAATTGGCGTGCCTTTCCGCATCGAGGAGCAGGACACCTATTCCATCGTCAAGCGCGTGGTACCAGAGGGCAAGACCACTTGCGCCCTCTGCTCGCGCCTGCGCCGCGGCATCATCTACCGCGTGGCCGGAGAAGTCGGCGCCACCAAGATCGCCCTCGGCCACCATCGCGACGACATTCTGGAAACGCTGTTCCTCAACATGTTCTTCGGCAGCAAGATGAAAGCCATGCCGCCGAAGCTGGTCACCGACGATGGCAAGCACATCGTCATCCGCCCGCTGGCCTATTGCCAGGAAAGCGACCTGGCCGCCTGGGCCGAGCTGCGCCGTTTTCCCATCATTCCCTGCGATTTGTGCGGCAGCCAGGAACAATTGCAGCGCAAGCAAATCAAGCAAATGCTGCGCGAATGGGACAAGCGTTTTCCGGGTCGCATCGACAACCTGTTCCGCAGCCTGCAGAACGTCGTCCCCTCGCATCTGGCGGATAGCCGGCTGTATGATTTCGCCGGGCTCAGGCCTACCGGCCAGCCCGATCCAGAGGGGGACCATGCCTTTGATCCCGAGGAGTTTCATGATCCCGACATCTCACGCGCCGTAACCCAGATTGGAGATTATTTCCTTGAGCGCTAACACCACAAACAACACGAGCGCGGTACTCAGTCTGCGCTGGGAGAACGGCAATCTCTACATTCTCGACCAGACCAGGCTGCCCATTGAGATTGTCGAGATCCGGCTCGACAGCATCGAACAAGTTTGGGAAGCCATTCAGCAGCTCAGGGTACGCGGCGCTCCCGCCATTGGCGTTGCCGCAGCCTACGGACTCGTGGTCGGGATGAAGCCTCTCATCCATCTTGATCTGGACAAGTTTCTGGTACGACTCAAGGAAAACGCCGGCTATCTGAATTCGTCGCGCCCCACCGCGGTCAACCTCAGTTGGGCGCTACGACGCATGCAGGATTTTGCAACGGTTCAATCGCCCCAAGTCATCAGCGCCAGTCAGCTTTATGCCCGGCTGGTCGACGAAGCCGTCCGCATTCACCAGGAAGACCGGGCGATCTGCCGTGCCATCGGAGAAAACGGCCTGCCCTTGATCCGTGACGGCATGGGTGTTCTGACCCATTGCAATGCCGGTGCGCTGGCCACTTCGGAACTGGGCACGGCCACGGCGCCACTGTATCTCGCCCATGAACGCGGCATGCGCTTCCGGGTTTACTCCGACGAAACGCGCCCGCTGCTGCAGGGCGCCCGGCTCACAACCTGGGAGCTGCAGCGCGCCGGACTCGACGTGACGCTGATCTGCGACAACATGGCGGCATTCGTTATGTCCCAGGGACTGGTCGATCTGTGCATCGTCGGTTGCGACCGTGTCGCGGCGAATGGCGACGCGGCCAACAAGATCGGCACGCTGGGCGTGGCCATCATTGCGCAGCATTACAACATCCCATTTTATGTGGCCTGCCCTTCGTCCACCGTCGATCTGCAGACTGCAACCGGCAGGGAAATCGTGATCGAGGAACGCGCTGCCGATGAAGTGCTGTTCTTCGGCGCGCGCAGAACCGGCCCGGAAGGCGCAAAAGTGTGCAATCCGTCGTTCGACGTGACCCCGCACGAACTGATTGCGGGCTTCATTACCGATCGCGGCATCATCCAGCCGCCTTATGCCGAATCTCTCGCACAACATTTCGGCTAGTTGGGCATGATTCCCGTGCTCCCCGGCGCCACTGCGGCCAATGCACCTTTAGCCGGCAGCAATCGAGACATCTACCTGCGTCTGCTCGGCTATGTGCGCCCTTACCGCACGGCTTTCCTGTTGTCCTTGCTCGGCATGGCGCTGACGGCAATGACCGAGCCGCTGTTCCCGGCCCTCATGAAACCTCTTTTGGACAAGGGCTTCCTACCCAAGTACCAAGGGGATTTATATCTGATCCCCCTAGCCATAGTGGCGATCTTCGTCACGCGCGGCCTGCTGACCTATTTCACTTCCTACAGCCTGGCCTGGGTCAGCAATCGGCTGATCATGGACCTGCGGCACAAGATGTTCCAGCGCCTGTTGAGCCTGCCGACGCACTATTACGACGACCAGTCTTCCGGAGCATTGATGTCCCGGGTCACCTATGGCGTAAACGATTTCACCAGCGCCGCCACCATCGTGCTGACCGCCCTGGTGCGCGACTCCTTGACGATTCTCGGCCTGATCGGATTCCTGCTGTATCTGGACTGGCAATTGACGCTGATCGCCCTTGCGGTCGGGCCGATCATTGTCGGCGTGGTGCGCCTGTTCGGGCGGCGCCTGCGCGCCGCCAGCCGGCGTGGCTACAGCGCGATGGGCTTGATCTCGCACATCCTCGAGGAAACCATCGGCGCCCACAAGGTGGTCAAGGTGTTCGGCGGCCAGCGCTACGAATCGCAGCGCTTCGAGGATGTCAGCAACGAATTCCGCAAGGCGGCGATGCGCGAATCGATGGCTGCCTCGGCCACTGTGCCGCTCACCCAGATTGCGTCGGCGAGCGCCCTGGCGATCATCATCTACGTAGCCTTGCTGCAATCGGCCGAGAGCCACATCACGATCGGCGGTTTCGTTTCCTTCATCACCGCCATGCTGATGCTGCTGGCGCCGGTCAAACGATTGACCGAGGTCAATGCGCCATTGCAGCGCGGACTGACCTCGGCCGAGAACATCTTCGGCCTGCTCGATGAACCGGCCGAGGAGGACCCTGGCACCGAGGTGCTGCCGCGCGCGCGCGGCGACATCGTTTTCGATCGGGTCAGTTTTTCCTACGCCAACACTACCCGATCAACCTTGCAGGACATCTCGCTGGACATCAAGGCTGGATTGACAATCGCCCTGGTCGGACCTTCCGGAAGCGGCAAGAGCACCCTGGTCAGCCTGCTGCCGCGTTTCTACCAGACCCGCCAGGGCAACATCCGCATCGACGGACATGACATCGCCAGCCTGACCCTGACCAGCCTGCGTGCCAACATCGCGCTGGTCAGCCAGGAAGTGGTGTTGTTCAACGACAGCGTTGCCGCCAACATCGCCTACGGCAGCTCGGCCGATGCCAGCGAAGCCGACATCGTCGCGGCAGCACAGGCCGCCCACGCCTGGGAATTCATCTGCCAGATGCCGCAAGGCTTGCAGACGCGCGTCGGGGAAAACGGGGTCAAGCTCTCCGGCGGCCAGCGTCAGCGCCTGGCGATTGCCCGCGCTTTCCTCAAGAATGCGCCGATTCTGATTCTGGACGAAGCCACCTCGGCACTCGATACCGAATCCGAACGACAGATCCAGGCTGCGCTCGAGACGCTGATCCAGGGACGCACCACCCTGGTGATCGCGCATCGTCTATCGACGGTCGAGCATGCCGATCGCATCGTGGTGCTGGACCAGGGCCGCATCGTCGAGCAAGGCCGGCATCAGGAATTGCTGGCGCAAAACGGCATGTACAGCCACCTCTACCGCTTGCAGTTCGAGACGCCGGCTGCCCCAAGCCAGGACCGGGGAATGGTCAAGCCCGGATCAAACCCGGCCTAACCTGCCGAGTGACGCGGCAGCGAAGCGCTTTCCACCCAGCGTTTGATGCGCATCGCATCGCCAATGCGCGTCATCCTGCCCAATGAGTCGAGCAACACGATGATGGTCGGCTTGTTATTGAGCCAGGCCTGCATCACCAGACACTTTCCCGCCTCACTGATATAACCGGTCTTGGATAAGCCGATATCCCAGGACGAGCTTTTCACCAGGCTGTTGGTATTGTGGAAAGCGTGCGTGCGACCGGCAATCTTGACCTCGTATCCGGTGGCCGTCGTAAATTCCCGGATCAGCGGATACTGGTGCGCAGCCGCGACCAGCTTGACCAGATCGCGGGCACTGGAAACATTGGCGGCAGTAAGCCCGGTGGGATCTGCAAATTGAGTATCCAGCAGACCCAGTTCCTGCGCCTTGCGGTTCATCGCGACAATGAATGCCTCGCGTCCACCCTGATAATTGTTCGCCAGCGAAGACGCAGCCCGATTTTCTGAAGACATCAAAGCCAGCCGCAGCATTTCCTCGCGGCTCAGTTGCGTGCCGACCCTGAGGCGCGACCGGGTGCCCTTGAGCGTATCCACATCCTCATCGCTGATCGCCAGAGTCTCGTCCAGATTGGGTCGGGCATCCAGCACAACCATCGCGGTCATGAGCTTGGTAATGGAAGCAATCGGCAGCACCGCCCCGGCATTTTTCTCAAACAGCACCGCTCCGGTGGATTGGTCCAGGACCAGCGCAGAAGCCGACCCCAGCACGAGGTTCGCAGTCTCCTGGTAGGCGGCCTGGCTCACGCGCTTCTTCGCATGCGGCCGGGCCAGCTTGTGTTTCTTGACGGTCACGGACTTCTGCACTGCTTCCGCGCTGCTCGGATTGACGACCAGACTAAGCGCAGACAAGGCGAGCAAGCACATGGTGGCTTTTTTCATTGTGTCCTCAAACTCCCAAACCCGTGTTCTTCGCAAAATTCGGCGCAGTTTAGCAGCGTCAGCCCTTCTATTCAATAGAGAATAACGGTATTCGGCCTCAATAATTAAGCAGTTGCTCTAGTTTATTAACCTGATATCTTAAGAAAAGTGAGGACTTCTTCGCGCCGCTGCTGTGTATCGCGGTATCCCAAGTCGATCAAAGCGCACGTATAGGGTTGCTCAAACAGCAGATAACTGGTCAGTGCGCCGCCGTGCTTGTTGAGCGCACCGATGTTGCCGAACAGTGCCCTGACCGGCCAGGGCAAGCTTTGCGCATGCTGGGCAGCGATATAGTCCAGGCGCTCCGAAGGCGCAATCACCAGCACGTCAATCTTGTGCAGGGCGATATGCTGCTCCCGGCGAACCTGCTCCGGAATCATATGCACCGTCTGATTGATGCGCCGGATGCGTTCGAGGTCAACGGACAAGGTATCGAGAAATATGCTCGACAGGGCATGGCCCGCGATCTGCGCCAGAGAAGGATAGTCGTCGCTGGCTTGACGTTCATTGCGCGGTTCCGCCATGCGCCCGGCACCGACAACGAGTATCCGGTCTGCGCCAAGATGGATTGCCGGCGAGATGGGGGCGACTTGGCGCATCGAGCCATCGCCGAAATATTCCCGATTGATCTTGATCGCCGGAAACACGAAGGGAATCGCACTCGAGGCCATCAAGTGATCCACGTTCAGTTTGACGTGCGCGCCGAAGCGTTGCGAGCGCTGCCAGGGTTCCAAATCCGGGCGGCCCTGAAAGAAACTCACGCTCTGACCGGAGTTGTAACCAGAGCAGGTCAGGCTAACAGAATGCAGTGCCCGATTGGCGATCGCCCTGTCTATGCCGCTGAAATCAAGATGCGCGGTCAATAACTGGCGCAATGGCGAGTTGTCGAGAAGTGCGCGCGGACCGCTCTTGACCAGCCAGCCGCCCATCAGCGCCCCCAGCCAACGGGCAGCCGTTGCGCCGATGCCCAGGGCATCGGCCCGATACACCGATCCGGCGTGGAAATTGCGCCAGATCTCAAGCAACTGATTGACGCCGGCGTCGAAATTCTCTGCCGTGGTGGCAAGCGAGGCAGCGTTGATGGCGCCGGCCGAAGTACCGCAGAGAATAGGGAACGGATTGCGCTGCGGCTCCGGCAGCATGTCACGGATCGCCGCCAATACCCCGACCTGGTAGGCGGCGCGCGCGCCGCCCCCAGACAGAATCAGTGCCGTCCTGGACATCTGGCGAGTCCCGCGCGCGCAAGACCGCGCTTACGCGATCAGGTTTATGCCTTCGCGTTCAGTTTCGTTGTCAACTTGGCCGCCTCGACCGAGAGCAGTGCGGTGACATTGACAATGCGCCGGACGGTGGCCGTGGGCGTCAGGATATGCACCGGGCGGGCTGCACCGAGCAGCAGCGGACCGACCGTCAGGCCATCGCCGGCCGCCGTCTTCAACAGATTGAAAGCGATATTGGCGGCATCCAGCGTCGGCATGATCAACAGGTTGGCCTGGCCCTTGAGCCGTGAATTCGGGAACACCTGGCGGCGGATCTCTTCCGAAAGCGCCGCATCGCCGTGCATCTCGCCCTCCACTTCCAGATGCGGTGCGATGTCCTGCAAAATCGCCAGCGCCTCGCGCATCTTGACTGCGGTCGGATTGTCCTCGTTGCCGAAACTCGAATGCGAGAGCAATGCAATCTTGGGTATCACGCCAAAACGCTTGACCTCCTCGGCGGCCAAGAGGGTCATCTCAACGATCTGGGCCGCGGTCGGATCGTAATTGACGTGGGTGTCACAGATGAACAAGGTGCGGTTGGGCAGCAGCAGCATGTTCATGGCATAGAAGTTGTTGATGCCGGGCTCCCGGTCGATCACCGTGCTGATGTAGCGCAAGTGCATCGAGTGCTTGCCGTAGGTGCCGCAGATCATGCCGTCGGCGTGGCCGTGGCGGATCAGCATGGCGCCGATCAGGGTGGTCTTGCGGCGGATTTCGCGCTTGGCATGCTCGATGCTGATGCCCTTGCGGCACATCAGTTCGTAGTAGTCCTGCCATAACATTTTGTAGCGCGGATCGGAATCCGGGTTGACCTGTTCGAAGTGCTCGCCGGGCCGGATGCGCAAACCGGCTTTCTTGATGCTCGCCGCCATGACTTCAGGCCGTCCGACCAGGATCGGCCGCGCCAGGCCTTCATCGACCACCGCCTGGGCAGCGCGCAGGACGCGTTCGTCCTCGCCTTCGCAGAAGACGATGCGTGCCGGGTTCTTCTTGGCGGCGGCAAAGACCGGTCGCATCAGCAGGCCGGTGTGATAGACGAAGTCGTTGAGTTGCTGGAGGTAGGCATCCATGTCCGCCAGCGGCCGGGTGGCCACACCGGACTGCATCGCGGCCAGAGCCACTGCCGGTGCAACCTTGACGATCAGGCGCGGATCGAACGGCTTGGGGATCAGGTATTCCGGCCCGAAGCTGAGTTCGTCGGTGCCATAGGCGGCGCTGACGACTTCAGACTGTTCGGCATGGGCGAGTTCGGCGATGGCGCGCACCGCGGCGACCTTCATGGGTTCGTTGATGGTGGTGGCCCCGACATCCATGGCGCCGCGGAACATGAAGGGGAAACACAGGACGTTGTTCACCTGGTTCGGGTAGTCGGAACGGCCGGTGCCGATAATCGCATCGGGACGCACCGCCTTGGCTTCTTCGGGCAGAATTTCCGGGGTCGGGTTGGCCATGGCCAGGATGATGGGATTGGGAGCCATCGTCTTGACCATGTCTTGCTTGAGCACGCCAGCGGTCGACAGCCCGAGGAAGACGTCGCAGCCCGTCATCAGGTCGCCCAGGGTGCGCGCCTTGGTGTCCTGGGCGTAGCGAGCCTTGGAAGGATCGAGGTTGGCGTCGCGGCCGACATACACCGCGCCTTTGCTGTCGGTGATGTAAACGTTCTTGGGGTTGAGACCCAGGCTCACCAGCAGGTCGAGGCAGGCGATGGCCGCGGCGCCGGCGCCAGAGCAGACCAGCTTGATTTTGCCGATTTCCTTGTTGACGACGCGCAGGCCATTGATCACGGCGGCACTGGCGATGATCGCGGTGCCGTGCTGGTCGTCGTGGAAAACCGGGATCTGCAGGCGCTCGCGCAGCTTCTTCTCGACATAGAAGCATTCCGGCGCTTTGATGTCTTCGAGGTTGATGCCGCCGAAGGTCGGTTCCAGCGAGGCGATGATGTCGACCAGCTTGTCCGGATCGTTCTCGGCGATCTCGATGTCGAACACGTCGATGCCGGCGAATTTCTTGAACAGCACGCCCTTGCCTTCCATGACCGGTTTGCCGGCCAGGGGGCCGATGTTGCCCAGGCCAAGCACGGCCGTGCCATTGGTGATGACAGCCACCAGGTTGCCGCGCGAAGTATATTGATACGCATTGGCCGGATCCTTGACGATCTCGTCGCAGGCCGCAGCCACGCCAGGCGAATAGGCCAGCGCCAGATCCTGCTGGCTGGTCAGCGCCTTGGTCGGTGTGACGGCGATTTTCCCAGGCTTTGGCAACCGATGGTATTCAAGCGCCTGAGCGCGGATGATTTCGTCCATGTGTTTCTCCTCGTAGCTGAAAGAAAGCGGTGGCACTGAGACCCGCTCCGGGCGGGCGCTGCCGAAAGAATCCAGTATTGTATAGTGTCGCGTGTGTAGATTCAGTGTTGATTTGCACCTAAGGGATTTGAAACTAAGGAATCTGCGTCTGCCGGCTCCCATGCACGATGAGTTCTAGATGAAACTTGCCAACCGCATGAATGAAATCGCCCCGTTTCATGTCATGGAATTGATGGCCAAGGCCAAAGCGCTCGAGAACGCCGGGCGCTCCGTCATCCACATGGAAGTAGGAGAGCCGGATTTCCCCACGCCAGAGCCCGTGATCGCGGCTGCCGATGCCTTCATCCGCAACGGACGAGTGTTCTACACCTCGGCGCTCGGTCTGCCGCAATTGCGCGAAGCGATTGCCGGCTTCTATGCAGAACGTTACGGTGTCAACGTGGCGCCGGAACGTATCATCGTCACGGCCGGCGCTTCTGGCGCCTTGCTGCTGGCTCTGGGAGCGCTAATCAATCCCGGCGACGAACTGCTCCTGCCCGACCCCGGCTATCCATGCAACCGTCATTTCACCCGCCTCTTTGAAGGGCGCCCGATGCCACTCAAGGTGCGACCGGAACAGGGCTACCAGCCCAGCGCCGAGGATGTCGCGACGGCGTGGACCGGGCGTACCCGTGGCCTGTTGGTTGCCTCGCCCGCCAATCCTACTGGAACCATGCTGGATCGGAATCGTCTCACCGAGCTCTGGCAAGTTGTGGCGGCGCGTGCCGGCGTGCTGCTGGTAGACGAGATTTATCACGGCCTGACTTACGGATGTGACGCTGCGACCGCCTTGTCGATTTCCGAAGACATATTCGTCATCAACAGTTTCTCGAAATATTTCAACATGACCGGGTGGCGCCTCGGCTGGCTCGTGGCGCCGCGCGATTGCGTGCGGGATATCGAGAAACTGGCGCAGAATCTGTTCATCTCGCCATCCGCTCCGGCGCAGCATGCCGCCCTGGCTGCCTTCAACCCGGAAACCATCGCCCTGCTCGAACGGCGCCGTGCCGAATTCCAGGCACGCCGCGATCTGTTGCTGCCCGGTCTGAAGAATCTCGGTTTCACGATCGCCGCCGAACCCGCCGGCGCTTTCTATATCTACGCAGACTGCAGCCAACTCAGCACCGATAGCTATGCCCTGGCCAGCCAACTGATCGAGAAAGCGGGAGTGGCGATTACGCCCGGACTGGATTTCGGAGAGAACGCACCAGAACGACATCTCCGTTTTGCCTACACCGTTGCGCGGAACCAGCTCGAGGAAGGCTTAATGCGCCTGGCGCAATATTTCAAATAGCCCTGCTGGAAAAAACAGCGGCGGCTGATAGCCGCCGCCGAGCCTCAAATTTGGGGGGATGCGAGAGGATAAGCTAATCCGCTAATGCGGAAATCTGCCCGCATCCACCCAAGATACGGCTCAAGACGGCCGCGAACCCGTCGGAAACGGCCATGCCGCAGCCGGATTCAGCGACGACTTCAAGCCCGGCGTGGCCGCAGTCGAAGGCGCAGCAGCTTTGGGGGCGGCTGGTGCAGCGGGTTTGGCGGCAGCGGCTTTTTTCGCCGCTGGTTTCTTTGCTGCCGGCTTCTTGGCAGCTGGTTTCTTTGCTGCCGGCTTCTTGGCGGCGGCTTTCTTCGGCGCAGCTTTCTTCGCTGCCGGCTTCTTGGCAGCAGCTTTCTTCGGCGCAGCCTTCTTTGCTGCCGGCTTCTTGGCAGCGGCCTTCTTCGGTGCAGCCTTCTTCGCTACCGGCTTCTTGGCAGCAGCTTTCTTCGGCGCAGCCTTCTTCGGTGCAGCCTTCTTCACTGCCGGCTTCTTGGCAGCAGCCTTCTTCGGTGCAGCCTTCTTCACTGCCGGCTTCTTGGCAGCAACTTTCTTCGGCGCAGCCTTCTTCACTGCCGGCTTCTTGGCAGCAGCTTTCTTCGGTGCAGCCTTCTTCGCCGCAGGTTTCTTGGCGGGAGCAGCCTTTTTCGCCGCAGGCTTAGTGGTCTTGGCGTTAGCCATGTCAAACCTCCTTAACAAAGTAACAGGAAAGAAACATAAGTAAAGCTACCCGCCCAAACCAGCGCGGATCATCCAAAGTTGCGCTGCTTTGCAACCCTTGAATTCTGGAAAATCGGCTCCATGCGTGCGCACTTCAACCCCGCCTTGGCCAAGGCGCACGAAGGAAACCTCGCTTGGCAAGTAGCGGCGGAGCCGTGACAACGACTGGAAAGTAGAAGTGAATGATGGGGAGTGAGCTTCAGGAATGAGATCGAATGGCAGTGGCGTGGCGGCTATTTCCGTAGCTGACAACTGCATCGATATCTCCTGTTGGTTGCTCTGTAAGCTGCGGCGCTCCTGCGATCAGCTTTTCCCTTGTGTCCCCGATGCGATTTACTGCTTTCGGGTTGACCTACTACATATAGTATGCAATGAATAAAATTTGACTAAGTGTAGTGGTTCAAAATAAAACTTGCAAGAAATATTTAATGGTGTTTGTGCTTTTTTTTCTCGTCATCGAAATTCGGATGCGCTCGACTCAGCAAATCAGGCTGAAGTCCATTCGAGCAGCATCATCTAACATCTAACGCGACTCCAATCGAAGCAGGGACCCGGGTCGGTCTTGCGGCCGGGCGCAATTTCTGCATGGCCAACCACTGCGGCGATGGCGTAGGCACGGCGCAGCACCTGCAGCAGATGCGCCAGTACCGCGTATTGCACTTCCTCGAAGGGCGATTCGTCGCAACCTTCCAGCTCGATGCCTATGGAAAAGTCATTGCAGCGCTCGCGTCCGTTCCAACTCGACAAGCCGGCATGCCAGGCGCGCCGGTCGCACGGAACATACTGCACCACCTCGCCGTCGCGGCGAATCAGGAAATGCGCCGACACGCGCAACTGCTGGATTTCCGCGTAATAGCCATGCGCGTCCGGATCGAGTCGGTTGGTAAACAGGCATTCGATGCCGTCGCCGCCGAACTCGCCCGGCGGCAGGCTGATGGCATGGATCACGATCAGCTCGACCGATGCGCCCGGCGGACGGGAATCGCAATTCGGGGAGGGAATGAAACGCGCACCTGGCAGCAGCGCAGCGGCGTCGAGTTCGGCGCCGAGCACAGACGCTGCTATGGACTCATTCCCGTTCATTCAGCCCCAGGCGCTGCATGCGATAGCGCAGCGAGCGGAAGGTCACGCCAAGCAGCTTGGCCGCAGCCGTCCGGTTGAAACGGGTCTTGTGCAGAGCGTCGAGAATCGTCTGCCTCTCGACCCGGTCGAGATGCTCTTGCAATCCCAGATGATCCGGCGGCAACGCTCCCGCCGGTTCCGTGCCATCCTGAACCGGGGCGGTAAGTTGCAGGTCGGCGAGTTCGATCGTGTTCCCCGCAAGCAAGGCCAAAGCACGTTCCAGTACATTTTCCAGTTCGCGCACATTGCCGGGAAACGGGTATTCGTCCAAAGCGGCGACCACCGCCGGCGAGAGGCACGGCACCGGCAGTCCTGCGGCGTTCGCCAAGCGTTCCAGAATACTCTTGGTCAGCAACTGGACATCCTGCCGGCATTCGCGCAGGGACGGCATTCTGACTTCGATGACGTTGAGGCGATAAAACAAGTCCTGGCGAAACCGCTCCTGTTCCACCAGCGCCTTCAGATTCTGATGTGTGGCGCAAATAATCCGCACATCCACGGCATCCTCGCCGGTGGCACCCACCTTGCGCACCCGCTTCTCCTGGATGGCGCGCAGCAGTTTGACCTGCATCGCCAGAGGCAGGTCGGCCACTTCATCGAGAAACAGGGTCCCGCCGCCCGCCGCTTGGAAAAAGCCGTCGCGCTCGCTTTCGGCGCCAGTGAATGCCCCTTTGCGATAGCCGAAGAATTCGCTTTCCATCAGGTTTTCAGGGATCGCCCCGCAATTGACGGCGATGAATGGCGCACCGCGCCGCGCGCCGAGTCGATGAATCAGGCTTGCCGCCAGTTCCTTGCCGGTTCCCGATTCTCCAGAAATATAGACCGGCGCCTGGCTGCGCGCGACGCGCTCCACCAGGGCACGCGTCTGGCACATCGCCGGCGAGTCACCGAGCAGCGCCTGGGTTACGGAATCGGTATCGCGTTCATTGTGAAGCGGCAAATCGATCGCCGACCTGACCAGCAGGCGCAGTTGATCAAGCGAGACGGGCTTGGCCAGATAATCGAAAGCGCCGGCCTTGAGTGCCGAGACGGCATTCTCCATGCTGCCATACGCGGTGATCACAGCCACCGGTAATTCCTGGCAGTGCTCGCCGATATACCGCACCAAGTCGAGCCCCTCCCCATCCGGCAGACGCATGTCGGTCAGGCACAAACGATAGCGCTTCTCTGTCAACAGGCGCCTGGCGTCGCCCACGCTGCCGACGCAATCGGCCGTCAGGCCCATGCGCGCCAGGGTCAGATCAAGCAGCTCACGAATATCCGGCTCATCGTCGACAACCAGCACACGTATGTCTGCTTCGCCGCGGTGTTTGCCATCGCTCTTCATCAATCCCCCTTGCCGGTCAGGCAAAAATGCGCGCCGGGCGCATTCGCCTGAATTTCCAGCAGCGCACCGTTGGCTTCGCAGAGTTCGCGGGCAATGTACAAACCCAGGCCGGTTCCACTGCTGTGAGTCGTGAAAAAGGGTTCGAACACCTGGCTCTGCAACGCGGTCGCGATGCCGGCACCATCGTCAATGATATGCAATTCTGTGTGCCCCGGGTAGGCCGATGCCTGAGATTCCAGTCGGATGCTGCCAGGCTGCCGCCGGCAATGGCGCAACGCATTCCCCAGCAGATTCCAGAGCACCCGGTTGAGGTGGCTGCGATCAAAACTCAGCATGGCGGACGGGTCCAGCGACAGGACAACGATCTCCTTGATCTGGGGTTCATTGACCGCATAGTCGTCAAGAAAGGCTTCGATGAAGCCTTTCACGCCAAGCAGTTCCGCATGGGCGCTGTCGCGCCGCCCCAACTCCAGCACTTCGCCAACCAGGCGATTGAGTCTTTGCGTATTGTCCCCGATGATGCGCGTGAGGCGTTGCAGGGTTTCGTCGCCAGGCTCTTCAGCCAGTAATTCTGCGGCATGGCTGATGGCCGAGAGCGGATTGCGGATCTCATGCGCCATGTTGGCCGTCAGGCGTCCCAGCGCGGCCAGCTTCAGTTGCTGCACCTGGGCCAGTTCGCGTTCCATGTCCTCAATATAAAGCAAGGCATTGCCACCTTCTCCGGCAGGCAAAAACCGAACACGCAGTAATCGACCGTTATCGGGAATGCGCATGGTCTCGGCCGTTTCCACCGACTGCTGACGCCAGCGCATGAAGCATTGTGCCAAGGTTGGCGAAACTGCGGCGAGATCGGTGAGCGGCTCAGCACGCATTCCCAGAAGATTCTCGGCCTGCGGATTATGCTGTTTCACCATGCCATCCGCAGCGACAACCAGCACCCCATCCTGCATGTCACGGATCACGCGTTGGTTGATGAGCATCTGATTGGCCAGTTCGACGCCGCGGCGGCGTGCCAGTTCCTCGTTGGCCACCACCCGCCGCGCCAGCAGGCGGGCGCTGATGGCGATGGCGAAAAAGCCAATGCTGGTGATGCCGGAACGCATGAAATCTTCGAGGTTGGCGCCAAACTCGAGAACGCGATAGGCTTGTTCGAGCAGCAAGGCCAGCGTCGCCAATGCTGCAAAAAACAGGCTGAGCCGCCCCTGCCCGACCAGCCCGGCCGCCGCCAGAACCACCAGCAACATGATCGCCATGCCGCTCTTGGCGCCGCCGCTGGCATACATCAGCACGGTCAGCAACAGAATATCGACAACCACCTGAAGCGTCAGATGGAAACTGAAACTCCCGCGGAATAACTGGGGAGCAAGGTAGAACAACGCTCCTAACAGCAGATAGGCGGTGCTGACCCAGGCAAACAAGTCAGGATTCTGAGCGCCGAAACCCAGCGTATCGCCGTAGATCTGTATGGCGCTGAGAAAGAAGGTCGCTACGCCCAGGCGATACAGGTTGAAGTAATGCAGGGAGCGCCAGAAAATCTCCGGCGGTCCGTTCGACTGACCCGGCCGGTCGACGATCTCAGCGCTTGCGCTCAAGCGGTCCGAGTCCACGATGCTGCTCGCAGCAATAGTGGTATTGCCCATCTGATTGGAGGCTTTCGCTTTCGGGCAGGTTCAGGCCGCACCGGGCGCAAGCCACCATCCGCTCCGTCGCCGGCGCAGGCTTAGCCGCTGCGCGGCGCCTGCGTCCCGAAGCGCGCACCAGCAGATAAACCACCAAGCCAAGCAAAACAAACAAAAAAAACTTTGAGCCCATGCGCCATTATCCGCCCATGTCGCGGATTGTGAAGTTGCAACAAGACAGCATTTACGCAGGGTATTTATCCAATGCAATCTGACATTGCCCGAGCACAGCACGAAACCGGCACAGGGCCGGCTCTATCGGTTTCCTCGCGATTGAATGGTCAGTCGGTGATGTAAAAAATCGTCTGCGTCGTCACGCCTCCGGGAGTCGTGAAGGATATCGTGAGCGGCACTTCAGTTGTGCCCAAGGTCGTACACGTAGCCAATCCAGTCGTGCCGTCAATGGTCGCCGTCTTGCTGATTTGGATCGTGTGGCCAGTCCCGCCGGCAGCTGTACTGTCCTGGACGCTCGCCGGAGTGATGGTAACCGTGCCCAGCGCTGACGGTGGTGCAACCGTCGCCAGCGCTGTCTTTGCCGGAAGCGGGTTTTTGTTTTCGTCGAATGCATAGAAGCTGAAAGTTTGGGTGCAGGTCGCTGCCCCGCCCATCGAATAGGTGATTTTGCTTGGCGCGAAAGACGACGTAGGCTTGGTGCTGCTCACTGAGGCGCCGGAACCGGAAAGTACTATCAAGGCGCTCTGCCTGACATGGGCGGCGCCCCATGTGCCGTCGCAGGAATCTGACTTGCTGGGCGCTGCCGGCGAAGTCGCTATGCCGCTGACACAGGCTTTGGCATTGGCCGAGTTGAACGCGATGAACTGTTCGCCCGACTGCCACGAACCATCCTCGTTGTTGTCGATGAACACGTCGCCCAGATCGTTGAACGGATCGTCACCGCGGGTATCGGTGGTCAAGCCGTTTTTCCCGTGAAAGATGTTGTCCCCGTACAAGTCGCTGAAACTCTCCTCACCCAAGGCGTAGGCCAGGACCGTGACCCGTCCGGCCGTCACTATGCTTTGGGGTTCGCTATCTCCAGTGGGACGGGGATTGGCGCTTGTGAATGTGACGCCGCAGGTCCCGTTTGCCGTTGCACAAGAGGGTGCTATCTGGGCGCCTTCGGTAACGAAATTGATCGCCGTGCCATCCGGCACGGGATTGCCGAGCCGGTCGGAAGCGATCACATTGACCGTGGTTGTTGATCCATTGGTACCCCAGCCCTCGATGTTATGGGTGCTCACGCTGATGCTGAACCGGTCCTGCGCCGGGCGCCCCGTCGAAATTCTCAAGAGACTCGACTGGCTGCTGAAAGTGGGCGAAACCGAAGTCACCGTGGCTTTCACCCAGACTGCCGTCGGCGCCGTGCCGGACTGGACGGATACCGATACCTCGCCGTTGCCATCGGTTTTTTTCGCCACTGCCGCGCTCGAGCCATCAAGGAGTATGCCGCCAGTCCTGGTCGTCAAGTCCAGGCTGACATCCGCCCCGACGATGGGCGCATTGTTGGAATCCACTACCTTGAACTTGACCAGTGCGCTCTCCACCAGACCCGCACCGCCGGTTCCCTTGAGCACGATGGTCGAAGGCGTCGCGGAAACGAACTGGATGCTGGTGGCTCCTGGCGTCTGCACCACGATCGTGGTCGTCGTGGTCACCGCCAGACCGGCCACACTCGCAGTAATCGTGTCGGTGGAAGCGCAACCCTTGTCCGTGTAGGTTGCCGTGGCAACCCCATTCACGGTCTGCACGCTGGCGGGCAGTGTCGCCTTGCCGGTTCCGGCGCAGATTGAGGAAAAGTTGATGGTCACCGGCGTAGAGCCTACGCCGGATACGGGCACCGAGACACTGGTAGTGGCGTAGGGAGAAAGTGGGTTCGTCGCCACCGTCATGGTGCCCAGCACGGCATTGGCAGCGCTGACGCTGTATCCCGTGCTGCCCGTGACCGAGGAACCGGAAACGTTCGCCGTCGCGCTGATGGTGGTGGCACCCGCGGCCGTCAGACCGGCGGCATCGATCTGGATAGACGCCACGCCCGAGGCATTGGTGAGCGCGGTCCCGGAAGCTGGCGTCATGGTCGCCAAAGAAGAATTGGTGGAAAAGCTTACCACGGCATTGGGCACACCGGAACCGGTGGCATCGCGGATTGTGGCCACCACCCTGGCGGGGTTGCCCGGGCTGATGCTGGATATTGCCTTGCCGCTGCTGTCGGTCAGTGCGACGGTAACACCGGGCGTACCGACATTGGTGGGCGTGACGCTGAAGCCGACGCTGCCCGAAACCGAAGCCCCATCCACCGTTGCCGTGGCACTGATGGTGGTAGCTCCCGCCGCGGCCGGACTGGCGGCGGCAATCTGGATCGAAGCCACGCCAGATCCGTCGGTCAGGGCCGTTGCAGCGGGCACCATGGTCGCCAGAGAACCCGAAGTTGCGAAAGTGACCACGGTATTGGGAACGACTGCGCCGAGCGAATCCCTGACCGTCGCCGTGACTTTCGCCGGGCTGTTCAGGCTGATGCTGGTAACGGCGGCTCCCGTGCTCGGATTGGTCAGCACCACGGATACTCCGGTCGCTCCCGTGCTGGTAGGGATCACGCTGAAGCCGACGCTGCTGCTCAGCGTGTTACCGCCCACTGCGGCGGTAGCGCTGATCGTCGTCGCACCGGAAGCCTGCGGGTTCGCCGAGGCAATCTGGATCCACGCCACCCCGAATGCATCGGTCAGCGCCGTTCCTGAAGCCGGGATCATTGTCGCCAGGGACGCCGCAGTGGAGAAGCTCACCACTGTGTTGGGAACAAGGGTGCCAGCTGCGTCCCGCACGGTCGCCGTGACCTTGGCTGGATTGCCGGTACTGATGCTGGTAACGGCAAGGCCGCTGCTGGGGCTGGTGAGCGCCAGACTGATGCCGGTGACACCGGCGGTCGTGGCGATCACGCTATAGCCGACGCTAGCCGAAACGGCGGTAGTACCAACCGTGGCCGCAGCCGAGATGGTTGTAGCACCTGCTGCCGCCAGGCTGGCGGTTGAAATCTGGATGGTAGCGACACCGGTGGCATCGGTGAGTGCTGTTCCCGTACTGGGTAACATGGTGGCCAAGCCCGTGTCTGTCGTGAAACTCACCACCAGGTTAGGCACCACGGCACCAGCCGTATCCCTAACCGTGGCCGAAACCTTGGCGGGTTTGCCGCTGCTGATGCTGGTCAGGGAGGCGCCAGTCACCGGATCCGTCAGCGCGATGGCGATGCTGGCTGCGACGGTTTTGGTTGGCGACGAGTCCCCCGGACCGCTGACGCAACCCGTCAGAGCGAGCATGGCCAAAATCGCCAGAAAAACAAACTTGATCAAAACACGATTGCGCATGTTGGCTCCAATTATTCCCTTGTCATTGTGGCAGGCGCGTCTGGCCTGGCACTGGGGTTTTCAAAGATGATACATGGGGGGGCAGTTGCATGCAAAAGCCGATGCGCATGAAGCTCATATTTCCCCTACGGCGAACAGGCGGCGATGTTCGCGGATGGCATAGCGATCGGTCATGCCGGCGATGTAATCAGCCACCGCCCTGGCCTTGGTGGAATGGTCCCGAGCGGTATCCGCCTGCTCGAGGCGGCTCATCTGCTGATATTGAGGCGGCAAGAGGCTGGGTTCTTCCATGAAGGCACCGAACAGGTCGCCGACGATCCGGCGCGCCTTGTTGGTCATGCGCAGCACCTGATAGTGCCGGTAGAGGTGGTCGCGCAGGAAGACCTTCAAATTTTTCTGCTGCTCATGCATCTCCGTGCTGAATGCGACCAGGGCCGGTGCAGCTTGAACATCGTCGAGCGACAAGGGTGCAACGGCTGAAATCCGGCTCCGTGTTTCCGTAATCAGATCGAGCGCCAGTGCGTTGATCATGCGTCGCACGGTTTCATGGATCAGGCGTCTTCCGGCGATGCCGGGGTATTCCCTGCGGACTGTCTGCGCATGACGGGAAAACGCCGCCACGTTGTCGAGCTGTTCGATGACCAGAAGACCGGAACGCAGGCCGTCATCGATGTCGTGATTGTTGTAGGCAATCTCGTCGGCGAGATTGCAAATCTGCGCCTCCACGGATGGGCGACGATTTTCGAGGAAACGCCGGCCGACATCGCCGAGTTCGCGGGCATGTTGGGGCGAGCAGTGCTTGAGAATGCCCTCGCGCGTTTCGAAGCAGAGGTTGAGTCCGTCGAAAGCGGCATAACGTTCTTCTAGCAGATCGACAGTGCGCAAGCTTTGCAGGTTGTGCTCGAAACCGCCGTAGTCCTGCATGCAGGCATTCAGCGCATCCTGCCCGGCATGGCCGAACGGCGTGTGCCCCAAATCGTGCGCCAGGGCAATCGCTTCTACCAGATCTTCATTCACACGCAATGATCGGGCAATGCCGCGGGCGATCTGCGCCACCTCAATGCTGTGGGTCAGCCGGGTGCGAAACAAGTCGCCCTCATGATTGACAAAGACCTGGGTCTTGTATTCGAGCCGGCGGAAGGCCGTGGAATGAACAATGCGATCGCGGTCGCGCTGAAATTCGTTGCGTTCCGTCGGGGCCGGCTCGACGATGGCACGCCCGCGAGAATTTCCGGCCTGCACGGCATAGCTTGTCAACTCAGTCATGGCAGCAGGTCTCAATGGCTGCAACAATTTCCGCAGGGGCAGCGTCGGCCCAGGTGACACCCTCGCCAAGGCGCCTGAGCAGCACCAGGCGCAGACGGCCGTCGATAACTTTCTTGTCGTGTCCCATCAGTTCCAGGTAGCGTTGCGCTCCCAGCACGGCGCCCTGTACCGGCAAGCCGGCGCGCAACAACAGACGGCGCACACGGGAGACATCGGCATCGGCCAACCAGCCAAGACGCCGCGACAATTCGGCAGCCATGACCATGCCGGCCGCCACAGCCTCGCCGTGCAGCCAGGCGCCATAGCCCATCCCGGTCTCTATGGCATGGCCAAAGGTGTGGCCCAAATTCAGCAGCGCCCGTCCGCCCTCCCGGGCTGTTTCGTGCTCATCCTCGGCCACCACTTCGGCCTTGTTGCGGCAGCTGCGTTCGATAGCATAGGCCAGTGCCGCATCATCCCCGGCGCAGAGCGACTCCATGTTGTCTTCCAGCCATTCCAGAAAAGGCAGGTCGCGGATCAGGCCGTATTTGATGACCTCGGCGAGACCTGCAGCAAGTTCCCGCGGCGGCAAGGTCTTGAGGGTATCGGTAGCCGCCAGCACCAGCCTTGGCTGCCAGAAGGCACCGATCATGTTCTTGCCGCGCGGATGGTTGATGCCGGTCTTGCCGCCGACCGATGAATCGACTTGCGCCAGCAGACTGGTCGGCACCTGGATGAAAGGCACGCCGCGCTGATAAGTTGCTGCCGCGAAACCGACCAGATCGCCGATGACGCCGCCACCCAGTGCGATGAGCGTCGTGCTGCGATCGCAGTGCTCGCACAGCAATCCGTCAAAAATCAGGTTGAGCGTTTCCCAGCTCTTGTATTGCTCTCCATCGGGGAGCACGATTTGTGCGAGCTTGACACCGGCAGCCCGCAAGGGTGCAGCGAGCGTCTCCAGATACAGGGGTGCGACCGTCCGGTTGCTGATGATGACGGCACGCCTGGCAGGCAGATGCGTCAGCAGCAATTCTGCCTGGGCCAGCAGACCGGGGCCGATCAGGATCGGATAGGAGCGCTCGCCCAGGCTGACGTTCAGGCGGCGCATCGGCTGCGGACCTCGCGCTCGAGTTTTTTCACCAGTTGATGCGAACTGCCGCCATCGCTTTCGACCACGATGTCGGCGATTTCCCGATAGAGCGGATCGCGCTGAAGAAACAATTCCTGCAACCGTGCAAGCGGATCGGCCACCTGCAGCAAGGGCCGGTTGCGGCTGTGGCGGGTACGTTCCCAGAGTTGTAGAGGCTGCGCGCAAAGGTAGATGACCGTGCCATTGCCGGCCAGGTTGGCACGGTTGCCGGGGTCCAGCACCACGCCGCCTCCGGTTGCCAGCACCACGCCATCTTCCTGTGTCAGCGCCGCCAGGACCTGCGCTTCGCGCTTGCGAAACCCAGCCTCTCCCTCGATCTCAAAAATCGTCGGGATGCGCACCCCGGTGCGCGTCTCGATTTCCTCATCGGAGTCGACAAAACGCAACCCAAGCCGCTTGGCGAGCTGGCGACCCACGGTCGTCTTGCCGGCGCCCATCAGGCCGACGAGGTAGATATTGTCCTTGGCAGGCATGGCGCGATTGTAGCAATAGTGGGGGCACTCAACGAAAAGCCGGCTTTGGCAGCCGGCTTCTCTGTGTTATTTCTTCGGACTACCATCCACCAGGAGAATTGGACAAATGACAACCAGTCGAATCGGCATCGCTGAGAGAATAGGGAAGTATGAATTTCAATTCATTGATCGATTCCGAAGTACCGGTCGAAATGACCACCTTCGCCCGGATTCGGGTCTGTACCCAGGACGCATATTGCTTCTGGTAGGTCAGGCTGAAAGTGGCGACACCGTTCGCATCTGTTGTCACTGTGGAAGGCAAACTGCCTGCTGCGGCATGGGGCGGGGTGATCATGCCGTCGCCATTTGCGTCCTCACCTGACTCCAGATTGTCATTCTCATTGGTATCCTCGTTGAGTTTCGGGTAACCGCTCGCATAACTTGGACTGCAGGTACTCGCGTTTCGCGTCCCTTTATAGTACTGCGTCGGGAAAGCTGACAGGGTTACTATGACATTGGTAACCGACGCTCCCGCATTATCAACAACCAATACCGACATCGGCAGTTGGTAATTCGTGTCGTTATTTACTGAACTCAGTACACTTCCCTGCCCAAGCGAAACCGAAACGCCTGTGGAATTCACGAACATGGACTTGACGTCGCAAATACCGGCAATCGCCGGCGTAACCGAGTTGTCGCAGTTTGCCGCGCTTCCCAGTACGCTCGCCTTGACTTTCAGGCCGCCTACCGTCGATTGCGATCCGGCAGTGAAGTTCGCCACCGCCTGGCCGCTACTGTTTGTGTAGGCGATCACCGGACTGATCTGTTCGCCGCTGCCGGTCGAATTGAGTATCTCAAACAGCACGGGCACATTGCCCACGGTGTTGTTCGCTGCATCGCGGACCGTCGCGGTCAGGGTCGCGCTGCTGGTTGTCCCGCCGCCGCTCGGGATGATCGTGGACACGCTGGGTTGCAAGCTGATTTTGGTTCCGGTCGCAGCGGAAAAAGCGAACACCCGGTTGAGCGTGGCCAGCACATTCCCCGAACTATCAAGTGCATCGATCTGGATATTGGCGTTGCCCGAATTGGTTCCCGCTTTCAGGGTGTCCGCGACCGCATTTGCGGCCGGTGTCAGCGTTATGGATTTTGCCGCATTCGACCAGGTGCCAAGGGTCGTGGCAAAGCGCACATTCGCTACAGCCGTGCCGGCGATGGAGGAAGGTACGCTCACGGAAATCGCCTGAGATGCCGAAAGGGACAAGGAAGTCGGGTTGGTGGTTGGTGCCGTGACCGCAAAAGAAACACCGGCCGCAGTCGCCACTATGCTGGTGCTTGCGGTGAACGTTGAGCTGCCGGCTGCATTGAGCCAATCGGCATTGATGATCAGGTTGCCCGGCGCAGTGATATTCAGCGCAACAGGCGAAGTATTGCCGTTTGAACCCGTGACTGCTGCTGTCGCACCCAACGATGCGGCACCTGTGCTCTTGCTGTCGATGGAAAACCGGATCGACTGGACATTTACGCCAGCGCCCGCAGCGTCGGTTGCCGTGGCCGTCAATGTCACGGACTCTCCGGTCTGTGCCGTGTTCTTCGATGCCGCAAGTGCCAGCGTTGACCCGGAAATCTGGATCGGAATCTGCGCGGTGATCGATGTGCCAACGATGTTTGCCGTAATTGTCTCTGTACGATTGGTTCTGTCGGCCTGGCCTGTTGCGGCAAGCGCGGAGAAGGGAATCGTCACTGCGCCGCCAGAACCGGAACTGCCGGAACTGACCCCCAGAAGGCCGGTGGGGGCGGTGAAGCTGATCTGCTGTCCGGCAACCGGCACCCGCAGGGAATCAATGACAGTTGCGGTGATCGTGGTCGAATTCGAGCCGTCTGTCCTTATCGAGGGGGCCGAAGCGCCTAGCAGAAGCGACAAGGAAGACGCCGCCGCGGGTAACGTGGGTGCCACCTGTATGACCAGATCTGCAGTGACGCTCGTGCCGGACACTTCCGCCTGGATGACGTCGGTGTGGTCGGTTTGATTGGCGATACCCGAGGGGGATAAAGCAGAATAGGCTATGGTGACAATTCCACTGCTGGTCGTTGTCCCAGAGCTTGCGGTAGTGAAATGGCCAGACCCGGATTTGACGCTGAAAGCGACAGTGACCCCGGCAACCGCCAAATTCTTGGCGTCAACCACGGTTGCCGTTACGGTCGTGGTATTCGATCCATCCGCCTTGATTGAAGCCGCCGATGAAGCCAGGATGACAGTTGCGGGCGGTCCGACGATGGTTGTAGTGGTGGTAGAGCTGACAGTAGTTGTCGACGTTGTGCTGCCGGCATCTCCACCTCCGGCGGTGCACCCCTGCAACCCCAGAACCGCAATCAGCCACGCTGCGGAAAGAAACGCCTGGAATCTAGCCGTCAGCAAGGTCGCGCGCATCGGCAGTAGCCACATGATTCAAGCATGACCTTTTCGCGCACCAGGTAATACCGGTCTTCGACCACAAGCGGCATCAATTTACCTGGATCATGATGGTCGAATAAGTATTGCTGCCCGGCGTGCCATAACGCACCGAATCCGGATTAGGGCCGGATACCGCCTGCAGGTCGAAATATCCGGCCCAGGTTGCGGCCGCACATGATCCCGTGATGGTGATGGTATGCGTGCTGCCGTTGGCCCGATTGGTATTGGGCACGGTCAGCGGAGAAATGGTCAGCGTCGGGAATGTACCCGTCGTGCCTCCCGACACGTAGGTGATGGTGTTGGTGTTGCCTCCCACGTAAAGCCGGGTGCCGAACGGCAGGGGGTTCCTGTTCTTGTCCATGATCTGGACATCGAATGATTTCGAGCAACTGGTGCCCATGGACCAGTCCACCGCATTGCCGCTCAAGTCCGTTACCAGACTCAAGGACGAGTCGGACAACACAATCACCCGGCTGCGCCGCACATGCGCCTGTCCCCAGGTGCCGTCGCAAGTACTGTCTGCCCATGGTGCATCGGCCAGCTTGGGTGGGGCGGCACCGGAAAGTGTGGTGGTCTGAGCCGGTGTGGTCGTCAGGCTTCCGATGCTGCAACCGAATTGGTTGGCCGATTTGAAGACTACCTGTTGCTCTCCTGTCTGGTAGGTCCTGTCTTCATTCTTGTCGATGAATACGTTGCCGAGATCGTCGTACGGTTCGCCCGTATCCCAAACGTTATTGTTGTTGCTGTCGATAAAGCTTTCCTCGCCCAACGCATACGCGGTGACCGTGACACGGCCATCGGTCGGCCTGGCCTCGGCACTCAGCAACTTGACCTTGCAGGCGCCGTTGCTCGTAGCGCAGGTGGACGGGGTAATCTGGGCGCCTTCGGAAATGAAATTGATCGCCGTGCCATCCGGCACCGGATTGCCCAATCGGTCGGAGGCGAGGATGTTGATCCAGCTCGGTTCGGCGTCGATGGCCCAACCCTCGATGTTGTAATAGGCCGCCGACAGGGAGAAGAAGTCCTGCGCCGGCACGCCGGTGCTGATCACCATCTTGTTCGACTGTGAAGACACCGCGTTGCCGCTGGGAGTGCAGGTGGTCGCCTTGACCCACACCGGGGTCGGCACGCTGCCCGATTGGACATTGACGCTGACAAAGCCCTCCCCATCGGTAATCTTGGTCAGCGCGCTCGTCGAGATTCCGCAAGGCGGTGCCGTCGGCGGAGTGCCCAGCGGCGGCGAGCCGACGCCGTCGATTTGTATGCCCCCGACATAGGTGGTGAGGGAGAAATCGACGCTCTGGTTGGCCACCGGCTTGCCGCTGTTGTTGACCACCTGGAACTTGACGTTGCCCACTTCGGAATAATTCACTCCGCCCGTCCCTTTCAGCACCAGGATGCCGGTGGCGGGATTCAACGAAACAAACTGGATGTTGGCGGCCTGGGCCCCTGCCACATTGAGGGTGCCTTTGACCGACTGACCGGCAACGGTTGCGGTGATTTCATCCGGAGTAGGCGTGGACAAGGAACCGCCGCAGCCATTGTCGGTATAGGTCGCCGTGGCGGTTGCCTTGCTTCCGCTCGACTGGGTGACTACCGACGCGGTGATACTGGCCTTGCCCGAGGTGGCGCATTGGGAGGAGAAGCTCACCGTCACGGGAACTTTCGGTGCGGCGCCGTTGATGCTGACATCGACACTGACGCTGGTCGTGCCGGAAGCGGAAAGATTGGTCGTCCCCAAAACCAGCGGGGCAAGCGTAACGCTGGGTGCGCCGACGCTATAGGCGAGGGAAGCGCTCGGGAATGAATTGGCGGTCGCCGTCAAATAGTCCGCTCCTGCCGCCGTCAGGCTCGCCGCAGACAACTGAATCCTGGCAATGCCGCTGGCATCGGTCATGGCGCTGCCCAGGGCAGGGGTCATGGTGACCAGATCCTTGTTGGATGAAAAATTGACAACCACGTTGGGTTGCGGAGCGCCGCTGCCGTTCTTGACGATGGCTGTCACGTCCACCGGCGTGCCAAAGGTGATCGAGTTAGCCGAAAGCTGCAGGCTCAGAGTGGGCGTTCCCGAGGAACTGCCGTTCGCGCCGACGACATTAATGACGATCGAAGCGGAAGTCACCTCCACTCCATTGACCTTGGCGGTTGCGAATACATTGGTTGCTCCGCCCGGGGTTCCAGCAACGGGGCTCAAGCCGATGCTGGCTTCTCCTATAGTTGATCCACCCGCACCATCGCCGGTGCTGGCGGTACCCGAACTGGGTGAATAGGCCGCCAAAGCCGAGCCCATGGAAAAAGTCACCAGGGCATTCTTGACCAGGTCGCCATTGGCATCCCTGAGGGTCGCCTTGACTGTCAGAGGGCTGGACGAAGTCAAGGTGGTCGTGGCTGCACCGGCGCTATTCGTGATCGACAGGGAAATCGATGCCGCCGCCGCAACGACGGTAAGCGGTGCCCCGGTGCTGGTTACCACTGTCGCATTGGTTCCCGAACCGAGGGTTACCGTAGCCAATACATTGGTGGCGCCGCCGGTGGTACCAAGCACCGGGCCTAGATTGATGCGCGCCACGCCGCTTGAATCCGTCAGCACTTTGCCGCTGGGTGGCGAAAAAGCCGCAAACCCTGAGGAATCAGAGAAAGTGACAATCGTTCCGGCAACCGCATTGCCCCCGCTGTCTTTCACGGTGGCGGTTGCCACCACGGTTCCACTGGGCGGCAAGGTGGTGGTCGCCGCGCCTGTCGCCGCATCGGTCAATACGACTGTCACGCCGGGTTTCGCGGAAGCCGTCGTCGCGGACGTCGACCCCTGGGCGCCGCCGCCCCCGCCACCGCAGCCGGACAAGCCCAGCAGGCTCAACAGTGATGCTAATGCGAAGAAAAATTTAGCGCTTTTCGACATGATCGTTCCCGGCAAAAAAATTTAGGATGGTCTCAGCGGACCCCAACCTGAATCTGTTCGTTGATGATCTTCGGCGTGATGAACACCAGCAATTCCTTTTTCGATTGAGTACGCGTGCTGTTCTTGAACAAGTTGCCCAAGACAGGGATATCCCCCAGCACCGGCACCTTGTCGGTTCCTTTCGAATCGTCCTGGGTGTAAATGCCACCGAGCACCACCGTGCCGCCATTCTCCACGGACACCCGCGTCGTGATCTGTTTCGAGTTGATCACCGGCCCGGCCGTGGTGTCCTCGCCCTTGGTATCCTGCGAGACATCCACATCCAGGGTAACCGTGCCGTTCGGCGTGATTTGCGGCGTCACCGAGAGCTTCAGGACCGCCGGCTTGAACGAGGTGGTTTTGCCCGATATGCCGCTATCCGTTTGATAGGGAATCTGGACGCCCTGGGAAATCAGCGCCGCCTTGCCGTTTTCCGTGATTACGCGCGGACTGGCAATGCTCTTGACGCGGGTGTCGTTTTCCGCTGCCGTGATTTCCAGGTTGATGAATTGCGTCAGGCTGCTATTGAAAAGACTCACCACCATTTGCCCCGTCACATTTCCTGTGGCCGGAACATTGACCATCGGGGTCGATGCCGGCGGAGCCAAGGTGCCCGTGCTGCCTGTGCTGCCGCTGGTCGCAAATGGTGTTGAAGTGCCGCCGCCGACATTTTGTCCGGTCAGCGAAGATACCGCAGAGTAGCTGCCTCCGACTGTGGCATAGGTGTTGGTACCCGCAATGCGCGTACCAATGCCCGCTCCGGGGACCGTCGAACGCAAGTCGTTGTAGCCGAGGCGCACACCGATCGAACGGCCGAAATCATCCGAGGCGCTGACGATGCGCGCCTCGATCAGAACCTGCCGGACCGGCTTGTCGATCTGGGCGATCAGTTGCCGGATGCGTTCGAGGTAGGTCGGGTAGTCATTGACGATGATCAGGTTGCTGCGCAAATCGACCGAGAGTGTTCCGGAAGAAGACAAATTGCTCATTCTTTCGCCGCCTCCCTGCGCGGTAGCTCCGCCTGCCGGGGCCGCACTTGCTGCTGGCGCGGCACCCGGAATGGATGGCTGAGCGGGGGAAGCACCGGTCTTTTCGCCGGTGATGAACTTCACCACTTCATCCGCCTTGTGGTAATTGATCTGGAAAGCCCGCATCTCGATGGCTTCTGACATGCTTGCGGCTTTGCGCGCCTTGGTGACTTCCTCGTTGCGTTTGATGATCTCCTCGACAGTGGCAATCCAGATCACATTGCCGGTCTTTTGCATGCCCAGACCCTTGGCCTGCAGAATGATTTCCAGCGCCTGATCCCACGGTACATCCTTCAAGCGCAGCGTCACATTGCCGCTCACCGTATCGCTGGTGATGATGTTGAAGTTGGTGAAATCGGCGATCACTTGCAATACCGCACGCACGTCGATGTTCTGGAAGTTGAGCGAAAGTTTCTCGCCCTGGGCTCCCGCGCCCGAACCCTGCACCAGCTTGTTGGGCTCCGCCGCTATCGGGCTGACTTCGATGACGAACTGGTTTTCGCTCTGGTAGGCGCTATGGTCCCACAAGCCGCGCGGCGCGATGGCCATGCGCACGCTGTCGCCCTGAGTTTGAGTGGTGATCGTGGTTACCGGCGTGGCAAAGTCTGTGACATCGAGGCGACGGTTCAAGTTGGCCGGCAAATTGGTCTTCTTGAAATCGACCACCAGATTGCCATCCAGTTTGCGGATATCGATGCCGACATTCGGGTCGGAGAGCTCGACCGTAATCCGTGCTTCGCCATTCTTGCCACGGCGGAAATTGATGTCGCGCAGGCTTTGCGCACTATCCTGCGGCTTGGTTGCCTCAAAGCTGGCCACCACCGGCGGTGCGGTTTTGCTCCCAACGGTCTCGGGCGGCGCGAAATTGATGATCATGGCATTGCCTTCGAGACGCGTCTGATAGGCAGTCATCTGGCGCAAATTCAGCACCAGCCGGGTCCGGTCGGCAACCTGGACGATATTGATACTGCGCAGCTCACCCTCGTTCACCTGTTGCGCATTGCGTCCCAGATTATTCGCAGTCGCGGCAAAGTCGAACACCAACCGCGCCGGATTGGAAATGCTGAAGCTGGCGGGCTGGCCGGTCAGTGCCTGCTTGAGCGTCAGCTTGACGACGGTGCCGCCGCCCTGTTGGCTGACTTGCAGCGACTCGATCGCATTCTGCGCGGCTGCTTCTGCGGCCGGCGTGCCCTGCTGTGCCGACGCGAGAGCGGCCACCCAGCAAAACGCCAGGATGGAAAGCAGTTGGCGCGTGACATTCGCGACATTCGATAAGGGATTCATTTTTGTGCCTCCTGTTCCTGCAACTGCAAGCTGCTGGCGCGTTCCACCCAGTCGCCGCTGGCGTCTTGTACCTGTTCCCTGAGTTTTATTTCGGATTGGGTGATCTCGGTAATGATGCCGAAGTTCTGGCCCATGTAATTGCCGATCTTGACCGTATACACCTTCTTGTCGGCCATGATGATGGCATTGATCATGCGGCCTTTCTGGATCAGACCGATCATCTTGAGCGAATCCAGGGGATAGGATTCGAGAGGTTCCCTGAAGCGATTGAGGTCGGGCTTGGCGCCGCCACCGCTGCTTTCCGGCTTTTTGTCCGGCTCGATCTTGGCAGAATTGAAAGGATCCATGAGTTCGCCCGCTTCGTAGGACACAATGGGGAACGGCTTGATCTCTGGCAAGGGCGGCACCCGACCGCGCATATCCTTGGTGACTTCGTTCATCCACAGCTTGATGTCCTGGTGCTCCTCGCTGCTGCACGCACTCAGCACCAGGCTGGCCAGAACCGCCATGATTAGGGCAAGCTTGCTCATTTCTTGTCAGCCTTGGGCGGAGCCGCTTTGGCTGCAGCGGCTTTCTTCTGCTTTGCGACTTCAGCTTCATCCAGGTAACGGAAGGTTTTGGCCACAGTCGTCAGGGACAACGCACCGCTCTTATCCACTGCGATATCGATGTCGTTGAGCGTGACAATGCGCGAGAGCTTGGCGATATCGCCGGTGAACCCGCCGAGGTCGTGGTAACTGCCGATGAGCCTGATGGTAATCGGCAATTCGGCATAAAAGTCCTTGAGGACCTCGCTGCCGGGCTTGAACAATTCGAACTGCAAGCCGCGTCCAACACCCGCCTGGTTGATATCGACAAGCATCGCTTCCATCTCGGCCTTGTTGGGCAACTGCCTCAGCAGCGCACCGAAGGAACGATCGATCTCCGCAAGTTGCTTGCGATACTCATCCAGGTTGACCGCCTGTTTTTTCTTGTCCAGCCATTCTTCCTTGAGCTTGGTTTCCTCTGCGGCCTTGCTTTCCAGTTCATCGAACTGGCTGTTCCAGCCGAACCACCAGGCACTGGCCAGCAACAGGATGAACAGGCCGATGAGGATCACCACCCGCGGCAACAGCGGCCATAGCCCCGGATCCTTGGGATCGAGGGTCTTGAATTCTTCCGCGACAGCCTGGAAATCGATCGCGGGCAGCTTGAGTTTGGGCAACTGGGGCGCTTTCATGGCTTCTTGTCCTTCGCTGCAGTTGCGCCCTTGCCCTTCTTTTCATCCTCGGTGGTTTGCCGGGTAATAAATACGTTCAGGGAAAACTCATTCAGGCGCCGCTTGGCTACGGTCTCCGCCTTGATTTCGACCAGATCCGGCCGCTCCAGCAGCGGTGAGGCCTCCAGGTTGCGCATCAGCGCCGATACCCGCGAGTTGGCCTGGGCATAACCAGCGATGTTGACCTGGTCCTTGTTCTGCTTGATCGATTTGATATACACGCCTTCCGGAACCTGGCGTGCCATCTCATTGAACAGGTGCACAGTCTCCGCCCGATTCGCCTGCAAGGCTTCGATCACGCGCTTGCGCGACAGGAGCGAATCGGTCTGCTCCTTGAGGCGCTTGATCTCTTCGATATCCTTGTCCAGATTGGTAATCTGGGTCTTGAGGAAGGCATTCTTGTTGTCCTGGGCGCTGATATAGCCATTGATGATGCCATAGCCCATAAACCAGATCAGCCCGACCAAGACGACAATCAGGCCGGAAATGGCATAGAACTGCTCGCGCCGTGCTTTGCGTTTTTCTTCCCGATGGGGAAGCAGGTTGACACGGATCACTGATCAAACCTCCGCAACGCCAAGCCGCACGCCACCAGCAGCGAAGGCGCGCTGGCCTGCAATTGCTTGGGGCGAATCCGCGAGGCGATGGTCATCGCAGCAAAAGGATTGGCGATGATGGTGGCAACCTTGGTACGCGCCTCCACCATTTCTTCCACGCCAGGGATCACGGCACAGCCGCCCATCAGCACGATATGATCAACCTGGTTGTATTGGCTCGAGGTGAAAAAGAACTGCAAGGCACGTGCCACTTCCAGCGCCAGATTTTCCATGAAGGGCTTCAGCAGCTCGGCCTCGTAGTTTTCCGGCAGGGAATTGTTGCGCTTGGCGACTTCCGCTTCCTCGATGCTCATGCCATAGACGCGCATGATGTCCTGCGTCAGCTGGTTGCCACCGAAGGCCTGCTCGCGGGTGTATAGAGTCTGGTCGTTGCGCAGCACCGTCACATTCATTACATTGGCGCCGATATCCACCAGGGCGATGAGGCGATCCTTGCCGCCATCCGGCAGTTGCTTCTCGATCAGCTCGAAAGCCGCCAGCGTGGCATAGGCTTCGATATCCATCACCATCGGCTTTAGGCTGGCCACCTCGGCGCAGATCACGCGGTCTTCCACTTTTTCCTTGCGCGATGCGGCAATCAGCAGTTCGACTTCTTCCGGTCCGGAAGGTGCCGGGCCAATCACCTGGAAATCGAGGTTGACCTCTTCCAGGGCAAACGGAATGTACTGGTTGGCTTCGGATTCAACCTGGATTTCGAGTTCTTGTTCGCGCAGGCTCGCCGACGCCACGATTTTCTTGGTGATCACCGCCGCTGTAGGCAACGCCATGGCGACATATCGGGTAGACGACCCCAGCCTTTTCCAGGCTCTGCGCAAGATCTCTGAAACCAGCTCCGAATTGGCGATGTTGCCATCCACCACCGCATCGCGCGGCAGGGGCTCGATGACGAAACGTTCGACGCAATAAGCTCCCTTTCCGGCATCCGATAATTCGACCATCTTGATCGCGGATGTGCTGATATCCAGACCAATGAGCGGCCGTGCCTTCGGATTGAAGATGGAGAGATCAAATTGCAAGTAAATATCCTTTTAAAATCATATGTTAGGCAATTTAATGATAATTTACATTAAATGCTAGCAGCAACTATATCGGCTGTAAACAATTATTTCTTGAAAATCAGGACCATTTTCACACCCCGGGCGAATCGGAGATTTCTGCACTACAGCCTATAATGCGCCCTTGCTTTTTCCTCATTCGAGTCCTCTTTGCCCGCCGCTCTCCGCTGGATTCTCTACCCGATTTTGCTCATCGCCGGCATTGTGCTCGCGTCAGCCGCCCTACTGGGCATTGCCGTCATTCTCGCTTATCCGCAACTGCCGTCGCTCGAATTATTGACCGATTATCAGCCCAAAATACCCTTGCGTGTATATAGCGCGGATGGTTATCTGATCGGCGAATTCGGCGAGGAGCGGCGCGCCCTGGTGCGTATCGAAGAGGTTCCGGCGATCATGAAGCAAGCGATCCTGGCCGCCGAAGACGAGCGCTTTTACCAGCATGGGGGGGTCGACACCCTGGGCGTGCTGCGGGCCGCCTATTCCAATTTCATAGGTGCGGGCAAGCGCCAGGGCGCATCCACGATCACCATGCAAGTGGCGCGCAACTTTTTCCTGACCACGGAAAAAACCTTGTCGCGCAAGCTCTACGAGGCCTTGCTGGCCTTCAAGATCGAGCACAACCTGCCCAAGGACGAGATCCTGCAGATCTACATCAACCAGATTTATCTCGGACAGCGCGCCTACGGTTTCGCCGCGGCGGCGCAGATTTATTTCGGCAAGCCCCTCAAGGACATCAATATCGCCGAGGCCGCCATGCTGGCGGGCCTACCCAAGGCGCCCTCGGCATACAACCCCGTGGCCAATCCCAAGCGTGCCAAGTTGCGCCAGCAGTATGTTCTGAGACGCATGCACGAACTGGGAGCCATCAGCGACGCGCAACTCGCCGAAGCGCAAAAGCAGGTGCTGACAATCAAGCACGATGCCAACGACTTCGGCGTCCATGCCGAATTCGTCGCCGAAATGGCGCGCCAGATCGTCTATGAGCGCTTCCAGGAAGACAGCTATAACAAGGGACTGCGGGTCATCACCACCATCAACCGGGCCGAGCAGGCGGTCGCCTATGCCAGCCTGCGCAAAGGCGTCATGGACTACGATCGGCGCCACGGCTATCGCGGAGCGGAAGGCTACATCGACATGCAGGAAATCCGCTCCGAGCAGGACGATGAGCTGCTCGAGGAAGCGCTGGCGGATTACGACGACTCCGACGAACTCCTGGCCGCGGTGGTACTCGAGGCCAACGTCAAGCAGATTCGCGCCTATCTGCGCGGCGGAGAGATCATCACGCTGACCGGCGATGCACTCAAGCTGGCCAGCCGCATGCTCGATGACAAGGCTCCCGCGACCAGGCGGCTGCGCCGCGGGGCGGTGATCCGCCTGAGCAAGGATGACAAGCAGCACTGGCAAATCAGCCAGATGCCCGAGGTCGAGGCTGCGTTCCTCGCCGCCAGCCCGGTAGACGGAGCGATTCGCGCCCTGGTCGGCGGTTTCGATTTCAACCGCAACAAGTTCAATCACGCCACCCAGGCCTGGCGCCAGCCGGGTTCCAGTTTCAAGCCCTTCATCTATTCGGCGGCGTTGGAGAAAGGCTACACGCCCTCCTCGGTGATACCCGACGAACCGATCGTCATATCGGCGGCCGAGACCGGCAGCCTGGCCTGGGAGCCGAAAAATTACGACGGCAAGTATGAAGGGCCGATGGCGCTGCGTACCGGTCTGGCGAAATCCAAAAATATGGTCTCGATCCGCCTGCTCAAATCCATCGGCACGCATTACGCCCAGGATTACGTCACGCGCTTCGGCTTCGATGCCGAGAAACACCCGCCCTACCTCACCATGGCGCTCGGCGCCGGTTCGGTCACACCCTGGCAGCAGCTCACCGCCTATGCCATCTTCGCCAACGGCGGCTACAAGATCGAACCCCACATCGTGCGCCAGATCCTCGACGATAAGGGGAATGTGCTGGCCGAAAGCGCGCCGGTCGTCGCCGGCGACGAGCAGCTGCGCGTACTCGATCCGCGCAACGCTTACCTGATGGACAGCATGATGCATGACGTGGTGCGGCGCGGCACCGCCACCAAGGCGTTGTCATTGAAGCGTGGCGATCTGGCCGGCAAGACCGGCACCACCAACGACTATATCGACGCCTGGTTCTGCGGTTATCAGCCTACCGTGGTTGGCGTGGCCTGGATTGGTTTCGATCAGCCGAAGAAACTCGGCAACGGCGAAACCGGCGGAACCGCCGCACTGCCGATGTGGATCGGCTTCATGGAAAAAGCCCTCAAGGGCGTACCGGAAAGCTATATGGAAGTACCCGAGGGTCTGGTTGCGATTCGCGCCAATGATCCGACCGGCAAGTCCAGGGGCACGGAATTCATCTACCAGGAACATTTGCCGCAGGATGAAGAGGAACAACCCGGCGCAATGCCTGACAAGCAACAAGCGCCTGCACCGGTGCAGGATGCGAAACCTCGAATGGTGGAAAAACCTGTGGGCACTGCGCCCTGAAGCACTTGGCTAAAGCCTGATTGTCGTTCCGGCCTGTTCGCTGACGCAACGCGACAGGATTTCGAGCAAGTCGATGCCGTCGCGTGTCCCCACCCACCGCTGAGGATCATTCTCATCCATCTTGAAATGGTAGCCGCCGGATTTCGCAGCGACCCAGATTTCGCGTGCTGCGCCATGACGGTTGATGATGATCTTGCTGCCGCCACCATGCTCGAATTCGAGTTCGATCACGCCGCCCGGTCCGAGTTCGAAATCGACTTCGTCTCCGCATTTCTCCAGCGCCTGCTCGATCCGTGCGAGCATGGCATCGGCATGGAGGTTGAATTCACGCTCATCCACTATGTAATCCAGTCAATCTACTGTGATAGGATGAAAACTTCCAGACCATCTGTGTGCCATGCGTCCGCTGCTTTCCACCATCGCTTTTGTCGCTCTTGCGCATGTCTTTTCCGGCTGCGGCACCAAAACAGCGCTTTCGTTGCCACCCGCTCCGACTGCGACATCCCAGTCAGCCCAACCATCTGCGAACCATCATAGCAACGCGCCGGGAACTGCGCAATGACGGGATTCCCCTACTGCCAGGAAGCGTTGTGCGTTGAAAATATTCCGCTGGCCGGCAGCACGCAGCAGCTCGGCACGCCCGGTTATGTGTGTTCACGCAGGGCACTGGCGCAAATATTCAACGCCTGCCGGTGCGCATGAAGCAAACCCGGCTTTGGTTGATTGGTGTGATCCTGGCTGGATTGGCAGGCGGCTGGCTGGCCTGGGACAGGCAGCATGCGCAATCCCCCGAAGCGCAAACCTCTCCTGGCAAGCAAGGCGGCGTATCGGTCACGACCACCCTGGCGCAGCGCCAGACCCAGCCCATCGTGCTGACTGCCAGCGGCTATGTCACTTCGCTCAACAGCGTGGACGTCCATCCTCAGGTCAGCAATACCATCAGCCAGGTGCACATCAAGGAAGGGCAATTTGTCAGGGCTGGCGAATTGCTGTTCACGCTCGATGAACGCACCGCCCAGGCCAATCTGCACAAGGCGGAAGCGCAGCTGGCCAAGGACCAGGCAACATTGATCAGCCTGGAGCGCCAGTTTGCGCGCCAAAAGGAATTGCGTCAGCAGGGCTTCATCGCCCAGAACGCCCTCGATATCGTGAAGGGCCAGTATGACGCGCAACTGGCGACGGTGCGGCAAGACCAGGCGATGCTCGAAAGCGAGCGCGTCAATTTCAGCTTCAATACCCTGCGAGCGCCAATCAGCGGCCGGGTCGGCGCGATCAATGTCTATCCTGGCAGCCTGGTGCAACCCGCCAGCAATACACTGGTCACGATCACCCAGCTGGATCCGATCACCGTTTCATTCACGCTGCCGGAAAGAGAAGTGACTTCCCTGCTGGCGGCGGCAAAAACCGGAAACGTCAGCATCGAGGCCTTCCTGCCCAACAGCAACTGGAAGCGTGCCGGGCGCCTCCACTTCATCGACAATGCTGTCGATTCCCAGAGCGGGACCATACGCGTCAAGGGACTGTTCGCCAATGCCGATCACGGACTGTGGCCCGGCGCCTATGCGGGCATCCGGATTTCCGTGCGGGAATTGCAGGATGCCGTGCTGATCCCCCTGGTGGCAGTAGTCAATGCGGTCGATGGCACCCATGTCTATACGGTGTCCACTGACACGACCGTGCAAAGACGCAAGATCGAAATCCTGCACAGCTTCGATACACGCGCCGCAATCAAGGGACTGGAAGGCGGCGAACGCGTCGTCGTCGATGGCACCCAGAATCTGCGCCCGGGCATGAAAGTGCGCGAAGCCGGCAGCGACCCGAACAAGCCTGCAGCGAACGGCAAATCCGCCGGCAGTTGATCCGGGGTTCCAGTTTCTCTCGTTCATGACACTCCCCGAACTCTGCATCCGTAGGCCGGTCATGACCGTGCTGCTGTGTGTTGCCGTGGTGGTGGCAGGACTGGTGGCCTACCTCAAGATTCCGGTGGCAGCCCTGCCCAGCTACAACACGCCGATCATCAGCGTCAACGCCTCGCTCCCCGGTGCCAGCCCCGAAACCATGGCTTCATCGGTCGCCTTGCCGCTCGAAAAGCAGTTCTCCACCATCAGCGGCCTCAACATCATCAGCTCCACCAACACCACCGGCAATACTTCGGTGACGCTCGAATTCGTCTCCGACCGTGACATCGACGCCGCGGCGGTGGATGTCCAGGCGGCACTGCTGCGCGCCCAGCGCACCCTGCCGATCGAAATGACGACGCCACCGTCGTATCGCAAGGTGAACCCTGCCGATGCACCGGTATTGATGATGGCATTGACCTCGCCCTCGCTGAGTCTCGCCGAGCTTAACGACTACGCCGAAAACCTGATCTCGCCCAGTCTTTCCACCCTCGACGGCGTGGCCCAGGTGGTGGTGTATGGCCTGAAGAAATATGCAGTGCGGGTCAAAGCCAATCCGGATCTGATGACGGCGCGCAATATTTCGCTCGATGAGCTGATGGCCGCGCTTTCCGCTGCCAATGCCAACACGCCGGTGGGCGTGCTCGACGGACCGCGCCAGATGCTTACCATCGAAGCCAACCGGCAATTGAAGAATGCGGCAGCGTTCGCCCAGCTCGTGATTGCCACCCGCAACAACGCCCCGATCTATTTGCGCGACATCGCCACGATCGAAGACAGCGTCGAATCCGTGCGCACCGCCGGCCGCTACAACGACGAGCGCGCCATCGTCCTGGCCGTGCTGCGCCAGCCCAACGCCAATACGGTGGCGGTGGTGAATGCCATCAACACCATGCTGCCGATGTTCCGCGCGCAGCTGCCCGGCTCGATCGGGGTCAACCTGCTCAACGACCGCTCGGTCTCGATCCGCGCCGCCTTGCATGATGTCTACATCACGCTGTCGATCACCGTTGCCCTGGTGGTGCTGGTGATTTTCCTGTTCCTGCGCCGCTTCGTCGCCACCCTGATTCCCACCCTGTCCCTGCCCGTGTCGCTGATCGGCGCGCTGTCGCTGCTCTTCGCCTTCGGCTACAGCCTCGACAACATCTCCCTGCTCGGCATCACCCTGGCCGTTGGGCTGGTCGTCGACGACGCCATTGTCATGCTCGAGAACATCGTCCGCCACATCGAGGCTGGCATGGCGCCCTTGCAGGCGGCGCTGACCGGTTCGCGCGAGATGAGCTTCACCATCCTGTCGATCTCGATCTCGCTGGTGGCGGTCTTTATCCCGGTGTTTTTCATGCCCGGGGTAATCGGCCTGCTGTTCCACGAGTTCGCCGTGGTGGTCTCGCTTTCCGTGCTGGTCTCGGCCGCGGTCTCGCTGACCCTCGTGCCGATGCTGTGCAGCCGCTACCTGACCAGCCATTCCACTGAATCGAGCAACTTCATCACCCGGACTTTTGAGCGACTGTTCGAAGCCATGCTGAGGCATTACACGCGCACGCTCGACTGGGGCTTGCGCCATCGGCGCGTCGTGCTGTGCGTGGCGCTGCTGACCTTTGTCGCCACGGCCTGGCAATTCGTGACCATCCCCAAGGGCTTCTTTCCGGAGGAGGATATCGGCCAGATCCGGATCACCACCGAGGCGATCGAGGACATTTCCTTCTATGCCATGTTCGAGAAGCAGAACCAGGTGGCCGATATCCTGCGTGCCGACCCGAATGTCGCCAGCGTCGCCTCGTTCACCGGCGTCGGCGGCGCGACCCAGAATTCCGGCCGCCTGTTCATCAACCTCAAACCGCGTGGCGAGCGTGCCAACATGAATGCGGTGCTCGAAGGCCTGCGCAAGAAATTTCGTGCCGTCCCCGGCATCGCCGTGTATATGCGACCGGAGCAGAATCTGCAGCTCGGCGGCAAGATCAGCAAGAGCCGCTACCAGTATGTATTGCAGAGCGTGCGCGCCGACGAACTGAATGACTGGTCGAGCCGCCTGATGGAGCGCATGGGCAATGACCCGGCATTCCGCGACGTGAATAGCGACTCGCAACTCAAAGGCCTGCAGGCGACACTCGATATCGACCGCGACAAGGCCAACCTGCTCGGCATCCAGATCGACAAGATACGCAGCGCCCTTTATGAGGGGTTCGGCGAGCGTCAGGTATCGACCATCTTCACCAGCAGCAACAGCTACCAGGTCATCCTCGAACTCGCCGAGCCTTTCAAGCGCGACGAGGCCGCGCTGGAAAAAATAACCGTGCGCAACCGCAATGGCAACCTCGTCAAACTGTCGAGTTTCGCCACCGTGCGGCGTACGGTAGGCCCGACCGCGGTCAATCATCAGGGCCAGCTGCAGGCCATCACCATCTCATTCAACCTGGCGCCCGATGTCCCGCTCGGCGCCGCCGCCGAAAAAATCGATCGCTTCCGCGAGGAAATCAAGCTGCCGGCCAGCATCATCGCCAGCTACGGCGGCGATGCCGCGGTGTTCAAGGATTCGCAGTCGGGCCAGGCGCTGCTGCTGGTGATCGCGCTGCTGGTGATTTATGTGCTGCTGGGTGTACTGTATGAAAGCTACATCCACCCGTTGACCATTCTCGCCGGCCTGCCTTCGGCGGCAGTCGGCGCTCTGCTGACCCTGCGCCTGTTCAACATGGACCTGACGCTGATCGCCACCATCGGCATCCTGATGCTGATCGGCATCGTCAAGAAGAACGCCATCATGATGATCGACTTTGCCCTGCACGCCCAGCGCATGCAAGGCATGGCGCCGGCCGAAGCCATCCGTCAGGCCTGCATCCTGCGCTTCCGCCCGATCATGATGACCACCTTTGCCGCATTGATGGGGTCGCTTCCCATCGCGCTTGGCCTCGGCGCCGGCGCGGAACTGCGCCAGCCGCTTGGCCTGGCGGTGTCAGGCGGGCTGCTGTTCTCGCAAATCATCACCCTGTATATCACGCCGGTGATCTATCTCACGCTGGATCGCTACTCCGGCACCGGTCCGCTGCAAATCCAGGACAGCGGCGAGTAAGAAACTTTTCCCTCAGTGCTTGTGCTCAAGCATGGGCGGCGTGGTCAACTCGCGCACCTCGGCCTTGACTTCGATGCTGCTGACTTTCTTGTCCTTGCCTTCGATCTTGAGCGTCAAGGGCACGCTCTCGCCCTTCTTGAGTTGCTTCTTGAGATCCATGAGCATGATGTGATACCCGCCCGGCCGCAGCGTCACGGATTTGCCGGCAGGAAGGTCGAGGCGGGGCACGGCGCGCATTTTCATCACGCCGTTATCCAGGCTCATTTCATGCACCTCCACCACCCCGGCAATTGGGCTGGAGACTTCCAGCAAAGCGGCACTCTCGCTTGCCGTCAATTCCATGAAGGCGCCGCTCGCGGTTTGCCCAACCACGGTGCCGCGTGCCCAGGGCTCCCTGACCGCGACATCCGCCGCAGCCAGGGTACTGAAAGCCATCAGAAGTAAAGCCAAGTCGAGTTTGCGCATGATTCCCTTTCCCCAGAATAAAGTCGATGCGGCATGGCCGTCCACGCCAAGTCCTGCAACGGATTACAGCACGTAGCGCGCCAGATCTTCGCTCTGTGCCAGTTCTTCGAGTCTGCTGTCAACGTAGGCGGCGTCGATAAGCACGGTGTCGTGCTTGCCGGTGTCAAAGGAAACATCTTCGAGCAGCTTCTCCATCACCGTGTATAGGCGACGGGCGCCGATATTCTCGGTCTTCTCGTTGACGGCAAAGGCAATCTCCGCCAGGCGGCGGATGCCTTCCTCGGCAAAGTTCAGGGTCACCGCCTCGGTGCCGAGCAGGGCCTGGTACTGGCGCGTCAGGCAGGCATCGGTGGAAGTCAGGATGCGGGCGAAATCGTCGACCGAAAGCGAATCGAGTTCGACGCGGATCGGGAAGCGGCCCTGCATCTCGGGAATCAGGTCGGAGGGCTTGGCGAAGTGGAAAGCGCCGCTGGCGATGAACAGGATGTGATCGGTCTTGATCATGCCGTACTTGGTCGACACCGTCGTCCCCTCGACCAGCGGCAGCAGGTCGCGCTGCACGCCCTGGCGCGATACGTCGGCTCCCTGAGTTTCCGATCTTGTCGCGATTTTATCTATTTCGTCGAGAAACACGATGCCGTTCTGCTCGACATTCTTCAGCGCCTGCAGCTTGATTTCGTCGTCGTTGATGAGGCGTGCGGCTTCTTCGTCGGTGATGACTTTGAGCGCTTCCCTGATTTTCATTTTTCGCGCTTTGCGCTTGGCGCCGCCCATATTCTGGAACATGCCCTGGATCTGCTGGGTCAGTTCTTCCATGCCGGGCGGCGCGAAGATTTCCATCTGCGCGGACACCGTGGCCACCTCGATCTCGATCTCCTTGTCGTCGAGGTCGCCCTCGCGCAGCTTCTTGCGGAATTTCTGCCGCGTCGCCGACTCCTCGGTGGCCGGAGGGGGTTCCTCGAAACCGGTCATCATTCCGGTCGGGCGTGCCGGCGGCAGCAGTGCATCCAGCACGCGATCCTCCGCGGCATCTTCCGCCCGATGCTGCACGGCGCGCATCGCCGCTTCGCGCCCGTCCTTGATCGCGGTTTCGGCCAGGTCGCGGATGATGGTGTCGACGTCGCGGCCGACATAGCCGACTTCGGTGAACTTGGTCGCTTCGACCTTGATGAACGGGGCGTTGGCCAGCCGCGCCAGGCGCCGGGCGATTTCGGTCTTGCCGACGCCGGTCGGACCGATCATGAGAATGTTCTTCGGCGTGATCTCGGTGCGCAGCGGTTCCTCCACTTGCGCCCGCCGCCAGCGGTTGCGCAGGGCAATGGCGACGGCACGCTTCGCGCGCGCCTGACCGACGATATGCTTGTCGAGCTCGGAGACGATCTCGGCGGGAGTCATTTGAGTCATGAAGACCTTCAATCGAGAGTTTCGATAATGTGATTCTGATTGGTATAGATGCACAGGTCGCCGGCGATGGCCAGAGATTTCTTGACGATCTCGGCCGGGCTTAGTTCTGTATTTTCCAGCAAGCCGCGCGCCGCGGCCTGCGCATAGGGACCGCCGCTGCCGATGGCGACAATACCCAGTTCCGGTTCAAGCACGTCGCCGTTGCCGGTAATGACAAGGGAATTGTCGCGATCGGCGACCGCCAGCATGGCTTCGAGACGACGCAGCATGCGGTCGGTGCGCCAATCCTTGGCCAGCTCCACCGCGGAGCGCAGCAGATTGCCCTGGTGTTTCTCCAGCTTGGCCTCGAAACGCTCGAACAGCGTGAAGGCGTCCGCGGTGCCGCCCGCAAATCCGGCCAGGATGCGCTCGTTGTAAAGCCGGCGGATTTTGCGCGCGCTCGCCTTGATGACGATATTGCCGAGGGTCACCTGGCCATCGCCGCCGAGCGCAACCTGTTTGCCCTTGCGCACCGAGAGAATGGTGGTGCCGTGGTACTGTTCCATGAAATAGTGACTTTCTTTGAGCCCAACAGCGCAAATGGCTGCGTACCGGCCAATTTCAAGAGGGTTTAGTGAAACATTGACTTGCGGATGATACTCCGCCGCGTCAATCAATCCACCATGCAGACCAGCCCTTTGAGATAGTCTCCTTCCGGAAAATCCAGCAATACCGGATGATCAGCCGCAGGACCGAGACGCCGCACGATGCGTGCCTGCATGTGGGTGGATGCGCCGGCATCGAGCGCGGCGCCGGCGACAATCTTCTGGAACAATTCGCTGCCGACGCCGCCGGAACAAGAAAAGGTCATCAACAGCCCGCCCGGCGCCAGCAGCTTGAAGGCCTGCAGGTTGATGTCCTTGTAAGCGCGCGCGGCACTCTCGGCATGGGCGGGCGAAGGCGCGAACTTGGGCGGATCGAGCACGATCAAGTCGAATCTGGCGCCGGCAGCGAACAGTTTGCGCTGCTCCTCGAACACGTCGGCCTCGCGCCATTCGGCACGTCCGGCGTCCAGTTGGGGGTTCAGCGCGAGATTGCGTCGCGCAGTCGCCAGTGCCGGTGCGGAACTGTCCAGCGACAGCACCTGCGCCGCGCCACCCGCCAACGCCTGCAGCGAAAAGCCGCCGGTGTAGCAAAAACAATTGAGCACGCGCCGGCCGGCGGCAAGGCGGCGCACGAGCAGGCGGTTGTCGCGCTGATCAAGATAAAAACCGGTCTTGTGGCCGGCGACCACATCCACTTCCATGCTGATGCCATGTTCATCGATGGTCGGCATGCCGCCGTCCGCTTCGCCCTGCAGCCAGCCACAGCGCGGCGCCAATCCCTCCAGGCTGCGCAAGTCGGCGTCGGAACGCTCGTAGCAGCGCGTGCAGCCTGTCCCCTTGAGCAGTGCCGCCGTGATCGCCTGGCGCCACTTTTCCGCGCCGGCGCTGCTGAAAGCCAGCACCAGGATGTCGCCGTAGCGGTCGCAGATCACGCCAGGCAAACCGTCGGACTCGGCGTGAACCAGACGCAAGCCCTGTTGCCCCTGCAGTTCCGGCAGGACGGTGCGGCGCGCCAGCGCTGCCGCCACGCGGCGCTTGAAGAAGGCGTCGTCGATGATCTCATTCGGATTGAAGCTCCACATGCGCGCCCGTATGCTCGACTTGGGACTCCAGGCGGCCTTGCCCAGTGCGCGGCCATCCGCTCCCAACACCTCCACCGTATCGCCGCTCTTGGCACGCCCAACGAGCCGTTCCACAGCGCCTTCGAAAATCCAGGGATGATGCCGCAACAGGGAACGTTCCCGGCCGGGTTTGAGTATCAATTGAGTCATGTTGTTCCTTAACGCACCTTGACCTCGGTCCACATGCGCGACAGGGCGCGGCGCAATTGGGGATCGAAGTCGCGCAGCATTTCCAGACGGCGCAATTCCGCCGCCGGCGGAAAGATCGCCGGATGGCCGGCAATCTCCGGCTGGATATGGGGCAGCGCCGCGGCATTCGGATTGCCGGCGCCGATCAGGTTGGAGACATCGGCGGCGTTGGCTCCTTCGAGCATGAAGTCGATGAACCGGAGGGCCAGATCCGGCCGCCGCCCGTCCTTGTGCAGCACGAAATTGTCCACCGCCAACACCGCGCCTTCCTTCGGCGTGGCGAAGCCAATGCTGAATGGCCGGTGCGCCGCCAAAGCGTCCTGCTGCGCCCGATACATGTCGTTGGAATAGCCGTGGGCCACCCAGATGTTGCCGATGGCCAGGTCCTTGATATAGGTACTGTTGGAAAAGGCTGCCCAGTAAGGCTTGGCGCGCAGCAGCAGGCGCTTGGCCTGCTGCCACTGCGCCAGTTCGTGCGACTGCACCGAATGGCCGAGATAGCGCATCGCCGCCGCCATGAGTTCGCGCTGGCTGTTGAGCACCGTCACCTTGCCCTTGATCTTGGCAAGATGACGCGGCTCGAAGATCAGCGCCCAAGTATCGGTGGGCAAGTCGAGTTCGCGTAGCTTGTCGACGTTGTAGCCGAGCAGCGTGACCGAGGTAGCATAGGGCACCGCATAATGACCAGAGGGGTCGTACCAGGGATTGCGGTATTCCGCCTGGATGTTGCCCAGGTGCGGCAATCGGGCCTGGTCGAGCGGTCGCAGCGCACCGCGCCGGATCAGCGATTCGACGGCGTTGCCGGTCGGCACCAGCACATCGTAGCCGACCGCGCCAGCCTCGAGCTTGGCCAGCATCTCCTCGTTGTCCGAGTAGTAATCCTGCTTGAGCGTGCAGCGGCAGTGGGTCTCGAAGCGGCTCACCGTCGCGTCGGAAATGTAGTTGTTCCAGTTGTAGAGGTAGAGCACGTCATCGGCCAACGCCGGCCGCGCCTGCACCAGCAGCAGCAGGCAGAGCAGCAGGCGCCGCATCATGCCTTGGCCTTCAGCGTATCCGGCGCGAAACGCGCGGCCAGGATCACCACGCTCAGCGTCAGCAGCATCAGCAGGGTCGACACGGCATTCACCTCGGGCGTGACGGCCACCTTGATCATCGAGTAGATCTGCAGCGGCAGCGTCACCACGCCGACGCCGGCGACGAAGAAGGTGATCACGAAGTCGTCGATCGACAGCGTGAACGCCATCAGGAAACCCGCCGCCAGCGCCGGCAGGATCAACGGCAGGGTGATGCGGCGGAAGGTCGCCCAGGGCGTCGCGCCGAGGTCGCGCGCCGCCTCGAAAATGCTCTCGTCCATGCCGGCCAGGCGCGAACGCACGATCACCGCGACGAAGCCGATCGAGAAAGTGACGTGGGCGATCAGGATCGAGGTCAGGCCCAGGGTCAGGTCCAGCACCTGGCGGAAGAACAGCAGCAGGGACACGCCGAGCAGGATCTCCGGCATCGCCACCGGCGTGAGCGCCAGGAAAGGCAACAGGCGCGGCCGGTAGCGCTGCATGGCGATGCCGGCCATGGCGCCCAGCAAGGTGGCGACGCTGCTCGAAACCATGGCGATGAGCAATGAATTGGCCGCCGCCTGGAGCATGTCCCCGTCATGGAGCAGGCGGTCGTACCAACGCGTGGTGAAGCCGACCCACTCGGCGTTGAGCACCGAATCGTTGAAGGAGAACAGCACTACCACTGCCAGCGGCAGGTAGAGGAAGGCATACACGCCCAGCGACGCCGCCCAGAGCCAGAGCCGTGCCCCGCCGCCGGGGCGAGCCAGCCGCGTGGAGCCGCTTATAGGCGGCGAACCACCGTCACCCCCGCCACCGGGGCGGGGGGTGGGGGGTGGGGGGGGTTCCACTCTCATGTCACCGCCTCCGTACCCTTGAAGCTCTTCTTCGCCGCCAGCGTCGCCAGCCCGGCGCACAACAGCACGGCCACGGTCAGCAGCAGCGAAAGCGTGGCGCCAAACGGCCAGTCGCGGTTGTCGAGGAACTGCTCCTTGATCAGGTTGCCGATCATCAGGTCACCAGTGCCGCCGAGCAGTTCCGGTATGGCGAACATGCCCAGCACCGGGATGAATACCAGCGCCGAGCCGGAGAATATGCCCGGCAGGGAAAGCGGGAAAGTGACGCGCCAGAAACGCGTCCAGGTGCCGGCACCGAGATCCTGGGCGGCTTCGAGCAGCGCCGGGTCGTGCTTTTCGAGATTGGTGTACAACGGCAGCACCATGAACGGCAAATGCACATAGACCATCCCCGCCACCACCGCCACCGGCGTGTACAGCAGGTTGAGCGGACCGAGCAGCAAGATCCAGGCATACACGCGGATCAGCAGGTTGCTGGCGAACGGCAGGATCACCAGCAGCACCAACAGGTCGCGGCGCCGCTTGGGGCTGCGCGCGATCAGCCAGGCCAGCGGGTAGGCCAGGGCGATGCAGATCAGGGTGGTGAGGAGCGCGATGAAGAACGACTTGACGAAAATTTCGAGATAGATGGTATCGCCGAAGAAGAAACGGTAGCTGTCCAGCGTCAGCGCATGGGTGAAGGCGCCGTCGACAAACAGCGGCGCCAGTCCGCCGAACTCGCCCGGCTCGCGCAGCGACGCCGCCACCACGATCAGCGCCGGCAGCAGGAAGAACACCACCAGGAACAGCGAGGGCGGCAGCGTGACGGCCCAGCGCGCCAGCTTTCCCGAATTGAGATTGCTAATGCACCAAAACCTGCGGCGGGCACTAGTCACGCAGAAATATCCCCGCATCGTGGCGCCAGCACACCGTCACTGCGTCGCCCACTTCGTGGAACTTGGCGCGGCCCGGCGCGGCGTTCGGCATCAGCGCCTCGATGGCGAAGCCGTTGGCCAGTACCACCTTGTAGTGGGTGACATCGCCGAGATAGAGCAATTCCTTGACGCTGCCGTCGAAGCGGTTCTTGAGGTCGGCAGATTCCTTGCGGCCATAGACCCGGATTTGTTCCGGGCGCAAAGCGAAGCAGCCGCGCTCGCCGGGCTGGAGTGGACGCGCGTCGGCGGCGGCGATCTCGCCCAGGCCGGCCGCCTTGAGAGTCAGCAGTACCTTGCTGGCGGCGGCGACTTCCACCTCGATGAGATTGATCTTGCCGATGAAGTCGGCGACGAAGCGGTTGGCCGGCAAGCCGTATAGCTTGTCCGGTTCGTCAAGCTGCTCGATGCGGCCGCGGTTCATCACCGCGATGCGGTGCGACAAGGCCAGTGCCTCCTGCTGCGAGTGGGTGACGAAGACGAAAGTGATACCGACCTCGCGCTGCAGGGTGATCAGTTCGCTTTGCATCTCCACCCGCAGCTTGGCGTCGAGCGCCCCGAGCGGCTCGTCGAGCAGCAGCAGGCGCGGCCGATTGACCAGGCCGCGGGCCAGCGCGACACGCTGCTTCTGGCCGCCGGACAGCTCGTGCGGATAACTGCCGCCCTTGTCCTCCAGATGCACCAGTGCCAGCGTCTCGGCGACGCGGCGGGCGATCTCGTCGCGGCTCTTGCCGGCCATTTCGAGCGGAAAGGCGATGTTGCCGGCCACCGTCATGTGCGGGAACAGCGCGTAGCTCTGGAACACCGTATGCACCGGCCGCCGCTCGGGCGGAATGCCGGTCAGCGGCTGGCCGTCGAGCAGCATGACGCCGGCATCGGGATCGTCGAAGCCGGCGATCATGCGCAAGATGGTGGTCTTGCCGCAGCCGGAAGGCCCGAGCAGCGTAAAGAACTCGCCCGCCTCGATGCTGAAGCTCACGGCGTCGACGGCCTTGAAGTCGCCGAAACGGCGGGTGACGTTGCGGATTTCGAGCAGGGCCAAGAGGGCCACCCTTTCAGGAGTATTCCCGGTCTATCCAGTAATCCGGCCGCCGGTGCTGATGCGCTATGGCCGAATGGCCGACGTCCGGCAACAGATCATGCAGTTCCGAACTCTATTGAAGAAATCTGCGCGCAACTCACGTTGCAGGTAACGGACTGCCTATTCTATAGCGTGATGCCGGCGAAGGAACAGGCTCAAGCAGCAGCAAGCTGAAAATTGATCGTCTTCCCAAGAGCTGCTGCCGCACTTGCCAGGGTGGTCAGAGTCAAGCTTGTGTCGTCCTCATCTAATAGCTGATTTAATGCCGCCCGGCTGGTGTGCATGCGCTTCGCGAGTTCAGTCTTGGTGAGGTGCTGGGTTTTCATTTCCTCGGCAATCTGCCACGCAATCACTCGCTTGAGTGCGACCGCAGTGGCATCGTCAAGCATGGCTTCCTCTTTGAGAAAGTCATCAAAGCTACTGCCGATATTTTTCTTTCCCATGTTCATCTTCGTTTCAATTGTTTCAGTCGATCCTTTGCAAGATCGAGGTCAGGCTTCGGGGTAGCCTGTTGCTTCTTGATGAATCCATGCAGCAGGACAATTGTCTGTCCGTCCAGGGCAAACAGCACACGTGCAATTCGATTGGCCAGTTTGATTCTCACTTCCCAAATGTCGCCGGCCAAGTGATCCACCAATGGCATTCCGAGAGGCCAACCGAACTGCACCGTCTTGATATCCTCACCCACGGCTTTACGTTCGGTCGCCGGCAGTTCCTTCAGCCAACCCCGCACAGGCTCGGCACCAGCGTGGGTAGCCCAGAAGTAGGCTTCGTCGGGATCGGTGCGGCGGATCATTTCCTCCAGTATGAAGCCTTCCCACGAAGCGCCGCACGGTCGATTCCGAAATGCCGAGCGAACGGGCCGGATCGGCGCCGCACCAGATCTGGCCGTGAGCTAGGCCATACGCCATGAAAAAGCAACATTACGTGGCGGATTTTCATGGTAGACACATCGCCACCCGGGGCTTCAACTGTGATGATGCGGGTGCCCGCTGACGTGGTGCGTTTCGGCGGCAGCATGATGGTGCAGCACCGCATGCAGGTCATGCTTTGGTGGGCCATGGCCGACGCGTTGCGGCAGCAGCGAACCGGCCACCATGCCGAGCATGCTGACACCAAGACCGATCAATTGCGGCGGGACCATGCTCTCCTCACCGATCATGAATTCGACCAGCAGCCACGACAGCAAGCCGCCGAAGGTTGCCGCCAGCGCACCCTGGGTGGTCGAGCGACGCCACATCGCACCGGCAATGAGGGGAACGAAAGCGCCCGCCAGCGTGATCTTGTAGGCGTTCTCCACCATCTTGAAAATGGAAGCGTTGGTATTGAGTGCAAAGACCAGCACGATCACGGTGAAGCAGACGATGGTGAAGCGCATCACGCGCAGGAACTGGTGATCGGTCATGTTTGGGTAGAAACCGCGCACGATGTTCTCGGCGAAGGTTACCGAAGGCGCCAGCAGCGTCGCCGAGGAACAGCTCATGATTGCCGAAAGCACCGCACCGAAGAATATGACCTGGGCGAACAGCGGCGTTTGCTGCATGACCAGGAGCGGCAGCACGCGCTGGAAGTCGGCCGGCGAATCGGACTGCAGCAGGGGCAGGTACTGGCCAGGATCGATCAGTGTCGCCGAATAGGCGATGAACATCGGCACAAAGCAGAAGCAGAAGTAGATCGAGGCGCCCAGAATCGAGCCGCCGACGGCGATCCTGGCGCTCTTTGCCGAGGTGATGCGCTGGAACACATCCTGCTGCGGAATCGAGCCCAGCATCATGGTCACCCAGGCGCCGAGAAAGGTCAGCCACATCCAGGGGTCGGGCGGCGGAAAAAATTCGAACTTGCCGGCAGCGCTGGCGTGTCCGACTACCGTGGCGACACCGCCGGTCTTGTCGGCCATGACAGTGGCAATGTAAAACAGCCCGCCCATGCTCACGATCATTTGCACGAAATCGAGGACCGCCACCGAGAACATGCCACCGAAAGTCGTATAGGTGAGGACGATGGCGGCGCCGAGGATCATGCCGGTTGACTGGTCGACGGCACCCTCGGTGACGACGTTGAAGATCAGGCCGAGCGCCTTGATCTGTGCCGAGACCCAGCCGAGGTAGGAGGCAACGATGCAGAGAGTGGTAATCACTTCGACCGTGCGGTTGTATCGCATGCGGTAGAAGTCGCCGAGCGTGATGATGTTGAGTTTGTAGAGATAGCGGGAAAAGAAGATGCCGGCCAGGATCAGGCACATCGACGAGCCGAAGGGATCGGCCACAACCCCGCCCAGGCCCTCCTTGACGAAGGTGGCGGAAGCACCGAACACCGCCTCGGCGCCGAACCAGGTGGCAAAAACCGTCGCCGTTACGACCGGTAGCGGCAAATGCCGGCCGGCGACAGCAAAATCCTTGGTGTTATGGACGCGGGTGGCAGCGTAAAGGCCGATCCCGACGGAAACCATCAGATAGGCAACGACAAACCAGAGCAGCATGGCGGCCTCAACAAGTTAACGCGACGAGGAATCCTTGAGAATTATAGCTGCAGGATGATTTAAATCAGTCGCAGGATCATCGTCCCGAACAGACCTGCCAGCACAAGCACACCGACGGTCAGCAGGCGTCGCTGACGCACTTGTTCGAGCTGAATCAGAGCGAGCTGGGCACGCAAGGCAGCACCATCGTCCCGCGCCAGCGCCTGATGCACCAGGCGCGGCAGCGCCGGCAGCGATGTTGCCCATTGCGGCGCTTCGCGCTTGAGATTGTTGAGCAAACCGCGCCAGCCGACTTGCTCGCTCATCCAGCGCTCGAGGAAAGGCTTGGCGGTACTCCACAGGTCGAGATCCGGGTCGAGCTGACGACCCAAACCTTCGATGTTGAGCAAGGTCTTCTGCAGCAGCACGAGCTGCGGCTGGATTTCGACATTGAAGCGGCGCGAGGTCTGGAACAGGCGCAGCAATACGCGGCCAAAGGAAATCTCCTTGAGCGGCCGGTCGAAGAACGGCTCGCAGACGGCGCGGATCGACGCCTCGAATTCGTCGATGCGCGTCTCGGCCGGCGCCCAGCCGGACTCGACATGCACCTCGGCGACGCGCTTGTAATCGCGGTTGAAGAACGCCAGGAAGTTGTGCGCCAGGTAATGCTTGTCGATATCGGTGAGGGTGCCGACAATGCCGAAATCCAGCGCGACATACTGACCGGTCGGGGTGACGAAAATATTGCCGGGATGCATGTCGGCATGAAAAAAACCGTCGCGGAACACCTGCGTGAAGAATATCTCGACACCATTGCGCGACAAGGCCGGCAGATCGACGCCCTGGGCGCGCAGCGCATCGACCTGGCCGATGGGTGTGCCATACATGCGCTGCATCACCATCACCGAGTGATCGCACCAGTCCCAATACACTTCGGGCACCAGCAACAGGGCGGAATTCTTGAAATTGCGATGCAGCAGCGAGCAGTTGGCTGCCTCGCGCATCAGGTCGAGTTCGTCGTTGAGGTATTTCTCGAACTCCGCCACGACTTCCAGCGGCTTGAGGCGCTTGCCGTCCGACCAGAGTTTTTCGAGGAGACTGGCGGCCACCCGCAGCAGGCCGATGTCATGGGTGATGACCGGCACGATGCCGGGCCGCAGGATTTTCACCGCCACTTCATGCCCGCCGTCTTCCGCGCGCAAGGTGGCGAAATGCACCTGCGCAACCGAAGCCGAGGCGACCGGCTCGCGCGTGAAAGAGGCAAACACCTCGTCCACCGGCTTGCGATAAACCCTTTCGAGTTCGGCCACGGCCAGATCGGAAGAAAATGGCGGCACCTGGTCCTGCAATTTGGCGAGTTCGTCGGCGATGTCCTGCGGCAGCAGGTCGCGCCGCGTCGACAGGATCTGGCCGAATTTGACGAAGATCGGTCCCAGCGCTTCGAGCGCCTGGCGCAAGCGGACGGCACGCGGTTCCTTGAGTTGTCCAGTGAAGAAACGCCAGAACTGAAGCAGGGCCGCCAGACGCATGAGCCTGCCGGAAGGCTCATGCTCGAGAATCATCTGGTCTAGTCCGTAACGGCTGGCAACCCGGGCAATCTTGAAAAGACGCAATAGACGCATGAATTAGGTGCGGAAATTAGGCGGCGCGGAATATGCCATACGGGCACGCTGGGATCGTTCAGGCACAAGCTGGCTGTGGGAAGTGTAACTTAAAACCTTTCTACTGACCGGCTTGCGGCGTGTCCTCGGCAAGTTCGGGATACTCCTGGCGCAAGGTAGCGCTACCCCGCCGCCAGGCATGACACTGCCCGATGAAGGAGAGCGTGCTCTGATCCGGCCAGTTCCTGGGATCGGCGGCGAGCGACCACTGGCGGGCCGTCCGCTCGGGCCACGAAGCCTGGAAATAGGTGTTCGCGACTTCGCCGAGCAGGTCGGTGAGATGGGTGCAACCCAAAGCGCCGCCAAGCAATTCACGCACCTTCTTGTTGAAACCCGGACCGATGCGCAAGCCGGCCAGCTTGCCGTAAGACACGTCGGTTCCTCCGCAATCGGGCCAGGGCGCGACGGATGAATTGGCTTGCGCGGCCTGTATGGTGTAGTCGCTGTCGATCACCAGCTTCAGCGACAGCAGATGCATGACCCCGCCCGCCTGCACCGGCGGGCGCGAGCGAAAGGGAACCTGCTGTGCTTTCTCATCGCGGACTGTGCCATCGATTTCCCACAAGCCATCCCGGCGTCGGTATGCCTTGCAGGTGATGGTTCGGGTATGGACGAGTTCGCGTTCTGCATCTTCCGCCGTCATTGCAAGATTCCTTCTCTGTTGTACTCCAGACTGATTTTGCAGCCTCACTCAAATTCTATTGGCAACAAACCTGTTAACCCAAGGCCTCCCGAACCTCTGCCGTGATCTGATAGGAATGCAGGCGGGCGAAGTGGTCGAAAATCTGCGACGTAATCATCAATTCATCAGCACCCGTGCGCGCAACGAAAGTTTTCAATTGACTCGATACCCTGTCGGCTGAACCCACTGCGGAGCAAGAAAGCACCTGCTCGAGCAGTGCCCGCTCCTGCGCTCCGATGCTGCCTAAATAGTCGTTCGCAGGCGGCGGAAGTTGCGTGGGCTGACCCCGGTGCAGATTGACGAATGCCTGCTGCATGGAGGACGCATGGAAGCGGGCTTCCTCGTCGGTGTCGGCGGCGACCACGTTTAACCCCAGCATGACGTAGGGCTTGTCCAGATGCCGCGAAGTCCTGAAACAGCTACGATACAGGTCTACCGCCTGCATCATCTGCGCCGGGGCGAAATGCGAGGCGAAGGCATAGGGCAATCCCATGGCAGCAGCGAGTTGAGCGCCGAACAGGCTGGAACCGAGAATCCACACCGGCACATTCAGACCGCCGCCCGGCACCGCGCGAACCGCCTGCTTATTCCCCGATGAAAAATAATCCATGAGCTCGGCAACATCGCGCGGAAATTCATCCGCGTCCGTCGCCGGATTGCGCCGCAAGGCACGGGACGTGGCACGATCGGAACCCGGGGCGCGCCCCAAACCCAGATCAATGCGTCCGGGAAAGAGCGATTCCAGGGTTCCGAACTGTTCCGCAATCACCAACGGGGAATGATTGGGCAGCATGATGCCACCGGCGCCGACGCGTATTGTCGATGTGCCGGCAGCGACATGTCCGATCAGGATCGCCGTCGCCGCACTGGCAATGCCGGGCATGCCATGATGTTCGGCGAGCCAGTAACGCCGGTAACCCCAGCGTTCGCCGTGCCGGGCCAGGTCGAGCGTGTTGCGAAACGACTCCGCAGCGTTGCTTCCTTGCGCAATCGGAGAAAGATCGAGGATGGAGAAAGGGATCATGCAGCGCCACGCGGGCAAGAACGTAAGCTGCAATGATATATGATTGGCACCTGACGCCGCCCAAGCGATGCCTTTCGCATGATTAAGCCTGGTGGCCGCTTGGCTGATGGACAAACACAGGGGACCAGCATGAAGAAACTTGAGATTCTCGCTGCAGGCATTGTCTTGTTCATTGGCGGCACTCAACTTGGCATCGCTGCTGACGGCAAGGAAATCTTCGAGAGCACCTGCGGCGCCTGTCACAAAAGGGGATTGCTGGGCTCCCCGAAGTTTGGCGACAAGGACAAATGGGCGGAACTGGCCAAGAAGGGCAAGGATGCCCTGGCCGAATCGGCGATCAAGGGAAAAGGCAAGATGCCGGCGCAACCCCGTACGCCAGAGGAAATCAAGGCGGCTGTCGAGTACATGCTCAAAGCCGCCGAATAGCTTCTCCGCGGTCTACTTCGCTTTTGCGGCGGCATCAAGCTGCTGCTTGAGTTCCGCCTTTGCCTTGCCGTCGTGCGAGAGCTTGCAGGGGGAAGGATTGACGTCGAATTTGCTTTCGCTCAATTTCACTACCGAAACGCATTTGCCCAGCATGTCGCGGGACAACTTGCCGCCAAGCTTTTTCTCGTAACCCGTGCTCAGGGATCTCACGGTAATGCTTGTGTCGGCCACCGCAATCACTTTGGCAATCACCTTGGCTCCGGACGCAAAATCATTGACCTGCGCCAATGCGGCATCGTCAAGCTTGAATGAGCCCGCATGAATCGCGCCGGATACCAGCAGGCTGGCAAGCAGAAAGAATGTCCTGATCATTTTCATTTGATGGTCGTCTCCGCAAAGGCTTTTCGAAGAACCCGGGCAACCAAACGATTAACTCGCGAGCAACTCGCGGGATTCTATAGTCAAGTCGCCGTCAGCTCAAACTTGCCACGCCATCCAAGTTTCTTTATCCGCGGAGTGGAAGAAATATAATGTCATGATGATTTCCCGCTTCTATTGCCCGATGCCGCTTCAGGCCGGCCGCACAGTGACCCTGCCTCCCGAAGCGGCACACCACGCACTGCGCGTCTTGCGTTTGCGCAAGGACGATGAGTTGCTGGTTTTCAACGGCCAGGGCGGCGAATATCCAGGAAAAGTCACGGAAACTTCGCCGTTATTTCGCCTGATGCTGACGGACTGGCACGATATCGAACGCGAGGCGCCCTTGGCACTGACTCTTGCGCAAGCCCTGCCCAGCGGCGACAAGATGGACTGGGTGGTGCAGAAGGCTGTGGAACTGGGCGTAAGGGCAATTCAGCCCTTGCAGGCCAAGCGCAGTGTCGTGCGACTTTCCGGCGAGCGCGCCGAAAAGCGCCGCGGCCACTGGCAGCAAGTTGCGATCGCTGCCTGCGAGCAAAGCGGACGCAACCGGGTGCCGACAATCGGCCCGGTTCTTGATCTACCGCATTATCTGCCGCAACCTGCGGGGGAAAATGAAACCCGCTTGCTGCTTTCGCCCCAGGCGGAACAGCGCTTGTCGGCGTTGCCGCGGCCCGTGGGGGGATTGACGCTGCTGGTCGGCCCCGAGGGCGGCTTCGACGCCGACGAGGAAGCGGCGGCGTGTTCGGTCGGCTTCCGGCCGGTGACACTCGGGCCGCGCGTGTTGCGCACGGAAACCGCCGGGCTGGCGGCAATCGCGGCTATATTGGCGTTGTGGGGTGACTTTTAGAGACTGGCTCAAAGGGGATCGCGATGTTCGAATCGTCTGAAATCGGTCACAAGATTGACAAGGAAACTTATCGCAAGGCAGTTCCCGAGTTGCGCGCGGCCTTGCAGGATGCCCAGTACGAACTCAAGGAGAACGGCAAGATTCCGGTCGTCGTCCTGGTCAGCGGCCAGGATGGCGCCGGCAAGGGCGAAACCATCAACATCCTGTACGAGTGGATGGACCCGCGCTTCATTTCGACCCTGGCCTTCTCCGCCCCCACCGACGAGGAGCGCGAGCGTCCCTTCATGTGGCGCTACTGGCGCGCACTGCCGCCCAAGGGACGGGTCGGCGTGTTCGCCGGTTCGTGGTATTCAAGCCCGATCCATGACCGTCTCGACGGCGGCATGACCAAGGCCGGCATGGACGCGCGCATCGACCAGATCAACCGCTTCGAGGCAATGCTGGTGAATGAAGGCGCGTTGGTGCTCAAGTTCTGGTTCCACCTCACCAAGGAAGGCCAGAAACGCCGCCTCAAGACGCTGGAAAAAAACCCCAAGACCGCCTGGCGCGTCACCAAATGGAACTGGGACCGGCTCAAGACCTACGACAAGCTGCAGGCCGTGGTCGGCCATGTGCTGCGCATGACCAACACACCCTGGGCGCCCTGGATCATCATCGAGGGCGAGGACGATCGTTATCGCTCGCTCACCACCGGCAAGATTCTGCTCGACGCGATTCGCCAGCGCCTGGCCAACGCCGACAAGCTGACCACCCCGGTGGCGCCGCCGGCGCGCGTCAACCTCGACGGCCGCGACGTGCTCTCCGAGCTCAAGCTGAACCGCAAACCCATGGCCAAGAGCGACTTCGAAACGCAACTGGCCAAGTGGCAGGGCAAGCTTTCAGAACTGGTGCGCGACCCGCGCTTCAAGAGCCGCTCGCTGATCTGCGCCTTCGAGGGCTCAGACGCCGCTGGCAAGGGCGGCAGCATCCGCCGCATCACCGCCGCCCTTGACGCCCGCGACTACCAGATCATCCCGGTGGCGGCACCCACCGAGGAAGAGCGCGCCCAGCCCTACCTGTGGCGCTTCTGGCGGCACATCCCGCGCAACGGCCGCGTGGCGATTTTCGATCGCACCTGGTACGGCCGCGTGCTGGTCGAACGCGTCGAGGGTTTCTGCGCCGAAGCCGACTGGCTGCGCGCCTATTCCGAGATCAACGACTTCGAGCACGATCTCACCGATGCCGGCGTCATCGTCGTCAAGTTCTGGCTGCAGATCAGCAAGGAAGAGCAGCTCAAGCGCTTCAAGGAACGCGAGAAGATCCAGTTCAAGCGCTTCAAGATCACCGAAGAGGATTGGCGCAATCGCGAGAAGTGGGACGCCTACCATGAGGCGGTGTGCGACATGGTGGACCGCACCAGCACCGGCGAGGCGCCGTGGACCCTGGTCGAGGCCAACGACAAGAACTTTGCCCGTGTCAAGATTCTGCGGACAGTCTGCGAAAGGCTCGAAGCGGCACTCAAGGAAACGCGTCCGGGTGAGAAATGACCTGTGGCACGGGTAGCATAAGCAACCAAGCATGAGGCAAAACAAGCATGGCAGCTGCACAAAGCTCTGAAACAAGCGCCGGCGACCTGCCGGACTCCGCCCTGGTCGCCTGGGTGCGCCAGGCAGCCCCCTACATCCACGCCTTTCGCGGGCGCACCTTTGTTTTTGCTTTCGGCGGTGAAGTACTGCAGGGCAATGTCGCCCAGGCACTGGCACAGGATTTCAATCTGCTGGCGAGCCTCGGCATCCGCCTGGTGCTGGTGCATGGGTCGCGTCCGCAAATCGATGCGGAAGTGCAGCGGCGCGGCCTGAAGGCAAGCTTCCATAAAGGATTGCGCGTCACCGACGCGGAGACCCTGGAATGCGTCAAGAGCGCCATGGGCGTCGCACGCATCGAAATCGAGGCGCTGCTCTCCCAGGGCCTGCCCAACACCCCGATGGCGGGAGCCTGGATGCGCGTCACCGGCGGCAATTTCATCACCGCCAAGCCCGTCGGCGTGCTGGGCGGCATCGACTACCAGTACACCGGCGCAGTGCGCAAAATCAACGCCGATGAAATCAAGGCCGACCTGGACCAGCAGAACGTGGTCCTGATCACGCCGCTCGGGGTTTCACCGACCGGCGAAATTTTCAATCTCGCCTGGGAAGAGGTCGCGGAAGCCGTCGCCGTTGCGGTTCAGGCGGACAAGCTGATCTATCTCTGCGCAGCATCCGGGGTGATCGACAAGAAAGGCAAACTGCTCGATGCCGTGACCGCCGACCAGGTCGAAAAATTATTGTCGCGGCGCATCAAGCAGGCGCCGGAACTGGCGCGCGTACTGCCCGGGGCGGTGCGGGCCTGCCGCAGTGGCGTCGGTCGCGTGCATTTCCTCGATCGCTATGCCGACGGCGCCATGCTCATGGAATTCTTCACGCGCCAGGGCGTCGGTACGGTGATGACCCATGCGCCATTGGTCAGTTTGCGCGAAGCGACGGTCGACGACGTCGGCGCAATACTCGCCCTGATCGCGCCGCTCGAAGCCGACGGCACTCTGGTCAAGCGCGGTCGCGAACGCCTGGAAATGGAAGTCAATCGCTTTTCGCTGCTCGATCATGATGGTGTCATTATCGGCTGCGTCGCCCTCTATCCTTTCACCGGCAGCAAGGGCAAGGAGAAGTCGGGCGAGGTGGCCTGTCTCGCGGTGATGCCGGAATACCGCCGCAGCGGCTTCGGCGACCAGTTGCTGCAGCATGTCGAAAACCGCGCCAGCAAGCTCAAGCTGAAGCATCTTTTCGTCCTCACCACACGCACCGCGCACTGGTTCATCGAGCGCGACTTTGCCGAAGCCGGCGTCGATGCCCTGCCCGACGCCAAGCGCGAACTCTACAACTACCAGCGGCGTTCCAAGGTGCTGACGAAGACGCTATAGCGCCAGGATCCCGATCGCTCAATTCACCTGCTTGGTCTTGTCCGCCCAGTACTTCTCGCGTACCGCGCGCTTCAGCACCTTGCCCACGGAACTGCGCGGCAGCTTGTCGATAAATTCGACGGTCTTCGGCGCCTTGACGCTGCCCAACTTGTCCTTGCAGAGATTGATCAGTTCCTCGGCGCTCACCGAGGCGCCCGGATTGAGTTCGACGACGGCCTTGACCGCTTCGCCCCACTTGTCGTCGGGCACCCCGACCACGGCACAATCCTGCACCGCGGGATGGCTGTTGATGGCGCCTTCCACTTCCGAGCTGAAGACGTTGAAGCCGCCGGTGATGATCATGTCCTTCTTGCGGTCGGTAATGTGCAGGTAGCCCGCGGCATCGATGAAGCCGACATCCCCGGTATGCAGCCAGCCGTCGATGATGGTTTCGGCGGTCTTCTGCTCGTCCTTGTAATAGCCTTTCATGAGCATGTCGCCCTGCACGCAGATTTCACCGACTTCGCCCTGGGGCAGGCTGGCGTTGGCATCGTTCTGGATCGACACGCCGACCAGCGGGAAAGGCCTGCCACAGGATGACAGCCGCTCATCCGGGGCAATTTGGCCACCGTCGAAATGCTCGGCCGGTTCGAGACAGGAAATGCAGGCGGGTGCTTCGGTCTGTCCGAAGCCCTGGATCATCACCGGGCCGAAAATGCCCAGCGCCCGCTTCAGCTTGTCGACGGACATCGGTGCGGCGCCATAGAGGAAATAGCGCAGCGCACTGAAATTGCGGCCCTTGATGCGCGGATGATCGAGCAGGATGTAAATCACCGTGGGCGGCAGGAATAATTCTGAAATCTGCTGCTGTTCAAGCGTATCCAGCAACAGCTCGGGTTCCAGGCGCGGCAGAATGATGAGCTTGCCGCCCCGTGCCGCCGCCATCAGGGAGAATATCCCGGCCGTGTGCGTCAGCGGCGCCGCGGCAAGATTCACGGGACGCACTAGAGGCGGGTAATACAGGGCCGCCAGCCAGCTGGTAACCATGGTCGACAGGCTGCGATGGGTGTTCATGACGCCCTTGGGGCGGCCGGTGGTGCCACCGGTCGCCATGACGGCGCAGACATCTCCCATGTCACAGGTGATTTGCGGCGGCATAGTCGCATACCCGGCCATCCACTGCTCCAGGTTGATCGCCCAATCGACGACGCCGTCGAAGCAGATGTAGTGGCGAACCGAAGTCAGGCTGGCGCGCAGGGAGGCCACCTGTTCGGCGAATTCGGCCTGGAAGAACAGCACCTCGCAGTCGAACGCCTCGAGGATGTAACCGTTCTCGCTCGTTGAATTTCGGTAATTGATCGGCACCCAGGCCATGCCGGCGCGCCAGATCGACAGCGTGCAAAGCCAGCCAACCGGGTCGTTCTTGGCCCACACCGCGGCTTTGGTCTCTTTCCTGAGACCCATGGTGAGCAGGCCATTGGCGACCTGACAGGTGAAATCGCGGGCTTCCTGGTAAGAATAGGTGCGTTCGCCAAACACCAGGTAGTCGGCATCCGCACCATAGCGATAGCCGCGCTCAAAGAAATCAATCACTGCCATGTCATCGCTCCTCTACAATTCATGCTTCATCAGGATGCCTTTTGCCGCACGAAGGATATGGGATATTCTTGAGAAGTTGCAAGCATCTTGGGAAGCCAAATTCAAAAAGAGGATGACATGGCCCGGTCAAACGCACTCGAAGCAGAAGATCTCGAACAACTCGAGCAAAATTCCGGCAGTGCCTCGGCAATCCGGGAAACGCCTCCCGGTGCGGACTGGAATCCGATCGAGGAAGCCTTCCTGCGCCGGCGCAGCGTGCGCAAATACAAGACCCGGCAGGTTCCGGCACACCTGATCCGCCGCATGCTCGAGATCGGCCGCTTTGCGCCTTCGCAGGGCAATAGCCAGGCCTGGAAATTCGTGGTGGTGCGCGACAAAAAGTTGATTGAGCGCATGGAACAATACTGTGTCGACGAGTTCAAGAAAATGTCCCCGGCGCTCGACTACACCCTCTACCCGCAAGGCTCCTTGCGTCGCTGGTTTACCCGGCTCAAGGCGCGCCTGCTCAACCGGCTCGATCACAATATGCTGCACCCGGTGCCGATGACCGTGTTGACGTCGATCGCGGAAGGCCGCTTCGCCGTATTCCACAAGGCGCCCACGGTGATCCTGCTGCTCGTGGACCGGCGCGGGGTGGGCTGCCCCGAAATCGACATCGGCATCGTCGGCACCAACATCGTGATGGCGGCGCAGAGCCTGGGGCTGGGTACCTGCTGGATCGGCTTTTCGAAGTTCCTCAACAAGAATAAGGAAATGGCCGCCCAGTTCGGCGCCGAATGGCCTTACGAAATCTCCGAGGCGATCACGGTGGGCTACCCGATCGGCGATCCGGCGCAAAACCATATTTCCCGTCAAACCCACGAAATCGCCTGGTGGGAAGACGGCCAGAAGGAAGTTTTTTACTGAACCCTGCCAGGAGACAACCATGGCTCTCTTGAATTTTGCGCAGCGCCAGCATTTGCCGATCTGGGACGATCCCAGGGAATCGATCTATCACGACGTCGTCATCGACACCCAGGCCTGCGACGGCTGCAAGCTCTGCGTCGTCGTCTGCCCCGGCAACGCGCTTGAACTGGTCGGAGAAAAAGGCGCAAAAAAATCGCGCGTCAAGGACGGACAGCGCGGCTGCATCAGCTGCAACAACTGCCAGGCCATCTGCTCGCACCATGCCATCGAGGCGCGGCAGTATTACGATTTTGCCGGGTACTACAAGCAGATGGGCTTGGGCGAATTCTCACCGCCGCGCAGGTTCTGACTTACTGCCTGAGCGGAAGCGGTCACTCCCACTTGTTGTCCTGGTTCAGCAGCTGCCAGGCCCCGCCCACCAAGCCTTCGAGCGGACGGAAGTTCGACTTGTAGGCCATTTTCGGGCTATGGCGGATCCAGTAGCCCAGATACAGATAAGGCAGACCAAGGTGGGCGCATTGCGCCGCCTGCCAAAGCACGCCGAAAGTACCCAGGCTCGCGCCGCGCAAATCGGGATCGTAGAAGGTATACACCGAGGACAAGCCGTCCGGCAGCAAGTCGATGATGCTCACCATGCGCAGCGGCCCGAGCGCCGAGTCTTCGCGATACTCGACTAAATGGCTATCGACATGGGTCTGCAGCAAGAAATGGGCATACTGGTCGCGGCTGTCCTGATCCATGCCGCCACCGCTGTGTCGTGCCGCCTGGTAGCGCTGGTACAGGGCGTAGTGCTCCTCGCGGAAAGTCAGCGGACATTGTTCGATGACCAGGCCGGCATGCCGCTGCAGCGCACGCCGCTGACTGCGGTTGGTCTCGAAACGGTCCACCACCAGGCGCACCGGGATGCATTCGCGGCAGGCATCGCAATACGGCCGATAGGTGAATACCCCGCTGCGGCGGAAGCCGGCACGCACCAGTTCGCCGTAGGTTGCATGATCGATCAGATGGCTGGGCGTGGCAACCTGGGAGCGCGCCACGCGGTTGGGCAGGTAGGAGCAGCCGTAAGGTGCGGTCGCGTAGAACTGCAGCAACGAGAAAGGATATTCGTTGAGCTTGGTCATGGTGTCCTGCCGAATAATCCATGCGCCGCATCACGCGGCCAGCACCCGGCTGCGCCGCCCGAAGCCGTCCAGCGCGACAGGCCGTCGAGAAATTCGTGGCGCGGGATTTCGCGTGCGCCGAGAGAAGCGAGATGCGCCGTATTCATTTGACAATCGATTACGGCAAAACCGCGGCTTTCTATATATCGGCAAAGATGCGCCAGGGCAATCTTGGAGGCATTGCTGGCCCGCGCGAACATCGACTCGCCATAGAAGACGCGGCCGATCGCTACGCCGTAAAGACCGCCGACGAGAGATTGACGGTCACCATCAGCCATCCAGGTTTCAACGGAATGGGCATAGCCGAGTTGATGCAGCCGGACATAAGCATCCTGCATCTCGTTGCTGATCCAGGTTCCTCCACCATCCTTGCGCGGTGCGGCACAGGCGGCCATGACCTGTGCAAAAGCCGAGTCGAGACGAACGGCATAATTCCCCTGCCGCAAGGCTCTCTCCAGCGAGCGGGAAATTTTGACTTCGCCGGGAAACAGCACCATGCGCGGCTCGGGACTCCACCATAACAGCGGTTCGCCTGGCGAGTACCAGGGAAATATGCCATGGCGATAGGCTTCAATGAGTCTGTCGGCACTCAGGTCCCCGCCCGCCGCCAGCAAACCGTTGGGATCGGTCAACGCCGATTCAACCGGAGGAAACTGATGCGCTTGGGTCAGCCAGGGGATCATGACAGCAACGACGAACAATGCGATGGAGAAAATTCTAGCGCAGCTGCGGCCTTGAAACGAGACGCTCGGATAAAATCCAAGCCACATGAAGACCTTTGGCCTGCGTTGCTTGTTGGTGGTTACCGCTTTTCTGGCGGCCTGCGCAACGCCGCCCAAACCGGCCCCGGTCGCTCCTGTGCAGCCCAAGCCACCGGTCAAGATTGCGCTGGCGCTGGGTGGCGGCGCGGCACGCGGATTTGCCCATGTCGGCGTCATCAAGGCGCTCGAGGCGCAGGGCATCGTGCCCGACATGGTCGTCGGCACCAGCGCGGGTGCCGTGGTCGGCGCCCTGTATGCCGCCGGCCACAGCGGTTTCGATTTGCAGAAACTGGTCCTGCAGGTGGAGGAAAGCCAGTTTTCCGACTGGTCCCTGCCCGATCGTGGCGTCTTTAAGGGCGAGGCACTGCAAAACTTTGTGAACCAGGCGGTGGGTCAGCGTCCCCTGGAAAAACTCGGCAAGCTTCTGGCAGTCGTTGCCACCGACCTGCAAAGCGGCGAAGCGGTGATCTTTCGCACCGGCAACACCGGCATGGCGGTGCGCGCCTCAAGCAGCGTGCCGGGCGTGTTTCAGCCGGTCGCCATCAACGGCCGCGAGTACGTCGACGGCGGCCTGGTAAGCCCCGTACCGGTGCAGGCTGCACGCTCCCTGGGTGCGGATTTCGTCATCGCGGTCGACATCTCGGCCAAACCGCAGCATGGCAAGACCCAGAGCACCATCGACGTGCTGCTGCAGACTTTTTCCATCATGGCGCAGACCATCAGCAAGCAGGAATTGCCCGCGGCCGACATTGTGATCCGACCTTACACGCCCGAACTGCGCGCCACCGACTTCCAGGACCGGCATCTGGCCGTGCTGGAGGGCGAAAAGGCGGTGGCTGCGGTACTCGTCGAATTGAAGGCCAGACTGGCCAGGCTGCGCTAAGTTGGGAGCGGACTATTCCGAGGAGGCGATGCGGCGGGCGCCGTTGAAGCGCTTGCCCCAGTAGCCGGTGCGCATGTCTTCGATGCGCACTTCGCCGCCGCTGGCCGGGGCATGGACGAACAGGTTGTCGCCCAGATAAATGCCGACATGGGAAAAGGCCTGGCGCATGGTTCTGAAGAACACCAGATCTCCCGGCTGCAATTCGTTTTTCTTGACGACTTCGCCGCTCTTGCTGATTTCGCGCGAAGTGCGCGGCAGGATCAAGCCCAGCCCCTGGCGAAACACATGGCCGACGAAACCGCTGCAATCGAAACCGGTTTCCGGTGAAGTCCCGCCGCGGCGATAGCGTATCCCGACCAGATCGAGGGCCTGGGTCACGGCCTCATTGGCTTTGGCGCTGGCCTGTTCAAACAGGGAAGTGGCTCCCTTGAGCTGAATATCCAATGCTTGCGCAGCCGGAACCGGAGGTTCGTCGGCAATGGCTGGGGAAGCAAACTGGCACAAGAAGCTGGCAAACAGCACCACGCCAGCGCGGCCAATGTAGGGACGAAAAGACATAGGTGGCGCACTATAACCGCCGACCATGGCGCTGTAAACCCCTTATCGGCATGGGATAATGACTTCAGCAAGGGTACTGCTACGCGCTCGGCCTTGACGCGCAGGGCAGATTGGCGCTCAGTAATTACATCTCCAGCATGGGCTGCCTGAATTTCACGGCAGGCAATCGATCATTGAGAGCCGGCGTCGGATTCCGGGTAAACAAGCAGTAGGTTCCGGGGAGCAAGACTATGACCACGATATTTCCTGTACCTCCCGGTGCCGGGGTGAGTTACGACGCGACGGCGGGGGAATACTACGTTGCCTACGGTGCAGCACGCACCAACTATTCGATCACCAAGACCGCCAGTGGCTATAGCGTAACGGACAAGGTCGGCACAGGCGGTACCGATACCCTGTCGAATGTCGACCGGTTGAAGTTCTCGGATGTTTCGGTCAATCTGATGGTGCAGGCCAAGGCGGCCGCGATTTCGACCGCCAATCTCAATTCCATCGCCGAACTCTACGTGGCTTTCTTCAACCGCGTCCCCGATGCGGATGGCCTGAGCTACTGGATCGATCAGTTGAGTGGCGGCAAGAGCATTACGCAAATCTCCGAATCGTTCTACAACGCCGGAGTTCAGTTTTCCAGCCAGACCGGATTCTCTGCCAGCATGACCGACACGGACTTCATCAATGTCTTCTACAAGAATGCGCTCGGACGCCCGGAGGGCGCCGATGCCGGCGGACTGGCCTACTGGACCGGCCAGCTGGCCGACCACACTTCGACGCGTTTTTCGTTGGCTCAGGATATCCTGAGCTCGGCGCACACCTTCAAGAACGATGCGACCTGGGGCTGGGTCGCCGACCTGCTCGACAACAAGGTCGCCGTTGGCAAAACCTTTGCCATCGGCAACGGACTGACCTACAACAATTCGGCGGATACGATCGCCCATGCCACGGACATCGCGAAGGCTGTTACTTCATCCGGCACTGCCGATGCCATCCAGCTGATCGGCGTCAGCGATGCTTCGCTAGAGGGTTAGAAAAGCGTCGGCAGGTCGCGTGATAAACTTTCGCCAATGATCGCTTTCACTCTCAACGGCGAATCCCGCCAAGTCGAAGCCCCCACTGATGTGGCACACCTGCTCGATGACCTGGGCTATGCCGGCAAGCGTGTAGCGGTTGAGAAAAACGGCGAGATCGTGCCGAAGAGCCTTCACGCGACGACCCGGATCGAGCCGGGTTGCCGCATCGAGATCGTCGTTGCCGTCGGCGGCGGCTGAAATTTTCAGACGGAGACAGCGCCATGAACCAGGACCCACTGATTATCGCCGACCGCAGCTACACCTCGCGCCTGCTGGTCGGCACCGGCAAATACAAGGATTTCGCCACGACCAAGCAGGCCATCGACGCCTCCGGGGCACAGATCGTCACAGTTGCGATCCGGCGCGTGAACATGGGCCAGGAGCCGGGCCAGCCCTCGCTGCTCGAAGTGATGCCACCCTCCGACTATACCTATCTGCCCAACACCGCCGGCTGCTACACGGCCGAGGACGCGGTGCGCACGCTGCGCCTGGCGCGCGAGCTTCTGGACGGTCATGACCTGGTCAAGCTGGAAGTGCTGGGCGACCCCAACACGCTCTTCCCGCATATGCCGGAAACCCTCAAGGCCGCCGAAACCCTGGTCAAGGATGGCTTCAAGGTGATGGTGTATTGCAGCGACGATCCGATCCAGGCCAAGCTGCTCGAAGACATCGGCTGCGTCGCGGTGATGCCGCTGGCGTCCTTGATCGGCTCCGGCATGGGCATCCTCAATCCCTGGAACCTGCGCCTGATCATCGACCAGGCCAAAATTCCGGTGCTGGTCGATGCCGGCGTCGGCACCGCCTCGGACGCAGCGATCGCCATGGAACTCGGTTGCGACGGTGTGCTGATGAACACCGCCATCGCGCTGGCCAATAACCCGCTGCAGATGGCCGGCGCCATGAAGAAGGCGGTCGAAGCCGGACGCGAGGCCTACCTGGCCGGGCGCATGGCGAAGAAGCTCTATGCCGCCAGCCCGAGTTCCCCCTCTTCCGGCCTGATCAATTGACCGACACAGACAGCGAAGTCCGGCGCGAGCCGGTGCGCAGTTTCGTTCTGCGCCAGGGCCGCATCACCGCCGCGCAGCAGCGACATTACGACAGCGACCTGGCGCTGTGGGGCATCCCCTACCGCAACGCGCCGCTCGACCTCGCTGCAGCCTTCGGCAGAAGTGCTGAGGTAGCGCCGAAATTTCTCGAAATCGGCTTCGGCATGGGCGAGACCACCGCCCGGATCGCCGAAGCGCATCCGCAGCATGATTACCTCGGCATCGAGGTGCACACGCCCGGAGTCGGCGGCCTGCTCAAGGAGATCGCCGAGCGCCAGCTCGGCAACGTGCGCATCATCCAGCACGACGCCGTCGAGGTCCTGCGCGACATGATTCCATTGGCATCACTGGCAGGCATCCACATTTTCTTTCCCGACCCATGGCCGAAAAAACGCCACCACAAACGCCGCCTGATCCAGCCGCCCCTGGTGCGACTGCTGACCGAACGCCTGGCAGCCGATGGCTACCTGCACTGCGCCACGGATTGGCAGGAATATGCCCAGCAGATGCTCGAAGTCCTGAGCGCCGAACCTTTTCTGAACAATACCTCGAGTGGCTTCGCCGAGCGCCCCGCCTACCGGCCACAGACCAAGTTCGAAGCGCGCGGCCTGCGCCTCGGCCATGGCGTCTGGGATGTAATCTTCCACAAGCGCAGCTAGGCCAGCCGTCTGCATATCTGTCGGAGGATATGCAAAGCCAATCATATTGTGCTGGACGGGCCTACTGTCATATCTTCTCCTTCCGAAGCGACGAACCTTTGCCAATCACAGCCTGCCGCGTGGCAGTCCATTTTTCGAAAGGATATTGTCTTGAAGTTCCTGCGCCATACCCTGTTGACCACCTGCGCCAGCCTTGCCGCCGCATTCATGCTCGCGCTCCCGCCCGCCCACGCCGAGGAAAAATTCATCGTCGTTTCTTCGACCACCTCGACTGAGCAATCCGGTCTGTTCGGTCACCTGCTGCCGGTTTTCGAGAAGAAGACCGGCATCAAGGTTCGGGTCGTCGCACTAGGCACCGGCCAGGCACTGGATACGGGACGGCGCGGCGATGCCGACGTGGTCTTCGTCCATGACAAGGCCGCCGAGGAAAAATTCGTTGCCGAAGGCTTTGGCGTCGAGCGCAAGGAAGTGATGTACAACGATTTCGTGCTGATCGGGCCGAAAGCCGACCCGGCCAAGGTCGGCGGCGGCAAGGACATCATCGACGCACTCAAGAAAATCGAAGCGGCAAAATCTCCGTTCGTTTCGCGCGGCGACAAGAGCGGTACGCACGCCGCTGAACTGCGCTACTGGAAGGCCGCCGGCATCGATCTCGAGCAAGCCAAGGGGCCGTGGTATCGCGACACCGGATCAGGCATGGGTCCGGCGCTCAACACGGCAGCTTCGATGAATGCCTATATCCTCGCCGATCGCGGCACCTGGCTGTCATTCAAGAACCGCGGCGAACTCGTCGTCGCCGTCGAAGGCGACCAGCGCCTGTTCAATCAATACGGCGTGATCCTGGTCAATCCGGCCAAGCATGCGCACGTCAAGAAGGAACTCGGACAGACCTTCATCGACTGGGTGGTTTCGGCGGAAGGCCAGCAGACCATAGCCGATTACAAGATCGGCGGGCAACAGCTCTTCTTCCCCAACGCCAAGCGTTGATCGACGAGGGAAAGGAAAATCATGCAACGCACATTCGCAAAACTGGCCGCCTTGATGGCGCTCTGTCTGCTGACGCTCACGCGCCCGACCTGGGCGGCCGTCGAAACCGGCGCCACTTACGGCAATGGCAAGAACCGCTTTACTCTGGCCACGGGCAGCCCGGGCGAACTGGGTTTGCTCAAACTGCTGGCCGAGGACTTTGCCCGGAGAGCCGATGCGCAAATGGTCTGGATCAAGGCAGGCACTGGCGCGTCGCTCAAGCTGCTGCAGGAGAAGAAGGTCGACATGGTCATGGTGCATGCGCCGGAGCAGATCAATAAAGCAGTCAAGGATGGCTGGGCCACCGGCAAAACATTGATCGGATCAAACGAGTTCTACATCGTCGGTCCCAAGCATGACCCGGCGCAAATCGCCAAGGCCGAAAGCGCAGCAGACGCCTATCGTCGCATCGCCGCCGCCAGCGCAAACTTTGTATCACGCGGCGACAACTCCGGCACCCACCAGAAGGAAATGCAAATCTGGCAAAAAGCCGGCGTTCAGCCCGGCGGTGCCTGGTACATCGTAACCAAGGATTTCATGACCGCGAGCCTCAAGCGCGCCAATGCCGAAAAAGCCTATTTCATGTCCGACTCGAGCACCTGGATCATGGAAAAGGGCGTGGCTCCCGACCTGCAGATTCTTTTCCGCGGCGACCGGGCGCTGGTGAACACCTATCATGCGCTTACAGCGCCGCCCGGGGCAACAGCCGGGCGCGACACGGCCGAGAAGTTTGTGGCTTACGTCGCCTCGGCGGATGGCCAGAAGATCATTGCCGAATACGGCAAGGACAAGTTCGGTGAGGGGCTCTACAATGACATGGTCTACGCTCGCCGTTACGACGAGTGACACAACGGGTTTTCGGGAAGGCCGGTCGTTCTAGCGCGCCGGCTTCCGCTGTCCTGCCAGCGCGGTGAACCAGGCTTCCAGGGCCTCACGCTGCGGCTCCAGTTCTTCTGCGGCATTGCCGCTGAAGCGCCGCCACTCCTCGAGATATCTTTCATTCACCACGGTGAGCAACGGGATGCCCTCGGCCATCAAGGCCAGCATCTCTGCCGCAAATCCGCCGCCGCCCGCTTCGAGTTCGCCGAAACGATTGGCGATCACCAGGTCGGCGCCCTCCGTCAAACCGCGCCGCAAGGCAACGCTCGCCGCCACGACGCCGCCGGGATCGACACAGCAGGAAGCCGAGCCCGTGCCGAGATTCTGCGAGATGGGGAAACGGCTGCCGTCGCTGACATCAATCAGCACCATCTGCCTGCCGCAGTTGTTGTCAAACACGACGTTGTCCTGCACCACGCCACGCACCTGCCAGCCCTGGCTGCGCAGGTAGCTGGCGAACTCGGCCAGCACGCTGTCGGCGGAGCGGTGCGTGCGATTGACGATGACTGCGACGGGTGATGTCTGGGTGTTTTCCATGACGCATTAAACCATGCCGGCCGTATTCTTGGCTGTTGCAAAATATACCCGGTTCTGGTGTAGAATTTTAATTGTTGGATATCAAACAATTTGAAGTCACTCTAGAATTTCTTATTGGAGGTCGACGATGGGCATAACCGCCACCGTACCAGGCAAGGTGCATATCACCCTCAAGGTTAACGGCGAGGAGATGGAAGTCTCCTTCGCTCCCTACAAGACCCTGCTCGAGGTGCTGCGCGAGGATCTCGGCCTCACCGGCACCAAGCATGGCTGCGAACTCGGCGAGTGCGGCGCCTGCGCCGTGCTGGTGGATGGCGCGCCGCTGCTGTCCTGCCTGACGCTCGCCATTGAATGCGAAGGCCGGGCGATCGAAACCATCGAAGGCCTGGCCAATGGTCCGGAACTGCACCCGCTGCAGGAGGCTTTCGCCGACCTGGGCGGCTCGCAATGCGGCTACTGCACGCCCGGCGCGATCATGACCGCCAAGGCCCTGCTCGACAACGAGCCTGAGCCAAGTTCGCAGCGCATCAAGGAAGCCATGGCCGGCAATCTGTGCCGCTGCACCGGTTACCAGCAGATCGTTGAATCGGTCGAGAAGGCGGCAGGCTGCTGTCGCCATGCCGAACGGGTGAAAGCATGAACGCCAAGAAGAAACTGGAAGTCGTCGGCAAGTCGCGCCGGCGCGTCGACGCGCGCGCCAAGGTCACCGGCCTGGCGCGCTTTGCCGACGACTTGACGCTGCCGCGCATGCTCCATTGCAAGCTGCTGCGCTCGCCGCATCCGCACGCCATCATCGAGGCGATCGACGTGGACAAGGCGCGCGCCTATCCCGGCGTGCATCTGGTGTTGACGGGCAAGGATTTCCCGGTGCCTTTCGGCATCATGCCGGTGGCGCAGGACGAATACCCGCTCGCACCGGAACGCGTGCGCTACGTCGGCGACCCGGTGGCGGCAGTCATCGCGCGCGATGAAAAGACCGCCGAAGAAGCGCTCGAACTTATCCAGGTTACTTACCGGCCGCTGCCGACCATCGCCTCGCCGCAGGAGGGTCTGGAACAGCCGGAGACGCGCATCCACGACTACGGCGAGCAGGGCAACATCCACCGCAACCAGTCCTACGAATTCGGCGACGTCGAGGCGGCGCTGGCGGCCTCCGACCATGTCTTCGAGGATGTGTTCTTCTACGAGGGCAACAACCACATGGCGATGGAGCAGCAGGCCTCGCTCGCCCACATCGAGGGCGATGGCAAGCTGACGCTCTCCTCCAGCACGCAGAACCCGCATTACCTGCATCGGCAGATGGCGCGCGCTTTGCAGATGCCCGCCTCGCAGATCCGCGTCATCGCCTGCCAGAACGGCGGCGGCTTCGGCGGCAAGTGCGACCCGGCCGGCCACGAAATCGTCGTTTCGAAAGCGGCGCTGATGCTCGGCCGGCCGGTAAAAATCTGCCTGACACGCCAGGAAGTTTTCTACCAGCACCGCGGCCGCCACCCGATCCTGATGAAGTTCCGCACCGGCGTAAGCAAGGACGGCAAGCTCACCGCCGTGCATTTGCAGACCCTGCTCGACGGCGGCGCCTACGGCTCGCATGGCCCGGCCAGCACCTTCTACAGCGGCGTGCTGACCCCGGTGACTTACGAATTGCCGCGCTTCAAGTTCGAGGCCTGCCGCGTGTTTACCAACAAGCCCGCCTGCGGCCCGAAGCGCGGGCATGGTACGCCGCAGCCGCGCTTCGGCCAGGAAGTGCAGCTTGACAAGATCGCCGCCAAGCTCGGCCTCGACCCGGCAGAGATGCGCCTGAACATGGTGACCCAGGCCGATTCGCTGACGGCCAACTGGCTGAAGATCGGCTCCAATGGACTGGCCGAGTGCATCCGCCAGGTGGTCGAGCGCTCCGGCTGGAAGGACAAGCACGGCAAGCTGCCCGAAGGCCGCGGCATTGGCATCGCCTGCAGCACCTACATGTCCGGTGCGGGCGTGTCGATCTACTGGAACAAGATGCCGCATTCCGGCGTGCAACTCCTGCTCGACCGCAGTGGGCAGGTGACGGTGATGTGCGGCGCCACCGAGGTGGGACAGGGTTCGGATGACGTGCTCGCGGCCATCGTGGCCGAGGTGCTGGGCATCGACACTTCCGTAGTGCGCTGCGTGACCGGCGATACCGGCCTCACCCCGGTCGACCTGGGTTCCTACTCCAGCCGCGTCACGGTGATGATGGGCAACGCCGCGATGGAAGCGGCCGGCCGCGTGCATGAACTGATCACTGCCGCGGCAGCCGAGCAACTGGATACACTGCCGGAACAGGTGGTGATGTCGCAGGGACGCGTGTTTGCCGCCGACAACCCGAACCATGGCATGAGCTTCGTCGAAGCCGTGGTGCTGGCTGAAACGAAGTTCGGCACCTTGGGCGCGGTCGGCAACTACTCGCCACCGAAGCAGCCGGGCAAGTACAAGGGTTCCGGCGTCGGCCCGTCGCCTGCCTATTCCTTCTCCGCCTGCGTGGTCGAGACCGAGGTCGATCGCGCCACCGGGATGGTGCACATCCCGAAAATCTGGGTCGCCCACGACATCGGCCGCGCCATCAACGCGGTCCATGCCCGTGGCCAGGTGATCGGCGGCGTGTATATGGGCCTCAGCGAGGCGCTCATGGAGGAGCAGGCCTTCCGCCGCCTTCCGCCCAAACTTTCCGCTGCCCTGGTGCACAGGATTCCCTCGATGCTCGAGTACAAGACACTGACCGCGCTGGACATGCCGGATGTGGAGGTGATGCTGGTCGAGGATCCCGATCCGAACTGCCCGTTCGGCGCCAAGGAAGCCGGCCAGGGCCCGCTGCTGCCGGTGATGCCGGCCGTCGCCAATGCGATCTGGGACGCGGTCGGCGTGCGCATCGATGAAGTGCCGATCACCCCCGACAAAATCCTGCGCGCCCTGGTGCTGAAGCGCGAGGGCAAGACGCCGCGCATCGGACCGGAGAGCTTTCCCGAGGTGCCCTATCCGGAAAGCGTGTTCGTGCTGCCGCCCGGGGAAGGCGGCGATGGCAACGAATCCAAGAATGTATCCAGACCATCCGCACAATCCTCACAATCCTCACACTCCCGCATGGAGGTGACCGCATCATGATGCGACTGCCCTGGTTCAAATATCATGCCCCGCGCAGCGTCGCCGAAGCCGCGCACATCCTGGCGGCGGAAGGCGGCGATGCCATGTTGATTGCCGGCGGCACTGACCTGCTGCCCAACATGAAGCGCCGCCAGCAGACACCGGCGACGCTGGTCTCGCTGCGCCAGGTCGAGGGCTTGAAGCGCATCGCCAACGGCAAGGGACTGACGCTCGGCGCCGGACTCACGCTCAGCGAAGTGGTGGCCGCGCCACAAGTGCGAGAAAAATATCGCGGCCTGTGGCAAGCCGCCGCGCAGGTGGCTTCGCCGCATTTGCGCAACATGGGCACGCTCGGCGGCAACCTCTGCCTCGACACGCGCTGCCTCTACTACAACCAGAACGAGGACTGGCGCCGCGCCATCGACTTCTGCATGAAGCGCGACGGCCAGACCTGCTGGGTCGCCACGCGCAGCAAGCGCTGCCTTGCCGTCTCCTCGACCGACACCGCACCGGCCCTGATTTCGCTGGGTGCCAAAGTGCGCCTGATCTCGGCCGAAGGCGAGCGCGATCTGGCGCTCAACGAACTCTACTGCAACGACGGCATCGACTATCTGGCGCGCCGCCCCGATGAAATTCTCACCGAAGTGATGCTGCCCGACCTGGCCGGCTGGAAGAGCACCTACTGGAAACTGCGCCGCCGCGGATCCTTCGACTTTCCGCTGCTCGGCGTGGCGGCTGCGGTGCGCACCGCGCCGGACGGCACGGTCGAGGAGGCCCGCATCGTGCTGGGCGCGGTCTCTTCACATCCGCTGCTCACCGAAGCGGGACAGCTCCTGGTCGGCGGCAAACTCACCGATGAGGCGATCGCCGCTGTGGGCAAAAAGGCCGGCGCAGTCGCCAAGCCGATGGATAACGCCGACCTTGATCTCTACTGGCGCAAGGACGTGGTTCCCGAATTCATCGCCTACGCCCTGCGCGAGCTGCGCGGCGACGACATGAGCGAAACGCGCATGCGCGTCACGCGGCAGCTCTTGTAGCGATCTTCCTGATCGCCACGCGCACGATGTCGGCACCCGAGCCGGTGGCGTCGGTCAGTTCCAGGGACATCGGCGCGATGGTGTTGAGGCTCGGCGCCTTCATGTCCTTGGCATAGGGCGTCGCCCACTGGTCGAACTGGCCGACGATCACCAGCGTGTCCGGGCGGATGCCCTGGAACAGGACCGCCGGCCCTTCGGTGGCGCCGATCACGGAACTCACCTCAAGCAGATCGCCTTCCTCGATGCCGAGCTTCTCGGCGGTTTTGGTGTTGATAATCACGCCGCCATGACCGCGCATGTTTTGAGCCATTTCGTCCATCAACTGGATCGCGACGTTGCCGCCGGAGTGATATTGCATGCTCTTGGTGGCGATGAGCCAGAACGGGAAGTCTTCCGGCTTCTTGCCATGCCGCACGATGTCCTGTTCCCAGATGCCGGGAAAGTCGTGCCAGAGCGGCAGGGGCTGGTATTCCTCGAGCTGGCGGTCCCACCACTTCATGCCGTTTTCATGCATGCGGTTGGCGAGTTCGCGCCCGGAACGCATCAGCCGCTCCTGGTAGGGTAGTTCGAAGCGCAAGCCCTGTTCCTTCATGGTCGGGTAGAGATACCAATTGGTCTGCTCGAAAGGCTTGGCGAGCAGTCCGTTCTTCTTGAACCAGTCCAGGTCCCGCACTTCCTCGCCGCCGGTCAACTCGTGGCTGGCGGCACGGCAGACGGCATTCCAGATGGCATCGACCGAATTCGCCTGATCTTCGGGCAAAGCGAAGTCACGCTGGTCGGTCTTCAATGCCACGCCGCAGGCGCCGCGATTGATGGCGCCGTTGTAGCGCTCGAGCAAGCCGGTCCGCTTTGCCAGTTCGGTGGCGATCCAGGTGAAGTCGCGCGCTTCGCCCTGGGGTGCGACGACGGGCTGGCGCAGGACATAGCCCTGATGCTTCCAGAATTGCTCCATGTACTTGGTCTTGCCGAGGCGAATCAACTGGGTCGCCTCCAGGTCGGTCGCATCGGGCAGCAGGATGTCGGCCATGTGGTTGGTTTCGTCCGGCGTGAAGGCGAAACACACCGTGAAGGGAAACTTCGCCATGGTCTTGGTGACGCTGCGCGTATCCCAGAACGAAATCGACGGATTGGTGCGGTAGGCGATCCAGACCTCCGGCGTGCTCGGCGCCGGCCAGTTTTCAGGCACGGCGTTCTGGAACATCCATGCCAGATGGGTGGGACCCAGCGCCTGGCTCCAGGCGCCGTTGTTGCCGACGAGCGGCACCAGGGTGCGGTGGCCGTGGCGGCTGGTCGGCTGCCGTGCCCACTTGCTGCGTTCGGTGGGATTGAGGAAGTTGATCATGAAGCCGTCCGGGCCAGGCGCCACGCTTTGCAGGCGGTTGTCGTGCGGCTTGTTGAGGCGCACCGTGGTACCCAGGGTGCCGCCGGGGACTTCCAGCGCACCCACCAGCACCGCCAGGACGGTGCGCGACCAGCAGCATTCATAGGCGCCCCAGCCATTGTTCACCGACTTGCCCAGGGTTACCGAAACCGGGCGGAAGGGCAACAACTTGCCATCCACTTCCATGATCTGGCCGATGCAGGCGTTGTCGAGGAACTCGCCGGCAACGCGACGGATCTTCGCCGCCGGAACTTCGCAGATGCCTTCCGCCCACTCCGGGCTGAACTGGCGCATGTGCTCCACCATCATGGTGAACGCCGTGGTTCCCGTTACTTGCGGGTAATCCCAGCGCTCCTCGTCGGCACCGATCTCGGTCGCCTCGCTGACTTCGAAGCGGCCTTCCAGGGCGGCTTCGACATTCGGCGTGTCATGCGCCACGGCGAGGTTGCCGCGCGCATCCCAGAGCAGCGGCTGCAGCGTGACCGGGTGGCGCAGGTAGTAGCCATGCGGTCCGACCAGATAGGGCGAGGATGTCGTGCTGCGCAGGAATTCGACATCTAGGCGCTGGCGCGGATGCTCGTGCAGCATGACATGGATCATGGCGAACATGAAGGCCGGATCGGTCTTGGGCTTGATTGGAATCCATTCCGCCGAAGCCGCAGCGGTGACCGACAGGTGCGGCTCGACCTGCACCCGCTTCGCCCCGCGCACCCGCGCATCGGCGTGGCGCGCAACGGCGCAGACGCCGCCGGTGACTTCAACATTGGCGCCAAAGGACACGATGTAATTGCAATGCGGCGTGTCGGCGGCAACGGTGAAGGCGCGATGCCAGTACTCGCCGTAGAGGTGCTCGGAATGCACGCACTTGACGCCCTGTCCCGAACCGAAGCTGTAGTCGATCGCGCCCCAGGCCGCAAGAAAGGCTGGGAAAGTACCCATGTAGTTGGCCGGCGTGCCGCCATGACCAAAGGTTGCCGCGAGCCGCGGCAAACCCTGCTCGTCGAGCACGCCGCGGCTGTGCACCTCCTTGAGCCGTGCAGCAATCGTATCGAGCGCCTCGTCCCAGGAGATCGGCACGAAACCGGGATCCTCGTCCTTGTCCTTCTTCGGGTTGGTGCGCCTCATCGGCGTCAGGACACGCCCCGGATGATAGGTTTTCTGGATCAGGCCATACGCCTTGACGCAGGGCCGGCCATCGCCGGGAAACACGCCCTTGCCGGCGAAATTCGGCCCGACCTCGGTGGCCACGCCGTTACAGACTTTGACGGTCAGGAGATCGGGGCCGGCGACGCAGTTGTAGCAGTAGGCCGGCACATAGCGGGACTCACTCGATGCGACGACAGATACGGGTATCGGGTTGTTCATGGTTGCACCTCGCACAGGGTTAGGTCTGATGCAAAGTACAATATGATACAGAATATAGAGGAGGTTTGATGATTTTTGTTACATATTCCCAGCCTCCCCGGGAAAGAATATTTGCAGCAAATCGTTAAGGAAACGCTGCCCCTGCAGGGTCGGCACAACCTGCGCGTCGGCGATGGCCAGCAGACCGCGTTGCTGCGCTTGCAACAAGGGTTGCGTCAGGGTCGCAACCGGCAGGCCGGTGCGCTCCTCGAACAGCCGCAGCGGGAAACCCTGGCACAGGCGCAATGCGTTCATCATGAATTCGACGGGCAACTGGTCGCTGCCGATGTCGCTGCGCTGCTGCACGAAATCGCCCTGCGCAGCGGCATCCAGGTATTCGCGCGGATGCTTGCGCCGCGTTTCGCGGACAATGCCCGCCGGCGAGGAAATCTTGCCGTGGGCGCCGGCGCCGATGCCGAGATAATCGCCGAAATGCCAGTAATTGAGATTGTGCAGACAGCGCTGCCCCGGACGCGCAAAGGCCGAAGTCTCGTAATGCTCGAAACCGGCAGCGGCGAGTTCGGCTTCGACCGTGTCCTGCATGTCCGCGGCGAGATCGTCATCAGGCAGGGACGGCGGCGCATGGTGGAACGGCGTATTCGGCTCCAGCGTCAGATGGTAGGCGGAAACATGGCTGGCGCCGCTGGCGGCGGCGGCGGCGATGTCGTGCCGTGCTTGCGCCAGAGTCTGCTGCGGCAACGCGTAGATCAGGTCGAGGTTGACCCGCTCGAAATGCGCCAGCGCCAGATCGATGGCGTGGCGCGCCTCCAATGCCGAGTGAATCCGTCCCAACGCGGCCAGATGACGATCGTCAAAGCTCTGGATGCCCAGCGAAATCCGGTTGATGCCGCTGGCGCGGAAAGCCGCAAACTTGCCGGCCTCGACCGTGCCCGGGTTGGCTTCGAGCGTGATCTCGGCATCGGGCAGCAAGGGCAAGCGTGCGCGGATCGCGGTCAACAACTGGTCCAGGCCCGCGGCAGAAATCAGGCTGGGCGTGCCGCCGCCGATGAACAGGCTGACGATGCGGCGCCCCCAGATCTGCGGCAGTGCCGCTTCCAGATCGGCGATCAGGGCAGCGAGGTAGGCTTCTTCAGGAACGTCGCCTTTGAATTCGTGCGAATTGAAATCGCAGTAGGGACATTTGCGCACGCACCACGGGTAATGCAGATACAGCGCCAAGGGTGGCAAGGCCTGCAATGCAGGTTGCGCACCAACCGCCCGGGCGGCTGGCTCAGCCGGAGCGATCGGGATGATCCGCATCAGGCGCCGCTGCGCAACCGTTCGATCAAGCGCTGCAGGGCCTGGCCGCGATGGCTCAGCGTATTTTTCTGCGCCGCTTCCAGTTCGGCCACGCTGCAACCAAGCTGTGGCACCAGGAACAGCGGATCGTAGCCGAAGCCGCCCTCACCGCGCGGCGCGGTCATGATCTCGCCATGCCATTCGCCTTCCGCAATCAGCGGCTGCGGGTCCTGCGCGTGGCGCACCAGCACCAGCACGCAGACGTAATGGGCACGACGGTTCTGCTGTCCGGCCAGTTCAGCGAGCAGCTTCTGGTTGTTGCGCTGGTCCGATTTCGGTTCGCCGCCGTAGCGCGCCGAATAAACTCCCGGTGCGCCGCCGAGCGCCTCGACGCACAGCCCGGAATCGTCGGCCAGCGCCGGCAGGCCGGACAGGCGTGCGGCGTGGCGCGCCTTCTCCAGCGCATTTTCGACGAAGGTGTGATGTGGCTCCTCCGCTTCCGGGATGTTGAAATCCGCCTGCGGCAGCACCGCGAAATCAAGCGGCGCGAGCAACTCGGCGAATTCGCGCAGCTTGCCGCGATTGTTGCTGGCAAGAACCAGTTGCTTCATGCGGCCTGCAGGGCAAACTGCTGTGCCATCACCAATTCCTCGATGCCCGCGGCAGCCATGGCCAGCAGGGTATCCAGCTCGGCACGCGAAAACGGCGGGCCCTCGGCAGTGCCCTGCACTTCGACAATGCCGCCGCTGCCGGTCATCACCACATTCATGTCGGTATCGCAGTTGGAATCCTCGGCATAATCGAGATCGAGTACCGGCAGGCCATTGACGATACCCACCGAGACCGCCGCGACCGAATCGCGTAGCGGGTTTCCAGTCAGCTTGCCTTGTGCCAGCAAGCCGCGGACCGCATCGTGCAGCGCCACGCACGCCCCGGTGATGGCTGCGGTGCGGGTGCCGCCGTCGGCTTGCAGCACGTCGCAGTCGAGCGTGATCTGGCGCTCGCCAAGCACCTTCAGGTCGGTGATGGCGCGCAGGCTGCGCCCGATCAGGCGCTGGATCTCCTGCGTGCGTCCGCTCTGCTTGCCCTTGGCCGCCTCGCGCGGGGTGCGGGTATGCGTGGCACGCGGCAGCATGCCATATTCGGCAGTGACCCAGCCTTGCCCCTTGCCGCGCAAAAAGCCGGGCAGGTTCTCCTCGACGCTGGCGGTGCACAACACACGCGTATCGCCGAACTCGACCAGCACGCTGCCTTCGGCATGGCGGGTGAATTCACGGGTGATGCGCACCGGGCGCAACTGATCGGGCTGGCGTCCGGAAGGTCGCGGGGAGGTGTTGTCCATGGCAATGTTCTCTTGAAGTGGTTGGGTCAGTCGCTATTATCTTCGGTTTGAAGACGAGTCATTCCGGCTTTGCTTCAAACCAAGCTGGATCGACCAGATCGAGCAGCTGGCCGCCCAGCACTTTTTGCAGGGCAAACACGCTCTGCGGACGCGTTGCAGCGGGCAACCGCAGGCACCAGTCGATCAACTCCAGCAGTTGCGGCGAATATTCCTTGCCCCAACGTAGCAAGGCGGGTTCAAGCCGGTCCTCCTGCATGCGCAGATCGGCAGACAGCGGCGTGCCCTTGGCCAGGCAGGCATACAGCGAGGCACCCACGGCATAGATGTCGGTCCAGGGCCCCTGCGCTTCATCAGTGCACATTTGTTCCGGCGCGGCATAGCCACGGGTATACACATCCTTCAGGGCAAACTCGCTGGCGCCGAGTCCCTGCCGGGTGGCGCCGAAATCCAGCAGCACGGGCTGGCTGTGGCTGCGCAAATAAATATTGGCAGGCTTGATGTCCAGGTGCAGCAGCTTGTGCATGTGGACTTCGCGCAGACCGTTGAGCAGGCGCACGAAGATATTGCGGATGAAACTTTCAGCGAGCGGGCCGCGGTGCTTCTGGATATGCTCCTGCAAGGTTCGCCCGCGTTCATAGCGCATCACAAGGTAGGCCGTCTGATTGGCGCGGAAGAAATTCAGCACCCTGACGACATTGGGATGGTCAAGCTGGGCAAGCAGTCGCCCCTCCTCGAAGAAACTCGCCAAGCCCTGGTTGTAGGCATCCCGATGTTCGGCCTTGACTTCGGGAACCGGGCTGGTCCCGCTCCGTTGCGCGAGTCCGTAAGGCAAATACTCCTTGATGGCGACCGGCATTTCAGCGGCGTCATAGGCCAGATAGACCAGGGAGAATCCGCCTTGAGAAAGCTGCTTGTCGATGCGATAGCCGTTGAGATTGAAACCCGGCGCCAACGGATGACTGATTTGTTGTTGCGGCATGATGCGGAGGTTACACTACGGAGATGACCATTATGGACTCATCCTCATGATTTACAGCATGACCGGCTACGCTGTGCTACAGCGCGATCTGGGACTGGCCATCCTGCATCTGGAACTCAAGAGCGTCAACTCGCGTTATCTCGACATCACCTTCCGCATCGGCGAGGAATTGCGTTTTCTGGAAATGCCCTTGCGCGACCTGATCGCCTCGCGCATCGGGCGCGGCAAGTTCGAATGCCGCGGCGGCCTGTTGCCATCCTCGGCTTCAGCCAACGTGCGCGAGCAATCCGCCAACCTGGACCTGCTGGCGCAATTGGCCAACCTGCAAAGCCAGGTGCGCAGCGCACTGCCCGAAGCGGCATCGCTCACGGTGGCCGATGTGTTGCGCTGGCCCGGCATGCTCGGCGATCAGACCTTGCCGCAGGATCTTTTGCAGACCGAATGTCTGGCCCTGGCCGCCAAGGCGCTGGATGAATTCGTCGCCACGCGGGAGCGCGAAGGCGCAAAACTGGCGGCGATGATCCTCGAGCGCGCCGAGCGCATAAGCGAGTTGGTGAAGCAGGCAGAACCGCTGCTGCCGCGTGCGCTGGCCGAGTATCAGGAACGGCTTGCGCTCAAGCTGCGTGAAGCGGTGGCCAATCTCGATGAGGAACGCATCCGCCAGGAAATCGGCGTCTACGCCGCGCGCATCGATGTGGCGGAAGAACTGTCGCGCCTCGCCGCACATCTGGGCGAGCTCGAGCGCGTGCTGAAGAAAGGCGGCGCCGTCGGCAAGCGGCTCGATTTCCTGATGCAGGAACTCAATCGCGAAGCCAACACCCTGTCATCAAAATCCGTGTCCGCAGAAATTACGGCGATCGGTCTGGAAATGAAATTATTGATCGAGCAGATCCGGGAGCAGGTCCAAAATTTGGAGTAACGCCCAGCCCAGTCCGGCAATGTCCAGCGATACATAACCAGCCCGTGTGTCGGCGCGCGTTTAATACTACCCAGGAGTGCAGCGGTCATCGATTTTCAGTACCTCCCTGAGGCAGCGCAACGCAAAATCGACTTCCCTGTCCTTCACCTGCCGACTCGGCCCAGATCAGGCCGGAGGTTCACCCTTGCGACCTACCCTTGAATACTCCAGCAGCCCCATCATCATCTGATCGAGGCGCTGCGCGCCTTCAATCGCAAATTTGAATGATTGCAATTGATCCGCATCCAGGTGATCAGCAATACTCTTTTCGAGCAGTCCCAGATGTCCGGAAATCATGCGCAAGGACTGGCGCATGTCGTGCGAAATGGCATAGCTGAATTGCTCCAGTTCCGCATTGGAACGAAGGATTTCCGCTTCAATCTTGTTGCGCTCAGTGACATCGCGCGCTGCGGCGAATATACCCAAGACATTCCCTGTCTCATCACTATAAACAACGGCGTTATAGAGCACGTCAGTGATTCTGCCGGACACATTCCGAATCGCCAGCGGGTAGTCAGTCACAGATCAAAGTGAAAACACCTTCTGATATCCCGCGCGTGCTTTGTCGGGTTCGGTGAAATAGTTTGCAAAATCCTGGCCGATCAGTTCGTCTCGTTTCAAGCCTGTTGCAAGTTCCGTTGCAGTATTGACGTCGGTGATCTTGCCTGCGGGGCTGATGGTTACCAAAGGATCGAGGCTGGCTTGGTTGACTCTGTCGCAGCGTAGGCGTAGCGACATTGACCTGCGTCAACTACTTGGAAGCAGTTGGCGGACGGCTTGATCTCAGGCAGTGACCGGTCAAGGCCGGATCACGAATTGGATTGGCTTGCGTTGTGCTGCAATCACGCAGCAGATGAACCGGCCTCTTGGCATCCCCCGATGGAAAATAGCCGGCGTAGTTCTCGCCGATTCATGTTACATGCTGCGAAGAAGACCAGAACACTTGCAGCTGACTGAGTTACTTTCCGACTTCTCCAGAAAATCTGGTTACATGATGACGCGCTGGCAGGGAAAATCGCAGCATCTCCTGGAGAACCTGCAGGCCATCATCCTTATAGTGGGTAAACTGGAATCCGAGGCGAAAACAGGAACTCGCTCCCGAATACACCGAATACACCTGGCGGGCATTAATCTCGATAATTTGCTGCCGATGTCCATAAAGCAGCGGGGGCGGCGCCAACAAGAGAATTACCGGAGAGGTCGTAAAAATGTCGGCGTTGGTATGCATGGCCGTTCCGGTCAGCGATAAATCCAGGGTTCTACCCTGCAACGGGGGTCTTTGATCGTGCTGGTCGAAAATCAGCGCAATTTTCCATCTCACATGATATCGCTCAGCACCACGGGGCACGACGACGGATTGCTTGTTTTGATATTCGAGGCACGTGCCGGCGCCCGATTTTGATGAAGGCAAGCTATTCAATGCAGTACTCATGATGATCTCCCGGCAATCCCGCAACCCTGGGGCACTGCTCAACGTGCCCGGTAGGTCGGTGACTTTGCGTCCCTGGCTTTCGCCGAGGTTTGCTCTTTTCGGTTAAACCAGCACCTTTATATCAGACGGTGATCATGCCGGCTGTGAGCCAGTTCACAGTTTTCCGGGATTTCGTCATTGGACGGCTGACAACGCTGTTAAACTGCGCGCCAAACTCTGACAATTCTTCGCGTGCCCTGCGGATCTGCTGCCGCGCACTGCACCTTAGCAAGGGGCACCATGAAAATAAAATATTTAGTATCGGCGCTGCTGGTTGTCGGCTTTGCCGCACCAGCGCTGGCAACCGACGGATATTTCTCCCACGGCTACGGCATGACGGCCAAGGGCATGGCGGGCATCTCCACTCCCATGGCCAAGGATACCTTCGGTGGCGCCAACAACCCCGCCAGCATGGTCTGGGTAGGAGACAGGCTGGATGCCGGCATGGATGTCTTTCTTCCCCACCGCAGCGCAGAGCGCAGCGGCAGCCTCGCCGGGATCGATGCTGCCGTGCCGAGCCGCAGCAACCTCTTCCTGATTCCGGAATTCGGCTACAACAAGATGCTGGGCCAGGAGATGGCGGTCGGTGTCACCGTGTATGCCAACGGCGGCATGAATACCAATTATCCGGGCGGTCAGATTGCCGGCGGGCCGGGCACGGTTTGCAACAGCTTCAATCCGGGAACCGCCACGACTCGCTACAACCTGCTCTGTGGCAACGGCGAACTGGGACAAAACACCCTCCAGCTGATTGTCGCGCCGACGTTCTCCTTCAAGGTGGGCCCGGACTCTTCCCTGGGCGCCGCCCTGCTGATCGGCTATCAGAAGTTTGGCGGCCGCGGGCTGCATGGATTTGCCGGCTTCACGACGAATCCGGCGAACCCGGCCATCACCAACCTGGGCTACGATTCTTCGCACGGCTTCGGCCTGCGCCTGGGTTGGATGAGTAATGTGACGGACAGGATAACGTTGGGCGCCGCCTATGCCACCAAGATGCGCATGAGCAAGTTCGACATGTACAAGGACCTGTTTCCCGGCTGGGGAAATTTCGATATTCCCTCGAACATGAGCCTGGGTATTGCGTACAAGCTGTCTCCGACCTGGACCATCGCATCCGAGTACCGACGCATCAATCTGACCGGAGTAAGTTCGGCCGGCAATCCGAGCACCAATATCGGCGACGCCGTGGCCGCCACAGGCTATACCCTGGGATCGCTCGGCTGCGACGCCTGCCGCGGCTTCGGCTGGCGCGACGTGAATGCCTACAAACTCGGCGTGGAACACCAATACAGCCCGAACCTGATCCTGCGCGCGGGTTACGACCACAGCAACCGGCCGTTGCGGCCGCGCGATATCACTTTCAACATCATCGCCCCCGGCGTGATAGAGGATCACCTGACCGCAGGTTTCACCTACAACCTCAGCAAGAACTCCGAGCTGACCATGGCCTACATGCATGCGTTCAAACGCTCGCTGACTGCACCCAGTCTGCTCAACAACTGGGTCACCACAACGGGTGGTGCGCCCGGCGGTGTCGGCATCGCCGGCAATGAAACGCTCAAACTGTACGAGGATTCGATCGGTATCGCGTACGGCCTGAAGTTTCAATAGCCCGCCGGCAAATCCGGCTCAGCGGAAAACCCAGAACCTCAGGAGTATGGCGGCCATCACGGCGCATGCGGCGGAGAAGCCGAACGCCAGCACCGACGACTCCATCTGCCACAGCCAGCCGAAGATCAGCGAGGCCGGCAGCAGCATCGCGCCACTGACGAGATTGAACCAGCCGAAAGCGGTTCCACGTCGCATAGCAGGAGCAAGATCGGCCACCAGGGCTTTTTCGACGCCCTCGGTCGCCGCCATGAACAGGCCGTAAAAACCGAACAGCGCAAACAGCAGCATCCCGTCCTGCGCCAGGGTGCCCATGAGAAAATAAAACAGGCCGTAGGCGAGATAGCCCCCCACCAGGATGTGCATGCGGCCGAAGCGATCGGAAAGCGCCGACAGCGGCGTGGAGAAAAGCATCGCGACGAACGATACGGCCGCCCAAAGCAGCGGTACCTGCGCTTCAGGCACACCGAGTTCCCTGGCGCGCAGCAACAGGAACATGTTCGAGGAATTGCCCAGCGTGAATAAGGCCACCACCGCAAGATAGCGCTTGAAAAGCGGCGACATGTCGTTCAGGCGCCAGTCGAAAGGTTGCGCCGGATGCGCCGCTGCCGCTGCCGGCTCGCGGATCGCCAATGCCAGTATCACGCACAGCACCGCCGGCACGACGGACCAGAGGAAGATGTCGCGCATCGGCACTTGCGCCATTAGAAGCAACGCGGCCATCGCCGGACCAATCACCGATCCGGCATTGTCCATCGCGCGATGCAGGCCGAAAGCCAGGCCACGCCGCTCGGCCGGGACACTGCCGGCAAGCAGCGCATCGCGCGGCGATGAACGCAGGCCCTTGCCGACCCTGTCAACAAAACGCAGCACCAGCAATCCGGGCCAGCTCGTGACAAAAGCAATCAGGGGCCGGCCGGCACCAGCGAGGCCATAGCCAAAAACGATCCACGGCTTGGCGCGGCGGGTACGATCCATGATCACGCCCGAGAAAAGCTTGAGCAAGCTGGACGTGGCTTCGGCGATCCCTTCGATCACGCCCAGCGCGCGCGGTCCGGCCATCAGCACTGAAGCAAGATAGAGCGGCACCAGGGGATACAGCATCTCCCCGGCGGTATCGTTGACCAGGCTGATCAGTCCAATCAGCCAGACAGTGCGGGGAAGGCTAGTGATGGCTCGCAGCATCGCCGCTGGAGCGCGACTAGAACTTCAAGGCGCCGGTGAGTGAAACGACTTCTTCGGCGGATTCCTCAAGAATGCTCGACAGGGTTTCCTTGCCGATGGCGATCTCGATGCTGCCCGTCATGCCGTCGCGGCGGTCAGCTCCACCCAGCTTGTGCAGCGGTGAAGCAATCGGGGAAAGTTCCTCGGCCAGCAGCAGCGTGTCCGCCAATGTGCGGGGCGGCAAGGCAAGAAAGCCTTCCCAGAAATGTTCGACCGCCTCCATGACCGGTTTGGGCACCGCAAGAACGCTGAGGACGGCACGGCCCACCGCAACTTCGCCGGCCTCGATCCAGTCCTCGAAGTTGTCGTCGATAAGGCCCGGGAAATCCTTGGCACGCGAGAGCAGGTAAAACCCGCCCACCTCATGCACGATGCCGGCAAACATTGCGGTCTCCGCGTCGATATGCGTCACCCGCCGGGCGATGACGTGCGCCAGCGAAGCCACGTGGGCCGTGTGCTCCCAGAGTTGCGTCGCCAATTCCTGCTGCGCCTTGGCGGCTGGACTGCCCGCCATCTGCCGCGTGACCAGGGCTGTGGCCAGAGAACGCACGGCACCAAAACCGAGCCGCTGCACCGAGGTACGCACGTCGGTGATCTCGCGTCCTGAGCGATTGAAGGCCACGGAGTTGGCCATCGCCACCACGCGCGCCGAAAGCAGCGGTTCGGCCTGGACCAACTTGGCGGCAGTTTCGATATGGCACTCGGGATGATCCAGCGCCTGCCTTACCTTCAGCGCGATCTGGGCACTGGTGGGAAACGCCAACTCGCCTTTGGCAAGGTCGGTGGCAATGGATTTGAACACGGCTTGCTTATCCATAGATGGAATCATACTTGAGAGTTGGCGTTGGCACAGTAGAATGCGACAACGTTTATTGCAGCGCGCCAGGCGATGCCCGGCGCGATCTAGATTCAGTGAGCAATCTTTCGCAACTTTCAGGCAAGGAACTGGAGCGCATCGCCCGCAACATCAATCCGGGTGGATGGGCGATCGAGTCGGACAAGCCCATTGCCACGCTGCTGGGTTCATGCGTCGCCGTCTGCCTGTTCGACCCCCAACTCAAGCTCGGCGGCATGAATCATTTCCTGTTGCCAAGCCGAACAACCGCCAGCCACTCGGATACCGATGCCACCCTCAGCGGCGACTTCGCGATGGAGGTGCTGGTCAATGGCTTGCTCAACAAAGGCGTCAACAAGAACCGGCTGGTCGCCAAGGCCTTCGGTGGCGGTACCATCGTCAGCCTGACCGGCATGGCCATTGGCGCGCGCAACGCCGAATTCGCCCAGGAGTGGCTTGACCGCGAGGGTATCCCGCTGATCGCCTCCGATTTCAGCGGACCCTGGTCGCGCAAGGTGGTGTTCCTGCCGGAAAACGGCGACGCCTTCTGCCGGCGCCGTCCCACCACCCAGGCCGACGCCGCTGAAGTAGTCAAGGCCGAAATGGATTACGAAAACTCTCTTGCCCTGCCGAAGCAGACCAAGGAAAAGAGGATCGAGCTGTTCTGAACGCTGTAACGGAAATTCCGTCATTCACGAGCAATCGCCAAAGGTGCCGTAATCACAATGACGGTGCCGTTACCCGGGGTGCTAATGCTGAAAAGGACGAACGATCATCCGCAAATCGCTGGAATCCGAGTTGGATAAATTCAGCAGGAACAAATCGCTGGCAAAGCTCTGTCCATTTTGTTTCTGCGCCTTGAAGTAGCCGCCGATGCGGCAGAGAAAAAGCAGGCGCGGATTGAGCTGTCCATCGCGGACCAGGTCGGTATCGGCCAGTTGCGGCAACAGCATGGAGACATGCTGCCAGACCACTTCACTGCGTCTATAGCCGAACAGGTTTTCACTGGCGCCGTTGTAGCCGCGGATCATGCCGCGCTGGTCGAGCAAGAGCGTTGCCACGCCATCATCAGCCAAGGAAGGCAAGTGCTGAACGTCTGCACGGCGAACTACGCGATGTTTTGGATTCGGCATGGGCATCATGATTTTTTCTCCACCGTTCTGCTTTATTTCGTCATCGCTGGGGCCACTCTTCGTGATGCAGAATATATGCGGGCGGAAGGAAACCGGAAATACCCTAAACGCCGTAATTTGTAATACCCACTTACCGGTAGTCAGAGGAATAAATCTCGAATAATCCGAGACTTTGGTAGGATAGTGCGCATCACTATTCCACCCGTCTGAGCCAAAACCCGATGACGATCACCCTGCAGACACTTTCTCCGGCAAACCTCCTTCAACTGGAGCAGGTGCGTAAATTTTTCCGGAACTATGCGGCATGGCTCGGCGTCGATCTGTGCTTCCAGAATTTCGATCAGGAAATGGCCACGCTGCCTGGCAGATATGCCGCACCGCAGGGACGCCTGCTCTATGCGGAAAATAATGGGGTGCCGGCCGGCTGCGTCGGCATCCGGCCGCTCTCGGAAGGCGTGTGCGAGCTCAAGCGCCTCTACGTAGCCCCGGAGCAGCGCGGCCTCGGTGTCGGTCGTCGCCTGGCGGTCGCGGCGATCCATGCCGCCCGCGAGCTCGGCTATCGCAAGATCCTGCTCGACACCTTGCCGAACATGCGGATCGCGGTAAAGCTTTATCGCGAGCTCGGCTTCCAGGAGGCGCCGGCCTATTACCAGACCCCTCTCGAAGCCACGCAGTTTCTCGCCCTCGACCTGGAAAACTGGTCGGAAGACCAGACCGGCAACGAGAACCTGCTTCACCTTTTCGATTTCAATGTCGCCTGGTCGCGCCAGATGACCCAAGTGGATCCGAACTACTTTGAAAAACTCGCGCGCCTGCAGTCCCCCGAATATCTCTGGATCGGCTGCTCAGACTCGCGCGTTCCTGCCAACCAGATCGTCGGCCTGCTGCCCGGCGAAGTTTTCGTCCATCGCAACATCGCCAACGTCGTAGTGCATACCGACCTCAACTGCCTGTCGGTGATCCAGTTTGCCATCGACGTGCTCAAGATCAAGCACATCATGATCGTCGGACATTATGGTTGCGGCGGCGTCAGCGCGGTATTGCACCGCGAGCGCGTCGGCCTGGCCGACCTCTGGCTCGGTCATGTACAGGACGTGCATGTCAAGCATCAGTCAAGCATTGACGCCCTGCCCGAGGCGCAGCGTTTGGATCGCCTCTGCGAAATCAACGTCCTGGAACAAGTGATCAATGTCTGCCGCACCAACATTGCCCTGGACGCTTGGCAGCGGGAACAGGCCCTGACGATTCACGGCTGGATCTACGGCATCCAGGATGGCCGGCTACGCGACCTCGGTCTCACAGTCAGCGACCCGGCGAAAATCCAGGAGCGCTACCAGGCCGCGCTCAAAAGACTTGAGGTCTGACTAAATCGAGGCCAAAAAGCCGCGCGGGTTCTTGCTGAGCGCCACTGAAACGATATACGCCGCCGCAATCAGAGCGGCAAGCCCGGCGCTGCGGCGCACGACGATGCGCCTGGCCCTGAGCGCCACAGAACCGAGGCCGATATAGGCGATCAAGGCCAATACTTTTGCGGCAAGCCAGGCTTGCTCCCACGGATATTTTCCGGACAGGACCATCAGTCCGATCGCTGCGGCAAGCAGCAGGCTGTCGTTGACGCGCGGCAGAAACTTGAGCCAGTTGCGGCGTAACATCACCGAATCCTGAAGGGCAAGCTGCCAGCGCCAGACGAACAGGACGACGCTCAGAGTCACGCAAGCCAGATGCAGCAGCTTGAGGGCTGCGTACATGTTCATTGTCCGTTGCGCTTCTGGCGTGGCGGCAGCCAGGGCATCGCGACAAGAAACGCCGTGATAACCACAACGAGAACCCAAACCCACTTCAGCGGCCAGGAATAAAAAAGCGGGAAGAGCGCGAGAAAGAACCAATCGAATTCCAGTGTCGTCACGGTCACGCCGAAATCCGCCGCGCCGCCCTGACTCAATGCCGGCTTGACCAGTGCCAGAACCAGCATGGTCAGCAGCAGGGCGAGCATGATGGGCTGCGGCGGGTTGATGCGGAATTTCGGCACGCGCTGCACGTGGATCCACATCAGCAGCAGTGCCAGCAGAGGCAGGCCGATATGAATGAAGGACAACAGCGAAAAGAATCTGTCATTGACGCTGGACTGGTAGATGAAGTTCCTGATCAGAGCGCCATCGAACAAGGGCAGCCAGTCGAGCCACTCGAAGCTGCCAATCACGAGAAATTGCGCCAGCTTGTCCCAGGGCAGCATATAGCCGTTGATGCCGGAAATATAAATTAGCCAGATCAGCACCACGCCGGTCACCCAGGAAAACCAGCGGAAACCGCGCAACCGGTTGTAAGCGAAATGCCGCAGCATGTGGATCAGCATGGTCAGTACCATGCCGTCAGAAGCATAGCGGTGCACGCTGCGCATGATTCCGCCGGCATACCACTGCTGCTGCGTCAGCGACTCGACCGAGCCATAAGCGTCAGCAACGCCGGTTTCGAAGAAAGCGTAAAGATACAGGCCGCTGCCCGCCACCAGCCAGAACAGATAAAAGGAAACGGCACCTATGTGATGGAGCGGATTGAGCTGATCGCCGAAAGCCCGATTGAACACCGCTTCGACCCGCATGAAGAGCCATCGCAGCAGAAGTTGAAGTCGCTTGATCATGTTGCGCTTGCAGAAGTTTGCATGATCTTCCCGGTGCTCATATCAGGGTGATCCCGCCTTTTTCCGCATTGAAGTCGATGACCAGCACCTGACCGGGTCGCAGATTGATGCTTCCTTCGCGCGTGAAATCAAATCCGCTGCTGCGCAAGTCGTCCTTCAAGCGAACAGCATAGCGGTGCTCTCCTGCCAGCAAGGGCAACCGTTGATAAACCGATGCCGCGCCATCCTTCGAGAGGCCGCTGGGTTGGGCAACATGCCGATAAACCAGTTTGCCGTCCAGCTCCAGTTCGACGGTAAGTGGTGAGCGTTCGCGTTGGCATTGCATCGGTGCGCGCATGTTGGGTGGCAACTGGGCAAGTTGCTCCGGTGTGCGCTGCACGCATTCTGTCGCACGTTTGCCGTGATGCGTGACGCTCAACTTGATCAGTGCCAATTCCGGGGCCAAGTGCCGGTAGGATGGCGCAGAAGAAAAATAGCCGATGATCAGCGCGAACAAGGCATACAGCAGCCCTTGTCCTAACCATGTGCGCCATGCCAGCGGTTTGGATTCAAACATCTGATTATCGAGCCGAAGAAAGTTTGCGCAAGTTTCTCTGCTTGCGCCATTCGGCCAGAAAGAACCATATGACAGCAATCAGAAAGGTCAAACCGCCGGCAATTTCCAGCAGCAGGCCATTGTTCACGCGGTACTCTCCCGTAACCGGGTCATATACCGTGCAAATGATGCGGACCCGGTCAATGATCGCCGCCAGGCTGGTCTTGTCGGCAACCGGAGCGCCGTTGATCAGCTGTTTGAGAGGCTCGCCAAGCATGTTGCCGGCAAAGCTGTCGCCATAGATCTGGCGATATACCCTGCCCTGCGCGTCGACGATGCTGATCTGCAGAATATGATCAAAACCTGCCGGCGTGGCGACATAACTGAAACCGAAATCGCGCGTCAGCGCATCAACGATCGAAGCGGGCGGGCTCAGAAACTCCCAATTCGGATCGTCGATGCCAAATTGGGCGGCATACGATTTCAATGCCTGCGGCGTATCCGCCGGCTGGTTGAAGCCGATACTGATCACATTGAACTGATCCCTGCCCCAAGCTTCCTGTACCGCCCTGACGGCGCCCTGCAGCGCGCGCGTGGTGGTCGGACAAACCTGGAAGCAGCCCGTGTAGATGAAGCTTACCAGCAGCGGCTTGCCGCGATAGCTCGAGAGCTGGACCGGTCGCCCGCTGCGGTCGAGCAGGGTATGGTCGGCAAGTGTTTTCCCCACGACTGCCTGACTGGTCTGCAAGGCAAGTGCAGGATCGAAGGCGGCAGCCTGGCTAACCAAAGCAAACTGGAAGAGAAACAACAACAGTGTGATTCGATACTGCATGCAATCACTGAGCGTTAATCAGTACCTCAAGCACCGCCGCGGCAAGCAATAGACTCAGTTGCATGAAGGAGGCAAAAAAGGCGGCCAACGCAGTCGTGCGGCCGGGCCGGCGGGCCAGTTGCCAGGTTCTGTATATGAAATAACCGCCGCCGCCGAGCGCACCGAGCAAGTAGATCGGTCCGGCACCGAAAAATATCGGCAGGAGCGACACGCCGACCAGCAGCACGGTGCTGGCGCAGACGATCTGCGCGGCACGCGCATCGCCCACCACCACGGGTAGCATCGGGATATTAGCGGCGGTGTAGTCTGCATGATTGGCGATGGCCAGGCTCCAGAAATGCGGCGGCGTCCATAAGAACAATACCAGTGCCAGCAACAACGGCAGCATGCCCGGGTTCGGGCTGGCGGCGGCAGCACCGGCCAGCACCGCAAAACTGCCCGCCAGGCCGCCGATGACAATGTTGAGCCAGCTGCGCCGTTTCAGCCAGACGGTGTAGACCACTGCATAGAAAAATGCGCCGAGAAACACGAACAGGGCCGCCAGGGGATTCAAGACATACCAGGCCGCAGCCACCGATGCGACCAGCAGCAGCACGATCGGCACCAGCCAGACTGGCGTATGACGCAGTGCCCCGCTCGGAAATGCGCGCTTGCGGGTGCGCAGCATCAGTCGATCGCTATCGCATTCGACGTACTGGTTGAAGGCGCCGGCACTGGCCGAGGAAAGCAGCACCGACAATCCCAGCACGACGAATTGCGGCATGCTCAAAGCCAGCCCAGGCGTCACCGCGTAGCCGACCAGCGCGGTGAGCATGATGACGAAGCCGATGCGCAGCTTGAACAGTCCGAGGACCGTGCGCGTTAACGATTGTTCCGACATGTTGGCCAGCCAGGCTGCATGCGCTCAGCTCAAGCCCCAGACCTGCGACAAGTATTTCCAGTTGATGAAGTAGTAGAGCACGAACGCGGTCAGGAACACCAATGCCAGAACGAAGGTGCCCGGCGCGGCGAATCCCGCCGAACCCGTGCCATGCAGCGCCGTCGACGCCGGGGTGAGCGGGAAAGGCGTCGGTTTGGCGGAGAAGGCGCCGTCATCCAGTCGCTTTCCCCACAATAACGATCCCACCGTGATGTAGATGTAGATTGCGCCGCCGACAATCGCCGCGATGCCGGCGATGCCGACCAGACCCATCATCAGGTAGGCCGCACCGGGCCACTCGTAGGCCATGGCGGCGCCGCTGAAAGACATGTCCCAGTGCCGGCGCGGTACGCCCAGGGTGCCCGCACCCATCATCACCAGCACGAAGAAATACATCGACAGGCCGAACAGATAGGGCTGCAGCCTGGCCAGTCCCGGGTTGATCATTTCGCGCTTGAACAGCACCGGGATCAGGAAATAGGTGAGTGCCATGAACGACAGGGTGGTGCCGATCACCACCGTGGCATGGAAGTGGCCCGGCACATAAATGGTGTTGTGGATGATCATGTTGAGCTGCTCGGTGCCCATCATCACACCCGAGATGCCGCCGAGGAAACCGAAGCCGATCAGCGCGATCAGCACGCCGGAAAAGGTCGGGTTGCCCCAGGGCGCTTTCCTGAGCCACTCGAACAGGCCATTGTTGTAGCCCTTTGCGCGCTGCGCGACTTCGATGGCGCCGGGAATCGTGAGGCCGTGGATCATCGAGGCCAGTACGGCGAAATACATGAAGTAGCTGGTGTTGACCACCTTCCAGCCGGTGGACAGTCCCGGATCCGCAAGCAGGTGATGGGCGCTGGCCAGTTGCAGGAACAGGATATAGAGCAGGAAGGCGCCGCGGCTGACGCGCTCGGACATCGGCTTGGCGCCGAAAGCAATGGCGGCGGCGGCGTACCAGATCGCGATATGCGCCGAGACATTGATTTGCTGCGAGGAGTGGCCGAAGGCCCACCAGATGGTGCGATACACCAGCGCATCAACTTCCTTGATGATGCCGATCGACATCAGGAAAGTGGGAATCAGGATGATCGCTCCCGAAGCGATGGTGAATACCGCGATGATCGCCGCGGTGATCGCGCCGAAGGTGACCAGCGGCACCGAGCCCTGATAGGTCTTGTCCCGTTTCGCTACCACCAGCGTACCAAAGAAAACGAAGCAGGCGATCAGGGCGCCGACGGCAAACAGGATCAGGCCCAGGTAGAACGCCGGCGTTGCCATCATCGGCACATAGGATGTCATCATCACGCTCGATGAGCCTTGGAACACCGCGATGTTGTTGGTCACCGCGCCGATCAGCATCAGCGCAAAAGCCAGCCAGGCGACTTTCGGTGTCGCCAGTCGACAGCGCAGCAAGGTCGAGGAACAAAAATACAGCACCGCGACTTCGAAGAAGATGATCCAGAAAATCAGCATGTCGATGCCGTGTGCAGTCAGCACCATGTAGAAGTCATCGGCCTGCAGCCAATGCACCGAAGGCCAGCGCGTCAGCACCACGCCGATGGCGAGGATGCCGCCGATCAGCAGGAACACGACGGCCACCACGGCGTTGGCCAGCATGAGTTTTTCGGCGTTGGCTTCAAATTGCAGGCCGGAACGCGGGCAGGTGCGGTAAGTCGTAATATCAGCCATGTGCGCCCCCTTATTTGACGTAGATGCGGCCGAGCATGTTGTGATGGCCGATGCCGCAATATTCGTTGCAGACGATGGAGAACGTGCCCGACTGATTGGGCGTCATCGTCACCACATGCTCATAGCCCGGCACGACCTGGATGTTGATATTGACGGGCTGCAGGGAGAAACCGTGGTTGTAGTCCATCGAAGTGAGATGCAGGCGATAGGTCTTGCCTTTTTCAAATTCGATGATCGGCCACCAGTCCCACAAGCGCCCAATCAGGTAAACATCGCCGCCTGCGGGGGGATGCACGACGGGAATCTGCTTGTCGGTTTCGGTGCGCACGGTATATTTGTCGACCACGGCCTGCGCTTTGGCGCTGAACATTTCACGAGTCGTCTTGTAGGTTTCAGTCGAGAGGTTCTGCTTGCCATAGATATGCCAGCCCACCATCATGGCAAACATCACCAGACACCAAACAAGGGCGATCACGATCCAGGTTCCCTCGACGCGATCCAGAGGGTGCTTCCACCAGAGCCGTTCCGACGGCGGTAGTATGGCGCTCATGATTGTCTCTCTCCTAAGTTATGGCCGCTGATGCGATGATTTGTGCGGCCTGGAATTATTTGGCCAAGGGTACCGTCAGAATGTCGATGACGCCCCACAGCGTGTAGACCACCATGGGAATCATGACGCCGAGGAACAACAACAGGAACGGGTTGTCCAGCAATTGCTGCATGAGTGGAATGTCATCCGTGTCGGTATCCGCCATTTGATTCTCCCTGTAGCGGCACTCGGAGTGCCGTGCTGTTGAAAAGCCGAGCCTCAATCATTGTAAGCGGGAAAACCACCAAAAAAAATTGATTAAAAATAATTAAATCGAAAATATATTGGCGAAGCCGGTGAAATCCGAATCACTTGTGCCCGCATATAATCAATCGCTCAATCCCGGAGAATCAGAATGGATATTTCCACACGCCGCCAGATCGCCTGCTGGCTGCTGATCTGCTGTGTCATGGTCTTCGCCACCCTGGTGGTAGGAGGGGTCACGCGCCTGACGCACTCCGGTCTTTCCATCGTCGAATGGCAGCCGCTGATCGGCGCCCTGCCGCCCTTGAATGCCACTGAATGGAACGAGGTCTTTCTGAAATACCAGCAGACACCGGAATACCTGAAGGTGAATCACGGCATGAGCCTGGATGAATTCAAGACGATTTTTTATTGGGAATACGTGCATCGCCTCCTGGGCAGGGGCATCGGGCTGGTGTTTCTGCTGCCCTTCCTTTATTTTCTCCTGCGCCGAAAAATCGAACGGGCTCTGGCGCTGAAGCTGATCGGCATGTTCGTACTTGGCGGATTGCAGGGGGCGATGGGCTGGTACATGGTCAAAAGCGGCCTGGTTGACGATCCGCGCGTCAGCCAATACCGACTCACGGCGCATCTTGGCTTGGCCTTTATCATTTTCGCCGTCATGGCCTGGGTGGCCCTGGGACTGCTGGTGGAACGAAAGAAATTATCCTCAGCGTATCCTGCGCTGCACACCGCCCAGGCCCATGCAGGCGGATTGGCGCTGCTGGTTTTCGTGATGGTATTGAGCGGCGGCCTGGTCGCCGGCCTGCATGCCGGTCTGACCTACAACAGCTTTCCGCTGATGCACGGGTATTTCATACCGCCCGACATGTTCATGCTGGAGCCGTGGTACCTGAATTTTTTCAACAACCCGGGCACGGTACAATTCGACCACCGGCTGATCGCCTGGATCCTGATCGTTCTACTGCCGCTGTTCTGGTTTCGCACGCGCAAGCTGCCGCTCAGTTCGCGCGCACGCCTGGCAACGCACGTATTGCTGGGCGTATTCGCGGTGCAAATCGCCTTGGGTATTTCAACCTTGTTGCTGATCGTGCCGGTGTCCCTAGCAGCAGCTCATCAGGCGGGTGCGATGGTGTTGTTTGCCGCCTTGCTGTGGCTCAATCACGAATTGCGCGTCTAATTCCAATTCGCGTTCAAGCTGATACTTTGTCGACTTCGCCTTGTCGTGCTACAGCACTGTCTTCGGTTCGTCTTCGCGTCTCATCTTGAACGCGAATTGGAATAACTACGCAACGACACGGCGTACCAGGAAAACTTCGGGGTCTTCCCCGTGATCCAGCAGGATGCGGCGCACCCGATCCTGCCACAGGGCACCAAACCGTTTTTCTTCCGCTGCGGATGCTGTGCCGCCGAGACTGCGCTGCATCAGCCCAGACATTTCCGGGTCTGCGGGAATTTGCCGAAGATTGGCTGCGACATCCACTTGCGCACCATTGTCCACCCGCGTGAAACGAATTTCAAGCGGCACGGCAGCATTGAAAACAAGCAAATTGCGCCGATCAAAGCGGCCGGCCAAACCTTTGAAACCCGTATCGCCCGCAGCGCCGGTCAGCATGGCAGCGACATTGGCGATCACGCCGGTGACGCCGCTCTGCCGATCGTCACGGAATTCGACGCGCAGCGCTCCGCGCTCGGCAGGTTCCTCAGCGTAAAGCGCTTTCAGCGCCAGGCAAGTCATCCAGTAAGCCGACGCCACGGTCGGACAGGAGTGGCCAGCGAGTTTGACGGCATCGAGATAGGCATATTCAATGATGCCGTCTTCGACGGCACCGAGAAACAGTGCCAGGGGATCGCGCAACCGCAAGCGCGGCACAGCGTCAAAAAAGGTCGGATAGCGCATGATTTGCTTTCTCAGGGAGACAGACAATGGTCGTCGACTTGATGGATAATAACCGCCTTGACTGTGTGTTGTCCGCTGTTCGTAATCTCAAGGAGAGCCCATGAGAACCGCAACGTCATGCTTGATCGCATTCCTGCTGGCGTCATTGCCCGTCGCCGCCCAGGAAACGCCGGAATCGGCGGCGTCTGCCGAGATCATCGCGCCGCGCCAGGGACTCACTTTTATCGATCTCAAGCTGTTCGACGCCAAACTGTCGCAGGAACTTAACAGCGGCAAGGATCGCGTCGAAGTCGAGATGTCGGGCAAGGTGCCGCTCAATGACATCCCCGAGCGCATCGACAAATGGGTATCGCGCGTCGGTGAGCAAGGCAGCGTGGAAGTGCGCGAAGTGCCGCGCACGCGCATGGTGATCTTCGGCTTGTTGCCGATGATCTTCTCGGCCTTCCAGTCGACCAGCGAGGACCGCATGCTTGAGCCTGCGAAAAATTACAACGCCAGCATTCTTTACCGACGCGATGCCAACGGCGAATCCAGCATCGAACGCATCGTGTTCACGCGCAAGAAGTAGTCGGTCTTTCTAATCATCCTTAAGGAGCTACACCCATGTCAGGAGCAGCAGGCCACGTCGATCCTGCCAACAAGAAAATAGCCTTGCTGATTGCGTTGCTGGCCTTGGTATTGGCTTTTCCCGAAACCCTCGGCAAAGCGGCGCAAACGACGGCTCTGAGCAAAAACATCGAGGCGGCCAACCTCTGGTCGTTTTACTAGGCGAAGAGCATCCGCCAGACGACGCTGCGGACCGCGGCGGAAAGCACGGAAGTGCAGACGGGTTCCACTGCAACAGCCGCAGTCAAGACTCAGGTCGAGGCCTGGCGCAAAACCGTGGCACGCTACGACAGCGAACCGGAAACCAGGGAAGGACGCAAAGAGCTCGCCGACCGCGCCAAGGAAGCCGAAGCCAAACGTGACCACAAAATGGCCGCCTACCATCAGTATGAGATAACATCCGCCGCCATACAGATCGGCATAGTCCTGGCATCGGCAACGATCATCACCGGCATCGGTACGCTCGCCTGGATCTCCGGCGGCCTTGGCTTGGTCGGGATTGCTTTTTGCCTGATCGGCTTTTTCATGCCGACGGCCATCCACCTGTTCAGCTAGCGTCCCAGAATCAACTGCAGGCACTAGCAGCCATTAAATTGGGGCCGGCGCTTTTCCAGGAAAGCAGCCAGCCCCTCGCGATAATCCGAACTGTCGAGATAAGCGAAATTTTCCTGCAGTTCTGCCGGACTCAGCGGGGCCGGGTCTTCTGCCAGGCGACGCACCAATCGCTTGTGGGAACGCGCCACCAGCGGCGCTCCCGAGGCGATGCGCCGGGCAGTGGCATAGACTTCCTCGACCACCCCGGAATCAGCCGTCACCCGTGTAACCAAGCCTTTGGCATAGGCTTCCGAAGCCGTCAACAAGCGCCCTTCCAGCAGTATCTCCAGCGTCGTCGCCGTTCCGGCGAGCGCCAGCAAACCGCGTAATTCGCTGTGCGCCATCGAAAAGCCGAGCTTCATGATCGGCGCGCCAAAGCTCGCCGATTCCCCTGCGATGCGCAAATCGCATTGGGCTGCGACTTCCAATCCGCCACCGATACACGGACCCTGGATCAATGCTATGCAAGGATGGCGGCAGGCGACAATGCTCTGCAGCGCGGGTGCCACCCACTCGCCGTGATAAACCTGGGCCTGCTCGAAGTTGTCACGCTGCGTGAGAAATTCCTCGATGTCACCGCCAGCCGCGAAGGTCTCGCCTGCGCCCCGGAGCACCACGCAGCGCAAGGTGTCGTCGGCATCCAGGTCTTTCATGACACATTTCAATTCGCGCCACATCGCGGCTGTAATGGCGTTGAGCCTGTCCGGATTGCTTAGGGTGACGGTGGCAATGCCGCTCTGTGCTTCAATCTGTCTGAGAATTTGCGGCTTCATGGCGCACTGGTGTGCAGCTTGCTGAGCGCCGCCCGGCCGGACAGGAGATGCTCGTGCATCAACCGACCTGCCTGGCTCTCATCGCGCTGCCGGATTGCCTTGAGTATGGCGCGGTGCTCGGCCAGCGATTGCTTGAGCCGCCCCTTCAGACGCAACGAATCGCGCCGCGTCAGCTTCAGCAGCTTGCGCGTCTCGTCGATCAACTGCGACAGCCAGCGATTGCCGGCGAGTTCCTGCAATGCCACATGGAAATCGTGATTGACTTCGAAGAACCCGTCCGCATCGCCTTTTCTCGCGCACTCCTCAAGCTGCTCGTGAATCGTCCCGAGATGCTGCAGATCTGCCGCATTGGCCCGCTGCGTTGCCAGAGCGGCACAGCGGCCTTCGAGCAGGGCGATCACCGGAAATATTTCGTCCAGATCCTCTTCGGCCAATTCCGTGACATAGCAGCCGCGGCGCGGCTTGAGCATCACCAGCCCCTCGGCGGCCAATACCTTGAGCGCCTCGCGCAGCGGGGTGCGCGAAATGCCGTACTCCTGCGCCAGCGACTGTTCGTCGAGCCAACTGCCGGGCGGCAACTGGTGGGCAAAGATGCGCGCGCGCAAGCGCTCGGCGACTTGCTGATAGAGCGCGGCCGGGGCGATGCTGTATTCCGATCTTGCATTCATAATTATGGATACAGTATTATGTTGCCCGGACGATGTCAAGCAGCACTCGGCAAGCTCAAGTAGAGAGTACAGTCTGCCGAATTCGGAAAGGGCAAATCATGAGCAAATACCCGGAAGTCAGCATTCCTCCCCTGGAGTCCTGGACCAAGGCAGCCGCCAAGTCGGCACCTGGCGGCGACGTCAGTCGGCTGGCCTGGAAAACGCCCGAGGGCATCGTCGTCAAGCCGCTGTACACCAAGGCCGATGCCGAGGGCTTGCCCTTTGCCGACACGCTGCCCGGCTTCGAGCCCTTTGTGCGCGGGCCGCAGGCCACGATGTATGCGGTGCGGCCCTGGACCATCCGCCAATATGCCGGCTTCTCCACCGCCGAAGCCTCCAACGCCTTCTACCGCAAGGCGCTCGCCGGCGGCGGCCAGGGCGTCTCGGTGGCCTTCGACCTCGCCACGCATCGCGGCTACGACTCCGACCATCCGCGCGTCACCGGCGATGTCGGCAAGGCCGGCGTGGCGATCGACTCGGTCGAGGACATGAAAATCCTCTTCGACGGCATCCCGCTCGACCAGGTCTCGGTATCCATGACCATGAACGGCGCCGTGCTGCCGGTACTGGCTGGCTACATCGTCGCCGCCGAGGAGCAGGGCGTCAAGCAGGCGCAATTGTCGGGCACCATCCAGAACGACATCCTCAAGGAGTTCATGGTCCGCAACACCTATATCTATCCGCCCGAGCCTTCGATGCGCATCATCGCCGACATCATCGGCTACACCGCGCGGCACATGCCCAAGTTCAACTCGATCTCGATCTCCGGCTATCACATCCAGGAAGCCGGTGCGACGCAGGCGCTGGAACTCGCGCTGACCCTGGCCGACGGCCAGGAATATGTGCGTACCGCACTGGCCAGCGGCATGGACGTGGATGGCTTTGCCGGCCGCCTGTCGTTCTTCTTCGGCATCGGCATGAACTTCTATCTCGAGGTCGCCAAGCTGCGTGCCGCGCGCCTGCTGTGGTGGCGCATCATGAAGGGCTTCAATGCGAAGAACCCGAAATCGCTGATGCTGCGCACCCATTGCCAGACCTCGGGCTGGTCGCTGACCATGCAGGACCCCTACAATAACGTGGTACGCACCACCATCGAGGCGATGGCGGCAGTGTTCGGCGGCACGCAGAGCCTGCACACCAATTCGCTCGACGAGGCGATTGCGCTGCCCACCGAATTCTCCTCGCGCATCGCACGCAACACCCAGCTGATCCTGCAGGAAGAAACCCACATCACCAGCGTCGTCGACCCATGGGCCGGCTCCTACATGATGGAGAAGCTGACGCAGGAAATCGCCGACCAGGCCTGGTCCATCATCGAGGAAGTCGAACAGATGGGCGGCATGACCAAGGCGGTCGCCTCGGGCTGGGCCAAGCTCAAGATCGAGGAATGTGCCGCCCAGAAGCAGGCGCGCATCGATTCCGGCCAGGACGTGATCGTCGGGGTCAACAAGTACGCGCTCGACAAGGAAGAGGAAATCGAATTCCTCGATGTCGACAACCATGCCGTGCGCGAGGCGCAAATCGAGCGGCTGCTGCGCATCCGCGCCAGCCGCAGCCAACCGGCCGTGGATGCGGCGCTGGCGGCACTGACCGATGCTGCGAAAAGCGGCAAGGGCAACCTGCTCGAACTCGCGGTCCAGGCCAGCCGAGTGCGGGCCAGCGTCGGCGAGATTTCCGATGCCCTGGAAAACGCCTGGGGCCGCCATCGCGCCAACAACCAGGTGGTTTCGGGAGTCTACGGCGCCACTTTCGACAAGGATCCGGACTGGATGGACATCAAACAGCAAATCGAGGCGTTCGCTGTCGCCGAAGGACGCCGCCCGCGCATCATGGTCGCCAAACTCGGCCAGGACGGCCACGACCGCGGCGCCAAGGTGGTCGCCACGGCTTTCGCCGATCTTGGCTTCGACGTCGATATCGGCCCGCTGTTCCAGACACCGGAAGAAGCCGCGCGCCAAGCCGTAGAAAACGATGTTCATGCCATCGGCGTATCGACGCTGGCGGCCGGGCACAAGACCCTGGTGCCAGCGCTGGTGAAAGCGCTCAAGGAGCAGGGCGCGGGAGACATCGTGGTGTTCGTCGGCGGCGTGGTGCCGCCGCAGGATTACGACTTCCTGTTCCAGGCCGGCGCCAAGGGCATCTTTGGACCGGGGACGCCGATCCCGCACTGTGCCCAGAATGTACTGCGGGAAATTCAAGCCGCGCATCCGCACGCCGCGTCATAGAACCGATCCAGACAGCCTGCCGATAATGTCCGATCAGGCCCATCAGGCTCAGCAGGGATTGAGCGCCGAAGACGACGGTTTGCTGAACGGAGTGCTGTCCCACCAGCGCCGCCCGTTGGCCAAAGCGATCACGTTGATCGAATCGACCCGTGCCGATCATCAGGCACGCGCGGAAAAGCTGCTGACCGAATTGCTGCCGCATAGCGGAAAATCGATCCGCGTCGGCATCTCGGGCGTACCTGGCGTCGGCAAATCGAGTTTCATCGAGGTGCTCGGCATGTTCCTGATCGAGCGCGGCCATCGCCTGGCGGTACTGGCGGTCGACCCATCGTCGAGCATCAGCGGCGGCGCCATCCTTGGCGACAAGACGCGCATGGAATGCTTGAGCCAGCGCGAGGAAGCCTTCATCCGGCCTTCGCCCACCAGCGGCTCGCTCGGCGGTGTGGCGGAGAAGACGCGCGAGGCGATGCTGCTGTGCGAAGCGGCGGGCTACGACATCATCATCGTCGAGACGGTCGGCGTGGGCCAGTCGGAAACAGCGGTGGCCAACATGACCGACGTGTTCGTCCTGCTGCAGTTGCCGAATGCCGGCGACGACCTGCAGGCGATCAAAAAGGGCATTGTCGAACTGGCTGACCTGGTGATATTCAACAAGGCCGACATCGACCCGCAAGCCGCCGATTTCGCCGCAGCCCAGATGAACGCCGCACTGCACATGCTGCATCCCGGCTCCAAGCATTGGCAGCCCAGAGTTCTGCAGGTCAGTGCAGCAAAAAAGCAGGGCATCGAGGCCTTCTGGCAGGCGATAGAGGACTACCGACAGGCCATGACGCAAAGCGGGGAGTTCGCAATCAAAAGGCGCCACCAAGCGCTGGCGTGGACCTGGTCCTTGATCGATGCCGGCCTGCGCACACGCTTTCGCCATCACCCGCAGGTACGCAGCGCGCTGCCGGACCTGCTCGGCAGCGTCGAACGGGGCGCAATCGCCCCGGCGCTTGCGGCACAGCGCTTGCTCGGCTATTTTCAGCAGTAAAACGATTTTCAGGGAGGCATCGCCATGCATGACATCATTCAACAGCTCGAAGAGAAACGCGGACAGGCGCGGCTCGGCGGCGGCACCAAGCGCATCGGCGCGCAGCATGCCAAGGGCAAGCTGACGGCACGCGAGCGCATCGAGCTCCTGCTCGACCCGGGTTCCTTCGAGGAATGGGACATGTTCGTCGAACATCGCTGCACCGACTTCGGCATGGCCGACAACAAGACGCCCGGGGATGGCGTGGTGACCGGCTACGGCACCATCAACGGCCGCATGGTGTTCATTTTCTCCCAGGATTTCACGGTGTTCGGCGGTGCGCTGTCCGAAGCGCATGCCGAGAAAATCTGCAAGGTGATGGACCATGCCATGAAAGTTGGCGCACCGGTGATCGGTCTCAACGATTCCGGTGGCGCGCGCATCCAGGAAGGTGTTGCCTCGCTGGGCGGCTATGCCGACGTGTTCCAGCGCAATGTCATGGCCTCGGGCGTGGTGCCGCAGATTTCCATGATCATGGGGCCCTGCGCCGGCGGTGCGGTGTATTCGCCGGCAATGACCGACTTCATCTTCATGGTCAAGGACACCTCCTACATGTTTGTCACCGGCCCGGAAGTGGTCAAGACCGTGACCCACGAGGAGATCACCGCCGAAGAACTGGGCGGGGCAGTGACCCACAACACCAAGTCGGGCGTGGCCGATCTGGCCTTTGAAAACGATGTCGAGGCGCTGCTGATGCTGCGCCGTTTCTTCAACTACCTGCCGCTCAACAATCGCGAGAAGCCGCCGCTGCGCCACACCGAAGACCCGGCCGAACGTCTTGACCTGTCGCTCGACACGCTGGTGCCGAACAATCCCAACAAGCCCTACGACATGAAGGAGCTGATCGTCAAAATCGCCGACGACGGCGACTTTTTCGAACTGCAACCCGACTATGCCAAGAACATCCTGATCGGCTTCGTCCGCATGGAAGGCCAGACCGTCGGCATCGTCGCCAACCAGCCGCTGGTGCTGGCGGGCTGCCTCGACATCAAGTCGTCCTCCAAGGCGGCGCGCTTCGTGCGCTTTTGCGACGCCTTCAACATTCCCATCATCACCTTGGTCGATGTGCCCGGCTTCATGCCCGGCACTGCCCAGGAATATGGCGGCATCATCAAGCACGGCGCCAAGCTGCTTTACGCCTTTGCCGAATGCACCGTGCCCAAGGTCACGCTGATCACGCGCAAGGCCTATGGCGGCGCTTACGACGTGATGTCCTCGAAGCATTTGCGCGGCGACGTCAACTTCGCCTGGCCCTCCGCCGAAATTGCCGTGATGGGCCCGAAGGGCGCGGTCGAAATCATTTTCCGCGAGGAAAAGAATGATCCAGCCAAGCTGGCGGGACGCGAAGCCGAATACAAGGCCAAGTTCGCCAACCCCTTCGTCGCCGGTTCGCGCGGCTTCATCGACGACGTGATCCAGCCGCATGAAACGCGCAAGCGCATCTGCCGCTCGCTGGCGATGCTGAAGCGCAAGAAGCTAGAAAACCCCTGGCGCAAGCACGGCAACATCCCCCTCTGACGACTTATGCATCACCGATCGCTTTGTCGCCATCGTCAGCCGCTCCTCGCCGTGCATGAGCACTGTCTCGTCACGGCCTTCCTCGGCTTCGCGCGCTCGGCGCGCCTAAGTCGTCATAGCAGTTGAAAGGAAAAACCATGTTCAAAAAAATACTGATTGCAAACCGCGGCGAAATCGCCTGCCGCGTCATCAAGACCGCCAGGAAAATGGGCATCGCCACGGTCGCTGTGTATTCCGATGCCGATCTCGATGCGCGCCATGTCGAGCTGGCCGACGAAGCCGTGTGCATCGGGCCGGCGCCCTCCAAGGAATCCTACCTGCGCATCGACAAGATCCTCGCCGCCTGCAAGCAAACTGGCGCGGAGGCGGTGCATCCGGGCTACGGTTTCCTTTCCGAGAATTCGGAATTCTGCGCGCAGCTGGAAGCGGCCGGCATCGTCTTCATCGGTCCGCGACCGCATGCCATGCAGGCCATGGGCGACAAGATCGCCTCGAAGAAACTCGCCATGGCGGCCAAGGTCAGCACCATCCCCGGCTACACGGATGTCATCAAGAATGCCGATGAGGCCGTGCGCATCGCCGCCGGGATCGGCTATCCGGTGATGATCAAGGCTTCCGCCGGCGGCGGCGGCAAGGGCCTGCGCGTCGCCTTCAGCGACAAGGAAACGCACGAAGGCTTCCAGTCCTGCACCAACGAAGCGCGCAACAGCTTCGGCGACGACCGCGTCTTCATCGAGAAATACATCGAGGAGCCGCGCCACATCGAAATCCAGGTGCTGGGCGACAGCCACGGCAATGTCGTATATCTGGGAGAGCGCGAGTGTTCCCTGCAGCGCCGCCACCAGAAAGTCATCGAGGAAGCGCCGAGTCCCTTCCTCGACGCCAAGACGCGCAAGGCCATGGGCGAACAGGCCGTGGCGCTGGCCAAGGCGGTGCAGTACCAGAGCGCCGGCACCGTCGAATTCGTCGTCGGCGGCAAGGACAAGAACTTCTACTTCCTCGAAATGAACACGCGCCTGCAGGTCGAGCACCCGGTCACCGAGTACATCACCGGCCTTGACCTGGTCGAGCAGATGCTGCGTGTCGCCGCCGGCGAGAAGCTGTCCTTTACCCAAGACGATATCCAGCTCAACGGCTGGGCCATGGAATGCCGCATCAACGCCGAGGATCCGCTGCGCAATTTCCTTCCCTCCATCGGCCGGCTCATCAAATACCAGCCGCCCGAGGAAACCTCCGGCCATGTCCGCGTCGATACCGGCGTCTATGAAGGCGGCGAGATCTCGATGTATTACGACCCGATGATTGCCAAGCTGATCGTGCATGGCGCCTCGCGCGAGCAGGCCATCGCCCGCATGCGCGACGCCCTGAACCAGTTCGTGATCCGCGGCGTCTCCTCCAACATCGCCTTCCAGGCGGCGCTGATGCAGAACCCACGCTTCATCTCGGGCAATTTCAACACCGGCCTGATCGCCGAGGAATATCCGCAGGGCTTCGACTCGGCCGACCTGGCGCACGACGATCCGACCATGCTGATCGCCGTCGGCGCCGCGATACATCGCCGCTACCTGGAGCGCAACGCCACCATAGACGGCCAGCTGCCCGGGCATGAGTACAGGCCGGGCAACGACTTCGTGGTGCTGTTGGATGACGTGCAACATCCGGTTGTGGCTGTCCCAGTGGCAGGCGGCGTCGACGTCACGTATGCCGGCGACACGTATCAAGTGCGCTCACCCTGGCAGTTCGGCCAGTCGCTCTACCAGGGGACACTCAACGGCGAACCGATCTGCATGCAGGTCGAGCGCGTCGGCCTCAAATACCGTCTGTTCCACTGGGGCACCCAGGCCGATCTGCTGGTGCTGACGGCGCATGCCGCCGCCTTGCAGGCGCTGATGCCGCACAAGGTTCCGCCAGATCTGTCGCGCTTCCTGCTGTCGCCGATGCCCGGCCTGCTCACCGACATCGCCGTGGCGCCGGGCCAGGAAGTCAAGGCGGGCGAAAAGTTGGCCGTGATCGAGGCGATGAAAATGGAGAACGTCCTCAAGGCCGATCACGATTGTGTCGTCGCCAAGCTGTTGGCGAAACCCGGAGAAAGTCTGGCGGTGGATCAGGCGATTATCGAGTTTCGCTGAGGGGAACGTAGTTTGCACACACCCACTCAGCCAGTTTGACGAGAAAAGCTAAGGAGTATTGGGGAAATGCTCTGGCATTGATGATGGTCAACCACTGACATTATTCAAAGCGCTAGGCTGGTGGACCATTTTAATGGTACCCACCTTCCAGAAAGCAGCGTGGATTACTCTCAAGATAACTGGTGCTATTTGGAGTTCCCGTCCAGTTATGTGTGCGAGGGTATATTCCCGATTGAAAGAATTGACTGATGCTGAACATTAACGCGATAGTCTTTCGTTGCCTGGTGCTGGTCACGCTGATATTTGGCGCAGGCGCACCGGCATCCGCCGGGGATGAGAAAGTCTATACATTTGCCGCCATGCCTTCGTCCCCGCCAGTCACTTTGCACATGCAGTGGATGCCTTTCGTGGAGCGGCTTTCCAGAGAGACCAGGCTAGAGTTCCGTATCAAGCTGTACGAAAATATGGCCGAATTCGAAAAGGATATCTGGAGCGGGGCGCCCGACTTTATTTTTTCCTCACCCCTTCAGCTCATGGTGGCCCACGCATCGAGCGGTTATGCACCTCTGCTGCGCGGCAGACGTCCGGTCACTGTCGGACTTTTCGTGCGTAAGGACTCGCCGATCAGGAGCATCGACGACCTTGTCGGCAAAAAAATCGCCTTTGTCGGCAACAAGGCGCTTTGCAGCGTTGCCATGCAGCACCTGCTGGCGAAGCACAAGGCCCAATTGTCTTTTGAAAAGGAATACGCAGGCTCGACCAAAAACGTGATCATCAATGTGCTCTTGGGCAAGAGCGATGCCGGATCGGTCTTCATGCCGGATATGGCGCGGGCATCCGAGGACACTCGCAGCCAGCTTCGCGAGATCGTTGAGACGCCGGAAATCGCTTCCCATCCGCTCAGCGCCCACCCGCGTGTGCCCCGGGCAGACCAGGAGGCAGTGAGGAAAGCCACGCTCGCCATCGCCGCAACCACGGATGGCGCGGAGCTTCTCAAGGCGATCAGGCTGGCGGAGCCAGTCGCCGCAGATTACGCGCGAGATTACCGAACACTCGAAGAAATCGACGTCAAGGGCCTTTCCAACTGGGGACAGTGACATGTGGCTTCTGCCGCGCCGGTTGAATACCCGAATCATTCTGAAAGTTTCGTGTATTTTGCTGGCGACCGGAATCGCTTTCGGCTGGATGAACGCCAGGGAACAGACGGCCAGCCTCCTGGCAACCATGCGCCTCAATTCGTCGATCATGGTCAGAAACTTTGCTGAAAGCTGCGCCCGTTACTTGCTAGTTCAGGACTATGCCGAGTTGGAAAGCTTTCTCCTGAAATCGGCGGACTTGCCGGACATACTGCGACTCCAGGTCTGCGAACCAAACGGCGCTCTGCTCTGGAATGTCGAGCGCGGCCCCGACGGACAAACACAAGCCAAGACGGGCATCGCCCGCCTGGTTCCCCCATCATCCCAATCCGCAGTGATCGCCATGGAAGACAATGTGCTGGTCATCTGGCAGCCTATCGTGGCAGGAAGTCTGCTGGGCTGGATCAAAGCCGACTTCGGCCTGTCGACGATACACGAGGCACAGTCGACTACCTGGAGAAACACCATTTTCCTGGTCATAATCTGGATTATTGGCAACGCCTTCCTGATTGTCCTGGTTCTAAGCCCTATCGTGCAATCGATCGGCAGACTGACCGCTTTTTCGAAACAACTCGACGAACACAAGGGGACGCAGATTTCAGTCGGTGACCAGCCGCTCGAAATTGCCGAGTTGGGAAGGTCCATGAATGAGGCCTCGGTCAAGCTGTTATCCACGGAACAGCAATTGCTCGATGAGCAAGCGCGCTTGCGCGAAAGCGAGGAAATGTATCGATCACTTGTCACTTCCATGGCGGAAGGGGTCGTTTTTCAAGCGGTGAATGGAGAAATAACGGCGGTCAATCCTGCGGCGGAAAGAATCGAGGGGCGCAGCTTCGCGCAGATGATCAGCAAGACCCCGGAGGAAGCGCAATGGACAGCCCTGTACGAAAACGGCCAGCCTTTCCCCGGTGAGCTGCATCCCGCCATGGTCACTCTGCGTACCGGGGAACCTCAAGTCGACGTAATCATGGGTATTCACCGGCCGGATGGTGAGCTTGTCTGGATTTCAGTCAACTCACAACCATTAATCGCTGCTGGCGATACCCGGCCTTACGCAGTAGTGACGACGTTCCACGACATCACCGAGCGCAAGCAAGCCGAAGAAAAACTCATGCGAGCGAATGCCGATCTACAGCGCTTTGCCGAAGTGACCGCGCATCACCTGCAGGAACCTGCGCGGCGCATGGCCAATTATGCCGAACGCCTGATCACACAACTCGGCGCTCGGCTCGACGATGCCGAGGCGCAACTGTCGCTTGAATTCATCAGCCAACAGGCGCGCCGTGAGCAGATTTTGTTGCGCGATGTCGAGCGTTATCTGGCGTCAGATCAACCACGCAGCAAGGTCGAGTCGGTCGATGTGCGCCAGGCAGTCGCCAGAATATTGGAGCAATTGAGGAACAGGATCAAGGTAACCGGCGCAGAAATCGTTTTGAACAATCTGCCGCCATGCCGCATCGACTTGCCGCGCCTCAATGACATTTTCACGGTCGCCCTCGAAAATGCCCTGACTCACGGTCGCAGCCAGCATCCCTTGTATATCGAAATAGCGGGCGAACGCCAGGACAATAAAGTTCGCTACAGCATCAGCGATAACGGGCCCGGCGTGGAAATGCAATATCGCGAGCGGGTGTTCCGGGTGTTTGAGCGATTGTCGGCGGATGACGCCGAGGCCGGTACCGGCATCGGGCTCGCGATCCTGCGCCGCGTCGTGGAGAGTTGCGATGGGCGCGCTTGGATCGATGAAACCCTAGGCGGCGGCTGTCGGCTGCTGTTTGAGCTACCTGCGGGAGAACCGTTATGAACGACACAGTGCGACGTTTTGATATCCTGCTGGTTGAAGATGAAAGGGCGGATGCCCACTTAGTCAAGACCGCCATTCTCGAAAACCGTATTCTGGCCGACGTGCAGCATGTGTTAGACGGCCGCGAGGCTCTCGAATACCTTCGCCACCAGAGCCCGCGCTTTACCGAAACCCGGCGTCCGGATCTGATCCTGCTCGATCTCAACATGCCACGCATGGATGGCAGAGAATGTCTGGCCGAGCTCAAGCAAGACCCCGATCTGTGCAACATTCCCGTTGTCGTTCTGACAACCTCCGAAGTCGAGCGCGACATTGTCGCTTCCTATAACCTGGGCGCTGCCGGCTACATCACGAAACCGATTGATCTGATTCAGTTCATGACCGTAATTCGCGACCTGGGCAATTACTGGTTTGCATTGGTGAGCCTGCCCGACAAAAGCAAACCGGCGGTCGGTCCATGAGTTGATGCGGGCTGACGTGATCATGCCCCGGTCCCCGACCCAAGCGATCCGTTGAATGCCAAACCGCTCTTTGATCTTGGCGACCGGGCAGCCGTCAGATGAACAGATCAGGCCGAAGACGATCTGCTCATCGTCACGCTTGTCGTCCCCAAGCTATTGACGAAACCCGGCGAAAGCCTGGCGGTGGATCAGGCAATCATCGAGTTTCGCTGAGAACCAGGATTGGAACGCATTTCGTAGACACCTACCAGGAACGGAATAATCAATACCAGAGCATTCAGACCAAGGACAGCCGGCCAGCCGCCATGTCGCCAGGCATAGCCGCCGGCCGTGATGCCGAGCGCCCCACCGACGTAATAGAACAGCACATACAGCGCATTGCCGCGCGCCCTGCTGGATGTCAGACGCGAGTTGAGCGCGCCGGCGGCAGCGGCATGAATGGTGAAGAAACCGGCGCAACTTCCCAGCAGCGCAAGCACCACCAGCGGAATACTGGGCAGCATCATCCCAGCCAACGACGCCTCGAACAGCAACGCGCCTACCACTAAAGTACGGCCGCTGCCGAAGCGGTTGGCAAGACGCCCCGCCAGCGGCCCCATCACTGCCCCGATCAGATAGGCCATATATAGAAAAGTAATCAGGTGGGTCGAAGCGGAAATCGGCGGCTCGCTGAGATGAAACGGCAAAAAGTTGAAAGTCGTGGAGAACACCCAGAACGCGCCAAAGCCGACACAGTACATGCGCAGCACGCTCCAGGAACTGAGCAAGGCACGATAGCCGACTTCACCTTCGGAATGGTGAGGCCTTGCATTCACACCCGGCAACCAGCGCGCGGCTGCCAGGGCGGATACGATCAGCAACACGGCGGCGCTGACGAAGGCATAGCGCCAATGCAGGGGCGGATGCAGAAAACCGCCCAATAACCGCCCTCCCAGACCTCCCACCACGGTTGCCGAAACATACGCACCCAGGGCAACGTTGAGACTCGCCAAGGGTACGTTGTTGGCCAGATACGCAGCGACACAGGTCGTCAAGGCCGGGATGAACAATCCCTGAGTAAAACGGGCGGCAACCAGCAAGGAAAAACTCTCGGTCAATGCGGCAAAAATACCCGCCAGCGCCACCATCACTCCTCCGATCAGGAGGATCGGACGCAAGGGATAGCGATCACCCAGACGACCGAACAGCAGATTCGACATTGCAATCCCGAGTACCGTCATTGACACGGTCAGGGATGCTCCTGCCGCATCAACCCCGAATTCGTTCGCCAGTACCGGCAGCACGGGTTGGGTCAGATAGATGTTGGTAAATGCAGCTGCGACGAGACCAAAGATCAGGATCTGGGTTGCGCCGAGGGGACGTTCGGAATCAGGCATAAAAAGAGGCAGTCACGATCGCTCAGGGCGGAGGCTACACCATTTCTTTGTCATTTGCGGCAAGCGCCAGGCTGAACGGCGCTACCGCGCGGATCAAGATCGATGCGATCGGCAGGACCAAGATGGTCAAGGTGCTTGCCGGATCACCTGGGCGCTTGATTTAGAATGGCCAAGCTCCCTTGCTTATGGATGATGGCGACGAATATTCATTGCCCCATCCCTGGATCTGGAGCAGCACGCAGGCAATACATTGACTCGGAAGGTAGGTGAAATGGCGAACAAAACGCAAGGCACACGAAACTTCATGCGTGCGGGTGGAATATCCGTTATCACCCCGGAAAAGGCCAAAAAATTGCCTTCCAGTCTCTTGCGTAACTTGCAAAGGCGTGCCGCGAGGGAACAGTTAGCTGAACTGCCGGGAAAGGCGAAACAACTTCTCGCCGAGCTTGCCCGAAAGAAAACATAGCAACATCCGGACTTCCTGGCGATATGTCCAGGCTCACTTCCCGGTCAAGAGGATGTTTTCTCGTTCCATGATCTGCTGTTGGTTTCAATCCAACGGATCATGTCGCCGGCTTTCATGGCGCCAGCCTGTCGGACCACTTCTTTTCCTCCGTGAAATATGGCGAGTGTGGGAATACTGCGGATTCCAAAGCGAGACGCAAGGTTGCGTGCTTCTTCGGTATTGATTTTGACAAAACGATAGCGCGGTTCCAGGCGACGCGCGACTTCTTCGAACTCCGGCGCCATCATCCGGCAGGGGCTGCACCAAGGAGCCCAGAAATCCACGACGATCGGCAAGTCGGAACGGCCAATATGTTTATGGAAACCAGATTCATCAAGGTCCACCGGTTGCCCTGAGAACAGGTTGGCATGGCATTTTCCGCATGCACCGGAACCATCCAGGCGATCCGCAGGCAGTCGATTGACAGCATGGCAGCCAGGGCATACGACATGGAAAAAAGTGGGCATCTTGAACTCCGCTATATCGAGGTTCCTATATTGGGTTATTTGCTTCTGATTCAAGTCTCTACCCAACATTACCTGGGGATGGCCGGCCTTGAATTGAAGGTATTGAAGTCGCAACCTCAACCCATATATTGGCCACAAGGAAGCATCACAAGGAGATCGATCATGAAGCTGGAAAAAATGAAAGAAAATTTCAGCTCCCTGTGGGAAAACCTGGCCGAAGGCTGGCAACATTTGAGGACTTCGGCTGCAGGCGCGCTGACTAGTTTCAAGCCGGGAGAACAAACCAACCTCCCCACCTCGGCCGAGGTCGATGATGATTTTTATCGACCAGGCCGAAGCTGGGCCATGCTTGGCGACGACGTTTTCGAAGACGACAAACGCTTTGTCGTGCGTCTGGAACTACCGGGAATGTCCAGGAAAGACATTGATGTCGAAGTTCGCCCGGATGCCCTTGTCATCTCCGGCGAAAAGCGTTTTGAGCAAGAAAATTCCCAGGGACGCTGGCGGGTGATGCAGTGCGCCTATGGCAGCTTCCGCCGCGTAGTGCCACTACCGGAGGCGGTGAATGCCGATGCGGCGAACGCAGCCTACAAGAACGGCGTGCTGCGTGTGGAATTGCCCAAGGCAAAACCTTCCAGGCCCAGGAGCATCACCATCAAGGTGGAATAAGAGCAGTCGGTATTCGGTGACACGCCTGTTTTCCAAACTTCAACGACAACAGGAATGGCTATGAAACTGGTGAATTTATTGATTGCATTCGTTTTGGCAGTCACGGCTTCCTTCGCTGGTGGCTATGTCCTGCATGATCGCATTGGTGACATTAGCGCCGCAGCCGAGACGGTGACCAAGGTTGCCGATCAACCCACCTTTCCACCCGCATCCTCAATGGCCCTGCCGGATTTCACGGAAATTGTCTCATCGCAAGGTCCGGCCGTGGTCAACATCAGCGTCTCCGGAAAAGCTAAAGCATCGAACAGGGATTTCCCTGGATTGCTGCCGGATTCCCCGTTTCAGGAATTCTTCAGACGCTTCCGCATACCGGAACCCCATGACAGGATTCCAATCCAGGGCCAGGGCTCCGGCTTCATTGTCAGTTCGGATGGAGCAATCCTTACCAATGCTCATGTTGTCGCAGATGCCGATGAAGTCCTGGTTCGACTTACAGACAAGCGCGAATTCAAAGCCAAAGTGATTGGCAGCGACAGGCTGACCGATGTAGCACTATTGAAAATATCCGCCAGGGATTTGCCCACTGTAAAAATCGGTGATTCAAAAAAAGTTCGCGTCGGTGAATGGGTGTTGGCAATAGGCTCTCCCTTTGGATTCGAAAACAGTGTGACGGCAGGAATCGTTTCCGCCAAATCGCGTACTTTGCCTGACGAAGGATACGTCCCTTTCATGCAGACGGACGTCGCGATCAATCCGGGCAACTCCGGCGGGCCCTTGTTCAATACCAGCGGTGAGGTAATCGGCATCAATTCTCAAATCTACAGCCGCAGCGGTGGTTACCAAGGATTGTCCTTTGCCATTCCCATTGATTTTGCGATGGACATCGAGCATCAGTTGCTTACCAAGGGGAAAGTCTCCCATGGCCGGCTGGGTGTCACGATCCAGGAAGTCAATCAGGCATTGGCTGAATCCTTCGGCCTGGATTCCCCCAAGGGTGCCCTGGTCAGCGCCGTAGAGCCGGAAAGTCCGGCAGCCCGGGCGGGGATTCAATCCGGTGATGTCATCATCAAGTTCAATGGCCGGGACATCGAGCGCTCCACGGATTTGCCAGCGCTCGTGGCCAGTACGACACCCGGCAGCGAAGCCGGTCTTCAAGTCTGGCGCCAAGGCAAACTCAAGGAACTGCGCATCACGGTTGGAGAAATGAAACATCTTTCCGCAAAGGAGAATTCTGAAGAGAAATCCGCGATTGCTTCCAATAAGCTGGAGCTGGTCGTTCGCCCGCTCAATGCGGGTGAAAAGGCGAATCCGGAAGGTAGGCGCGGATTGATGGTGGAAGCCGTGAAAGAAGGGCCCGCGTCTCGTGCCGGCATCCAACCCGGCGACATCATTCTTGCGGTCAATGGCATTGAAGTAAACGAAGTCGAGCAACTGCGCAAACAGGTCGATAACGCAGGGAAAAACCTCGCCTTGTTGATTTTGCGCGGCGAACAAAGAATGTTTGTGGCAATCAAGATAAGCTGATCAATCCCCATCGCCAATCATGAAATATGCACGCAACCGGATACAGTTTGCTCAAACTACAGGGAGACTGAGCCAAGAAACTCAGTGTGTTGCAAAGAATTTCTCACCTTGATGAAATGACATGAATCGAGCTTTGAATTTGCTTCTGGTTGAAGAAAACGACGTTGATGGCAAGATTATCAAGGTCGCTTTATCGAAAGCCGGAATACAAGGAAATTTATTCACTGTCCGGAGCGGATGGGAATGTTTAAGATTCTTGCGCAAGCAAGATGACTACGTTTCTGCTCCCTCACCGGACGTAATCATTGTGGATCTGAATTTTTTGCGGGAAGGCACGGCGCAACTCGACGACCTGAAAGCCTACACCGATACAGCAGGAATCCCGGTGATCGTCCTGGCTGACGAATATGTGGAAAAAAAGATATTGGCACCATACCTCAGCGGAACCTTGCGATCACTGAGACTGCAATCCGGAATCGACGATTTCATATCTTCGATACGGAAAGTGATATTTGACCTGCTGCCGGATATTGTGGGCAGTCATGCAGATTGAAATTTCTGATGTCTGTGTGGTCCACGCTGTCCCAGAGGAGATCGATATGCAAGTGACAAACTTTTTTGACATCAGCTACAAACCCGTCATCAACGCTATCGTGGCCACCACGGCCGAGGAAGAACAGTTGCTGGCTCTGTTTGAAGACCTTACCGATGCCGACAGGACAAGGGTGCTGCATTTCGTCGATTCGTTGTTGTCTGCTTACAAGTCGTCCCATTAAGAAAAAATTGCACCTTTCGGCGCCACTGGCCGCTAATCCTGATCACCACAAGGCGCCTGCGCAAGACTGACAGTTATTCAGCCCTGCATCGGTTGCATCAGGACAAACAGCACCTGCCCCTGGGATTCAGCCAGGCTGGCCAAGTCGGCGAGTTCCATCACCAGCGCCAGGACGTCATCTGCGTCCCATTGTTCGACTTCAAACTCTTCCGTCGCCGCCAGCTCCTCTGCCACTTGCTCCAGAGCCTCCTCATCGAGGGACGCCAGCTTCTCGATCGCCTCGCTGGCGAGGCGCAGCACCAGCGCTCCGCTCTCACCGGCTACATATACCGGCTCATAGGAAGTCAAGGCCAGGTCAAGCTCTTCGCCGGTCAGCAGGCAATGCAGCATGACGATCTTGGCCGTGTCCAGCCCCCGCTTCTGGATGCCGCTCCACTCTTCCAGCGGTTCCTGGGATTCGCCTACCGCGGCAGCTTCATCTTCCTCGGCGGCCAGGATGCTCGACAGAATTTCCATTTTGTTCAGGCGGCCAGTTTCGGGTAATCGAGGTAGCCCTGCTCGCCACCGGCATAGAAGGTCTTCTGATCGAAGGCGGCCAGTTCCGCGCCGCGCTTGAGGCGTTCGACCAGGTCGGGGTTGGAGATGAACAGCTTGCCGATGCCGATGAGGTCGGCCTGGCCGCGCTTGAGGAAGTCTTCGCAGTTGCCCGCATGGAATCCGCCGCAGGCGATGATGGCGCCCTGATACGCCTTGCGTAGCGCAGGCAACAACGGATGATTCGCGTCATGCAACCAGCTGGCGGTCTGGTCGTTGAGATGCAGGAAGCCGATCTTGCGCCGGTCGAGCTCCTTGGCGATATAGACGTAGGTATCCAGCGGATCGGGGTCGGCCTGCATGTCGTTGGCCAAGCCATAGGGCGATTGGCGCACCGAAACGCAAGCGGGATCATAAACCGCAGCGACCGCATCCACCGCTTCGAGCAGCAGCCGGTAGCGGTTCTCGAGCGAGCCGCCGTACTTGTCCTTGCGCTGATTGAGGAACGGGCAACGAAACTGGTCGAGCAGGTAACCGTTGGCGCCGTGAATTTCCACGCCGTCGAAGCCGGCCAGCTTGGCCATGCGCGCACTGTTGCCGAATTCTCCGGCGATGGCCTCCGCTTGTGCAGTAGTAAGTTCGACCGGCGCTTCACACGGGGAGAATTGCGGCTTGCCATCCGGGCCGGGAATGAAAGTCTTGCTGTTGGCGATCAGCGCGGAAACCCCTGCCGGTGCGCTGCGATCCTCATGCAAGGCGGAATGCGAGATGCGGCCGACATGCCAGATCTGGGCGAAGATCTTGCCGCCGGCGGCATGCACTGCATCATTGACTTTCTTCCAGCCTGCGGCCTGCGCCTCGTTCCACAGGGCGGCGGTATGGATGTAGCCGCGCCCCCGATCGGAAACCGGCACACCTTCGGAAACAATCATGCCGGCGCTGGCACGCTGCCGGTAATACTCGACCATCATCGAATTGGGCACCGCATCGCAGTGATCGGCGCGGCAGCGCGTCATCGGCGCCATGACGAGGCGGTTGGCGAAACTGACTGAGGCATTGGAAAATTTGTCGAACAACATGTTGTTCAAGCTCCCTGTCTGGAAAATGCATTAATGACATCCGCCGGCGCCTGAACCAGTTCGATCAGCACGCCTTCGCCGCCGATCGGAAACTGTTCATTGGCTTTCGGATGCAGGAAAGTGATGTCGTAGCCGCCGGCGCCCTTGCGGATGCCGCCCGGCGCGAAACGCACGCCCTGCTCGGTGAGCCAGGCCACCGCGGTGGGCAGGTCGTCGACCCATAAGCCCAGGTGATTCAGGGGCGGGTCGTTGACTGCCGGTTTCTTGTCGGGATCGAGCGGCTGCATCAAATCCACTTCGACCTGGAACGGACCGCTGCCCAGTGAGGTGATGTCCTCATCGACATTTTCGCGCTCGCTGACGTAATTGCCGGTGACATTGAGCCCGAACAGGTCGACCCAAAGTTTTTTCAGGCGCTGTTTGGATGGCCCGCCGATGGCGATGTGCTGAATGCCGAGTATCCTGAATGGTCGCTGATTCATTGTTTTCTTCCCCTCATAAGCAGCCAGATGCCGAAAACGATCATCGGCAGGCTCAGCCACTGGCCCATGCTGATGGTGTAGCTGAAACCGAAGATGCCGGCATCGGGTTCGCGAAAAAATTCCGCGACAAACCGGGCCACGCCGTAGCCGATCAGGAACACGCCCGATACTGCCGCACGCGGCCTCGGCTTGGCCGAGTACCACCACAGCAAAGCAAACAGGCACAAGCCTTCCAGGCCGGCCTGGTACAGCTGCGAAGGATGGCGCGGTTGCCCATCGACTTGCGGAAACACCATCGCCCAGGGCAATGTTGGGTCCGCGGGGTTGCCAACCACTCTGCCCCAGAGTTCGCCATTGATGAAGTTGCCGATGCGTCCCGCCGCCAGTCCGGTCGGCACCAGCGGCGCGATGAAATCGGTGACTTCGAAAAAGGTCTTGCCGGTCTTGCGGCCATACAGCGCCATCGCCGCCAGCACGCCAAGGAAGCCGCCATGGAAGCTCATGCCGCCTTTCCACACCGCGAAAATTTCCAGCGGATGCAGGAGGTAGTAACCCGGCTCGTAGAACAACACCTGCCCCAGGCGGCCGCCGAGAATCACCCCGAACACACCATAAAACAACAGGTCGTCGAGACTTTGCGCCGTGAAACCGCGTTCGGGAAAGCGCTGAGCACGCCGCCGGCCCAGCACGACGAACAGCACGAAGCCGATCAGGTACATCAAGCCATACCAGCGCACGGAAAGCGGGCCAATGGCTATGGCGACGGGGTCGAACTGGGGGTGTAGCAACATGGGCGTGTGACGATTCCGCTAGAATCGCCATTCTAGCTTAGCCCCGCTACCGTCGCTTCAGGAGACCGCCATGCCCGCATACCGTTCCCGCACCTCCACCCATGGCCGCAACATGGCCGGCGCCCGCTCGCTGTGGCGCGCCACCGGCATGAAGGACAATGACTTCGGCAAACCGATCATCGCCGTGGTGAATTCCTTCACCCAGTTCGTGCCGGGACACGTGCATCTGAAAGACATGGGCCAATTGGTGGCACGCGAGATCGAGGCGGCCGGCGGCGTCGCCAAGGAGTTCAATACCATCGCCATCGACGACGGCATCGCTATGGGCCATGGCGGCATGCTGTATTCGCTGCCATCGCGCGAGCTCATCGCCGACAGCGTCGAATACATGGCGAATGCCCATTGCGCCGATGCGTTGGTGTGCATCTCGAATTGCGACAAGATCACCCCGGGCATGCTGATGGCGGCGCTGCGGCTCAACATTCCGGCGGTCTTTGTCTCCGGCGGACCGATGGAGGCCGGCAAGGTAAATTGGGGAGGCAAGACCATCAAGGTCGACCTGATCGACGCCATGATCAAGGCCGGCGACCCTTCGGTCACCGACCGCGAAGTGGCGAACTTCGAGCGTTCCGCCTGCCCGACCTGCGGTTCCTGTTCCGGCATGTTCACCGCCAACTCGATGAACTGCCTGACCGAGGCGCTGGGACTCAGCCTGCCCGGCAACGGCTCGCTGCTAGCGACCCATGCCGACCGCAGGATGCTGTTTCTCAAAGCCGGCCGGCTTATCGTCGAACTGTGCCGCCGTTACTACGAGCAGGACGATGCCTCCGTCCTGCCGCGCACAGTCGCATCCTTCAAGGCTTTCGAGAACGCCATCGCCCTGGACATCGCCATGGGTGGCTCGACCAATACCGTGCTGCACCTGCTCGCCGCGGCGCAGGAAGCCGGCGTGAATTTCACCATGACCGACATCGACCGCATGTCGCGCAAAGTGCCCTGCCTCGCCAAAGTCGCACCCTCGACGCAGGAATACCACATGGAGGATGTGCATCGCGCCGGCGGCATCATGGCCATCCTCGGCGAACTCGACCGGGCCAAGCTGATCCACCGCGATTGCCCGACCGTGTTGTATCCGTCCATGGGCGAAGCGCTCGACTGCTGCGACGTGAAGCGCAACACAGATCCCGCCGTGCATGCGTTCTACCGCGCCGCGCCCGGCGGCGTGCCGACGCAAACGGCGTTCTCGCAAAGCCGGCGCTACGCGGCGCTCGACCTCGACCGCAAGGGCGGCTGCATCCGCGACCTGGAGCATGCCTATACCCGCGAAGGCGGCCTGGCCGTGCTGTTCGGCAACATCGCCGAGAAAGGCTGCATCGTCAAGACAGCCGGCGTGGATGAAAGCATCTGGAAATTCACCGGCACGGCGCGCGTCTATGAAAGCCAGGACGATGCGGTGACCGGCATCCTCGGCGACGCGGTCAAGCCCGGCGACGTGGTGATCATCCGCTACGAAGGTCCGAAGGGCGGTCCCGGCATGCAGGAGATGCTTTACCCCACCTCTTATCTCAAGTCCAAGGAACTCGGCAAGGTTTGCGCCCTGCTCACCGACGGCCGCTTCTCGGGCGGCACCTCCGGCCTGTCGATCGGCCATGCATCGCCTGAAGCCGCAGCGGGCGGAGCAATCGGCCTGGTGGAGAACGGCGACAAGATCGAAATCGACATTCCCAAGCGCAGGATTCACCTCGCGGTCACGGATGAGGAACTGGCACGCCGGCGCAAGGCGATGGAGGCCAAGGGCAAGGCAGCCTGGCGGCCGGCAAAGCGCGAACGGCTGGTTTCCGCCGCGCTGCAAGCCTACGCGGCCATGACCACTAGCGCCGATACCGGAGCAGTGCGCAACCTGACGCAACTCCGATAGAATTTAAATGCGAAAACTTTTTGAATTTGATGGTCAGGGAGCGCAGCAGGGCAGCGGGATAGGAAATTCCCGCGCCACAGAAAAACACCACGCGGCCATCCTCGTGCGCCTGCAGTAGCGCATCTGGAATATCGGGACCGTTGGTGATGAACTGCATGCTTAGGTCGATGCCGAGAACACCCGTTCCAGCATTACCGGAACGAGGGCGGCATTGGACTCGCGGATAGGGGTGTTCCGGGCCATCTGCTTATCACTCACTTACTCTGCGACTCTTGCCGACAGGAACAACAGCAGCGGGTTATCCAGCGATGCCTCAAAGCCGAAGTTCCGGTAGTACCCTGCCGCCGTCTCATCCAGCGCATCGACGAACAAACCAATCCCGCCTGCCTCGGCGTAGATGCGCTGTGCCCGTGTCAGGGCATCAACCAGCAGCAGTTCGCCCAACCCCTTGCCCTGATACCGTCTATCGACAGCCAACCGGCCCAAACGCACGCCGGGGATGCGACGTGGCAGCCTCTTGCGCCAGGCTTCCGGCAGATGCCGGTTCTCGATCTCTGCCAGCGTCAGCGCGTAATAGCCGCAGATGCGGGTTGGCGCTTCCTCGCGGACGGCGACGAAGGTTCTCGACAGCCCCTTGTCCTGATGCTGACGGGCGACCTGCCGCAGCCAGTCGTTCAGTTCCTGGCGGCCGCAGTCGAATCCCTGCCGGTCATGGTCCCCAGCTAAAGGTCGTACCTGCAGCATCTCGCTTGGCCTTCTGGTAACGCTTCAGGGCGGCCTTCAGCTTGGCATTCGGCTTGGGCGGGTTTTCCATCAGGTCGAGCAACCAGTTCCAGTCGCGCGGCGAGAGACGGATGACTTCTTGCCGCTCGATGACTTCCTGCGCCTCTTTCAGCGCAGCTTGCACCAGAAACTGATTGACCGTGGCACCCGTCAGTTCGGCGGCACGGCACAAGGTTTCATAAACCTCGCGAGGCACGCGAGCACCGATGCGATCTTGCTTGGCAATGGCGGTTCCCATTCTTCACCTCCAACAATTGCTTAAGTGATCAGTGTATCACTGTCGCCATTTTGGTGCCAGCTTACTGGATGACCGAAATATAGCTTGGCTTCCTGATTGCTGTTCTTTGCCCATAACCCCTTACCCGAAGACTGCGAAAGGTAGCATCGTGTGATTGTTGCTCTGGCCCATTGATCGTGAAAGTGCGTTTCGAATCCCAGCCACTATGCGATTTGTGGTGCAAACCAAGGGCCGGAAACCAAATCGAAGGTCCTGAGTGGCCGAGGTGCCGCCGGGCGGAAAGCAATGGTGAATGGCAGGTGTATGACAAGCTGCCATAGCCCATGAAAACATCATCAGGCGGCAATAGGCACTTTTGCGCCGCCGATTATTTCATCCATTTAGCATACGCCAACACTTTTTCTGCGCTGCAAGACGCAAGACCAATAAAAAAATCCGAATGACCGATAAACCAACCCCAGTCGATTCCGGCACTGGTCCGTGGTCTCGATTCGGCAATATGTGTGATTTCTGCACCGGGAGCCGGAGCGAGGGCACGGGCCGGCGCTCGCGCCAACGTTCGGAACACTTTCTGCCCAGACGCTAAAGCTCGAACAGCCGTATAGTTGACTGATTAAATCAGGTTTGTGGCAAAATGTCGGTTCTTCCGCAATGCCGAGCAGTGCATGCCTAACCGTTTAGCCGACGAAACCTCTCCCTATCTGCAGCAGCATGCCGACAATCCGGTCGACTGGCGGCCGTGGAATGCGGCAGCGCTGGCGCTGGCACAGCAGGAGAACAAGCCGATCCTGCTGTCGATAGGCTATTCAGCTTGCCATTGGTGCCATGTCATGGCGCATGAGTCGTTCGAAGATCCGGCGGTGGCTGCTGTCATGAACGAGCTGTTCGTGAACATCAAGGTCGATCGCGAGGAACGGCCCGATCTCGACCAGATCTACCAGACGGCGCACCACATGCTGACCCAGCGTTCGGGTGGCTGGCCGCTGACGATGTTCCTGACGCCTTCGGGCGTTCCCTTTTATGGCGGCACGTATTTCCCAAAATCACAGCGCTACGGCCTGCCCAGTTTCTCCGACATTTTGCAACGGGTTGCGCAGACCTATCGCGAGCGTCAGGACGATATAAAAAATCAGAGCGCTTCGCTGCTGCAGGCTCTGGATAGCACGGTGCCGACGCGCAGGCAACAACCGGAACTGGCCGCCGATTTCAATAACCAGCCTTTGACGCAGCTGCGTGAGCAACTCGCAGAAGCTTTCGACACACGATTTGGCGGTTTTGGCGGCGCACCGAAATTTCCTCATCCAACCGACCTGGCATTTCTCCTGCGCCGCGCCGACGACCCCGTCGGACGGGAGATGGCACTCACCACATTGCGCCGAATGGCTGAGGGCGGCATCTACGACCAGATTGGCGGCGGCTTCTGCCGCTACAGTGTCGATGCGGTCTGGAGCATCCCGCATTTCGAAAAAATGCTCTATGGCAACGGCCCGTTGATATCGCTCTACGCCGATGCCTGGGCGCTGACCAAGGAAGCCTTGTTCAAGGACGTGACCGAGCAAACGGCGGACTGGCTGTTGCGCGAAATGCAGTCACCCACGGGAGGTTACTATTCATCGCTCGACGCCGATTCGGAAGGCGAAGAGGGCAAGTTCTACGTCTGGGACCGTGCGCAAGTTCAGCACCTGCTTTCGGCAGAGGAATACGCCGTGGCGGCGCGCCGCTGGGGACTGAATGGCACGCCAAACTTTGAGGGAACCCATTGGCATCTGCGCATTACCGGGGCCTTGCCGGCAGACCAGGCTGGCTTGTTGCACTCGGCCCGTGCCAAGCTGTTCGCGGCACGCGAGCAGCGGATTCGTCCCGGCCGCGACGACAAGATTCTGACGAGCTGGAATGCCCTGATGATCGAAGGCCTCGCTCACGCCGCACGCATCTTCGATCGCGGCGACTGGCTGGTTTCGGCACGCAATGCGCTGAATTTCATTCGCCGGGAACTTTGGCGTGGCGGCCGCCTGCTGGCGACCTGCAAGGATGGCCGATCCCACCTCGACGCCTACCTGGACGATCACGCCTTTCTGCTTTCGGCCCTGCTGGAACTGATGCAGGCGAAATTTCGCAGCGAAGACTTGCAATTCGCCTGTGCGCTCGCCAATGACCTGCTCGATCACTTCGAGGACAAGTCCCAGGGTGGATTCTTTTTCACGCGGCACGACCATGAAGTGCTGATCCATCGTCCCAAGCCCGGCCACGACAATGCCACACCTGCGGGCAACGGCGTGGCCGCGCACGCCTTGCAGCGATTGTCGCTGCTGACCGGCGATTTACGCTATGCCGAGGCGGCGGAACGTACGCTACGTTTGTACCAACCGCAATTCGTACGGCAGCCGGGAGGCTTCACGACATTGTTGTCGGCACTTGCAGAGTGGCTGAAGCCCCCGCGGTTGGTGATACTGCGCGGGCCGGCAGACGAAATTGCCGCCTGGCAATCTCAATTGGCCGGCTTGGCGCGACCCGATGTGTTGGCGGTGAGCTTGCCGAATGGCTTCGCCGGCTTGCCGGCAACCCTGGATAAACCCGCTAGCGACCAGGTCAACGCCTGGGTATGCTCCGGCGTTACTTGCCTTGCCCCGATCGCCAACTGGCCCGATTTGCAGCGGATTCTGCTGGAACAGGCCAGTGGAAACTAGGCCCCGAGGTTGCTGCCGGGGTACTGGTGCAACGTTTTTCAGGTAGTATCCATTAAACATTTTCAACCAACCCGATGAGGTAAACATGAAGTCCATATCGATTTCCGCACTAGCCGCCACGGCGGTCATGCTATCTGCGCCGGCCATGGCCAACATGGAACTGGCCAAGAAGAGCAATTGCCTGGCTTGCCACGCAGTCGACAAGAAAATCGTCGGCCCGTCCTACCAGGACGTTGCCAAGAAATATGCCGGAGACAAGACGGCCGAAGCCAAGCTGATCGAAAAAGTGAAAAAGGGCGGTTCTGGCGTCTGGGGTCCGGTGCCCATGGCGCCGAATGCCGCCGTCAAGGACGAGGATATCAAGACAATCGTGAAATGGATTCTGGCCGGCGCCAAGTAATCGAGACTGTCGCAAGAACTTCCAATCGAAAGTCAGCCTGCGGGCTGACTTTTTTTGCCTTCTCGCACCGTATCCGTCGCACCTAAGGATGGCTGAACTTGGGATAGTTGACAATGACTGGCCCTGACGCAACAATCGCCGGGCTCATATTTCTTCATATTGCGGAGACTTCAATGAACGTGCCCATCAAAGCCCTGCCCCTGTCCGTTGTTGCTGCCCTGGTTCTGCTGGCCTGCGGCAAGGAAGCCCCCCCACCGCCACCGCCCGCCGTGGCGCCGGCACCGCCGCCGCCCGAAGTCATCAAGATCGGCCATGTCGGGCCGCTGACCGGCGGCATCGCCCACCTGGGCAAGGACAACGAAAACGGCGCACGTCTGGCCGTCGAGGAAGCCAATGCCAAAGGCGTTGAAATCGGCGGCAAGAAGGTCAAATTCGAACTGCTCGCCGAAGATGATCAGGGCGATCCGAAAGTCGGTACCACGGTCGCGCAGAAACTGGTCGATGCCAAAATAGTGGGTATCGTCGGCCATCTCAATTCCGGCGTTTCCATACCGGCTTCGGCACTCTACGAGCAGGCAGGCATACCGATGATTTCGGGATCCTCCACCAACCCCAAGTTGACCGAGCAGGGTTTCAAAGTGACTTTCCGTGTGGTCGGCCGGGACGATCAGCAGGGACCCGCGGTGGCCAACTATCTGTTGGCTGAGATCAAGCCAAAGACGGCCGCCGTGATCGACGATGCGACAGCCTATGGCGAAGGCCTGTCCAACGAAGTTGAAAACACTCTCAAGGCCGCCGGTGTCAAGGTTCTGCCGCGCGAAAAGGGCACCGACAAGACAGCGGACTGGAAAGCGGTGCTGACCAAGCTCAAGGGCAAGAAGCCGGATGCGGTCTTCTACGGCGGCATGGATGCCACGGGCGGGCCGTTGCTCAAGCAGGCGCGCGAACTGGGCATCAAAGCGCCCTTCTCCTTCGGTGACGGCGCCTGCACCGACAAGATGGCGGAACTCGCCGGTGCAGCAGCAAACGGTCTGCTCTGCTCCCAGGCCGGGGTTCCGGTGGAAGCGACCAGCAAGAAGTTCCGCGATGGCTACAAGGCCCAATTCAAGATCGATCCGATACTCTATGCGCCCTTCACTTTTGACGGCGTGAACATCCTCATCGAGGCAATGAAAAAAGCCGGTTCCAGCGAACCGGCCAAGTACTTGCCGGAACTGGCCAAGATCAGCCATGAAGGCGCCAGCGGCAAAATCGAGTTTGACGCAAAAGGCGACCGCAAGGATGCAGAGATGACCATTTTCACCATGACGGGTGGCAAGATCACCCCATTGGCGATCGTCAAAAGCGGCAAAACAGTGAAGTTTGAGGACTTCATCAAGGCTGCGGCAGAGGCAGCGGCAGCTGCGCCTGCCGTGCCAACTCCGGCAGCACCTGCAGCGGCGGCACCAGTCGCAGCTCCGGCGGCTGAAGTCAAGAAATAGCAGGGTTGTTGCTGCCTTCAACCTGATAACGGCGCCTGCGGGCGCCGTTATCATCAGTGCAGGACATTCATGGATACATTCCTCCAGCAGATCATCAACGGGCTGACTCTCGGCAGCCTGTATGCCATCGTCGCGCTGGGCTACACCATGGTGTACGGCATCATCCAGCTGATCAACTTCGCCCACGGCGAAGTGGTGATGTTCGGCGCGATGATTACGCTCTCGGTGATTTCCGCCGCGGCTGGCAGCGGCCTGCCCCCTGCTGCGATGATCCTGATGGGCGTCGCTGTTGCAATTCCCGCGTGCATGGCCTTGGGTTATCTGCTGGAACGCGCCGCCTATCGCCCGCTGCGCAAGGCTCCGCGGCTGGCGCCGCTGATTACCGCGATCGGCATGTCAATCGTGCTGCAGCAGATCGCACTGATGATCTGGAGCCGCAACATCTTGTCGTTTCCGCAGATCCTTCCGGTCACTCTTTACGAAGTGGCCGGCGCCAGCGTCAGTTCCCTGCAGATCATCATCATCGGACTGTGTCTCGTCATGATGACGGGTCTGGCCTGGATCGTCTATGGCTCCCGACTGGGTACGGCCATGCGCGCCACTGCGGAAAATCCGGAAATCGCGCGCCTGATGGGTGTCGATGTGGATCGCGTTATCGCCATGACTTTCATCATTGGCGCTGGCCTCGCCGCAGTCGCCGGATTGATGGTCGGCATCTACTATGGCCTGGCGCATTACACCATGGGCGCAACGCTGGGGCTTAAGGCTTTCTCGGCAGCGGTGCTGGGCGGCATCGGCAATATTCCAGGGGCGATGGTCGGTGGGATTTTGCTCGGGTTGGTCGAGGCACTCGGCGCTGGTTACATCGGCGAGCTTACCGACCTGTGCGGCTACAGCACACTGAATTTCCTGTTCCAGTCACGTTGCGCCGACGGCGGTAACCTGGTGCTGTTTGGCAGCAACTACCAGGACGTGTTTGCCTTTGTCGTCCTGATCCTGGTGCTCGTCTTCCGTCCTTCCGGTCTGCTTGGCGAGCGCGTCGCCGATCGCGCCTGAAACTGCATGCGAGCCAAAGCTTGAGCCAAGCCAATAAATATTATTCCGGCCTGGCAGTATTGATACTGTCCCTGCTCGTCCTGCCATTCGCACTGTCGGCGGCAGGCACGGCCTGGGTGCGCATCACCAACCTGGCCATCCTGTTTGTCTTCCTGTCACTCGGCCTCAACATTGTCGTCGGTTTCGCGGGCCTGCTCGATCTCGGCTATGTCGCTTTCTACGCGGTCGGCGCGTATGTCTATGCGCTCCTGGCCAGCCCGCACTTCGGCCTGCACCTGCCTTTCTGGATGATTTTGCCGATCGGCGCCGGATTGGCGGCGCTATTCGGCGTCCTGCTCGGAACGCCGACGCTCAAGCTGCGCGGTGACTATCTGGCCATCGTCACCCTGGGGTTCGGGGAAATCGTGCGGATTTTTCTTAATAATCTGTCTCAGCCGATCAATATCACCAACGGTCCGCGCGGCATCACCCTGATTGATCCGGTGCGGCTGGGAAGCATCAGTTTCGGGCGGAGCGATCAATTCTTCGGGCTGGTCCTGAGCGGACCGATGAAGTATTACTACCTTTTGCTACTGCTCCTGTCGCTGGTCATCGTGGTCAATCTGCGCCTGCAGAATTCACGCATTGGCCGCGCCTGGGAGGCAATCCGCGAAGATGAAATGGCGGCGCGCGCGATCGGCATCAACACCACGCGGATCAAATTGCTCGCTTTCGCCATGGGCGCTTCCTTTGGCGGCGTGGCGGGAGGCATGTTTTCCGCCATCCAGGGCTTCATCAGCCCGGAAAGTTTCGTACTGACCGAATCCGTGATGATTCTGTCGATGGTGGTACTGGGCGGCATGGGCAACATCTGGGGAGTTGTCGCCGGAGCGGTATTGCTGTCCTTCGTTCCGGAAATGCTGCGGTATACGGTGGTGCCGTTGCAAATGACCTTGTTCAGCCGCATTGTCATCGAACCGGAAGTTATTCGTCTGCTGCTGTTTGGACTCGCATTGGTGCTGATGATGCGCTTCCGGCCCGCCGGATTATGGCCGCTGCGCGCCCGTCAGCGCGAATTCCACAAACAGGCGGCAATAAAATGAACCCTAGTTGCCTGCTCGAAGCCCAGGCGATCAGCAAGCGCTTTGGCGGTGTCCGGGCACTGCACGAGGTGTCATTGACTATCCGCCAGTGTGAGATCTACGGTCTGATCGGACCGAATGGCGCCGGCAAGACGACTTTTTTCAATGTCCTGACAGGGCTATGTACAGCCAGCAGCGGCAATTTCAATTTCGCCGGCGCACCGCTCGACATCAGTGCGCCACACCTGGTTGCGCAGGCGGGCATCGCCCGCACTTTTCAAAATATCCGACTCTTCGCCAACATGACGGCGCTGGAAAACGTCATGGTCGGCCGGCACCTTCGCACTCATGCCGGTGTCATTGGTGCGGTGCTGGGCTGCGCCGCAACACGCGCCGAGGAAAACGCCATCCAGCAGCGTGCCGTCGAGCTCCTTCATTACGTTGGCATAGCCGACCGCGCCAACCACCTGGCGCGCAACCTGCCCTATGGCGACCAGCGACGCCTGGAAATCGCGCGCGCCCTGGCCACCGATCCCAAGCTCCTGGCACTGGACGAACCGGCAGCCGGCATGAATGCCACCGAGACTGCCGCCCTGCGCGTGTTGATCGAAGGTCTGCGCAACGATGGCCTCACCGTCATGCTGATCGAGCACGACGTCAAACTGGTAATGGGTCTGTGCGATCGCGTCGCTGTGCTCGATTACGGCGAGAAGATCGCCGAGGATGTCCCCGAAAATGTCCAGCGCAATTCAAAAGTCATCGAGGCTTATCTTGGCGCCTAGTACCCCAGAATCAACTGCGGGCACTGGTTCGCAACACGATACCGTGCCCATGCTGGCCGTCCTGAACCTCAAGGTTTCCTACGGCGGGATCACTGCCGTCAAGGGAGTCAGTTTTGCCATAGAACAAGGTGAAACAGTGGCGTTTATCGGCACCAATGGCGCCGGTAAAACCAGCATGCTGAAAGCCCTGGCGCGAGTTCTCAATGAAGGTACGCAAGGCAGCATCAAATTGCGCGGGGAGGAAATCATCGCGATGCCGCCGCACCATCTGATCCGTAACGGCTTGGCACTGGTGCCTGAAGGCCGGGGCGTTTTCGCCCGCCTGTCGGTGGCGGAAAACCTGGCCATGGGTGCCTACATCCGAAATGATCGCCAGGAGATTGCCGCCGATCTGGGCCGTGTTTATGAACTGCTTCCGCAACTCCGCGAGCGACACAGACAACTAGCGGGGACGCTCTCAGGGGGCGAACAGCAGATGCTGGCTCTGGGACGCGCCTTGATGGCCAGACCACAGCTGCTGTTGCTGGATGAGCCTTCGATGGGGCTTGCGCCGCTAATGGTAAACAAAGTCTTTGAGACAATACGCACGGTCGCTGCAAGCGGCGTCACCATCGTGCTGGTCGAACAGAATGCCAAACTAGCGCTGCAAACCGCGCGCCGCGGCTATGTCATGGAAAGCGGCTGCATTACCCTGGCCGGCAGTTCCAGCGCCCTGCTGGCCGATCCTCGCGTACGCAAGGCCTATCTGGGTGAATGACGATGGGGCACAAATTCAGCGCTAGACGTCAATATTCCTGGCCTGCAGCGCGTGACTTTCGATGAAGAAACGCCGCGGCTCGACATCGTCACCCATCAGCGTTGTAAAGATCTCATCGGCAGTAATCGCATCATCGATCTGTACGCGAAGCAGGCGGCGTACTTTGGGATCCATGGTGGTCTCCCACAGCTGCTCCGGATTCATTTCGCCCAGCCCTTTATAGCGCTGCTTGGTCAGGCCGCGATCGACTTCACTCAGCAACCAGCGGATGGCCGCAGAAAAGCTGGATACTGACTGCGACTTGTCGCCGCGCCGGATGACTGCTTCATTGCTGTTCTGATCGATCAAGCCGGCAATCAGGGCTGAGGTGCGCCGTATCTGCTGGTAGTCGCCGGAATGCAGGAACTCCTCGTCAATGTAGCCGGAACGCAGATTGCCATGACGCATGCGCTCGATGCAGAGCTGCCAGCGTTCGGTCTTGTCCTCGAACTTGGGTACGATGCTGATTTCCTTTGGCAACAAAGGAATGAGTCGGGCAGCACTGGCACGCGCATTTTCGGCGCTGGAAATATCCAGTTCGATGGCGTTGGAAAGCAGTGCGTGCAAAACTTCGCCGTCAATGAAGTCGCCGACGCGCTTGATGATCGCTTCAGCCAGCAAGTAAGCGCGTGCCAATTCTCCAAGGGCCTCTCCTTCCAGTGTGGCCGCTCCCGTTCTGGGTATCAGCGAAGCGCCATCGAGCGCCAAGGTCAGCAGATGCTGGTTCAGTGCATGATCATCCTTGATGTAGAGCTCACTCTTGCCATGCTTGATTTTATAGAGCGGGGGCTGGGCGATGTAGATATGACCACGCTCCACCAGCTCGCCCATCTGGCGATAGAAAAACGTCAGCAGCAGGGTCCGGATGTGTGCGCCATCCACGTCCGCATCGGTCATGATGATGATGCGGTGGTAACGCAACTTGGCGATGTCGAAATCCTCAACACCGATGCTCGTGCCCAGGGCGGTCACCAAAGTCACAATCTGCTCGCTCGAAATTAATTTGTCGAAGCGCGCCTTCTCGACATTCAACACTTTTCCTCGCAGCGGCAGGATAGCCTGGAACTTGCGGTCACGGCCCTGCTTGGCGGATCCGCCGGCGGAATCTCCCTCGACGATATACAGTTCGCATAAAGCCGGATCCTTCTCCTGGCAGTCGGCCAGTTTTCCCGGCAGGCCGATGTTGTCGAGGACGCCCTTGCGACGGGTCAGTTCACGTGCCTTGCGTGCCGCTTCCCGCGCCCTGGCTGCTTCGACAATTTTTCCCGTGATGATTTTGGCGTCGCCCGGTTTTTCGAGCAGAAACTCGGAGAGCTTTTGCGCGACGACTTCCTCGACCACGGGCCTGACTTCTGAGGACACCAGTTTTTCCTTGGTCTGTGAGGAAAACTTTGGCTCCGGCACCTTTACCGACAAAACGCAGGCCAGTCCTTCGCGCATGTCGTCGCCGGTTGTTTCCACCTTGGCTTTCTTGGCCAGTTCGTGTTCATCGATGTATTTGTTGATGACTCGCGTCATGGCCGCGCGCAGGCCGGTCAGGTGGGTTCCCCCATCTTTTTGCGGGATGTTGTTGGTGAAACAGAGGACTTGTTCGGCATAGGAATCATTCCATTGCATCGCGACTTCGATGGTCATGCCGTCCTTGTTGCCCACCGCATGAAACACATTGCCGTGAAGCACGGTTTTTGCGCGGTTGATATATTCGACGAAGCCTTTGACACCACCCGAGAAAGCGAAGTCCTCCTCTTTCGCATTACGTTGGTCGACCAACTTGATCTTGACGCCATTGTTGAGGAAGGATAATTCGCGCAAGCGCTTGGCGATGATGTCGTAATGAAACTCGACGTTTCCGAAGGTCTCCGGCGCAGCGAGGAAATGCACTTCCGTGCCACGCTTTTCCGTCGTCCCAACGACCTTGAGCGGTTCAACCGGAACGCCGCCCCGAAATTCCATGTGATGCTTTTTACCGTCGCGGCGAACCGTGAGGTGTAGCCACGCGGAAAGCGCGTTTACAACCGATACGCCGACACCGTGCAGCCCGCCGGAAACCTTGTATGAATTAGAGTCGAACTTGCCGCCGGCGTGCAGTTCGGTCATTACGATTTCGGCAGCCGAGCGTTTTTCCTCGTCATCCTCCTTGATATCGGTGGGAATGCCGCGTCCGTTGTCGGTGACTGAAATGGAATTGTCGGTATGGATGGTGATGACGATCTCATCACACCAGCCCGCAAGCGCCTCGTCGATAGCATTATCGACGACTTCAAAAACCATGTGATGCAGACCCGTGCCATCGGAAGTGTCGCCGATGTACATGCCAGGACGCTTTCTTACTGCTTCGAGACCCTTGAGAATTCTGATGCTGCTGGAATCGTAACTATTTTCCTGCTGGCCGTTGCTCTGGCCGTTTTCCGGTTGCGTCATTAAGTTACTCCAATATTCCCGCTGAGGTTTCGGTCGAGACAGAATTAATTCTGGTTCAAATACGCATGGGCATTACGACATATTTGAATTTCTGGTTATTCGCCAACTGGAACAATGCACTACTGTTCGAATCGCCCAGGTGACATTCAATTTCATCGTTTGCAACATTGTTGAGCACATCCAACAAATAATTTACGTTGAAGCCAATATCGATGCTGTCACCAGAGAAATCGATTTCAATTTCCTCCTGTGCTTCTTCTCGCTCGGTATTGTTGCCTATGATCTTCAAGCTGCCAGGGGAAAACACCAAACGGACGCCGGGTGTTTTTTCATTCGTAAGTATTTTGGCGCGCTGCAACGAGTGCAGTAATCCCTGACGCGACAGCTTGACCAAAATGGCATGTCCCTTTGGAATGACCCGCTCATAATCAGGAAATTTTCCGTCGATCAACTTCGAGACAAACTCTATCGAGCCGAAGCGAAACAAGGCTTGTGTCGGCGTAAGCGCAATCTCCAGGGATTCATCATTATCAGAAAGCTGGCGCGAAAGTTCCAACACGGTCTTGCGCGGAAGAATGACTTCTATGGACGGTAACTGCTCATTCAATGTCTCGCTGGCATAAGCCAGACGATGCCCGTCCGTGGCGACAACACAGATCTCATTGCCCTTGACCACGAGCAATAATCCATTCAGATAATAGCGGATGTCCTGAAGCGCCATGGCATATTGAACCAATGCCAGCAAACGCTTGAATTGTTTCTGCGTAAGCATCAAACGCGTTTGATTCGCTTCACTCAAGGCCATGCGCGGAAAATCCTCTGCAGGCAAGGTTTGCAAATTAAACCGGCTACGTCCCGCCTTGATCTGCAGGCGTTTTTCATCAAGCGCCAGACTAATTTCAGAGTCTTCCGGCAAAGCTCGCAAGATTTCCTGCAATTTCCTTGCAGCGACCGTCAGCGCAATCTTCTCTCCAGGAACAGTCTTGGCTTTTGTCTTGATCTGAATTTCTATGTCGGTTGCGAGCAAGGTTAAATTTTCTCCCTCCTTTTCCATGAGCACATTGGAAAGAATGGGAAGCGTATGGCGTTTCTCGACAATCCCACATACCGATTGGAGAGGTTCCAGAATCTGATTTCTAGGGCCTTTGAATAAAAGCATATTTAAATTCCTAACTTAGAACATGCAGACAGGGAAACTGTGGAAAAAGCATTAAATCTAATTCTATTCAGATTCTTGTAGATGTATAACGCTATGGAGAAGCGCCTTTTTTATTTGTGATTCATTGTGAGTCGTTTTTTGATTTCATGGAGTGAGGGTACTTGTTCACAATTTACTCAAGGGAATTACAGAAGTTACGCACCTCTTTCATTATCCTTTCAAGGTTTGCATCAAAACGTGCAGATCGTTTCCCAGTATGGCATCTTTGGTGCGTAACTCATTGATTGTGCGGCAAGCATGCAGGACTGTGGTGTGGTCCCGGCCCCCGAAGGCTTCTCCAATCTCCGGTAAGCTATGATGGGTCAGATCTCGTGATAGCCACATCGCGATCTGGCGCGGACGGGCAATGGCTCTTGTGCGTTTCTTGGAATACATTTCAGCAACCTTGAGTTTGTAGTAGTCCGCTACAGTTTTCTGAATCAGTTCCAGGGTTAACTGTCGGTTTGTGGCGCCAAAAATGTCTTTCAAGGCCTCCTTGGCCACGTCTATGTTGACATCGCGTCCATGAAATCTGGCATAAGCAAGAACCTTGTTGAGAGCTCCTTCCAATTCACGTACATTGGAACGGAGATTTTTCGCGATCAAGAAAGCAACGTCGTCACCAAGTTTGATTTGGGATGCTTCAGCCTTTTTTTTCAGGATCGCGACGCGCATTTCCGGTTCCGGAGGTTCTATCTGTACCGTTAGTCCCCAATCAAAACGTGAAACCAGGCGTTCTTCCAGACCTACAACATCTTTCGGATAGGTATCGGAAGTAATGACTATCTGTTTTTTTGCTTCAACCAGCGCATTGAAAGCGTAGAAAAATTCTTCTTGAGTGCGGTTTTTGTTGTTGAAAAATTGAATGTCGTCGATCAGAAGTACATCGAGAGAACGGTAATAGCGCTTGAAAACATCAAAAGCTTTTTGCTGGTATGCACGTACCACATCAGCGAAGTAATCCTCGGCATGGACATATCGAATCACCAAATTTGGGTTGTGATTCCAAACTTCATTCCCGAGAGCGTGAATAAGATGGGTTTTTCCCAGGCCAACACCACCATAGATAAAAAGTGGGTTATATGAAGTGCCGGGATTGAGGGCAACTTGCTGTGCCGCCGCGCGTGCTAAATCGTTGGCTCGGCCAGTGACCAGGGTTTCAAAAGTAAAAGTCGGGTTGAGGCGCGATTTCTCGTATGTCTGTTCATCCGGCCGAGTTTTAATTGCGGTTACGTTGTTAGGAACATGGTTTTCTTCGACCTGCTTTTTTTCGGCAGTTGGAAGATTAGCAACTGGCGGGTTCTCAGCTAAAGTCAGGCTGACATAGACCGGTTCAGAAAAAAATTGGCGGCTCAGTGACTGGATTTGTTCCAGGTAGCGTTCACGTACCCATTGCAGAACAAAACGATTGGGGGCAATCAAGCGCAGCTGAGTGGGAGCCAAACTATTTTTCGTGGTTTTCCCTTCTTCACTTTCGAGGCGCAGAGTTTTTATCCAAGTGTTGTATTGCTGCGTTGGCAGTTCTTTTTCAAACTGATTTAGGCAGGCAGACCAGAATTCACTCATAGATGTTCGGAAACCTGTCATTGATTTACAACAGGTAAGGCATTGATATTATTTTAATAACTGACAATCAGCAAGGTTGTCAAGCGGTGTTTTTATTGGTTCTATGGGCACATTCTAGCGGTTTTAAGGAAAGTTACCCACAGGGCTGAGCAAAAATACTACTTGACAATATTTATATAAAAAGTTGTAATCGGCGGCTCTTTTTTTAGGAAGATTGCCATGAAACGCACTTATCAGCCTTCGGTCGTGCGCCGAAAACGCACCCATGGCTTCCTCGTGCGCATGCGTACCAGCGGAGGCCGTGCCGTTATTCGCGCACGTCGAGCCAAAGGTCGCAGCCGCCTGGGGGTTTGATTCCGCTAAGGCGGTAAATGCAGTTTAAGCCTGACGGATACCGACAATTTGGGCTTCTGCTTTGCCAGTGAGCACAGACTTCACGCAGCGAAAGAGTTTTCTTCAGTTTTTGCCGCGCGAAGGGTTTTGCGCGGAAGAAATTTCGACCTGCATTACCACTTCAAAGAAGAGGTATCTGCCGAATCAGTTCGAGCAAGCAGCGCGCGTTTGGGCATTGTGGTCGCGAAAAAGCTGGTACGCCGAGCGGTTCAGCGGAATTTGTTAAAGCGGCTTGCGCGTGAGGCTTTTCGGAATGCCCGCCCGACACTCCCACCCTACGATCTGATTCTGCGTCTGTCCAAGCCGACTGCCGGATTGGGTGAAGCCGCTCGTGGTCTGCTACGCCGGGATTTAGAGCAATTGCTGAACCAATTGCCGGCATGCAGAAATTTTTGATCTGTCTGGTTCGGTTTTATCGGTATTTCCTTGCTCCATTGTTGGGAAAAAATTGCCGTTTTTATCCGACATGTTCGGAATATGCCATGGAAGCATTGCAACGCCATGGTGCTTTAAGGGGTTCATGGTTGTCGTTACGCCGTCTTGGGCGTTGTCATCCTTGGCATCCGGGTGGCTTCGATCCGGTTCCATAAGGCGTTGGTGGAACAAGAAGACCTTATAATCACCAACCTTACCAAGCTTTCTGATTCGAAAGACCGTCGATGGACAACCAACGTCTGATCCTGCTGCTCGTTTTCTCTTTTTCCTTGATCATGCTTTGGGAGGCGTGGCAGAAACAAGGACAGCCAAAGCCGCCGATAAGTGCAACTCAGGGAGTATCGACGCCTGCTGCGAATCCTGTTCCCTCACCTGCTCCGACCGCTATACCGGCAGCTACTGGATTGCTCCCGGAAAAGTCTGTCCAGAGTTCAGCCCAGTCAAAACCACCTACTGAAGTTATTAAAACCGATTTGTTCACTGCGGAAATCTCCAGCCAGGGCGGGGATCTGGTTCGATTGGAACTGGTTAAACACCTGGCTACCGAAGATAAGACCAAAAAATTTATTCTGTTTGACAATGGTGAAAAACATTTTTACCAGGCGCAAAGCGGGTTGATTGGGGACAACCTGCCAAGTCATAAAAGTTCTTATCAATTCGTTCAGGGCGTCAGGGAACTGAAGGATGGGCAGGACAAGCTAGAAGTAAGGCTTGAAGCCACAACCGGCAGCGGTGCAAAAGTGGCGAAGACCTATGTCTTCCAGCGCTCCAGCTATCTAATCGAGATAAGTCACGAAATCGTCAATCAGGGGGCGACACCTCTCTCCGCCCATGTTTATTTTCAAAGTGTGCGCGACAGCAAGCCGCCCGAGGGCAGTAGTGGCGGGGCTATGGGCGTAAGTACTTTCACCGGCCCGGCGGTTTTTACCGAACAGGACAAGTACCAGAAAGTCAGCTTTGAAGAGATTGCTAAAGGAAAGGCCAAGCATGCACAGAAAGCCGATAATGGCTGGATAGCGATGGTGCAGCATTATTTCGTCTCTGCTTGGATGCCCCAGGGAAATGTTGAAAGGGAGTTTTTTACCCGTAAGTTGGGCGATGATCTTTACGCAGCAGGCTTAATCCTTCCGCTCTCTGCAATTCCTCCAGGTAACAGCGGTAAAGTCGCCGTGCAGCTCTACGCCGGGCCACAGGAGCAGGATAAGCTGGCAAAACTGGCGCCTGGTCTAGATCTCGTGGTCGATTATGGTTGGCTGACGGTCATTGCCGCACCTTTGTTCTGGGTATTGGAAATGCTTTACAAGCTGGTTGGCAACTGGGGTTGGGCGATCATTGCCTTGACCGTTCTGCTGAAACTGATTTTCTTCCCGCTTTCTGCGGCAAGTTATAAGTCCATGGCAAAAATGAAACTGGTTACGCCCAAGCTGACCAAGCTCAAGGAAACCTATGGCGACGATCGCGCCCGCCTCAATCAGGAGATGATGGAGCTTTACAAGCGTGAGAAAATCAATCCGCTGGGAGGTTGTCTCCCGATTCTGATTCAGATCCCGGTTTTTATCGCGCTGTACTGGGTACTGCTGGGCACTGCTGAGATGCGGTATGCGCCATGGCTGGGATGGATACAAGACCTGTCGTCCCAGGATCCATATTATGTCTTGCCGCTGCTGATGGGCGCGACCATGCTGGTGCAGACCAAGCTCAATCCTACTCCGCCGGATCCTATTCAGGCCAAAGTCATGCTTTATATGCCAATCGTGTTTACCGGGATGTTTCTGTTCATGCCGGCCGGATTGGTGCTTTACTGGACCGTCAATAATGTCCTGTCGATCGCACAGCAATGGCAGATTACCCGTCTGATCGAGGGTGGCAATAAAGCTTAGCTATCCTGGCGAGACTATTGCCGCTGTTGCCACTGCACCTGGGCGGGCTGGCATTGGCGTGGTCCGTGTCTCGGGAAAATCCTTGCGGGATATGGCGCAGCGTCTTTGCGGAAGAATACCGCAAGCACGCTTTGCGACCGTGGTCACTTTTTGTGATTCAGATGCAAATCCGATCGACCAGGGGATCCTGCTCTACTTTCCTGCGCCTCGTTCATTTACCGGCGAAGATGTTTTGGAGCTTCAATGCCATGGCAGTCCGGTTTTGCTGCAAATGCTTCTGCAGCGTTGCCTTGAACTTGGGGCACGATTAGCGGAACCAGGAGAATTTACCCGAAGGGCATATTTCAATGACAAGCTGGATCTGGCCCAAGCCGAGGCGTTGGCCGACCTGATCGATGCCGCTACGGCTCAGGCAGCGCGTTCTGCAGTGCGTTCCCTGTCGGGAGATTTTTCCCGGACAGTGCACGGGCTTGTGGACAGGCTGATTGAGATTCGCCTAGCAATTGAAGCAACAATAGATTTCCCTGATGAGGAAATCGAGACGGAAGCATTGATTAGATGGGGCGATCGCTTAAATCGCTTACGCCATGACTTGAATGCCGTAATTTCCAGGGCAAACCAGGGAAGCCTGCTGAGAGATGGTTTAAGGGTAGTGCTGGCAGGACCTCCCAATGTAGGCAAATCTTCTTTGCTCAATCGACTTGCGGGAGAAGAACGCGCCATTGTTACCGACATTCCCGGAACAACCCGGGATATGCTGCGGGAAACCATCCAGATCGAGGGAATACCTCTTCATATCATCGATACTGCCGGTTTGCGCGAGCCGGTTGATCTGGTAGAGAAATTAGGAATAGAACGGAGCTTGCGCGAAATTGAGCAAGCGGATGTCGTAGTGCGGATGGCAGACGCCAGAACCCGCCTGGAAGAACAAGACGATAGTATTCCAGCACATTTAAGAAAGGATTTTCCCGGACGGCAAATCGTTGTGCATAACAAGTGCGATCTCGCCGGGATAGCCTCTCATTGTTTCACTGAAGAAGGTCTGGTCCATGTATTCCTATCCGCTCTGACGGGGGAAGGCATGGATCTGCTTCGTGATGAATTTCTGCGCATTGCTGGCTGGCAAAGCCATGGTGAAGATGTGATCCTGGCCCGGGGTCGTCATCTGCAGGCGCTTAATGCGGCCGCGAATCATCTCGATCAAGCACTGGTTGAACTGCAGCGAAGCGAATTGTGCGCCGAAGAACTTCGCCTGGCGCAAGACGAACTCAGCAGCATCACTGGCGAATTTACTCCAGATGACCTGCTCGGCGAGATCTTCTCCAGATTCTGCATAGGGAAGTAGCGCACCGCTCATGGACTGGATCTTCCTGGCAGGTGCGGCCTTTCTGGCAGGATTGATCGATGCTGTTGCCGGCGGGGGAGGTTTGATCCTCATTCCAGCACTGTTCGTCACCCTACCTGAGATTGCCCCGGCGATGATCCTGGGCACCAACAAATTCTCGGCAATTTTCGGAACGACAAGCGCCGCCGTCCGCTATGTCAGAAGCATCCAGGTACCATGGCTAGTGGCGTTTCCGGCAGCGCTTGCCGCATTGATTTTTTCTTGGTTTGGAGCCATGGCGGCGGTTTTGCTGCCGAAGGACATGATGCGTCCGCTGGTACTGCTACTGCTCGTTAGCGTGGCGACATACTCTTTTGTTCGTAAAGATTTTGGCAGCACCGATGAGAACCGGAAGTATGGGGCGAAAGAAATATGCTGGGCATTCCTGCTGGGAGCGTTTCTTGGATTCTATGATGGCTTTTTCGGTCCAGGCACGGGAAGTTTTCTGATCTTTCTGTATGTGCAATATTTTGGGCTGAATTTTCTGCGGGCTTCCAGCGCCGCCAAGATCGTCAATGTTGCGAGCAATGCGGGAGCGTTGGTCTATTTTGGAACGACTGAGCATATCTTGTGGAAGCTGGCAATGCTGATGGCTGCATGCAATATCTTCGGGGCTGTGCTGGGCTCTCACCTCGCAGTGCGGCATGGCAGCTTGTTTGTGCGTCGGGTATTTCTGCTCGCGACGACGGCATTGATCGCCAAATTTGGATACGATACCCTTACAGGATCAGCATTTTTTAAGCTATGATTCGGAGATGGAGATGAACGTTTCTTAAGAATGCAATAGCTAACGGTCTGGTGTGCGTTGCAGATAGTTAGCAAAATCACCATATTTGATAAATACTCTAGGAGGATAGACTCATGAGAATCAGATTGCTTGTCGCAGCCCTTGGCTTTGCGTCCATGGCATTTCAGGCGCATGCCGACATCAACGTTGGAGTCACTGTATCGGCGACCGGTCCGGCCGCTTCTCTGGGGATTCCGGAGAAGAATACGTTTGCCCTGATGCCGACCACAATCGCCGGTCAGAAGATCAACTACATCATTCTTGACGATGCTTCCGATACGACCAAGGCCGTAACCAATACCAAGAAACTCATCACCGAGGACAAGGTCGATGCCGTTATCGGGTCGACCATAACGCCCAATTCACTGGCCATGATTGATGTTGTTGCCGAAGGGGAAACGCCCATGATTTCAATGGCGGCCTCGTCACGCATCATTGAACCGATGGACGCCAAGCGGCGCTGGGTATTCAAGACTCCCCAGAACGACGCGCAAATGGCAGTTGCGATTACCGGGCATATGAGCAAGACAGGGGTTAAAACTGCTGCATTCATAGGGTTTTCTGATGCCTATGGCGAAGGCTGGTGGAACGAGTTTTCAAAGATTGCCGAAGCGCGGAAAATCAAAATAGTTGCCAACGAGCGCTACAACCGCGCCGATACTTCGGTTACCGGCCAGGTTCTCAAGCTCATTTCGGCCAACCCGGATGCCATCCTGATTGCCGGTTCGGGAACCCCGGCGGCATTACCGCAGGTAGCGCTTAAGGAAAAAGGCTACAAGGGTACGATTTATCAAACTCACGGTATTGCCAACCCTGATTTTCTGCGGGTAGGCGGCAAGAACGTTGAAGGTACCTGGTTACCCGCAGGACCGGTTCTGGTGGCCAGCCAACTACCCGATTCCAATCCGCTGAAAAAATCCTCAATGGCATATGTTCAGAAGTATGAGGCCGCCCATGGTGCGGGCAGTTTCTCCACTTTTGGTGCGCATGCCTGGGATGCTGGTCTCTTGCTGGCAAACGCCATTCCGATCGCCTTGAAGAAGGCCAATCCTGGGACCAAGGAATTCCGTGCCGCGTTGCGTGATGCTTTGGAAACAACCAAGGAGCTTCCCGGTGCGCACGGCGTTTTCAATATGTCTTTCGTCGATCACCTTGGTTTCGATCAACGCGCCTTTGTCATGGTCCAGATCGTTGGCGGCAAATGGAAATTAATGCCCTAGCTGAGGAACAGAATTCGAATAGCTTTTCTTAACTCGCTGAATGAATTGCTCAGGGCGCCTCGGGTAACCGCGGCGCCCTAAATTTTCTCGAAAGAAGCAGGATGGATTTGCAAATAGCGCTCCTACTGGGCCAGGACGGGATCACCAATGGTGCTATTTACGCATTGTTGGCATTGGCGTTGGTGCTTGTATTCGCCGTAACCCGGGTTATTTTCATACCGCAAGGCGAATTCGTGGCATTGGGTGCCCTGTCATTGGCTAGCCTCCAAGCCGGCAAGACGCCGGGCACTTTATGGCTGTTGCTCGGTGCAGGCATTGCGATATTCATTATCGACGGAATCGGGGCAATCAAAGCCGGCGCCCTCCATCGGTTTCCCAAGATTGTATTGTGGAACCTTGCCTATCCTGGCATTACCGGGTTGGTGCTGTTTTTGGTGAAGCCAGCCGAGTTACCGATGCTGGCTCAGGTAATGCTCTCGCTGATACTGGTGGTTCCCCTCGGTCCCATGATCTATCGTCTTGCATTTCAACCGCTGGCCGAGGCTTCAGTCCTGGTTTTGTTGATAGTTGCCGTTGCCGTGCATATGGCCTTGGTCGGCCTCGGACTGCTGTTCTTCGGAGCTGAGGGATCACGCACACCGGCATTCAGCGATGCTGTTTTTGAATTTGGCACTATCCACGTCACCGGTCAGACATTCTGGGTCCTGGCTTCGAGCGTCTTGCTGATCGCAACGCTTTATTTATTTTTTGAGCGCACTCTTTACGGTAAAGCGCTGCGTGCTACTGCCATCAACCGAATCGGCGCTCGTTTGATGGGTATTTCCACCATCATGGCCGGCAAACTTTCTTTCTTGCTGGCCGCCTTGATTGGGGCGTTTTCCGGCATTTTGATCGCGCCGATAACCACCATTTACTATGACACAGGATTTTTAATTGGTCTCAAGGGCTTTGTGGGCGCTATTGTCGGAGGTTTGGCGAGTTACCCGGTAGCAGCGGCGGGTGCGCTGTTGGTCGGTTTGCTCGAATCTTATTCGTCATTCTGGGCGAGCGCCTTCAAGGAAGTGATCGTGTTTACGTTGATTATCCCGGTATTGCTTTGGCGTTCCTTGACGACTCATCACGTTGAGGAGGATGAGTGATGTCACGTCAGCGCTGGATCTATGCCGGTTTTCTGGTTTTGCTGATGCTGGGTCCAATCATCTTGCCGGAATTCTACGTAACGCTCTTGAATTACATTGGCCTATACGCCATTGTTGCGCTGGGTTTAGTGTTGCTGACCGGAGTCGGTGGCTTGACTTCTTTTGGGCAGGCGGCTTTTGTTGGTTTGGGCGCTTATACGACGGCGTACCTGACAACTGCAACCGAGCTATCCGCATGGCTTGCACCCTTTGGGCAATCTCCATGGCTGGCACTTCTTGTGGGGTTAGTGCTTACTGCCTTGGTAGCATTTGTATTAGGCGCTTTGACGCTCAGGCTTTCGGGACATTACCTGCCTCTGGGCACGATAGCTTGGGGCATCAGCATTTATTTCCTGTTTGGTAATCTCGAATTTCTGGGCGGGCATACCGGGATCACTGGAATTCCTTCCCTGTCTTTATTAGGCTTGGAGTTGAAGCTGGGACGCGATTTCTATTTCCTGATCTGGATTGCTTTGCTTGCTGCAGTGTGGCTGACACAGAATCTGCTCGATTCGCGGGAAGGGCGAGCCATCAGGGCTCTCAAAGGGGGAACCCTGATGGCTGAGGCAATGGGGGTAAATACTGCGCGTTCCAAGATTGTCATTTTCCTGATTGCCGCCCTGTATGCCTGTATTTCCGGCTGGCTCTACGCCCATTTGCAGAGATTCGTTAATCCAACGCCGTTCAGCTTGCATATTGGCATCGAATATTTGTTCATGGCGGTTCTTGGTGGTGCAGCTCATGTTTGGGGGGCGCTGCTCGGAGCGGGAGTGATCACCATACTCAAGCAGTGGCTTCAGGATTTTCTGCCCAAAATATTGGGGAGCAGCGGCAACTTCGAGGTCATCGTATTTGGGCTGATGATGGTATTGATACTGCAACGTGCGCGCGACGGTCTTTGGCCGATATTGGCGCGTTTCGTTCCAAACGTTGCTGAAAAAGGTTCTCAAAGACAAATTTCTCAAGCCGAGCCGCTGCCGAAGAAAGCCAGTCTTCAGGCGGGGAACAAATTGCTTGAGGTTGGAGACGTGGTAAAAAAGTTCGGTGGCCTTGTTGCCTGCAACAGAATGAATTTATCGGTGCAAAGCGGGGAGGTGCTGGCGCTGATCGGCCCGAACGGAGCAGGTAAGAGCACCATGTTTAATTGCATCTCGGGCGTCGACCCGGCAAGCTCGGGAGAGATCCATTTTTTGGGGGAGCGCATTGACCAATTGAACTCTCGTGAAATTGCCAGACGGGGCATGAGCCGGACATTCCAGCATGTGAGACTATTGCCGGCCATGAGCGTTTTGGAAAATGTTGCAATCGGCGCCCACTTGAGGGGAAGCAAGGGAGTCTTGTCCGCCTTGCTGCATCTGGATAGAGTGGAAGAAAAGCGCCTGATGGCGGAGGCTGCCCGGCAGATAGAGCGGGTTGGCTTGACACAGCATATGTTCGACCAGGCCGGCAGCCTGCCACTTGGTCAGCAAAGAATCCTTGAGATTGCACGGGCGCTTGCAGCTGATCCTCTTCTGTTATTGCTTGATGAACCCGCTGCAGGCTTACGTTATCTGGAAAAACAAGCACTTGCCGATTTGTTGCGGCGCCTTCGTGCGGAGGGGATGGGTATTCTGCTGGTCGAACATGATGTTGATTTTGTTATGGGCTTGGCGGATCGGGTGGTCGTGATGGAATTTGGCGAGAAGATTGCCGAAGGGTTGCCGGAGCAGGTACAGAAGAATCCGGCGGTGCTGGAAGCCTACCTCGGAGGAGTGGCATGAGTTCCAGCCTGACCCCTGAAAACTCAGAAGTTCTCGATGTCCGGGATCTGTGCGTTTCCTATGGCAATGTTGAAGCTTTGCATCACGTTAGCATCAAGGTTGAACGTGGGCAGATAGTTACCGTCATTGGTCCGAACGGCGCTGGGAAAACCACCATGCTTGCCTCGATAATCGGATTGCTGCCACGAACTTGTGGCGAAATTACATTTTTGGGTAAATCTTTAGAAGAAGTGGAAGTTGAACGCATGGTGGCGCGAGGCATGAACCTGGTGCCGGAGAAGCGCGAACTTTTCGGGGAAATGAGCGTTGAGGATAATTTATTGTTGGGAGCCTTCATGCGCCGCCGTCTCGGCTATCGGGATGAGCGCGAAACCATGGAGCAGGTCTATGCTATTTTTCCGCGCTTGAGGGAGCGCCACAAACAGCAAGCGGCAACATTGTCGGGCGGCGAGCGGCAAATGCTGGCAGTAGGACGCGCCCTGATGGCCAAGCCGAAGCTATTGCTGTTGGATGAACCCAGCCTTGGTCTGGCGCCATTGATTGTGCGAGAGATTTTTCGTGTTATTGCCGACTTGAAAAAAAGCGGCGTATCCATCTTGCTGGTTGAACAAAATGCCAGGGCTGCGTTGCAAGTAGCGGATTATGCTTACGTGCTGGAGACGGGTGAAACGGCTCTCGAAGGCCCTGCATCAGAACTGGCCGATAATCCCAAAGTCATCGAAAGTTATCTCGGACTGGGTGGCAAGAATTAGTTTCACGTGAAACTGGCACCCATTTATGCAAGGGATGCCAGTTTCACGTGAAACATTTCGGTAATGACAGTCGGGGGCGTATGATTGCGCCTTTTTCTACGCTTGGTTCTGATGCGTTTCCCAAACCGTTTTGATGTGATCGTGATCGGTGGCGGTCATGCCGGCACTGAGGCAGCCCTTGCTGCTGCACGGGCTGGTGCCAATACGCTGCTCCTGACGCACAATATAGAAACGTTGGGGCAGATGTCCTGCAATCCATCCATTGGGGGTATTGGCAAAGGACATCTGGTCAAGGAAGTTGATGCCCTTGGCGGAGCAATGGCCTCGGCCACCGACGAGGCTGGCATACAGTTTCGTATCCTAAATTCCAGCAAAGGAGCTGCAGTTCGGGCGACTCGGGCACAGGCAGATCGGCTGCTCTACAAGGCGGCGATTCGGCGGCGTCTGGAGAACCAACCGAATCTCACCTTGTTCCAGCAGGCGGTCGATGATTTGATGGTGTCTGGCAACCGCGTCACGGGAGTTGTTACCCAGTTGGGGATTTGCTTTGAGTCGGAGACTGTTGTACTAACGGCTGGGACATTTTTGGGCGGGCTGGTTCATGTGGGTCTGGCTCAGTATGCGGCGGGTCGCGCTGGTGATCCGCCATCCATTTCTCTGTCACAACGTTTGCGGGAATTGCAGTTACCTGTAGGTAGGCTGAAGACCGGGACACCTCCGCGCCTGGATGGCCGCAGCATCGATTATTCGCAATTGCAGATCCAGCCTGGCGATGACCCGGCCCCAGTATTTTCTTTCCTGGGCAGGCGCGAACAACATCCGCGACAGATTCCATGCTGGATTACTCACACGAACCTGCGGACTCACGAAATCATCCGCAGCGGACTGGATCGATCTCCGATGTTTACGGGCGTAATTGAGGGAATTGGACCGCGCTATTGTCCATCGATCGAAGACAAAATTCATCGATTCGCAGACAAGAGTAGTCACCAGATTTTTCTTGAACCCGAGGGCTTGAATACCCACGAGGTCTATCCCCAGGGAATTTCGACGAGCCTGCCTTTCGATATCCAGTTATCCCTGGTGCGGAGCATGGTCGGATTGGAAAGTGCCCATATTCTCAGGCCTGGATATGCCATCGAATATGATTACTTTGATCCGCGCCATCTGAAATCTTCCTTTGAGACAAAGTCTATTGCTGGGCTGTTCTTTGCAGGACAGATTAACGGCACAACGGGCTACGAAGAGGCTGCCGCCCAGGGTTTGCTGGCAGGAATCAATGCGGCTTTACAGGCTAGGGGCAAGCCTGTGTGGTGTCCACGTCGCGATCAGGCCTACTTGGGCGTAATGGTCGATGACCTGATTACCCGGGGAATTACGGAGCCCTATCGCATGTTTACCAGCCGGGCTGAATACCGGCTAAGCCTGCGCGAGGACAATGCCGATTTACGGCTGACGGATATTGGCCGGGAGTTGGGGCTGGTCGATGATCTCCGCTGGGATATTTTTAACCGCAAGCGGGACGCGATCGCTGCTGAAGTTGAGCGGTTGAAGACGAGCTGGGTGAATCCCAGAATCATTGCTTCTGTCGATGCCATGAGAGTACTTGGTCAGCCTCTGGAAAGAGAATATCGCTTGTTTGATTTGTTGCGTAGACCCGGGGTCAGTTATGCTTCATTGATGACTCTGACTCCTGAGTACCAACCGGCCAGCGACTTCGTGAATGACGTGCAAGTTATTGAACAGATAGAGATTCAAGCAAAATATCAAGGCTACATCGAGCGGCAGAAAGAAGAAGCGGCGAAAAATTTGAACTATGAAACCTTGGTTCTACCCCAAGGCATCGATTACGGCGCGATACACGGATTGTCAATTGAAGTACGCCAGAAGCTGACACAGCACCGGCCTGAAACCTTGGGACAAGCGTCACGGATTCAGGGGATTACACCGGCTGCGATCTCGTTGCTGTTGGTACATTTGAAGCGCCGCTCCCTTGTGGGAAATAAGACAGCATGAATCAGCCAAGCTCTGCACGACTTCATGCCGGGATTGAAAAACTTGGTCTGATTCTGGATCCCCCTGCGGAACAGCGGCTTCTTGACTACCTGGAGCTGTTGTCCAAGTGGAACCGTGTGTACAACCTGACCGCAATTCGCGATGAATCGGAAATGGTAAGTCAACACTTGCTGGATTCGTTGGCTGTGCTTTCGTACCTGAATGGGAATTCAATTCGTACGCTTGCAGATGTGGGTAGTGGAGGTGGATTGCCGGGTATCCCGTTGGCCATAGCTCGGCCGCAGATTAAAGTAGCTCTGATCGAGTCCAGTCAGAAAAAAGCCAGCTTCTTGCAACAGGTCAAAATCGAACTGGGTTTGAAGAATGTGAGTGTTCACTGCCTCCGTATCCAAGACTTTAAAACAAGCGAACTCTTTGATCGAGTAATCTCTAGAGCTTTTTCCAGCTTAAAAGAATTTGTCTTCCAATCATCCCATTTGCTTGCTGCTGGTGGTCGCTTACTTGCTATGAAAGGTATCCATCCTAAGCATGAAATTGCCGATTTGCCGTCAGGGTGGCAGATTCGTCAAGTTATTCCGTTACAGGTGCCAGAACTTGAGGCGCAGCGTCATTTGATCGTGATTGAAAAGGCTTAATAGGGGCTGCTCATGCATATTTTCGCCATTGCCAACCAAAAGGGAGGCGTCGGCAAGACCACCACGACCGTTAATCTTGCTGCTGCTCTAACCGCCAGCGGCAAGCGTACCCTGTTGGTGGATCTCGACCCGCAAGGGAATGCCACAATGGGAAGTGGCGTCGATAAGAGAACCTTGGAGAAATCGGTTTATCAGGTGTTGCTTGGACTTGCGAATCTGGACGAGGCGAGAACTGTTTCCCCAACGGGGCACTTCGATTTGCTGCCGGCAAACCGCGATCTGGCAGGTGCCGAAGTAGAGATGGTAGAGCTCAACCGGCGTGAGATGCGACTGAAGGAAGCGCTCACTCGGCATGCCTCGGACTACGATTTTGTATTGATTGATTGCCCACCATCGCTTTCATTATTGACTTTGAATGGCCTCTGTGCAGCTCATGGGGTTGTTATTCCGATGCAGTGCGAATACTACGCACTGGAGGGGTTGTCTGATTTGGTGAACACGATAAAGAAGGTCCATGCCAATCTTAACCCTGACCTGAAAATCATCGGCTTGCTCCGGGTAATGTTCGATACCCGCGCGACTTTGGGTCACCAGGTCTCGGCCGAACTTGAACAACATTTTGGTGACAAGGTATTCAAAACGATCGTGCCGCGCAATATTCGTCTTGCCGAAGCGCCCAGTTATGGCATACCGGGCGTTTTGTTCGACAAGGCGGCCAAGGGGTCACAGGCCTATCTGGCATTTGCAAGCGAAATGATCGAACGCGTTAAAACCATGTAAAGGATGAAACAGGCCATGAATCCACCCAAACAAAAAGGTCTCGGCCGAGGTCTTGGCGCATTGCTTGATGCCAACACGGGTCCCGAGTCGACCCGGCAGGACACTCTGCATATCAATATGCTGCAACCAGGAAAGTACCAGCCGCGAACACGTATGGATCAGGATTCCCTCAATGAGTTGGCCGCCTCGATCAAGCTTCAGGGCATTATGCAACCCATTCTGGTGCGGCCTTTGGAAGCCAATCGGTTTGAAATTATTGCCGGCGAGCGCCGCTGGCGCGCTGCCCAATTGGCGGGGTTAACCGAAGTGCCCGCACTCGTCCGGAATATTCCCGACGAGTCCGCGCTCGCCATGTCCCTAATCGAAAACATCCAGAGGGAAAATTTAAATCCGCTTGAGGAAGCTGCCGGAATCCAGCGCCTAATCGACGAGTTTGCCATGACGCACCAGCAAGCGGCCGACGCGATCGGTCGATCCCGCCCCGCGGCTTCAAACTTGTTGCGTTTGCTCCATCTGGCCAAGCCCGTGCAGGAATGCCTGTTTTCCGGGGAACTGGAGATGGGACATGCCCGCGCATTATTGCCCTTGGCCAAAGTCGATCAGGCTCGCTTGGCTGTACAAATCGTGCATAAAGGATTATCGGTACGGGAAGCTGAAAAGCTGGTTCAGCGGGAACTCAATCCTGTGTCGGCGAACAGGACGACCACACAGAAACCGGACCGGGACTTGTTGAGACTGGAAGAGGAACTTGCAGACAAGCTGGGAGCACCGGTTCAGTTGTCTGCCAACAAGAAAGGCTCGGGCAAATTGACGATCCGTTTCAGCAGCCTGGAGCAGCTGGATGGCATTTTGGACAGGTTGCGCTGAGTAAGGTAGCGCGTAATTTTCGTAAATGAAAGCAACGACTCGAGGCAGCGACCCAATTTTATGATTGACGCGCACTGAGGCATAAGGTTAAAATCCTTGGCTTTTGTACCACTGACTATTTGCCTTTCTCCTAGCAGGAAGGCTTCCTCGGCTACATCATTTATGCTCGATCCTACTAAACCTCTCCGCACAGTATTGGGCTGGCAGGTTGGCGCGACGGTATTCTTGGCGTTTATCAGTGCTTGGCTGGTCGGGGCTCACAGCGCACTTTCAGTTTTGCTCGGTGGCGCAGTAGGCATGCTCGGCAGTTTGACCTTTGCATTGCTGGCGCGTCCCCGGAAAACTCTGATTCAGGATTCGGCAATGGCCTGGGACAAATTGAGCCAAGTGCTCAAGGCCGAGGGTGCCAAAGTGCTGGTCATGGTGATTTCCCTCTGGCTGGTTTTGATCAGTTACAAAGAAGTGGTGCTGATTGGTTTCATTGGAACGTTCATCTTGTCCGTGATCATTTTTTCGATGGCAGTTTTCCTTCGTAACCCCACGACACTCGAGGCTAGGCAAGAATAATGTCAACTGGAGCTCTCACCCCAACCACCTACATCAATCACCACCTGAGCTTCTTCGCCAAACCCCTCGGTGAGGGCACGTTCTGGACCCTGCATGTAGACTCGTTGCTGACGGCAGTTCTGCTCGGTGTTGTTGGTTTTGGTTTTCTCTGGTGGGTCGTGCGTGGAGCAACCTCCGGAGTTCCGAGCAAGTTGCAGGCTTTCGTTGAACTCTCAGTCGAGTTCGTGGATGATCAAGCCAAGGGAATTTTTCACGGCGATCGTCACAAGTTTGTAGCGCCTCTTGCCCTGACAGTGTTCGTCTGGGTGTTATTGATGAATGCCATGGATTTTCTGCCGGTGGATATCATGGCTTGGGTGTACGAACATGTGTTGGGCTTGAGCAACTGGCATTCTGTACCCACGGCAGATATCAACACCACTTTCGCCTTGTCCATTTCAGTCTGGTTGCTGATGATTTTCTTCAGCATCAAGGTCAAGGGCCTGGGTGGCTGGATACATGAACTTTTCTGTACGCCATTTGGTTCCAATCCACTGCTGTGGATTTTTAATCTGATGTTCAATCTCGTTGAGTATGTTTCCAAGCCGCTCTCACATTCCCTGCGGCTATACGGCAATATGTACGCGGGCGAAATCATTTTCCTGTTACTTGGGATGTGGGCTGCGACTGGCCTGGTAGGTACGATATTTGGAGCGCTCCTTGGTGCAGGCTGGGCAATATTTCATATCTTGATTGTCGTGCTTCAGGCTTTTATTTTCATGATGCTGACCATCGTATACATATCGATGGCGCATGAAAGCCATTAATGCCCGCCGTTGATTCTAGGGTATTAATGCCCGCCGTTGATTTTAGTGTGCTAGTTTCAAATCCACTTTTTGTTTTCGCTACACACAGTGATTTTTTGAGTGCCTGTCTTTGAGTTTTTATGTAATTTTCTTCAATCGTTGATTAACTACCTGCAATTTCGAAAGGAACGCAAATGGACAAACTCCAATTCCTAGCCCTGATCCAAGCCTATACCGGCGTTGGTATCGGACTAATCATCGGCCTGGGTGCTGCCGGCGCTTGTATCGGCGTGGGCATCATGTGCTCGCGCTTCCTCGAAGCCGCCGCGCGCCAGCCGGAGCTGATGAATGCCCTGCAAGCCAAAGTGTTCCTGCTGCTCGGCCTGATTGACGCTTCCTTCATTATCGGCGTCGGTCTTGCCATGCTGTTTGCATTCGGCAACCCCCTCCTTGCAGTCATTCATTAATCGGCGCCAAACGCCAGGTTAGGCTAGGGGATAGCCATGAATATTAATTTGACCTTGATTTCTCAGGCGATCGCTTTCGCCATATTTATCTGGTTTACAGCGAGCTTCGTCTGGCCTCCACTGATGAATGCCATCAGCGAACGCCAGAAAAAGATCGAGGAAGGTCTTGCCGCCGCCGAACGCAGCAAGAAGGATCTCGAACTGGCGCAGGCGCGCTCGACCGATACTTTGCGCGAAGCGCGTGAGAAATCCACAGAAATGATAGGCGGAGCGGAACGTCAGGCAGCGCATCTGGTTGAAGAAGCGCGTGCTGAAGCGGCACGGATTATCAGCCAGGCGCGCGAAGCGGCAGAAGGGGAAGCCGCGGTAGCCGCTCAACGCGCCAAGGAAAACTTGCGCGACCAGGTGGCAAGCCTGGCGGTGGCTGGCGCCGAAAAGATTCTTCGGCGCGAAGTGAATGCCCAGGTTCATGCCGAATTGCTCGCCAGTCTGAAGTCGGAGCTATGACATAACATGGCTGAAAATGTCACCCTGGCGCGACCCTATGCCGAAGCCACCTATCAGTTGGCCCTGGCTGGTCGTGCTCTAGATGCTTGGGCTGACGTACTGGGGCGTATGGCGGCAGTGGCTGCTCACCCCGATATGCGCGTCTGCATCGATAGCCCGCGTTTGGATGCCGGCGACTTGACGCAATTGTTTCTCGACGCCGTGGCCGGGGATCTCACTGCCGAGCAAAAAAGCTTTGCACGCCTGCTTGTGGATAATGATCGTCTCGGGGTATTGGCCGAGATACGCGATTTGTTTCTTGAGCTGAAAAATGCTCATGAAGGCGTCAAGGATGCGCTGATCAGCTCTGCATTTCCCATCGAAGCATCCAGCCTCACCCTGCTTGTGTCTGACCTTGAGCAACGCTTCAAGTGCAAGATTCAGGCGACCGTTAGCGTTGACCCGGAACTGATCGGCGGTGTTCGCATCGCAGTCGGTGATCAGGTGATCGATGCATCGGTGCGCGGCAAACTCGCCGCAATGAGCGTAGCACTACAGAATTAGGAGTTTTCCAAATGAACCTCAATCCTTCTGAAATCAGCGATCTGATCAAAAGCCGGATCCAGAAGCTGGACCTCGCCGCGACGTCGCGTACTGAGGGTTCCGTTGTTTCAGTGACTGACGGCATTTGCCGGGTCCACGGCTTGGCCGACGTGATGCAGGGCGAAATGCTGGAATTTCCGGGCAACACCTTCGGGCTTGCCCTGAATCTCGAGCGCGACTCCGTTGGCGCCGTGATCATGGGTGAATATGAGCACATCACGGAAGGCGATACCGTCAAATGCACGGGGCGCATTCTGGAGGTGCCCATCGGTCCGGAGCTGCTCGGCCGCGTGGTTAATGCCCTGGGTGAGCCGATCGACGGCAAGGGTCCGATCAACGCCAAGCTGACCGACAAGATCGAAAAAGTTGCGCCGGGCGTGATCTGGCGCAAATCAGTATCGCAGCCGGTGCAGACAGGTCTCAAGTCGATCGACTCCATGGTGCCGATCGGCCGCGGACAGCGCGAGTTGATCATCGGCGACCGCCAGACCGGAAAAACGGCGGTGGCAGTTGATGCCATCATCAACCAGAAGGGCGAGAACATGTTCTGCATTTACGTGGCGATCGGGCAAAAAGCCTCGACCATCGCCAACGTGGTGCGCAAACTGACCGAGAACGGGGCGATGGAATACACCATCATCGTTGCCGCGACGGCATCCGAATCGGCGGCGATGCAATTCCTTGCGCCGTATTCCGGCTGCACTATGGGTGAATACTTCCGCGACCGCGGCATGGATGCCCTGATCATTTATGACGATTTGACCAAGCAGGCCTGGGCCTATCGGCAGGTATCACTGCTGTTGCGTCGTCCGCCGGGACGCGAAGCTTATCCCGGTGACGTGTTTTACCTGCATAGTCGCTTGTTGGAACGTGCCGCACGCGTGTCCGAAGCTTGGGTCGAAAAATTTACCAAGGGCGAGGTCAAAGGAAAAACCGGATCGCTGACGGCACTGCCGGTGATCGAAACCCAGGCCGGCGACGTGACCGCATTCGTGCCGACCAACGTGATCTCGATTACCGACGGCCAAATCTTCCTCGAAACCGACCTCTTCAACGCCGGTATCCGTCCCGCCATCAATGCCGGTATCTCGGTGTCGCGGGTTGGTGGTGCGGCTCAGTGCAAAGTCATCAAGAAGCTTGGAGGCGGTATCCGCATGGCACTGGCGCAGTACCGCGAACTCGCGGCATTTGCCCAGTTCGCGTCTGACCTCGACGAAACCACACGCAAGCAGCTGGAACGTGGCCGCATGGTCACGGAACTGATGAAACAGCCGCAGTATTCACCGATGCGAGTCTCGGAAATGGCGGTCACCCTGCTTACAGTGAACAAGGGTTACTACGATGATATCGATGTCGGTCGCGCACTTTCCTTTGAAGCCGGATTGATGGCTTATCTCAAGCAGTCCCATGCCGAACTCCTGGCCAAGATCGAAAGCACCAAGGATCTTGATGCCGACAGCGAAAAATCGTTGGTGGCGGCGATTGAGTCGTTCAAGAAGACTTGGGCCTGAAGACCGTTAAGCGGAGCTGATTATGGCAAGCGGCAAGGAAATTCGCAGCAAGATTCTCAGCGTGCAAAACACGCGCAAGATCACCAAGGCCATGGAAATGGTTGCTGCCTCGAAAATGCGCAAGGCCCAGGATCGCATGAAAGCAGCACGGCCTTACGGTGACAAGATACGCCGCATAGCCGCCAATTTGTCACACGCCAATTCCGAGTACAAGCATCCTTTCCTGACCAAGCAAGACAAGGTGACCAACGCCGGACTGATTGTCGTGACCACCGACAAGGGTTTGTGCGGTGGTCTCAACACCAACGTGCTGCGGCTGGCTTTCGGACGCATCAAGGAATTGGACGCAGCCGGGGTAAGCAAGGTCAGCGTGGCCTGCATTGGTAACAAAGGGCTGGGATTCATGCAGCGCCTGGGTGCGAACGTGGTGTCCAAGATCACCGGTCTGGGCGACACACCGCATCTTGAAAAGCTGATCGGACCGGTCAAGGTGCTGCTCGACGCTTTTTCTGCCGGCGAGTTGGATGTCGTCTATATTGCATATACCCGTTTCGTCAATACCATGAAGCAGGAGCCCGTGCTGGAACAGCTCCTGCCCTTGTCGGGCGAGCAGTTGCAGGACGACCAGGCGCATAGCTGGGACTATCTCTACGAACCCGACTCGAAAGTGGTGATCGACGAGTTGCTGGTGCGTTATGTCGAAGCACTGGTGTACCAGTCGGTGGCGGAGAACATGGCCTCGGAGCAATCGGCACGAATGGTGGCGATGAAAGCGGCGTCGGACAACGCAGCTACCGTCATCAAGGATCTGCAGCTGGTGTACAACAAGACCCGCCAGGCGGCGATTACCAAGGAACTTGCTGAAATCGTCGGCGGTGCGGCGGCGGTTTAACCGGCAGAGCTGAGTGCGGATCAGGTTGGATCAAAGCTTTAAGCGTAATTTTATTCACGTTGGTTTTCTAATGAATTATTTGTGTTTGGGGAATGACGATGAGTCAAGGTGAAATCGTTCAATGCATCGGTGCAGTGGTTGACGTTCAGTTCAAACGCGATCAGATGCCCAGAGTTTATGACGCCCTTACCATGGAAGGTTCGGAACTCACGCTCGAAGTGCAGCAGCAACTTGGCGACGGCGTAGTCCGCACGATCGCGCTCGGTTCGTCCGACGGTTTGCGGCGCGGAATCAAGGTTGAGAATACCGGCAAGCCGATTTCTGTGCCTGTTGGCACGGCGACGCTGGGCCGAATCATGGACGTTTTGGGTCGTCCGATCGATGAAATCGGCCCGATCGGAACCGATGTAAGACGTTCCATCCATCAGAAAGCGCCCAAGTTCGACGAGCTGTCCGCTACCAACGAACTGCTCGAAACCGGCATCAAGGTGATTGACCTGATGTGTCCGTTCGCCAAGGGCGGCAAGGTCGGCCTGTTCGGTGGCGCCGGCGTCGGCAAGACGGTGAACATGATGGAGCTGATCCGTAACATCGCCATCGAGCACAGCGGTTACTCGGTTTTCGCCGGTGTCGGCGAGCGGACCCGCGAAGGCAACGACTTCTATCATGAAATGAAGGAGTCCAACGTCATTGACAAAGTGTCCCTGGTGTACGGTCAGATGAACGAGCCACCGGGCAATCGTTTGCGCGTGGCACTGACCGGCCTGACCATGGCCGAGGCGTTCCGCGACGAAGGACGTGACGTGCTGTTCTTCGTGGACAACATCTACCGTTTCACGCTGGCAGGTACCGAAGTTTCCGCACTGTTGGGTCGCATGCCTTCAGCCGTGGGTTATCAGCCGACGCTGGCGGAAGAAATGGGCCGCTTGCAGGAGCGCATCACCTCCACCAAGGTGGGCTCCATCACGTCGATCCAGGCGGTGTATGTGCCCGCTGACGACTTGACCGATCCCAGCCCGGCCACGACCTTCGGCCACCTCGATGCGACGGTCGTGCTGTCGCGCGATATCGCCTCACTGGGTATTTATCCCGCGGTCGATCCCCTTGACTCGACTTCGCGCCAGATCGACCCGAATGTCATCGGCCAGGAGCATTACGATACGGCGCGCGGTGTGCAGCAGACCCTGCAGCGCTACAAAGAATTGCGTGACATCATCGCCATTCTCGGCATGGACGAACTCGCTCCCGACGACAAGCTGCTGGTCTATCGCGCGCGCAAGATACAGCGTTTCCTGTCGCAGCCGTTCTTTGTGGCGGAAGTATTTACCGGTTCTCCGGGCAAGTACGTGTCGCTCAAGGAAACCATCCGCGGCTTCAAGATGATTATCAACGGCGAATGCGATCACTTGCCGGAACAGGCCTTCTACATGGTCGGTACCATCGACGAGGCCTTCGAGAAGGCCAAGACGATTCAATAAGGAATTCAAAACATGGCCATGACCATTCACGTCGACGTTGTCAGTGCCGAGGAGTCCATCTTCTCGGGACTCGCCGAATTCGTCGTGTTGCCCGGCGAAGCTGGCGAACTGGGCATACTTCCGGGCCACATGCCTTTGATGACCCGAATCAAGGCAGGTACCGTGCGCCTGAAATTGCCCAGTCAGGAAAATGAAGAATTATTCTTCGTCGCCGGGGGCATGCTGGAAGTCCAGCCGAACCGGATAACGGTGCTTGCCGATACGGCAATTCGAGGCAAGGATCTGGACGAGGCCAAGGCGCTCGATGCGAAAAAGAAGGCAGAGGAAGCCATGGCAACCCGCAGTTCCGAACTCGATTATGTGCGCGCCCAGGCCGAGCTGGCGGAAGCCATCGCGCAATTGTCGGCGATCCAGAAATTGCGCAAACGCTCTCACTGAAAAATCAGAATGGCAAAAAAGGCAGCTACGGCTGCCTTTTCTTCTTGTATTGTTGGAAAATGACGTTTGCACTTTGCGTGCATTACTACATCTTTGCGCGTTACTCCCGAATCAATAAGGAACAGACATGAAACTCAAAATCCTGCCGATGCTTGTGTTGTCCGCAACCATAGCTGCTTGTGGTGGCAAAGGGGAGGACAAGATGGCCGGAGGTCCCGGTGGCGCAGGCATGCCGCCGGCAGAAGTGGATGTGGTTGCGGTCTCATCCGGTTCGGCAACCATCACCCAGGAATTGCCTGGACGCTTGCAGGCATTTCGTACCGCGCAAGTACGGGCGCGGGTGGAAGGCATTGTTGAAAAACGTTTGTTCGAAGAAGGCAGCGATGTCAAAGCGGGTCAAACGCTTTTCCGCATCGATCCACGCAACTATCAGGCTGCTTTCGAGGCGGCCAAGGCAGATCTTGCAGTTGCCCGGCTGACCCTCGAACGCTACCGTCCTTTGCTCGACATCAAGGCAGTGAGTCAGCAGGAAGTCGATTTGGCCGATGCCCGGGTCAAGCAAGCAGAGGCTGCCGTGATGAAATCGCGCATCGATCTCGACAATACCGCGGTACCAGCGCCAATATTCGGTCGCATCGGGCGTGCTGCAGTCACCGAAGGCGCCCTGGCCGGACGCGGCGAAGCGACGCTGTTGGCGACCATTGAACAGATCGATCCGATTTACGTGAATTTCACACAGCCTGGTGCTGACCTGTTTCGTCTAAAGAAAGCTTTTAAATCGGGCAAATTCAAACAAGCCGAGCGTGCCGGTGTGGAATTGATTCTGGAGGACGGTAGTATCTATGCGCAAATGGGCAGGCTGCAGTTCTCCGATCTGGCCATCGACCCTGCGACCGGTAGCGTTTCCTTGCGTGCACTCTTCGCCAATCCGCGGCATGAACTATTGCCTGGCGCATTCGTGCGTGTCCGCTTTCCCGAAGCGATTGTCGACTCAGCCATACGCGTACCGCAGCGCGCCGTTTTGGCGGATCCCCAGGGACAGTATGTGATGGTCGTGGATAGCGCAGGCAAGGCGGCGTACCGCCCGGTCAAAACCGATGGCATGAGCGGCGGCGATTTCATCATTGCCGAGGGCCTGAAAGCAGGCGAGCAGGTGATTGCGAACGGGCTGCAGAAAATTCGTCCTGGCGCCCCGGTGAAACCCTCACCGTGGAATCCAACTCCGACTCCTGCGGCGCAATCCCCGGCTGGCGAAAAGAAGTAAGGGCCGGCCATGATCGCTAAATTTTTCATTGATCGCCCGATATTCGCCTGGGTGATCGCCCTGGTGATCCTGCTTGCCGGGGTACTGGCGCTAAGGATCCTGCCGGTTTCCCAGTATCCCGCTGTGGCGCCTCCCTCCATCGCCTTCAACATTTCTTATCCGGGCGCCTCGGCGCAGGTGGTGGAAAGCACGGTGACCACCTTGATTGAGCAGGAAATGAACGGGATCGAGCGCTTGCTCTATATGGAGTCGTCTTCCGAACTAGGAACGGGCACGGTGACGCTGACCTTCCAGCCTGGCACCAATGTCGATATTGCGTCCGTCGAAGCGCAGAACCGTTTCAAGCGCATCGAGGCACGTTTGCCTGATGATGTGCGGCGCGCCGGTGTGCCTGTGACCAAGCCTTCCCGCAATTACGTGATGTTCGTTTCGCTTTATTCACCGGATAAAAGCCTTTCCGCAGTCGATCTTGGCAGCTTTGCCGCTGCCAGCGTGCTGGATCCATTGCGCCGTGTAAAGGGCGTCGGCGAAGCCGTATTGTTTGGAACCGAGTATTCCATGCGCTTGTGGCTGCAGCCGGAAAAGCTTTATGCCTACAAGCTCTCGCCCGCCGACGTGACGCGCGCGGTGCGCGCCCAAAACATCGAGTTGGCGACTGGGGAGTTGGGTCAGGTGCCTGCCGCCAAGGGCCAGCAGATGAATGCCGTGATCATCACGCGCAGCCGCCTGGTCACGCCTGAACAGTTCGGCAATATTCTCGTGCGCACACTGCCGGACGGGTCCGCGTTGAGAGTCAAGGATGTCGCCCGGGTGGAACTGGGCTCCCAGGATTACAACATTTTTGCCCGCCTGGACGGACAGCCGACCGCAGCAATCGCCATCCGCGTATCGCCCGACGGCAATGCGCTCGACGTGGTCAACGCGGTACGCGACAAGCTGGCGGAGATGGCACCCTACTTCCCCAAGGGGGTTGCCTGGGATGTTCCCTACGATACATCGCGTTTTGTCGATATTTCGATCAAGGAAGTCTTGCTGACTTTGGTTGAAGCCATGTTGCTGGTTTTTATGGTGATTTATCTGTTTCTCGAAAACTTCCGCGCCACCTTGATTCCGGCCATTGTCGTGCCGGTGGCGCTGACCGGAGCTTTGGCGGGACTGTATGTTTTCGGCTATTCGATCAACGTGCTGACCCTGTTTGCCATGGTGCTGGCGGTGGGTATCGTGGTGGATGACGCGATCGTTGTGGTGGAGGCGGTTGAACGCATCATGACCGAGGAGGGATTGAGTCCGCGCGATGCGGCGCGCAAAGCCATGGGCCAGATTTTCAACGCGATCATCGGCATCACGCTGGTGCTGTCCGCCGTATTCGCACCGATGCTTTTCTTCGGCGGTTCGGTGGGCGTGATTTACCGGCAGTTCGCCATGACCCTGCTGCTTGCCATGGGATTCTCCATCCTCATGGCGCTAACGCTCTCACCCGCTCTGTGCGCGACTTTGCTCAAGCACCAGCCCGGTTCCGAGTTGCTTCCAAGCAAGGGATTTTTCGGCGCGTTCAACCGCTTTTTTGATCGGGTTCGATCAGGCTACCAAGCATCGGTGAGCCGGATATTGAAAAGGAGCGGACTGTACCTGCTTCTCTACGCAGCTATCATCGGCGCCACTGCTTGGCTCTTTCTACACTTGCCCGGGAGTTTTCTGCCGGAGGAAGATCAGGGCTACTTCATCAACATGGTGCAATTGCCGCCGGGTGCTTCGCAGGAACGCACGATAGAAGTGCTGACACAAATCGAACAGTATTACCTCAAGCAGCCTGAAGTTGCGAAAGTGGTCGGGGTGGTCGGCTTTTCATTTTTTGGCCGCGGCCAGAACGCCGCCTTGGCATTCGTGCGCTTGAAGGAGTGGGATGAGCGTCCGGGTGCAGAACATTCGTCGATTGCGCTGGTGCAACGAGCGAATATGGTTTTTTTCCAGATCAAGCAGGCCATGATCTTCGCCATCAACCCACCGCCAATTCCCGAGCTTGCTTCAACCGGCGGGTTCGATTTCCGTTTACAGGATCGCGCCGGCATAGGGCGCGAAAAGCTGCTCGAAGCGCGCAATATTGCTTTAGGCACTGCCAGCCAGAATACCACCCTGGCCGGTTTGCGTCCCGAAGGACAGGAGGCTGCACCGCAACTGCTGCTCGATATTAATCGACGCAAGGCGGAAACGCTGGGCGTATCGATGGCCGACCTCAACGATACCCTGCAGTCGACTTTCGGCATCGCCTACATCAATGACTTTGAAAGGCAGGGACGCATCCTGCGAGTGCTGATGCAGGCCGATCCGAAACTCCGTGCCTCGGCGGAGGAAATGTTGCGTCTGCCGGTGCGAAACCGGGATGGCGGAATGGTACCGCTGGCTGAACTCATTACGCCGCACTGGATTATCGGCTCGCCCAAGCTTGATCGCTACAATGGCTTGCCATCCATGAAAATCGCCGGAGGTCCCGCACCCGGCCGCAGCACAGGCGAAGCAATGCAGGCCATGGAGGGCATGGCCAAGACGCTGCCGACAGGTTTCGGTTTCGAATGGTCGGGTACTTCCTACGAGGAAAAACTTTCCGGCAGCCAGGCGCCGCTCTTGTTCGCACTGGCGATGCTGGTGGCATTCCTGGCGCTCGCAGCCTTGTATGAAAGCTGGTCGATCCCTTTCGCCGTGATGCTGGTGGTGCCGCTGGGCGTTTTCGGCTCGGCCCTGGCGGTGACCCTGCGCGGATTGCCCAACGATGTGTATTTCAAGGTCGGCCTGATCGCCATCATCGGACTGTCGAGCAAGAACGCCATCCTGATCATCGAGTTTGCACGTGACCTGCAGGAGCGCGGCATGTCGGCCGTCGACGCCGTGCTCGAAGCCTGCCGGATGCGCTTCCGGCCGATCCTGATGACTTCCTTCGCTTTCATACTCGGCGTCTTGCCGCTGGCGATTTCAACCGGTGCCGGTGCCAACAGCCGCCATGCCATCGGCACGGGCGTCATCGGCGGCATGCTCGCAGCCACAATATTGGCGATCTTCCTGGTGCCGGTGTTCTTCGTCGTGGTTCGAAAAATCTTCCCCGGCCATGCCCGCCACCACGAGGAGAACGATCATGCTTAAGCCGACGATCCTCGTATTGTGTGCAGCACTTGGCGGGTGCTCACAACTGCCCGATTACCAGCGGCCCGCGGCGCCGATTCCGGCACAATGGACGCAAACTGCACCGGTCGTTGGGATGCGCCCGGCAAGCACGATCGAATGGCGCACCTACTTTACCGATCCGCGCTTGCAAGGCTTGATTGCCACCGCCATTGAGCACAATCGGGACATGCGGGCAGCAGTGGCGCGTGTCGACGAAGCTCGCGCCTTGTCTGGCATTGCCCGCGCCGACCGATTGCCGAACGTCGATCTTGTCGCCAGCGGGACTTCGGCGCGCACCCCGGGTGATCTTTCCTTGAGCGGGCGCGCTGCAACCAGTCACCGTTCCGATGTCGGGCTGTCTTTGTTGTCTTTCGAACTGGATTTCTGGGGCCGTGTGAAAAGCCTCAATGAAGCGTCGCTGGCGGGTTATCTCGCCAGCCAGGAAGCCCGCAAGGCACTGCGCTTGACACTGATTGCCGATGTCGCCAATGCTTATCTGAGCCTGCTCGAAATGGAAGAGCGTACAACGCTGGCGCGCGCCACGGTGGCAAGCCGGGAGCAGACCCGGCTGCTTGTGAGCCGGCGTCGCGATGTGGGCTTGGCTGGTGATCTCGACTATCTGCAGGCGGATGGCGCCTACGAACTGGCCCGGGCGGAATTGGCCAATCTCGAGCGACAGCGGGCTGCCGCAGCCAACATGCTGGCGTTATTGGTGGGGACGGAACCTGCCGCTTTACCTGCCGGCCGCAAGCTTGCGGAACAAGCGATCGTTGCCAATCTTGCTGCCGGCTTGCCCGCCGAGGTTTTACTGCAACGTCCCGATGTGCTGGCTGCCGAGCAAAAGCTGATTGCTGCAAATGCCAACATCGGTGCCGCGCGCGCGGCATTCCTGCCGCGCATTTCGCTGACGGCCGGACTTGGAACCGCAAGCAAGTCTTTGTCGGGTCTTTTCGATTCTGGGCAAGGTGCCTGGAACTTCCAGCCCGTCTTGCATCTGCCCATATTTGATGCTGGCCGTGCCGCCGCCGGAACAGATCTGGCCGAAGCGCGGCGGCATGTCGCCGTGGCCGAGTATGAAAAAGCCATCCAGCAGGCCTTTCGTGAAGTGGCTGACCTGCTTGCCGCAACAGAACAACTGGCCGAACAATTGCGTGCCCAGGAACGCCTGGACAAGGTGCAGGGCGAACGGTTCAAGCTTGCGGATGCGCGTTACAGGGCGGGAGTGGCCAGCTACCTGGAAGTGCTTGATGCCCAGCGTGAGTCCTTCGCGGCGCAGCAAGCATTGGTGCAGACGCGGCGCAGCCAGTTGTCCAGCGCGGCACTGTTGTTCAAGGCTCTGGGCGGCGGCAAACAGGAAGAGCCTGCCGCCAAAGCTGATTGAAGCTTCGTTGGAGATGAAAAGCATGCCTGAATCTAACGAAACCCTGGTCAGCATCAAAGATTTGCATTTTGCCTATGGCGAACGGCAAGTTCTGCATGGCATCAACCTGGACATCCAGAGAGGCAAGGTGGTGGCCATCCTGGGCGTCAGCGGCAGCGGCAAGACAACTTTGCTGCGGCTCATGGGCGGTCAGCTGAAACCCCAGCGTGGCAGCGTCAAGGTGGCAGGCCAGGTCGTGCATGAACTCGATGACGACGGCCTTTACGCACTGCGGCGCGACATGGGCATGATGTTCCAGATGGGCGGGTTGTATAGCGACATTTCAGTTTTCGACAATGTCGCCTTCCCGATGCGCGAACTGACAGACCTGCCCGAGGAAATCATCCACGATCTGGTGCTGATGAAACTCCATGCGGTAGGGCTGCGCGGCGCCGCCCAAATGATGACGGGGGAATTGTCCGGTGGAATGGCGCGGCGTGTCGCACTGGCTAGGGCGATTGCACTGGACCCGCTGTTGATCATGTACGACGAGCCGTTTGCCGGTCTCGATCCGATTTCATTGAACGTAATCGCCAGCCTGATCCGGCGTCTCAACGATGCACTGGGGGTGACTTCGATCGTCGTAACCTACGACATGTCGGAATCACTGAAAGTCGTCGATTACGCGTATTTCGTTCACGATGGCGTGGTTGTGGCCGAGGGACCGGCGGCGGAAATGTTCGATTCCGACAATCCGTTCGTGCACCAGTTTGTTCATGCCAAGCCGGACGGCCCGGTCGCCTTCCAGTATCCGAGCAATCCGTATTCGGTCGAATTGGGTCTCGGCGGGAATTAACCACCCAGCAGCGCAACGCGCTGTTCAAGTTGCTGCAGATCACCCTGCAGTCGATCGATCTCCTGAGCAAACGCCTTGACAGCCGACGCTTTGGCAAGCGTCGGCTGTTCTTCCGTAAGATATTCGGCCAGATTTTCCGCAAGATGCTGCCTGGCCTGCTGCTGCCAGGCATCGAAGGCGGTGAATAGGCCGGCAACGCGGTGGGCGGCGATGTCGCCGACATAACGGCTGAGATCTTCCTCAAAGTCCCAGCGCAAATTGCGCATCACGAATCCCAGTGCATCGGCAAACTCCGCCGAGCCGGAAATATTCGCCGCTTTGTAGAGACTTTCTGCCCCGGCCAGCGCCAGCATGGGTGCGTCGGCCGGAAAAGAAATCTCGACATCGAAATTCTCCAGATCGATCGGCGCGAACATTCCCTCTGCATTGACCACAAGATCAAATTTCAATGGCGGGAGAGTCAGTCGCAGCGCCTTTCCGGCGAAAGGCGCCAAGCGGTTTCTTGCCCAACGGGCATCCTGCAGCAGGTGGTTGAGCGCAAGCAGTGCGGCGCGGTTGAGCACGATGCCGGGTCGGTGCTAGCTGAATTGCTGTATGCCGGCAATGACCCAGCCGCTGCTGGCATCGGCAGGCCGCGCCAGGTGCCAGACTTCATCGAAAGCTTCCGGCGCGGCATTGGGTGTCTCGCGGATCAGGCCAAAGAAACGCACGCTGGCGATCTGACGGTTGCCTTCGGTGGATAGGTCGAGCAAGCCTGCGTTCAATTCGACCACATCGGTTTGCTGCACCGTTTTGCCACGTTCCTGGTATTCCATCTGGACTTCGGCAAACATTTCGGGCGTTGTGAAAGCGCGGATGTCTTCCATGTTGCCGGCATCGTTGGCCGCCTGCAGGCGGACGAAGTTGAGTTTGGCCTGGCGGACGAAGCCATCCACGTCAAAGCCGGCTGGAATGTTAATTGATGCAGCTAGCGGAACGGCGCTGCCGCTTGGCATGACCTGCGGTTCGAAACGAACCGGCGCGTTGTTTCCTGCGCCTGCATATTGCACGGAGTCCGCCGGGGTTGCGCTGCGTCGCATCAGCATGCGTACGACAAAGAATATTGCGCCGCCAATCAACAGCATCATGAGCAGGGAGCCCATTCCCTCGCCCATGCCGAAGTGTGAAAACAGGGAGGCGATGCCGATTCCCGCAGCCAGTCCAGCCAGCGGCCCCAGCCAGCGGCTCATCCCTGACGGGGCGGGAGCCGGTGTTGGAGTTGGCGCGGCGGGTCTCGGCGCGGCTTGACTGGGCGCGCTAGGGGTCGGCGCAGCATCACGTTTCATGATGCCGCTGTCGCGTTTCATGCCCGATGACATGCCGCCGCCCAAGCGTTTGGCTTCAGCGTCCTGGGATGAAACAGCAATACCTATCGTCAGCACGAGCGCCAGCAAAACAGTTGAAAAGTTCTTCATGGGTACCTCCGGGTTATTTCAAGAAATTGGAACAGGTCACAGCTTGTAGCCACGGTGCAAAGCAACCACACCCGCCGTCAGGTTGAAGTATTCGACATTCTCCAGGCCGGCTTGTTCCATGATGTTTTTCAACGTGTCCTGATCGGGATGCATGCGGATCGATTCGGCGAGATAGCGATAGCTTTCGGCGTCATCGACCACCTTGGCGCCCAACCAGGGAAGCAGCTTGAAGGAATACATGTCATAGACTGCCGCGAGGGGCTGCCATACTTTGGAAAATTCCAGCACCAGCAGGCGTCCGCCCGGTCTGAGCACGCGGCGCATTTCCGCCAGCGCCAGTACTTGGTGCGTCATGTTGCGCAGACCAAAAGCCACGGTGACGCAATCGAAGTAATCGTCGGGGAAGGGCAGTTTCTCGGCATCGCACTGCGCTACCGGCAGGACCATGCCCCGATCCAGCAGACGGTCACGGCCCACCGTGAGCATGGCGTTGTTGATGTCGGTCAGCCAGACTTCACCCCCGGTTATTTCAAAGGCGCCGACCCGCTTGGCGAAGGCCCGCGATAGATCGGCCGTGCCGCCAGCGACATCGAGCACGCGTTCGCCGCTTTTGACACCGGCAATCTGAATCGCGAATTGCTTCCAGAGGCGGTGTAAACCGAGCGACATGAGGTCGTTCATCACATCGTATTTCTGCGCCACGGACGAGAATACGCCGGCGACATGTCGTGCCTTGTCGCTTTCGGCGACTTGCTTGAAACCAAAGTGAGTCTGCTGCTCAGACATGGTCGGCGGATATTAGTGGTGTCCGCAACCGCCGCCGCTTTTGGGGGGCGGACTGGTCGTGTCAACATCGCGATTGGCGCCCGCCGCATCCAGTTTGGCCAGATAACTTTGCCAGATCTCGTTCTGGTGGGTTCCCAGCGTGTAAAACAAATCCCAGGAATAAATGCCGCTGTCGTGACCATCGGAGAAGCTAAGCTTGACCGCATAATTTCCGACAGGCTCGATGCTGACGATTTCGACATTGCGCTTGCCGGTTTGCAGTGTCTCCTGTCCGGGGCCATGCCCTCTCACTGCTGCCGACGGGCTGGAAATTCTCAGCAGTTCGTGGCTCAGCATAAAAGTCTTGCCATCGCCGAAAGCAATTTCCAGTTGCCTGGATTTTTTGTGCAACTTGATTTCAGTGGGTATCGGGGTATGTTTGTCGAGGCCTGCCATTGGGTTAATCCTGATCAAGTAAGTCGGACAATCATAACGCAGAACCAGTGCTTAATTCGTGCTGTCCAGATGAAGTTATGTTTCAGCAAGCGCCTGCTGTATGGCCTTGCTTATAGTCTGGTTATCGACGATCGCGCGGATCGGTGGGTCACCGGGCTTGCGTTCCTGCTTCGACCAGATTGGCGACGGAAACAAGGGATCGTCTTCAAAGCGCGGGATTACATGCCAATGCACATGGGGAGTCACATTCCCCAGGCTGGCAAGATTCAGCTTGAAGGGTCGATACAGTGCGCGCAATGCCGACTCGGTGGCAAAGACCACGGTCATCAAATGCTGGCGGTCCGCGCCAGACAAGTCGTTCATTTCGCGTCGGTGCTCTTTCCAGATGACCCGGCAGAAGCCCGGGAAATCCGTTGCTTCCCTGCCGCCGACACGGATCACGCGGCAACGCTCATCCTGCCAAAGAATTTCGCCCCCGGCGGCGTTGCAGAATTCGCAATCCATCATCAGCCCTTTCCGACTTCAACCTGGGTGTCAAGCTTCTGCCGCAAGCGGATGTGCAGTTCGCGCAGCTGCTTCTCGTCGACTTCCGAAGGCGCATTGGTCAGCAGACACTGGGCGCGCTGGGTCTTGGGGAAGGCAATGACGTCGCGGATCGATTCGGCTCCGGTCATCATGGTGACGATGCGGTCGAGTCCGAAAGCCAATCCGCCGTGGGGTGGCGCGCCGTATTTCAAGGCATCGAGCAGGAAACCGAATTTGAGCTGGGCTTCCTCAGCGTCGATCCCGAGCGCGCGGAAAACTTTGCTTTGCACGGCTTCACGATGTATCCGCACCGAGCCGCCGCCGATCTCCCAGCCGTTCAGGGCTAAGTCGTAGGCCTTGGCCAGGCAAGCGCCCGGATCGGACTCGAGCAAGTCCTCGTGGCCGTCCTTGGGGCTGGTGAAGGGGTGGTGACAGGCCGACCAGCGCCGGTTTTCCTCGTCGTATTCGAACATCGGAAAATCGACGACCCACAAAGGCCGCCAAGCTTCGCCGGTGAGGAATTTTTTCTCGTGGCCGAGTTTTACGCGGAGTGCGCCTAAAGCATCGTTAACCACTTTTGCCGGACCGGCACCGAAGAAAATCAGGTCGCCGCTTTGCGCTCCACATCGCGCGAGGATGGTTTTCAATGCCGCTTCGTGCAGGTTCTTGACGATCGGCGACTGCAGCCCGCTTTCGTTGGATTGGCTGGCGTCGTTGACCTTGATATAGGCCAGTCCCTTGGCGCCATAGATCTTGGCAAATTCGGAATAGCCGTCAATTTCGCCACGGGTGAGGGTAGCGCCGCCCGGGATGCGCAACGCGGCGACACGGCCGCCCGCATCGTTGGCCGGTCCGCTAAAGACCTTGAAGGCGACGTCCTTGACGGCATCGGTCAGCTCGGTCAGCTCCAGCGTGACGCGCAAGTCCGGCTTGTCGGAGCCAAAGCGCCGCATGGCTTCGGCGTAGGTCATGCGCGGAAACGGTTCGGGCAGATCAACCGCCATGGCTTCCTTGAACACGAAGCGGATCATGCCTTCCATCAGACCGGTGATCCGGGTTTCGTCGAGAAAGGAAGTCTCGACGTCGATCTGGGTGAATTCCGGTTGGCGGTCGGCGCGCAAATCCTCGTCGCGGAAGCATTTGACGATCTGGTAGTAGCGATCGAATCCGGCGATCATCAAAAGCTGCTTGAACAATTGCGGCGACTGCGGCAAGGCGAAAAACTGCCCGGGATGGACGCGCGATGGCACCAGGTAGTCGCGCGCACCTTCCGGCGTGCTTTTGCCCAGCATGGGTGTTTCGATGTCGATGAAACCGTTGGCGTCGAGGTAGCGACGGCAAGCCATGGTGGTTTTGTAGCGCAGCATCAGATTCTTCTGCATCTGCGGCCGGCGCAAATCGATGACGCGATTGGTCAGGCGCACGTTCTCGGACAGGTTCTCTTCGTCGAGCTGAAACGGCGGGGTTGTTGCCGTATTGAGCACTTCAAGCTCATGGCAAAGAATCTCGATTTCGCCGGAAGCGAGGTTGGGATTCACGGTACCTTCCGGACGCCGGCGTACCTTGCCGGTGACCTTGAGGACAAATTCATTGCGCACGCTTTCGGCACGCGTGAACATTTCCGCGCGGTCCGGGTCGCAAACGATTTGCGCCAGGCCTTCGCGGTCGCGCAGATCGATAAAAATCACGCCGCCGTGATCGCGGCGGCGATGGCTCCAGCCGCAGAGGGTAACGATCTGGTCGACGTGGCTGGCATTGACCTGGCCGCAATAATGAGTTCGCATTTTCCTGTTTCCGAAGATTTGAATAATACCGCCCGCGGAGCGAGCGGCAGGCTTATTGAAGTTGATTCTGCCCCGCGCGAGTTTCTGGAATTCGCCGCTGTGGCGGCGCCACGACACCCATGGAGATGATGTATTTCAGCGCTTCGTCAACGCTCATGGAGAGTTCGATGACATCCTGACGCGGCATCATGAGAAAAAATCCGGAAGTCGGATTGGGTGTGGTGGGAACATACACACTGACATAGTCCCCCTGGAGATGCTGAACAACATCTCCCCCCGGTTGACCGGTCATGAAGGCGATGGTCCAGCTGCCGGGACGTGGATACTGAACCAGCAAGGCTTTTCTAAACGCTTCACCGGAGGAGGAGAAGAGCGTATCGGATACCTGCTTGACGCTGTAATACACCGACTTCACCACGGGAATGCGCGCCAGCGCACTTTCCCAGAACCTTACAAGACGCTGGCCAATGATGTTGGCCGTGATCAGGCCGGTGAGAAAAACCACCAGCAAAGTGAGAATTGCGCCTATGCCTGGAATATAGAAACCCAGCAAGGTTTCCGGACGAATGGTGTTGGGCAGCAGCAGCAACGACTGATCCATGGTGCGAACGATCAGCGACAAGACCCAGACCGTCATCGCCAGGGGTACCCAAATCAGCAAGCCGGTGATGAAGTATTTTTTCATTGAGTACCCGGGCGGGCGGAGTGTTGCGAGCGGTGCTTCAATTGCAGGCACAAGAGCCATTGCCTCCCTGGCAGGGTGGCGGCTCGGCCTTGCCTTCAGGTTTGCTTTCAGATTTCTTGCCGCCCTTGAAATCGGTCGCATACCAGCCGCTGCCCTTGAGTTGAAATCCCGGGGCGGTCAATTGTTTGGCATAGGTTTCCTGATGGCAGGCGGGGCAGACAGTGAGCAAGGCATCGCTGAGCTTCTGCAGCACTTCGTCTTCGTGGTTGCAACTGCTGCAACGATAGGCATAGATGGGCATGGCTGCCTCCTAAAAGAAACGATTATAACTTAAGCACATAACTTAAGCTCCTAAGCCAAAAGGGTTTTGGCAACATATACAAAACGATATATGGGAGCGCGAACGCTCTTTTTCAAGCGCTCAGATCAGCCGCAGATACGCTTGGGTCAGGGGCTTTCCCCAGAACAGGGCAATGGTTCCGGCGGTTGCCAGGTAAGGACCGAACGGGATCGGGATATCGCGGCCGCGACGGTTAATAATGATCAGGCTGATGCCGACCACGGCCCCAACCAGAGAGGAGAGCAGAATGGCCAGCGGCAGCATCTGCCAGCCGAGCCACGCGCCAATAGCCGCGAGCAGCTTGAAGTCGCCATAGCCCATGCCTTCCTTGCCGGTGACCAGCTTGAAACCCCAATACACGCTCCACAGCGACAAGTAGCCGGCCATGGCGCCAATCACTGCGCTGCGCAGGTCGCAGAATCCGCCGACGAGGTTGAACAGCAGGCCGAACCAGAGCAGCGGCAAGGTGATGTCGTCGGGCAGCAACTGGGTGTCGAAATCGATGCAGGTCAGGGCGATCATGCACCACAGGAACAGCAGCGCTGCGGCGGTTGCCAGACCAAACCCAAAATGCCAGCCAGCGTAAGCCGAGAGCAACCCCGAGACTGCTTCGACCAACGGGTAGCGCAGGGAGATCGGCGCCTGGCAATGCCGGCAGCGACCGCGCAGCACGATCCAGCTCAGAATGGGAATGTTTTCCAGGGCTGCAATCATGTGGCCGCAGTGCGGACAGCGCGAACGCGGCGTGGCCAGCGAGAGCTTTTCCTGCACCGGCGCATCTTCGCCGCGAAGTTCCGCGCACTGCGCCAGCCAGTCGCGCTGCATCATTTGCGGCAAACGATGGATGACGACATTCAGGAAACTGCCGACCATCAACCCAAGCAGCATGCATGCAAAAGCCAGGTAACCGGGTTGTGCAAGGAGTACCAGCGTTGAATCAAAAGTCATGCGCATGGACCAGGTAAATTGCGGTTGTGCTGCATTGCTAGCCGGCGATCGCGCCAAGCTTGAAGATCGGCAGGTACATTGCGACCACCATGCCGCCGATCAAAGTACCCAGGACCACCATGATGAGCGGTTCCATCAGGCTGGAGAGCGCCTCCACAGCATCGTCGACTTCCGCTTCATAGAAGTCGGCGACCTTGCCGAGCATGCCATCGAGCTGGCCGGATTCCTCGCCGATCGACACCATCTGGATCACCATGCTCGGAAAAAGATTGGTGGTCTGCATCGACACGGTCAGGTTCTGGCCGGTACTAACGTCGTTCTTGATCTGCTTGGTCGCCAGCATGTAGACATGATTGCCGGCGGCGCCGGCCACCGAATCGAGCGCTTCGACCAGCGGCACGCCGGCGGCAAACATGGTGGACAGCGTTCGCGTCCAGCGTGCGATGGTGGCCTTGCGGACGAGGTCGCCGAACACCGGGAGTTTCAGCATGACCCGATCCATGAGGATCTGCATCGCCAGCGAACGCTTCCAGGTATAGAAGAAACCATATACTGCCCCGCCGATACCGCCGAAGATGAAATACCAGTTGGCGACAAAGGCATCGGACAAGGCGATGACGACTACCGTGGGTGTGGGAAGGTCGGCGCCGAAGGTGGAAAAAATATTCTTGAATTGCGGGATCACGAAAATCATGATGACCGCCGTAATGATGAAAGCCACGACGATGATCGAAATCGGATAAAACAGCGCCGACTTGATCTTCCCTTTGATGGACTGAATCTTTTCCTTGTAGGTGGCCAGTCGATCGAGCAATGAGTCGAGGATGCCCGCCTGTTCGCCGGCGCCGACCAGGTTGCAGAACAGTGCGTCGAAATACAACGGGTACTTGCGGAAAGCCTGGGTCAGGCTGGAGCCGCTTTCGACATCGGTCTTGATGTCCGTCAGCAGTTTGCCGACCGCCGCGTTGCTGGCGCCCTTGCCGACGATTTCAAAGGCTTGCAGCAACGGCACGCCGGCCTTCATCATGGTAGCGAGCTGGCGCGTGAAGAGCGCGATGTCCTTTTCGGTGACCTTGCCGCCGCTGCCCATGCCCTGCTTTTTGATTTTGCTGACCAGGATGCCTTGGCGCCGCAATGCCGCCTGCACCATGGTTCTGCTGACAGCGCGCATTTCCCCGCGCACCAGCTTGCCGGTTTTGTCCTTGCCCTCCCAGGCGAAGGTGGCTTCTGCAGCTTTATCCTTGCTCGTCTTGGCGACGGTAGCCATTCCTGAAGTCTCCCCTTAACTAATGGCCGAAGCGTGTCCGATCATGCCTCGCCTCCGAACGTTTGTAAAGGCCGCTTGCCGGGGTGGGCATGTTCATGGCGAGTCGGGCTTGAAAAGCCGCACCATGCGGATTCGGCGATGCTGAGTCTGGACGATCTCCATCGGCACATCGCTGATCTTGACGCTCAGTCCCGATTCCGGAATGTCCTGCAAATGTTCCAGAATCAGGCCGTTCAAGGTTTTCGGGCCGTCCAGCGGAAAATTCAGTTCGAGTTCGCGGTTCAATTCGCGCAGGCTGCGGCTGCCGTCGACCAAAAGGCTTGCCACGCCTTGCATGTTTTCCCAGGCCAGTTCCTTGCTGCTGGCGGGCATGCCCGTGGTGAACTTGCCGATGATTTCCTCGATGATGTCTTCCAGCGTGACCAGCCCTTCGATCTCGCCGTACTCATCGACCACCAGACCGAAATGCTGGCGATTCTCGCGGAAGAACAGGAGCTGGGCGTAGACCGTGGTCGCTGCCGGGATATAGTAGGGTTCGACGAGATGCTCGCGCAGAATCTCGTTGGTCAATTCTCCGCTCAAAGCGCTGGCGAGGAGGCGGCGCTGCAACAAAATGCCGATGACATTATCCGGATCGCCGTCATAGACGGGCAATCTGCGGTGGAAGCTGGTGCCGAGTTGCTCGCGGACCTGCTCGATCGGCGCGCTGATATCGATGGCCTCGATTTCGCCGCGCGGCGTCATGATGTCTTCGATGCAAATGTGTTCCAGGTCGAACAAGTTGAGCAGCATGGTCTGGTGCTGATGCGGAATGAAATGGCTGGCTTCCAGCACCAGACCGCGCAACTCTTCCGGCGAGAGGCGTTGCGTTTCGCGGCCTGGTTTGGGTTGCAATTTCAGCAATTTCAGCAGTGCGACAACGAACAGGTTGACGAACCAGATCACCGGATAGGCGATCCGCAGCAACGGTGCCAGCACATAACTGATACGCGGCGCCAGCCAATCGGGATAAGTCGCGCCTATCACCTTCGGCGTGATTTCCGAAAACACCAGCAGACAGAAGGTGACAAACAGCGTGCCGGCTTCCAGGGTCCATTTCTCCTGGCCGAACACGGTCAGTGCAATGTGTCCGGTGAGCATGGCGGCCGCGGCATTGATCAGGGTGTTGCCGAGCAGGATGACGCCCAGCAGCTTGTCGGTTTTCCCCAAAAGTACCAGCGCCAAAGCGGCGCCGCCGCGGTTCTTCTCGGCCATGTGGCGCAGGCGATGGCGATTGGTGGCCATCATGGCCGTTTCTGCCATGGAAAAAAATCCTGAGAAAACCAGAAGAATTGCCAGCGCCGCGAACTGCAGCGACAGCGGAATTTCGTCCATTAGCGCCTGTTCTCAGTTGATCGGCGTATGTCGCTCATGGCGAACATGCCCTATGCAACGCGACCGAGGATCACTTCCAATACGAAGCGATAGCCGACGTAGGTCAGCATCAGCGCGACGAATCCCGCCAGCGTCCAGCGCAATGCCTGGCGTCCGCGCCAGCCATAAAGATGGCGGCCCAGCAGAAGTGCGCCGAAGATCAGCCAGGAGAGTATGGCAAAGATGGTTTTGTGATTGAAGGAGAGGGCCTTGCCGAACAATGTTTCGGAAAAGAAAACGCCCGAGAGCAGGGTCAGCGTCAGCAACAGGAAGGCCGTATGAATCAGGCGGAACAGCAGGGTCTCCATGGTCAGCAGCGGCGGCAGGCCAGCCAGCAGCGGCGACAGGCGACCCTTGTGCAAGCTCTTTTCCGCGACTGCCATCAACAACGCATGCATGGCGGCAAGTGTGAACAGGCTGTAGGCCAGCATCGCCATCAGGAAATGGGCGCGGAACGCGGGCGAATCGGCCTTGGTCAGCAAGTGCTGGCCGGGAAACAGCGCCGGCAACAATACGCAGATCGTGGCCAGCGGCAGGCCAAGCATTTGCAAACCCTCCATGCGCGCGTAAAAGCTCTCGATCCAGTACAGCGTGATGGCCAGCCACAGCATCAGCGACAAGGCCACCGAGAAGCCGAAGCGCATCGCGCCATCGGCGAAAATTTCCTGACCCAGGGTGAGGCCGTGCAATGCCAGCGCGGCCAGCAGTACGGCACGTTCCCAGCGTTGCAGACCGGCCAGCGGTTGCGCCAGGACAGCGCCGCGCCAGCGCGTGCGCCAGAAAAAAGCGGCAAGCCCGGCATACAGGGCTGCGGCCAGGAGATGCAGTAGAATCGCAGGCATCCCCGCAGTTTACCTTAATCGCTCCCTGTTATTGGTCGCAGACCATATATGCCATGCTCGACAATCTCTCCCTGCGGCTCGCCAAGGTCGTCAAGACGCTGCGCGGCCAGGCCCGCCTGACCGAAGACAATATCAGCGACATGCTGCGCGAAGTGCGCATGGCCCTGCTCGAGGCCGATGTCGCCTTGCCGGTGGTCAAGAAATTCATCGCGCGCGTCAAGGAAAAGGCGGTCGGCCATGAAGTGATCGGCTCGCTTACCCCTGGTCAGGCCCTGGTTGGCGTGGTGCATCGCGAACTGACCGAACTGATGGGCGGTGCCAGCACCGGGCTGAACCTGGCCACGCAACCGCCGGCGGTGATCCTGATGGCGGGCTTGCAGGGCTCGGGCAAGACCACCAGCACCGCCAAGCTCGGCAAATGGCTCAAGGAACGGCAGAAAAAGAAAGTGCTGGTAGTCTCCTGCGACGTTTATCGACCGGCAGCCATCGAGCAATTGAAAACGGTGGCAAGCCAGGCGGGCATCGATTTCTATCCTTCCGAGGTCGGGCAGAAACCGGCGGACATCGCGGCCGCAGCGCTCGATTTCGCCAGGAAGCATTATCACGACGTGCTGTTCGTCGACACCGCCGGCCGTCTGGCCATCGACCAGGCGATGATGGCGGAAATCACCGAACTGCATGCCTTGCTCAAGCCGATCGAGACGCTGTTCGTGGTCGATGCCATGCTCGGCCAGGATGCGGTGAATACCGCCAAGGCCTTCAACGAAGCCTTGCCGCTCACGGGTGTCATTCTCACCAAGCTCGATGGCGATGCGCGCGGCGGTGCGGCGCTCTCGGTGCGTCATGTGACCGGCAAGCCGATCAAGTTCGCCGGCGTCGGCGAAAAGCTGGCCGGGCTGGAAGAGTTCCACCCCGAGCGCATGGCCTCGCGCATCCTCGGCATGGGCGACATCCTCGGCCTGGTCGAGGAAGCGCAGCGCGGCGTCGATCAGGACAAGGCCCAGGCATTTGCCAACAAAATCAAATCGGGCAAGAGCTTCGACCTCAACGACTTCAAGGAGCAGATCGGCCAGATGCGCAAGATGGGAGGCATGGCGTCGATGCTCGACAAGCTGCCGGCGCAGTTTGCCCAGGTTGCCCAGCAAGCCGGCGGCGGCATGGAGGACAAGACCATCGGCCGCATCGAGGGCATCATCAATTCCATGACGCCACTGGAACGCAGCAAGCCGGAAATCCTCAAGGCCAGCCGCAAGCGCCGCATCGCCCTGGGTGCCGGCGTATCGGTGCAGGAAGTCAATCGTCTGCTGAAGCAGTTCGAGCAAACGCAGCAGGTCATGAAGCAGTTCGCCAAGGGCGGCATGCAGAAGATGCTGCGCGGCATGCGCGGCATGATGCCGGGCTTGCGCTGAAAGCAGCAGCCAGCAACACAGCCAGCAACATAGCCAGCAGCGGCGCTTGACAAGCGCTGAAACGCTCACTATGGTGCGGTGTTCGAACGATCACCATACCTGCCATGTCACAAACTTCCCGCATCGGAGTACTGGTTTGCTTGCTGGTGTTCTCTGCCGCGACGCCGCAGGCAGCCACTCTGCAAGCCACCGTTGTGCGCGTCATCGATGGCGATACCGTGACCGTTGCCGATGGACGCAGACGCAAGATCAAGATCAGGCTGAGCGGCATCGATGCACCGGAAAAGCAGCAAACTTTCGGTCGTCAGGCCAGCGAAAATCTGAAGCTGCTGGTATTGGGCAAGACGGTGAGCGTGGTATGGGACAAGCGCGATGCATACGGCCGCGTTGTCGGCAAATTGCTTGCGGCATCGTCTGCCTGCAGCAACTGCAGCCCGGCCGAGGATGTTGGGTTGGCGCAAATTTCCGCCGGATATGCCTGGTGGTACCGCAGCGAATCGCGCGATCAGACTCATGAGGATAAGGCTCGTTACGCTTTCGCCGAAAATGCCGCACGCATCAGGCATCTCGGCCTGTGGGCCGTCGCGCGGCCGGAACCGCCTTGGGAATGGCGCCATAGACAGGAGGGGCAGTCATCTTCCGTGCTGGCCAAAGCCGGTATCCGCATCAGACAGGCCAAGACCATCGTGCTGCACCCGATTCGCAGCACGCGACACTGGCTGACGCCGGCAAGGTAGGCTAAGCCAGCTCGGCGACGACGGGCGCGTGGTCGGAGGGGCGTTCCAGTTTGCGCGGCGCCTTGTCGATGCTGCAACTCTTGCAGTGTCCGTCCAGGGCTTGCGACAGCAGGATGTGGTCGATGCGCAAACCCAGGTTGCGACGAAAGCCCTGCATGCGGTAGTCCCACCAGGAGAAGCTTTTCTCCGGCTGTTCAAAGCGCCGGAAGGCATCGCTGAAGCCCAGTTCGAGCAGCGACTTGAAGGCGGCGCGCTCCGGCTCGCTGCATAAAATCTGGCCGCGCCAGGCTTCCGGATCATGCACGTCGCGGTCTTCCGGAGCGATGTTGTAATCGCCCAGCAAGACCAGGCGCGGATATTTCTCGAGCTCTCCGCGCAGCCAGACAGTCAAGGCCTGCAACCAGCGCAGCTTGTATTGATACTTGTCGGAGTCGATGCTCTGGCCGTTTGGCATGTAGGCGCAAACGATGCGCAGCGCACCGAAGTTGGCGTCGACACTGGCACTGATAAGGCGGCGTTGCTCATCTTCGAAGCCGCCGATGCCGCGTTCGATGGCAGTGGGTTCGTTGCGGGTGAGGATGGCGACGCCGTTGTAGGTTTTTTGGCCGCTGATGGCAGCGTGATAACCGGCCGCCGTGATCGCCGCCATGGGGAACGCCGAGTCTTCCTGCTTGAGTTCCTGCAGGCACAGCGCGTCGGGTCGCTGCTGCGCCAACCAGTCGAGGACCTGCGGCAAGCGCACCTTGAGCGAATTGACATTCCAGGTGGCTATTTTCAAGTGGTTTCCTCGCGAACGATCGGCTGATGAGCAGGGGCTGCAGGCGGCTGGATGATACCGCAACGTGCGACTCAGGCGGACTATAATGAACTCATCCGTGCTTACGGAAGCTGCCATGTTCGATTCGCCCTTTGACTACTGCCCGGTCTGCAATGAAGTGGTGTTGCTTGATCAGACACACCGCGAGTGCGCCAGAGAGCATCATTGTGCGAAGAGCATCTCCTGTCCGCTGCAGCGCTGCTTCAGCGGCTACGATTTTTCCCGCAATTCATTGAACAGGATTCCAAATGAAAGACTCGCATGACCACCGCGCTTTCTGGCGCGCACCATTCCATGCCACGGTGCAACTGACCGATGCCACAGGAACCTGGGAAGGCGAGCTTCTGGACATTTCCCTCAAGGGTGCTTTGCTCGAAATGTCGGCTGACTGGCCCGGCGTTCTTGGTGCAAAGTGCAAGTTGCGTCTCGATCTCGGTCAGGGAGCGATGATCATCATGCAGGCGACGGTGGCTCACCTGGAAGGAACGCGCATGGGGCTGCGCTGCGACAATCTTGGGCTCGACAGCATCACTCATCTGCGCCGCCTGGTCGAATTGAATGCCGGCGATCCCAACCTGCTCGAACGGGAACTGCCTGCCCTGCTGCACAGCACCAGATAAGCGGATTCGCGCAGCTTTACTTCGCCGGAGTTGGAGCTTTGCGCCGCGGAATGCCGTCGTCCTGCGGGTAGCCGGCCGAGTCGAGCAGGCTGCGCCAGGCATTTTCCTCAAAGCCTTTTTCCACTTTGGTTCCCGCCATCAGCACGGGAACGATGGCTTCGCTGCTGCCAGTGGCTGCCTTGAATGCAGTCAAATCCTCGAGCGTCTTGATCTCTTTCTCGCTGAATGGGGCGCCGCGCTTGTTAAGAAAGTCGCGCGCGATTCTGCAGTTTTCGACACAGTTGGGACTGGTGTACAAAGTGAGCGGAGATTTCTGTGCGGCCAACTGAGCCGAGTAGGAAGGACCGCTGGTCTCGATGACGTTGCCCGGTAGTTTCTTTTGCTGAAACTGCCTGGTTTCTGCGGCGGGCGGGGGCTGGTCCGAGTAATGCACCTGGCCGTCCTTGCCGATCCAGCGATAGGCGGTCTGCGCATGCGCACTCATCACGGTTATCAGGAGCAGGCAGGCCCAGCCCTTGTGCGGGAAGTGCACCCTCATGCCCCGACTCCGCTGCCCGGTGAAGAAGTCATGCCATTGTGCCGCAGCAAGGCATCGACGCTCGGTTCGCGCCCGCGGAAGGCGCGGAAGGATTCCATGGCCGGACGCGAGCCGCCCACGGCGAGGATTTCGCGCCAGAACCTGGCCCCGGTGGCGGCATCGAGCACGCTGCCGGATTGCTTGCCGCTCTCTTCGAACGCGGCGTAGGCATCGGCAGAAAGCACTTCGGCCCATTTGTAGCTGTAGTAACCGGCCGCATAACCGCCGCCGAAGATATGCGAGAAGCTGTGCGGGAAACGCTGCCATGGCGGTGGAATGAAGACCGCCACCTCGCGGCGCACCTCGTTGAGCAAATCCATCACGTTCTTGCTTTCCGAGGGTGAGTGTACGCTGCCTCTGGGGCACAAGTGCAGCAACAGATCGAACAAGGCGAATTCGATCTGGCGCAACATCGCCAGACCGCTCTGGAAATTCTTTGCCGCCAGCATCTTGTCGTAGAGCGAACGTGGCAAGGCTTCGCCGCTGTCGACATGGCGGGTCATGCCCGACAGAACCTCCCATTCCCAGCAGAAGTTTTCCATGAACTGGCTGGGAAGTTCCACGGCATCCCACTCGACACCGTGGATGCCGGAAACCGGCAATTCATCGACCTGGCTCAGCAGATGGTGCAGGCCGTGGCCGCATTCGTGGAACAGCGTGATGACCTCGTCATGGGTGAAGCAGGCGGGGTTGTCGCCGACCGGGCCGGAGAAATTGCAGTTGAGATAGGCCACCGGCGTCTGGATACCCTCAGGGGCACCCGTACCCTCAGGGGCACACGTTCCGGCGGCCAGCTTGCGCCGGGTGATGGCTTCGTCCATCCAGGCGCCGCCGCGTTTCTCGTCGCGGGCATACAGATCGAGATAAAACTGGCCGACCATCTGACCCTGGCGCAGGATGCGGAAGAAACGCACGGCGGGGTGCCAGACGGGGGCCTGGTCTGCCTCGATAGTGACTTCGAACAATTTCTCGATGACCCGGAACAAGCCCTGCAACACTTGCGGTTCAGGGAGGTATTGCTTGACCTCCTCGTCGGAGAATGCGTAACGCGCCTGCTTGAGTTTCTCCGATGCCCAGGCCAGATCCCAGCTTTCCAGACTCGTCATGCCGAATGCGCCGCGGGCGAATTCGCCCAGTTCGGCAACATCCTGCTCGGCAAAGGGTCGTGCCTTGGCAGCGATTTCGCGCAGGAAGGCGGCAACCTGTCCGGGTGATTCGGCCATCTTCGGCACCAGCGAGACCTCGGCGTAATTGGCATAGCCGAGCATCTGCGCCTCTTCGGCGCGCAGCTTGAGAATTTTCTCGATCAGCGGCGAGTTGTCGAACTCCGCCCTGCCCTGTTCGGAAGCGCGGGTGCCGTAGGCGCGGTACATGCGTGCGCGCAGCTCGCGGTTGTCCGCATACTGCATCAGCGGCACATAGGAGGGCGCGTGCAGGGTGAACTTCCAGCCGGGTTTGCCTTCCTTTTCGGCTGCGGCGCGCGCGGTCTGGCATACATCGTCAGGGATGCCGGCGATCAGTGCAGTATCCGTGATGTATTCCCCGTAGGCGTTGGTGGCATCGAGCAGGTTCTCGGAAAACTTCGCTCCCAGTGCCGCGAGCTCTTCCTGGATCGCCTGGAAGCGGGGTTTCTGCTCTTCCGGCAACTCTGCTCCGGAAAGTCTGAAGTCGCGGATATCGTTCTCGATGATGCGGCGTTGGGTGGCCGTCAGCGCAGAAAATTCCGGGCTTTCCCGCAGCGCCTTGTACTTGGCGAACAGTGCGAGATTCTGGCCGAGCTCGGCATAAAAGCGCGTGACTTCGGGCAGCATGGCGTTGTATGCCTCGCGCCAGGGCGGGACATCATTCACCGCATGCAGATGACCGACGATGCCCCAGGCCCGGCCGAGACGCTCGCCGCCATCCGTCAACGGTGCGACGAAACCAATCCAGGTGGCGGGCGTGGCGGGATTGGCCAGCCGTTCTATGAGTGCGCGATTCTCTTCGAGCAACTGGCCGATGGCCGGCGCGACATGCTCGGGTGTGATCGCATCAAAGCGCGGCAGGCCGGAGAAATCCAGCAGAGGATTCATGCGCTGGCAACTTGAAATTAAGCTTGGCCGGTGAGCCGTGTCAAAGCCTCGCGGTACTTGGCGGCAGTCTTGGCGAGTATGTCCGGCGGCAGCTTGGGACCAGGCGCCTTCTTGTCCCAATCCAGCGTTTCCAGGTAGTCGCGGACGAACTGTTTGTCGAAACTGGGCGGGCTGATGCCGACCTTGTATTGGTCAGCCGGCCAGAAACGCGAGGAATCGGGAGTCAGGACTTCGTCGATCAGGTAGAGTTTTCCAGCAGCATCCAGGCCGAACTCGAACTTGGTGTCGGCGATGATGATGCCGCGCACGCGGGCATGGCCGGCGGCTTCGCGATAAAGGCGCAGCGTGGTGTCGCGCACCTGAGCGGCAAGCGGCGCACCGATCATTTTTTCGACGCTGGCGAAGTCGATGTTTTCGTCATGCTCCCCCTGCTCCGCCTTGGTTGCCGGCGTGAACAAGGGCTGCGGCAACTGTTCGGCCTGGCGTAATCCGGCAGGCAACTGGATGCCGCAGACTGCTCCGTTGGTCTGGTAATCCTTCCAGCCCGAACCGATCAGGTAGCCGCGCGCCACGGCTTCGATCGGCAGCGGCTTGAGGCGTTTCACCACCAGGCTCCGCCCGCGCACCTGGGCGCATTCCGCTTCGCCTTTGACCACGGCTTCCGGATCGATGCCGGTCAATTGGTTGGGAATGATGTGGGCCAGCTTGCCGAACCAGAAATTGGCTACTGCGGTGAGCACTTCGCCCTTGCCCGGGATCGGGTCGGGCATGATCACGTCGAAAGCCGACAAACGGTCGCTGGTGACAATCAGCAGATGGTCGGCGTCGACCGCGTAAATATCGCGAACCTTGCCGCGACCAAGCATTTGCAGGCTGGTGATGTTCGATTCAAAAAGAGGAGCTTGACTCATGATAGGCCTTGTCGACTGGGTGTTGATTACTTCACGATCTGGTTCAGTTCGCCTTTCTTGTAGCGTTCGGCCATCTTCTCCAGGCTGACCGGCTTGATTTTGCCGGCCATGCCGGCACAGCCGAATGCTTCATAGCGCGCCTTGCAAATCCCCTTCATGGCGGTACGTGCTACGGCAAGATATTTGCGCGGGTCGAAATCTTTCGAGTTTTCCGCCATGTACTTGCGTATCGCGCCGGTCGAAGCCATGCGCAGATCGGTGTCGATGTTGACCTTGCGTACGCCGTGCTTGATGCCCTCGACGATTTCCGCGACCGGCACGCCATAGGTTTCGCCCATGGTGCCGCCGAACTGGTTGATGATCTTGAGCCAATCCTGAGGAACCGAGGAGGAGCCGTGCATCACCAGATGGGTGTTGGGGATGCGCGCATGAATTTCCTTGATGCGGTCGATGCGCAGCACCGCCCCGGTCGGCGGCCGGGTGAACTTGTAGGCGCCGTGCGAAGTGCCGATGGCGATGGCCAGCGCATCGACACCGGTGGCCTTGACGAACTCGGCGGCTTCGGTGGGATCGGTGAGCAACTGGTCCTGCGACAACGCGCCTTCCGCGCCGTGACCGTCTTCCTTTTCGCCCATGCCGGTTTCCAGCGAGCCGAGGCAGCCCAGTTCGCCTTCCACCGACACGCCGATGGCGTGGGCGATGTCCACCACGTGCCTGCTGACCTTGACGTTGTATTCGAATGAAGAGGGCGTCTTGGCATCTTCCTGCAGCGAGCCGTCCATCATCACGCTGGAGAAACCCGAACGCATCGACTGGATGCAGATCGACGGGCTGGCGCCGTGGTCCTGGTGCATGACGATGGGAATGTCGGGATGGGTCTCGATGGCAGCCTCGATCAGGTGGCGCAGATACGGTTCGCCGGCATATTTGCGGGCGCCGGCAGAGCCCTGGATGATCACCGGGCTGTTGGTCTCCGCCGCAGCCTCCATGACGGCCTGGATCTGCTCCAGGTTGTTCACGTTAAAGGCCGGCAAGCCGTAGCCGTTTTCGGCAGCGTGGTCGAGCAGTTGGCGCATGGAAACGAGAGGCATAAGAGTCTCCTGAGTGAATGAGTAGTTGGTTTAAGGGGGATTTACAAGGGGGCTTGCCCCATTGTTCCTCTCTGGGGGATAAACAAGGGGGGTTCTCCCCTTGTTCGTAAGTTTGGGTTTTCCGGAACTCACGGAGTTCCTCTGCCTGAATCCGGTGCGGCCGGATTAGGATGTTCGCCGACGCGAACGATTTTCAGGGTGTTCGTGCCGCCGGGCGAGCCGATGGGTTCGCCGATGGTCACCACCATCAGGTCGCCGGGCTGTACGGCGCCATGTTCGATCAGCAACTGCTCGGCTTCCCAGAGCAGGCTGTCGCGGTCGGTATGGTTCTGCTTCATCAGCAGCGGGAAAACATCGCGATACAGGCTCATGCGGTAGCGCGAACTGACTTCGGGCGTGAGCGCGTAGATCGGCACGCCGGAATTCAGCCGGCTCATCCATAGCGCGGTCGAGCCGGACTGGGTCATCGCCGCGATGGCCTTGACCTTGAGGTGATGCGCGGTCCAGATCGCGGCCATGGCGATCGACTGGTCGATGCGCGTGAATACCCGGTCGAGGAAGTCGTTGTCCAGGGTGACTTCGGCGTACTTCTCGGCTTCGAGGCAAATCCGCGCCATGGCCTCGACCGTTTCCACCGGATATTTGCCCGAGGCGGTTTCGCCGGACAGCATCACCGCATCGGTGCCGTCGAGCACGGCATTGGCGACATCGGACACCTCGGCACGCGTCGGCACCGGGCTGGTGATCATCGATTCCATCATTTGCGTGGCGGTGATGGCCAGCTTGTTATGGGCGCGTGCGCTGCGGATGATTTTTTTCTGCAAGGCCGGCACCGCGGCGTCGCCGACTTCCACAGCCAGATCGCCGCGTGCAACCATCACGCCATCCGAGGCTTCCATGATATCGACCAATGTGTCGATGGCTTCGGCGCGCTCGATCTTGGCGATCAGCAAGGCGTTCGAACCGGCGCGGGTCAGCAGCTTCCTGGCCTGGCGCATGTCTTCGCCGGTCTTGGGAAAAGACACGGCGACGAAATCCACGCCGATTTCCGCGGCAGTGCGAATATCCGCCCGGTCCTTGCTGGTGAGCGCCGGCGCCGTCAGGCCGCCGCCCTGGCGGTTGATGCCCTTGTTGTTCGACAGGGTGCCGCCTACGCGCACGGTGGTGACGACCGACTGGCTGTGGATTTCAATGATGTCGAGGATGATGCGGCCGTCATCGAGCAGCAGCACGGTGCCGACATCGACATCGTCGATAAGTTCAGGGTAGTCGAGCCCGACCCGCTCGCTGTTGCCGAGCTTGCAGGTCACATCGAGGATGAACCGGTCGCCGGGAACCAGTTCAACCTTGCCCTGCTCGAATTTGCCGATGCGGATTTTCGGGCCTTGCAAATCGGCCATGATGCCGACCGTCCGGCCGCTCTCGCGGGTGATCTCACGCAGCAGGCTGACGCGGGCTTGATGGTCTTCCGCCGTGCCATGCGAAAAATTGAGGCGGACCAGATCCACGCCGGCTTCCACCATGCGTCGCAAGACCGCTTCATCGCTCGAGGCGGGACCGAGCGTGGCGACGATCTTGGTGCTGCGCATGTTGGCCATATGGTTCGCCTAGCTGTTGGCTCGTTGTTCGAGAATCTCGACGGCGGGCAAAGTCTTGCCTTCGAGAAATTCGAGGAAGGCGCCACCGCCGGTGGAGATGTAACTGACATCCTTGGCAATGCCGTACTTGGCGATGGCCGCCAGGGTGTCGCCGCCGCCGGCAATGGAAAACCCCTTGGAGGCGGCGATGGCGCGCGCCAGGGTTTCGGTGCCGTTGCTGAAGGCAGGAAATTCGAACACGCCGACCGGGCCGTTCCAGACGATGGTGCCGGCGGCGCGAGCGACGGCACCCAGGGCGTAGGCCGATTCCGGTCCGATGTCGAGGATCATGTCGTCGTCGTCGAGGTCCTTGACGCGCATCACCGTGGCCTTCGCCGTGGCGGAAAATTCCTTGGCGCAGACCACGTCGGTGGGCAGGGGTACGTTGGTCTTGGCCATCACCTTCTTCGCCGCATCGACGAGATCGCGCTCGGCCAGCGACTTGCCGATCTTGTAGCCGCGGGCGAGCAGAAAAGTGTTGGCGATGCCGCCGCCGACGATGAGCTGGTCGACCTTGTCCGCCAGTGCTTCGAGGATGGTCAGCTTGGTGGAGACTTTCGCGCCGGCGACCACGGCCAGCATGGGCCGCGCCGGGTTGTGCAGGGCCTTGCCCAGCGCGTCGAGTTCCGCGGCGAGCAACGGACCGGCACAGGCGATCGGCGCGTACTTGGCGATGCCGTGGGTGGTGGCTTCGGCGCGATGCGCCGTACCGAAGGCGTCGTTGGCATAGACATCGCAGAGCTTGGCCATCTTCTGCGCCAACTCGTCGTTGTTCTTTTTCTCGCCTTTGTTGATGCGGCAGTTTTCCAGCAAGACGACCTCGCCCGGTGCCACTGTCACACCGCCGACCCAATCCGCGACCAGCTTCACTTCGCGACCAAGCAGCTCGGACAGGCGCTTGGCCACCGGCGCCAGTGTATCCTCGGGTTTGAACTCGCCTTCGGTGGGACGCCCCAGATGCGAGGTGACCATCACCGCCGCGCCTGCCTTGAGGGCGAACTCAATGGCTGGCACGGAAGCGCGGATGCGCGTGTCCTCGGTGATATTGCCGGCATCGTCCTGTGGCACATTCAGGTCGGCGCGGATGAACACGCGCTTGCCCTGGAGGTTCTGATCGATCAGACGTTTGAATTGCATCGCGACACCTGTCAAAAAATTACTCGGCGCTCCTCATTTGGTGCTCATTTGGCTCTCATTTTGCTATTACGCGGACCATTTCCAGTACCTTGCAGGAATAGCCCCATTCATTGTCGTACCAGGCGACGACCTTGACGAAGGTACCGTCCAGCGCCATGCCCGCTTCGGCGTCGAACACCGAGGTGCAACTCTCGCCGCGAAAATCCGTGGAAACCACTTTCTGGTCGGTGTAGCCGAGCACGCCTTTCATGGCACCCTGGGAAGCTGCCTGCATGGCGGCGCAGATGGCGGCGTAGTCGGCCTCCTTGTTCAGTTCAACGGTCAGGTCGACCACCGAGACGTCCGAGGTTGGAACGCGGAAAGCCATGCCGGTGAGTTTCTTGTTGAGTTCGGGAATCACCTTGCCAACTGCCTTGGCGGCGCCGGTCGAGGACGGAATGATGTTTTCGAGTATGCCGCGGCCGCCGCGCCAGTCCTTGTTGGACGGGCCATCGACGGTTTTTTGCGTGGCGGTGGCGGCATGCACCGTGGTCATCAGGCCGCGCTTGATGCCCCAGTTGTCGTTGAGCACCTTGGCCACCGGTGCCAGGCAGTTCGTCGTGCACGACGCGTTTGAAATAATCGTTTGGCCGGCATAGGTTTTGTCATTGACGCCGAACACGAACATCGGCGTGTCGTCCTTGGAAGGAGCCGACATGATGACTTTCCTGGCGCCGGCGGCGATGTGTTTTTGCGCGGTTTCCTTGGTCAGGAAAAGTCCGGTGGATTCGATCACGATGTCGGCGCCAACCTCGTTCCATTTCAATTCGGCGGGATCCTTGACCGCGGTCAGACGAATCTTCTTGCCATTGACGATCAGTGTATGGCCTTCGACCGCAACGGTGCCCCTGAAGCGGCCATGCACGGAGTCGTAGCTCAGCATGTAGGCCAGGTAATCGGGTTCGAGCAGGTCATTGATGCCGACGATTTCGATGTCGGCGAAGTCCTTGATCGCCGCGCGCATCACCATCCTGCCGATGCGTCCGAATCCATTGATGCCAACTTTTATTGCCATGATGATTCTCCCAAAAAATTACATTACCGATTTCACGGTGGCGATCACATGCTCCACCGTGAAGCCGAATTCCTTGAACAACTGGCCGGCCGGGGCCGACTCGCCGAAGCGGTCGAGACCGATGACGGCGCCCTCAAGGCCAACGTACCGGTACCAGCCGGCGCTGACGCCGGCCTCGACGGCAATCCGGACGATGCCCCTGGGCAACACGCTGTCCCGGTAGTCCTGCGGCTGGCGGTCGAAAACATTGGTGGACAGCATCGACACGACGCGCACGGGAATGCCTTCCTCGGCCAGCTTGGCCTGGGCCTTGAGCGCCAGGTCGACTTCCGAGCCGGTGGCAATGATCACTGCCCGTGCAGTGCCCTTGGCTTCAGACAGGATATAGGCGCCACGGGCAATGCTGGCAACAACGGCTGGCTCGCGTTGGACAAAAGGCAGGTTCTGGCGTGACAGGGCCAGGCAGGTTGGGCCATTGAGTCTGGCTACAGCCTCGGTCCATGCCACCATGGTCTCCACCGTGTCGCAGGGGCGCCAGACATCCATGTTGGGAATCATGCGCAAAGTGGCGGTCTGCTCCACCGGCTGGTGGGTCGGTCCATCCTCGCCCAGGCCGATCGAGTCGTGCGTAAACACGTGAATTACGCGCTGCTTCATCAGCGCCGCCATGCGCAGAGCATTGCGGGCATATTCCGAGAACATCAGGAAGGTGCCGCCGAAGGGCAACAAGCCGCCATGCAGGGCCATGCCGTTCATGATCGCGGCCATGCCGAATTCGCGTACGCCGTAAGAGATATAGTTGCCCGGTGCTTTGCCGCTGACATTCTTGCAGCCGCTCCAGTTGGTCAGGTTGGAGCCGGTCAGGTCCGCCGAACCGCCGACAAACTCAGGCAGCAGCGGGGCCAGCGCGTTGATGGCGATTTGCGAGGCCTTGCGTGTGGCAACGGTCTCGGCCTTGGCATTCACGGCGTCAATGGCCTGGCGCGCATGCTCCGCCCAGTTGGCCGGCAACTCATTGGCCATGCGGCGCTTGAACTCTGCCGCAAGTTGCGGATGATCCTTGGCATAACGCTCGAATTTCTGTTGCCAGGTGCTTTCCCAGGCCGCACCTTTTTTCTTGGCATCCCAGGCCGCATAGACCTCCTGGGGAATCTCGAAGGGGGCATGGTTCCAGCCGATCTGAACCCGGGCAGCGGCAATCTCGGCAGCACCCAGCGGCGCGCCATGTACATCATGGCTGCCCTGCTTGTTCGGTGCGCCCAGACCGATCACCGTCTTGCAGCAGATCAAGGTGGGCCGGTCCGTCGATGCCTTGGCTTTTTCGATTGCGGCATTGATTGCCACCGGATCGTGACCGTCGACATTGGGAATGACCTGCCAGCCGTAAGCTTCGAATCGCTTTGGCGTATCGTCGGTGAACCACCCCTCGACATGTCCGTCGATGGAAATCCCGTTGTCATCCCAGAAAGCGACCAGTCTGGACAGGCCCCAGGTGCCCGCCAATGCACAGACCTCGTGGGAAATGCCTTCCATCAGGCAACCGTCGCCGAGGAAGCAGTAGGTGTAGTGGTCGACGATCTCATGCCCCGGGCGGTTGAATTCATGAGCAAGAAGTTTTGCTGCCATGGCCATGCCGACGGCATTGCCGATGCCCTGCCCGAGCGGTCCCGTGGTGGTTTCGACGCCCGGCGCGTAGCCAAACTCGGGATGCCCCGGTGTCTTGCTGTGCAACTGGCGGAATTGTTTGAGATCTTCTATGGACAAGGCATAGCCGGTCAGGTGCAACAACGCATAAAGCAGCATTGAGCCATGGCCGTTGGACAGCACGAAGCGGTCGCGGTCGGCCCAGCCGGGATTGCCCGGATTGTGGCGCAGATGGTGATTCCATAACACTTCGGCTATTTCGGCCATGCCCATCGGGGCGCCCGGATGACCGGAATTGGCCTGTTGCACGGCGTCCATGGCCAGAGCGCGGATGGCGCCGGTGAGGGGATTGAATACGGGTGGCGGCATTTTGAAAATCTTGAAGTTTGAGGGAGGTTTTCTGTTCCAAGGCCCTGCAGGCCTAGCGAGAACCGATAATTATCGGCTAAACAGGGTAGGTTTGGCTATTTATTTGGGGCAAAATTGACGTAACGTCTCTTGATTTCTCAGGGTTGCCGTGCCGGCAATGAGGCACCCGAGATCAGTTGCTCAAAATGATCTCCGGCCTGATTGGCGTAGGTCATTTTCAGCGGCAGGTGATCGAGGTTCACTGCAAGCCAGATGTCGATTTTTTCCATGTCGGGGGAGGTTGTCGCTCTTTGCAGGTGGATGGATTGATGAATGTCACCGTCAATGTCGACTTCCTCCAGCCCCAGATTGAGAATGTCGTAATGTTCCAGCCGCCGTCCCGTAGTGATCTCGGCTGAAAAATAGTTTTCTTTCCTTGGCGCCAGGTAGAGCTGGTACAGATATGAAATCTTGTCGTAGGAATTTTTCGGCAAAGCCTGATTGAAGACGGCCTTGCCGCGGAACCATCGATAGAGTTCCTTATCCCAGTCGAAAATGGCCACGGCAGGGGGATACTCGTTGAGTTGCGTGGAAAATTGCAGCGGCAGCAACAGAGCTCCATTGATTCTTCCCTTGGAGACTTCTTCCAGCTTGATCGGACGCAGCCACTGGAATATTCCGGTCGTTCTGACCGTACTCGTCAAACTGTAATAGCCATTGCTGATTTGCCATTGATGGATGGCCTCGCCAGCCAGCCAGCGGGCGGTGCCCCAATAGAAACGATAAATCAGTTTTCCATTGGGTGGCAGACGTTGGACAACCTTGTCGTCATTTGCCTGGACGGGCGTTACGGCGGTAGTGGCGGGTAAATCTGTGGCCGGACTCGGCGCCGGAATCGGGTCAGACGATTCGGTAACTATGAATGTTCCGGGATTTGGCGGCGGGGCAAGCGTCTCCGGCGCGGGATCATTCGCTACAGCGGGCTGAGGCCGGGATTGTTGCTTGAATTTTTCTCTGGCAGGGTTGAGGTGCGGTTTGACCGGTTCCGCTGCGGGAATCAGCAATACATCAAGTGAGGAAGCCGGAGTTGTCGAAACGAAGGGTTGCCACCGCAGAAGGCGGCTCAGATCTCCGATGATGACCAGGTGCAGCAGCAGGGATGCCACGAGCGCCCAGAACATGCGTAGGTAATGCCGTACCTGCATATACGCTCAACCTCAAGCTGCCAGCGAATTCACCCACTCAAGCTGGCGGGGCAGGCAGACCGTCTGCAGATCGTAATGTCCCCGTGCGAATTCACGCGCGTTCTTTCCCAGCCTGGCGCGCTGATCTTCCTGATCGAGCAGTTCGCAAACGGTGTTGGAGAGCTGCCGGTGATCGAAGAAATCGACCAGGCGGCCGGTCTGGTCGTGGACGATGGCTTCGCGCAACGGCGAGGTATCGCTGGCGACGATGGCGCAGCCGATGCTCATGGCCTCGAGCAGGCTCCAGCTCAGCACGAAGGGATAAGTCAGATAGACATGCAGGGTGGAGAGCTGCAGCAACGGGATGAAGTGCTGATACGGGATGTGGCCGAGAAAATGCACGCGCGAAAGATCCAGCCTGTCCTTGACCTCGTTGAGGAAAATATCCTTCCACTTTTGCCCTTCAGGGGGGCGCGCGCCGTAACTCACATCATCGGCGCCAACGATCAAAACCCTGGCCTTGGGGCGCCGCTTCAGGATTTCCGGCAGTGAGCGCATGAACACGTGATAACCGCGATACGGTTCAAGGTTGCGATTGACGAAAGTGATGATCTCGTCCTTGCGGCTCAATGTCAGTGCACCGTTCAGGGTCAGATTCACCGAGGGATTGGGGGCCAGGGCAAGCGTATCGATGCCGTCATGCACGACGGTGATTTTCGACCGGAATGGTTCGGGGAAAGTCGAGGCCTGCCAGTGAGTCGGTGAAATCCCGGCGTCCGCAACCTCGAAGTGCATCAGGTTATTGACGTTCTTCAGGCGCAGGCGGCACACATCGCCCGCATCTTCCGGCTTGAATTCCGGATCGAAGCCGACATCGGCGCCGACCGGGCGATAGAAAAATTCACAATAGATTCCCAGTCGCGCCTGCGGCCAGACTTCCTTGAGGAACAGGCTTTCGCCCCAGCCAGGATGGGCGACGATGACGTCGGGAAGAAAACCCTGCTGCCTGAGCTGCAAGGCGGCGCGAAAAGCCAGTTCGGCACGGATCACCTTGGTCTCGAGATCGGAGACCCAGGGATGCACCGTCGGGCTGGTGCCGCGCGACGGCTGGTAGGCGACCAGGCGGATGCCGTTCCACTCGGCGCTGGCCTGCTTCTGCATGGTGAAGGCCACTACCTCATGTCCCTGCTTGACCAGCGCAGGCGCCAGGAACTTGAATTGTCCCGGGAAGTTTTGATGAACGAAAAGGATACGCATCGTATAATCCAGCGCGGTTGCGGCGGGTCCAAGCGGGTCCAAAAAACGGGTCCCCCAGCGGGTCCAACTGAGGCACGATTATCGCCTTGCAACGTCCCCCTGTCGATGCACTCGCGTTGCTTTGATGGATACGACCAAGACATACTCGCAACGTCTCATCGCCTGGCACAAGCGCCACGGTCGCCATGACCTGCCCTGGCAGCTGACTGCCGATCCCTATCAGGTCTGGCTGTCGGAGATCATGCTGCAACAAACCCAGGTCGCCAGCGTCATTCCCTATTACCGGCGATTTCTCTGGAGCTTCCCGACACTGCAGGAATTGGCGGCTGCACCGCTCGAACAGGTCATGGCGCTCTGGAGCGGGTTGGGCTATTACGCTAGGGCGCGCAATCTGCATCGATGCGCCCGAATCATCACGAGTCGGCATGGCGGCAGATTTCCCGAGCAGCCAACTGCCCTGGCGGAACTGCCCGGCATCGGCCGTTCCACCGCGAATGCCATCGCAGTATTCTGCTTTGGCGCACGTGCCGCGATTCTCGACGGCAATGTCAAGCGCGTGCTCTGCCGCACGCATGGCATTAAGGAATTCCCGGGTGCGGCGGCCACCGAGAAACGCCTCTGGCGCTTGGCCGAATCGCTGTTGCCCAGAAGCAATGTGGCAACCTACATCCAGGCGCAGATGGACTTGGGCGCCACGGTCTGCACGCGCAGGGAACCGGCTTGCCTGGCGGCCGCAGCCAGCTGTCCTGTGGCTGATCTCTGCATTGCACGGAACACCGGATGCATCGACGAATTGCCGGCGCCCCGTCCGCGCAAGGTATTGCCGAAACGCGAGACGCGTGTGCTGGTGTTGTGGGATGGCGACTGCGTGTTGCTCGAAAGACGGCCGCCGAGCGGAATCTGGGGCGGCTTGCTGAGCCTGCCGGAAGTCGATGGAACCTCAGATCCAACAGAATATATATTGAAAACGCTGGGTTGCACGGTTACCGGCTTTGCTGCGTTGCCTTCGTTGCGGCACAACTTCACCCATTTTCAACTGACCCTGTTGCCTCTGTCGGGCGTTGCGAGAATGCTGCCAGGCGTCGCCGATCCGGCCGGATATTGCTGGGTCAAGCGCGGTGATATCGACACCGCAGCATTGCCGACGCCGGTAAGAAAGATTCTCGGGGAGTTTTTCAGGCAGGCAATGCCCGGTGACGCACCAGCACCTGCACCGGGGTAGGCGCAAGTTCCCGGAAGTGCTGCGCCAGGCATTCCACCAGATACACCGAGCGATGCTGACCGCCGGTGCAGCCGATGGCGACGCTGAGATAGGCGCGCGAATCCCGGATGTATGCAGGAAGCCAGCCGGCGACGAAGCGACGAATGTCCTCCAGCATGTGCGTCACTTCCGGCTGCGCCACGAGAAATTCCCTGACCTCCGTGTCGCGGCCGGTGAGCGGGCGCAGCAGCGGGTCATAGTGCGGATTGGGCAGGCAGCGCACGTCGAAGACGAGATCGGCATCGAGCGGCAGGCCGTGCTTGTAGCCGAACGATTCGAACAGCAGGATCAGCGCCGCACCGGTCGCCTGGCTGTGGGCCGCGACGAAATCCCTGACGAAGGCACGCAACGCGTTGGGCCGCAAGTTGCTGGTGTCGATATGGTGGCCAAGCCCGGCAATGGTCTCCAGTCCCTCGCGCTCGCGCACGATCGATTCCGCCAGGGTGGGCGCCTGGTCGGCAAGTGGATGGCGTCGGCGCGTTTCGGAAAAGCGCTGAATGAGCACATCGTCGCGGGCATCGAGAAAAATGAAGCGCGAATCGATTCCCTGCTTTTGCAGATCGCGCAACTGCGCGGGCAAGCCGGCAATGCTGGCGCCGCCGCGCATATCCACGGCGACCGCGGCGCGCGCATAACCCTCGTCGCGCAACTGCGCAACCAGCTGGCGCAGGAGCGCCGCCGGAAGATTGTCAACGCAGTAATAGCCGGCGTCCTCGAGAACATTGAGGGCGATGCTCTTGCCGGAGCCGGACAGACCGCTGATCAGAATCAGTCGCATGGGCGGAAGCATAGCTAATACCGGCGGCACTGTCATTTCTATAAGTGTTGCATGGGATGCTGGTCCGGGAAAGCGCTAAAATGGCAACCACTCTCCAGTTTTGATAATTTCCCCATCAGCGCTCGTAGCTCAATGGATAGAGTACTGGCCTCCGAAGCCAGGGGTTGTGGGTTCGATCCCCGCCGAGCGCGCCAAATCCAGCCCAGAAAGTTTTCCTTGTGTACCCGGAGCCATAACGGTGCCGCCCGGTACGGTTATGGCTCCAAGTTGTAACGGCACCGATATGGCTCTGGTTGGGGCAAGAAACGATTGCCGCAGCGAATTAGAGAGCCCCCAAGAGTTCTTCTCGTGCCCAACTAAACATGGACCTGACTTCATGGCTTTGGATTGGCTGCCGGCCAATATAGATAGTCCGTTCCAAATTCATCTTCTGAAGTCGGGGCGATTCAAAACGCAGCACACTCTGCAAGTCATGTCGGCGTGCAGAGCGTCCATGTGTCTTCTGACCGAGTGGTCGGCGACACCGCCTATCCGACCTGTTCCTACTGCCAATTATCGAAGCCCAAAACTTGAACATCCGATCGAGCTATGTCGGCAACATAAAGGCGTTGGCCGCCGTCGACCAAGCCAATGCGCATTCCATCAACTCCGTTTGCCTGCATACGTACGTTAATCTTTTGCAGAATCTTCGGATAGACTTTGTCTGCGCAATATCTATTTATCTGCTCCCGCAATACATTAGCCATTCGCCTGCCACCAGACATTACGCCCCGCGTGTACCCCGCGCGAACGAGGTACTCAATCACGTCACATAATTCGTCCACGATAGTTGTACAGCGATTGTCGAACACTTCGACGGCCGCCTCGAATTGCTTGGTGAAGAATGGTGCACGTTGTCTCGCGCCCGACAGGCGGAGCTGGCTGCGAGGGGCATAACGGAAGAGATTGCCGGCGTCATCTCGCCGTAACATTTGCGCACTAGAATCTGGCTGTCACATAGAATGTTACACAACATCCCATGACCGAACGCATCTACAACGTGCTCTTTTTGTGCACCGGCAATTCGGCACGCAGCATTCTGGCCGAGGCTATCCTTAACCTTCCCCTGGTCGGACACGGACGCTTCCGTGCCTTCAGCGCGGGCAGCCACCCGACCGGGAAAGTGAACCCGTTAGCTATAGAACTCCTGCAGCGTAACCATATCCCATGTGACGGATTGCGCAGCAAAAGCTGGGACGAGTTTGCCAAATCCGATGCACCTGTTCTTGACTTTGTTTTTACCGTTTGTGACAGCGCTGCGGGAGAGATTTGTCCGATATGGCCAGGACAACCAATGACTGCGCATTGGGGAATTGCGGATCCAGCTGCCGCAGTCGGCAGTGAAACCGAGCAGCGCAAAGCATTTTTTCTTGCCTACAACCAACTTAATCGCCGCATCGCCCTGTTTGCGAATCTGCCGTTCAGCAAGCTTGGCATCTTGGCGCTCAAGCAACAGCTTGATGCGATCGGAAAGCTGGACAAACAATCAGAGTAAATCTTTCTCCACAGAAATCCTTTTTGCCACGCGCAGAGATTTCTGTAACAAGACTGTCACATTCGCCGCCTACAATCATTCCGCTTATTCCTTTTTACGGAGATCATCATGTTGACTCGTCTCAAAACACTTACTTTGCCATTGCTGGCGGCTTCCCTGGCATTGACAGCCGCTAATACTCAGGCCGCAGAAATCACCGGTGCCGGGGCTTCCTTCCCAGCGCCGATTTATGCCAAATGGGCCGAGGGCTACCAGAAGGCGACAGGTAACAAGATCAATTACCAGTCGATCGGCTCGGGTGCCGGTATCAAGCAAATCATTGCCAAAACCGTCGATTTCGGCGCTTCCGACATGCCCCTGAAAGCAGCCGACCTGGAGAAGGACGGTTTGATGCAGTTTCCGACGGTGATCGGCGGTGTCGTGCCGGTCGTCAATATCGGCGTCAAGCCGGGTGAAATGCGATTGACGTCTACCGTGCTGGCCGATATTTATCTGGGCAAAATCGTCAAGTGGAACGACAAGGCCATTGCCGATCTGAATCCGAAGGTGAGCCTGCCTGACCAAGCCATCGCCGTGGTCCGTCGTGCTGATGGTTCAGGCACCACCTTCATTTTCACCAATTACCTTTCCAAGGTCAGCGCCGAATGGAAGCAGAAAGTCAGCGAGGGTACGGCGGTGCAGTGGCCGATCGGACTGGGCGGCAAGGGTAATGAAGGCGTTTCAGCATTTGTCCAGCGCATTCCGGGTGCAATCGGTTATGTCGAGTACGCCTACGCCAAGCAAAACAAGATGGCCTACACGCTAATGCAGAATGCAGCCGGCAACTTTGTCGCCCCTGACGACACGACCTTCAAGGCGGCCGCTGCCGGAGCCGATTGGACCAAGTCAAACTTCGGCGAAATCCTTACTAACATGGACGGCAAGGATAGCTGGCCCATCACCGGCGCCACCTTCATTTTGATGCATAAGGTACAGGACAAGCCGAACCAAGGTACTGAAGCGCTCAAGTTCTTCGAATGGTCATACAAGAATGGCGGTAAGATGGCCGACGAGCTGGATTACGTGTCGCTGCCCGACAGCCTGATCAAGCTGATCCACACATCCTGGAGCGGTATCAGGGATTCCTCGGGCAAGACGATCTGGAGTGGCAAATAAGAAGCGTTTCTCTGGTGCCGAAGTTCATGACTGACTTCGGCAACCTTGCCTTAGAATTCCTTCCATGCGCAAAGGCCTTGCGTGAAGCAATCGATACGGACAAACTCAAATGATGGCAACAGCCAGGCGCAAGAGAAGTATCGGCGATTGGGTTTTCTTCAATATAACCCGATTGTTCGCCTTGCTTACGCTGCTGATGCTGGGAGGCATCATCGCCTCGCTTGTTTATGGCGCCTGGCCCTCGCTCAAGCACTTTGGCTTTCCGTTCCTCTGGACTCCCGACTGGAATCCGCCAATGGAGAAATTCGGCGCGTTGATTCCGATCTACGGTACCCTGATCACTTCCTTGATCGCCTTGGCAATTGCAGTGCCAGTCAGTTTTGGCATTGCCCTGTTTCTTACTGAGCTTTCTCCAACCTGGTTGCGGCGTCCGCTCGGCGTGGCAATCGAACTCCTGGCTGGCATTCCGAGCATCGTCTACGGCATGTGGGGCTTGCTGGTCTTTGTTCCGCTGTTTTCCAAAGCTCAACCTTTCATTGCAGCGACTCTCGGCAAACTACCCTTGCTCGGCGCATTGTTCAGCGGTCCTCCCCTCGGGATCGGGCTGCTGACAGCCGGAATCATCCTGGCCATCATGATTATTCCCTTCATCGCCTCGGTGATGCGTGACGTCTTCGAGGTTACCCCCCCGATGCTCAAGGAATCAGCCTATGGTCTTGGTGCCACTACTTGGGAGGTAGTGTGGAACGTGGTGCTCCCTTATACCAAGGTGGGCGTAATCGGCGGCATCATGCTCGGACTGGGCCGCGCCCTGGGTGAAACCATGGCGGTCACCTTCGTTATCGGCAATACCAATTCCATCAACAGCGCATCTATGTTCGAGCCGGGCAATAGCATCACCTCGGTACTCGCCAACGAATTCTCGGAAGCATCGCAAGGAATCTATACCGCATCGTTGATCGAGCTTGGCCTGATCCTGTTCCTGATCACCCTGGCCGTGCTGGTCTTCTCCAAACTGCTGCTGTTGCACCTGTCACGTCAGGAAGGGCGGGCAACCTGATGAACCTTGGCCTGAGCTTGCGTGCCAAGCGTCAGTGGGCCAACCGTTTGGCCTTGGCGATGTCGATGCTGGCAATGTCTTTCGGTCTGGTCTGGCTGATCTGGATTCTGTTCGATGTGTTCCAATTGGGCCTGAGCGGCATTTCGCTCAAGCTGTTCACCGAAATGACGCCACCGCCTGGCAGCTCCGGCGGTCTGTTGAACGCGATCGTCGGCAGCCTGTTGCTGGTGGGGATGGCCACCTTACTGGGTACGCCGATCGGCATCATGGCCGGCATCTATCTCGCGGAATACGGCCAGTACACCTGGCTGGGGCGCTCGACCCGTTTCATCAATGACATATTGCTCTCGGCACCTTCCATCGTCATCGGCTTGTTTGTGTATGCCGTGTACGTTTCCCGCGTGGGGAAATTCTCGGGATTCTCTGGTGTCATCGCCCTGGCCTTGCTGGTGATTCCCGTCGTGGTCAGCACTACCGAGAACATGCTGAAGCTGGTCCCGAACAGCTTGCGCGAGGCGGTATTTGCGCTGGGTGCACCCAAGTGGGTGGTGATCAGCAAAGTGACTTTGCGCGCTTCGGTGGCCGGTGTGGTGACCGGTGTCCTGCTGGCCGTGGCACGTATTTCGGGTGAAACCGCACCGCTGTTGTTCACTGCCCTGTCCAACCAGTTCTGGAGCCTCAATCTGAACGAGCCGATTGCCAACCTGCCGGTCACCATTTTCAAATTCGCAATGAGTCCGTTCAAGGATTGGCAGGAAATTGCCTGGGCCGGGGTATTCCTGATCACGCTCGGCGTGTTGAGCCTCAACATCCTGGCTCGCATTCTCTTCCGCCAGAAACACAGGAGTTAGCATGCAAGAATCAACCCCCTTGCCGATCGCCGTCGGCGGGAATAAAAACGATGATCATCCTCCGGCGGAGTTGAAGACACAGATCGCCTTCAGGAATTTCGATTTCTACTACGGCATGTTTCATGCGCTGAAGAACATCAATCTGGATATCTACCATTCCCATGTCACTGCTTTCATCGGGCCATCGGGTTGCGGTAAATCGACACTGCTGCGTGCCATTAACCGCATGTACGACCTCTACCCAGATCAGCGCGCCGAAGGCGAACTGCTGCTGGATGGCGAAAACGTCCTTGACAAGGGAATTGACATCAATCACCTGCGTGCCCGGGTCGGCATGGTGTTCCAGAAGCCGACACCTTTCCCGATGGCCATCTACGACAACATTGCTTTCGGTGTAAATCTGCAGGAGCGCCTGTCGCGCACGGAGATGGACGACCGGGTCGAGTGGGCGCTGCGCAAGGCTGCCCTCTGGGATGAGGTGAAGGGCATCCTTAAGCAGAGCGGCATGAGCCTCTCGGGCGGACAGCAGCAGCGCCTGTGCATTGCCCGCGGCATCGCGGTCAAACCGGAAGTGCTGCTGCTGGATGAGCCGACTTCGGCGCTCGACCCGATCTCGACCATGCGTATCGAGGAGCTGATCAGCGAACTCAAACAGGAATTCACCATCGTCATCGTCACTCACAACATGCAGCAGGCCGCGCGCATTTCCGATTACACGGCTTACATGTACCTTGGCGAGATGATCGAATACGGCGTGACCGACCAGATTTTTATCAAACCGCAGAAAAAAGCGACAGAAGACTACATCACCGGTCGCTTCGGTTGATGCAGCATACAAGGAGAGAACATGCCGTCCAATGACCATTCATTCAAGCGCTACGATCAGGAACTGGAAGAAATCCGCACCCGCGTTCTTCAGATGGGTGGTTTGGTCGAGTTGCAGATCCACGACGCGATCAAGGCGCTCAGCGAATTCGATCTGATAGAAATGGAGCGGGTCGACAAGAACGATCATCGCATCAATGCCGATGAAGTTGAAATCGATCAGACCTGTGCGCTGATCATCGCGCGCCGCCAACCAACAGCTGTCGACCTGCGTATGCTGATGGGCATCAGCAAGATCGTCACAGACCTGGAAAGATGCGGGGACAAAGCAGCGCTGATCGCCCGCAAAGGGAAGGTCATCTTTGCCGAGGGCAAAATGCGCATCCCTTGTCTTGCGGACATTCGCGAGGCGGGCGAAATGGCGGTTGGATTGCTGCGCACTGCGCTTAACGCCTTTGCCCGCCAGGATGCCGTCGCGGCAGCGGCCATTGTCCGCGATGACCTGGAAATCGATCGAAAATTTCAGGGAATCACGCGTCAGCTGATTACTTTCATCATGGAAGATCCACGCATGATTTCGATTTCCTTCGAAGTCATGTTCATTGCCAAGGCAGTGGAACGTATTGGGGATCACGCCAAGAACATCGCGGAGCAAATTATCTACATCACCCGGGGTACGGATGTGCGCCACGTGGCTTTTGACCAGCTTGAGCGTGAAGCCCAGGGAGCGGACGAAATCGAATGAGCGGTATTCAGACCTACGCGATGGCAGTTGAGACAGATGCTGCAGTTCGACAACTGTTGGCTAATGCCCTAGCAAAAGCAGGTTTTGATGTCGAAGCTACTCCTTCTGTTGAAGAGGCACTTCAGGCCATACATAGGAAGCTGCCCGAAGTTATTCTGATCGATTGGCTATTGCCCGGCAAATCCGCACTTCAATTCGCGCAGAGTCTAAGATCCATCCAGCAGCGCACGATCGATGTTTCTGTGCGGCGTTTGCGAATTGCCCTGGGTAACCGGGGACGAACACTTGTTCAGTCTGTACGTGGTGTTGGATACCGTTTTAACTGCGTTTAGTTAAAAAATCAGTTCATGTCAGCGAATATCCTGGTAGTGGAAGACGAGCCGGCCATCCAGACATTGATCGCGACGAATCTAAGGCGTTCTGGGCACAATGTGCTCACAGCCTTTGATGCGGAAGACGCGTTAAATCAGGTTAGGCAGGTGCTTCCTGACCTGATTTTGCTGGATTGGATGCTGCCTGGAATGAGTGGTATTGATTTGGCAAGGAAGATTCGAAGCGAGCAGCGGACGAGAGACATACCGATCATCATGCTGACCGCGCGCAGCGATGAAAACGACAAGGTGCTGGGTCTGGAAATCGGGGCGGACGACTACATCACCAAACCATTCTCTCCACGTGAACTGCTTGCCCGCACCAAGGCTGTGCTGCGTCGGCGAGCACCTCAGGTCACCGATGATATGGTCGAGATCGCTGGCTTGCGCATCGATCCTGTTACCCACCGCGTTGCTGCAGATGGAAAGCAGATCAATCTCGGACCGACAGAATTCCAGTTGCTGCATTTCTTCATGACGCACGCGGAAAGGGTTCATAACCGCACCCAGCTGCTCAATCAGGTCTGGGGCGATCATGTCTATGTCGAAGAACGCACGGTGGATGTTCATATTCGGCGTTTGCGCGCTGCCTTGGAAGCGACCGGCCACGATAAATTGATTCAGACGGTACGCGGCAGCGGCTATCGCTTCTCCACAGCGATCTCTTCCGTTTGAGGTTACCTTGAATTCATTCTGGGCGGAGATTTTCTTTGTAATAGCAGTCAGCATCGTCGCGGGACTGACGAGCTGGTTTTTTTTCAGCGCCTTCTGGGCCATTGTCGTGGTTGTGCTGGTCTTGTCTCTATTCACGGCACACCATTTTTATCAGTTGACCCGGCTGATGCGATGGTTAAGACAACCTGTCGGCACACCCTTGCCCAAGGGGGGTGGCGCTTGGGAAGATGTGTTTGCGGAGTTGCATCGAAGATCGAGAGAGGCCGCCGAAGAACGCAATTCCATGAAAACGGCTTTGGAGCGTTTCCGTCATGCCGGCCAGGCACTACCAGATGGCGTTGTGATCCTCGACTCAAATCAGGTGATCGAATGGTTCAATACCACGGCCGAGCATCATTTCGGCCTTAGCCGGGATAAGGACGTCGGCTCACGGATTACGAACCTGTTGCGCGAACCGACTTTTGTCAGCTACATCGGTGCAGGCCAGTATGCCGATCCGCTGTTGCTGCACCCGGTGCGGGAATCGGGTCGCACTCTGGCGCTTCAGATCGTATCCTACGGCGACGCGCAAAGCTTATTGCTATCCCGCGACATTACCCAGCTGGAAAAACTGGAAACCATGCGCCGGGACTTTGTTGCCAATGTTTCGCATGAATTAAAGACACCACTGACGGTCGTCAGCGGGTTTATCGAAACCTTGCTCGACGATTTGTCTGATTTGTCAGAGGAAGAAGCGAAACATTTTCTTGGCCTAGCGCACGAACAGGCACAGCGGATGCAGCGGCTGATTATGGACTTGCTGATGCTGTCTGCGCTGGAGACAGGCAGTCCACCACCCACTGAGGAACGTGTTGCATTGGATGACTTATTGGCGGAAGTTACCGATGAAGCGATGACTTTATCAAAAGGTCGCCATCAGATCGTACCGACCGGCACAAATGGAGCAGGCTTGCTTGGCAGTCGGAACGAACTGCGTAGCGCCTTGGGGAATTTGGTCACTAATGCAATTCGCTACACGCCAGCAGGCGGAACAATCAGAATTTCCTGGCAGACCGATGACGATGGTAGCGGTGTCTTCAGTGTCAGCGATAATGGGATCGGCATAGAAAACCATCATCTGCCGCGCCTCACCGAGCGATTTTATCGTGTCGATCGCGGCCGTTCGAGAGAATCCGGCGGTACCGGTCTCGGTCTGGCGATCGTAAAGCATGTCCTGACACGGCACCAGGCTGTGCTCAAAATACAGAGTGAACTGAGTCACGGTAGTACCTTCTCTGCGCAATTCCCCGCGCACCGTGTGACGCATGGAGCAATTAGCAAAACATCATAATTAGTTCTTTTAAAGCAGCTTTGACCAAACCGCCCCAAGTGTTGGCCTCAAAGTCAGCCCTCAAGCCGGCTGTTACGCAGAAAAGTAAGACTTCTCATGTCTCTAAGCCGGAAAAGGCCAGCACGGTCGCCAAAGCTAAGAAGGTTCAGTTGATTCGCTATAAGTTCACCATGCCTGAGACGGAACACGCTTTGATTCGAGGACTGAAGAAACGCTGCCTGGCGATGGGAGTAACAGCCCGAAAGAGTTATTTGATCCGAGCAGCAGTTCTTTGTCTGGCCGATCTCGAAGACCGCGCCGTGCTGACTGCGTTGAAGCGTCCTGCACAAATCAAAACTAGGAAGCCAGCCAAGAGGGAAAAATAGTCCCCAGCATAGCGTACGGGGCATTTCAACGCAGACGGTGTACCCGGAGCCATAACGGCGCCCGCAGGTACGCTTATGGCTCCAAATTGTAACGGCATGGATATGGCTCCAGTCAGGGAGCGGCTGGTTGATTTTCGATCCCCAAGAAGCTGTCTCAATAAATGATTCTGGAAGCCGGTAAAGAGGCGCATCAACCGCCTGTTACCTGGCTGCAAGAGAATCCTTCCATTGACAAACTCAGGGTGCTCGCCGCACGCATCAGTGTGACCTGATATTGTGTCGCCCAGGTAGAATTTACGCTCCGATCAATATATTTTCGGCGCAGCATTGGTCGAGAAAGTGCGCGCAAAATGGATTTCATCGCCTGGTTAGTGCCACCGCATGTTCTGGGTGACCCTCGAAAAAACACGCGTCACCGGGGTATCGCAAAATCCCTGCTGTCTATTTCGCTGGTCACTTTATTGGTTTTCGTTGGCTACGTTTTTGTGCGAGGACGCTTGTCCCTTGCCGAGTACGCCCTGTTCGCTGTGACCATTGGCACGCCCGCCTTGGGGGCGCTTCTGATTCGCGCAACCGCCGACATCACCCTGGGCCTGGTGACAACGAACATCGGGGGCATTCTGATCGTTGCCGCATGGGCCTTTCTCACTGGCGGCATCGCTTCAATCGCTCTACCGGCGTTTCTCGCGAATATCGCCCTGCTGAGCACCTTTGGCAACACAGCCATCTTGCTGATCACGGGCGTCACCATGATGGGTGTACTGGTGCTTCTGTATCTGACTACGACGCAGGGTTGGCTTCCCACAAGTTTAATTCTGGGCTCGGACATGCCTGCGCTGATGCTGACGACCATGCTGGGTTCGGTTGGCTTGGTCGTGCTTGCGGGAATCGTGGTGGCGCGCGAACGCGCAATCACCAAAACTCATTTGCGCGCCGCGCTGCATGCCGCCGAGCAATCAAGCCGCGCCAAATCCGTGTTCCTGACGGTGATGAGCGATGAGTTGCGCACCCCGCTGAATACCGTCCTGGGATTTGCTGAACTGCTCTATGCCAATGAGGCGAAGACGCTGAACAATGAACAGCTCAGAGCTATCGAGCATATATCGGCCGCGGGGAAATATTTGCTGGATCTGGTGACGCGGGTGCTGGAAATGAGCCGCATCGAGGCGGGCGAGTTGAAGGTGAACATGGAGCCTCTCCATGCGGAACAAATCATTGCGTCCTGTCTGTCAATAATCGAGCTGGAAGCGCAAAAAAAAGACATTACCTTGGTCATCGACTGCGATGATGGCATTGGATGGATTGTCTGGGCTGACCGCGTTCTCGTGAAGCAAGTGCTTCTGAATCTGCTGTCGAACGCTGTAAAGTTTAATCGCGCCGGCGGCAAAGTCACGATCTCTTGCCGATCGGCCGGTGCCGACTACCTGCGCATCGTCGTAACCGATACCGGTACCGGGGTTGCGAGCGACAAGCGCAGTGAATTGTTCGAGCCTTTTGTCCATCTGGGCGCTGAAACCGGGACAACACACGGGGCGGGTCTCGGACTTGCAATAGCAAAACGCTTGACCGAAAGGATGCGGGGACGGATCGGTTTTGCTCCCACAGCAGAACCGGGCAGCACCTTCTGGGTGGAACTGGCGTTGGCCGAGGTGCGCGCAGCGGGAACTTGATCTCTGGCGTTTGCTGACCGAGCACCAGGCAGCTTTGAGGGCTGGACGCTGAGGCGGTTCAGAAGAATTGCTTTCCCAGGTACCAGAACAAAGCCGCGATCAATCCGGAAATGGGGATAGTCAACACCCAGGCCCAGACAATCCGGGAAGCCAGTCCCCAGCGCACGGCCGAGACGCGGCGCGACAAGCCGACGCCGACGATGGCACCGGTAATCGTATGAGTCGTCGACACCGGGATTCCCAGCCAGGTCGCCAGGAAAAGCGCCACGGCGCCCGATGTCTGGGCGGAGAAACCGCCGGTCGGCCGGATTCTGGTAATTCCCAGACCCATCGTGCGAACGATGCGCCAGCCGCCGAACAATGTGCCGAGTCCCATGGCGCACTGGCAAGACATCACGACCCAGAACGGCACATGAAAGTCACCCTGCAGGTACCCGTTGGAGTAGAGCAGCACTGCGATGATCCCCATGGTTTTCTGGGCATCATTGCCGCCATGGCCCAGGCTGTAGAGGGAGGACGACACGAATTGCAGCTTGTTGAAAGTACGTTCGACCGGGTACGGCGAGGCTTTCTGGAAAATCCAGAGCAGGGCGATCGAAAGCATCAGCGCCAGCAACAGTCCAAACAGCGGCGAGAGGATGATTGCAGCCGAGGTCTTGACCAGACCCTGAACAACAATTGAACTCCAGCCGGCCTTGGCCAATGCGGAGCCGACCAGTCCGCCGACCAGCGCATGCGACGAGGAAGATGGAATGCCGAACCACCAGGTAACGACATTCCAGGTAATTGCGCCGCACAGTGCGCCGAATATCACGGCGTTGTCGATGATCGCCGGCGAGACGATGCCGGACCCGACGGTCAAGGCGACGTGCAGGCCGAAAAAAAGGAAGGCGATGAAATTGAAAAAGGCTGCCCAGATCACGGCTGCCTGCGGCGTCAGCAGCCGCGTCGAGACCATCAGCGCAATCGAGTTCGCTGCGTCATGGAAGCCATTCATGAAATCGAACAACAAGGCCACGACGACCAGGATCGCCATGATCAGGAAGGCCTGCTCGGTCATATGCGTTCCAGAACCAGGCCATGAATCACATCGGCTGCGTCTTCGCAGCGGTCGACGGCTTCCTCAAAAAGTTCATAAAGTTCTTTTGCGCGAATCAAGGCCCGGGCATCGCTCGCCTCGGCAAACAGGCGTTCCATCCCGGTGCGCATGGTGCGGTCGGCATCGCTTTCGATCTCTCCGATCTCCTGGCAGATTTTCAGGATGCGCGGAGCGTTCTGCATATCGGACAGGAGCGAGACAGCTTCCTGGACTTTTTCCACGGCACGCAAGTTGATTTGGCCCAGCGAGGACATTTCCTTGGTGAACGTGCCGGGACCGTACAATCTCGCCCGTTGTGGAATGTCTTCCATGCAGTCGACCATGTCATCGAGCGCGATCGCCAGATCCTTGATCTCCCAGCGGTCGAAGGGCGTAATGAAACTCTTGTGCAGGGCAAGAAAGATTTGTTTGGTGACCTCGTCGGCCTCGCCCTCGGTCTTGGTGATTTCGTCGAAAAGCTGATTGAAGGCCGTCGGGTCCTCCATCAGGCTCATCCGGGCGATGATTCGCGCACCACGCACGGTACATGCAGCAAGTTCATTGAAGAGTCTGAAGAAGTCGTCGTTTTTTGGCGACACTGCTGCAATGAGCCTGCTTAACAATCCCACGGCCATGTCTGATTCTCCAAGCCAGTTTGTGCTGCAATGTGTCAATTTTAATCGCGAGACCCCTTTTTATCCATGGTTTTGAATATCCAGGGAAACCCGGATTTCAAGGCAGCGAGCTGGCGATCCGGAAGCCGTAGATGTAGTTGCGGAATGTCGCAAGAAATCGATAGCGCGTGGCCGAACGCGCATAGCGCGGGGTGTAGTACCAGGAACCTCCGCGCAGCACGCGCTTCAGGCATTCGCCGTGTTTCCATGCGCTGCCATCGGTGGGTGCGCCAGTGTAGTTTTCATTCCAGCAATCCTCTGTCCATTCCCAGGCATTGCCGATCATGTCGTATAGACCAAACGCGTTGGGCTTGAAACTGGCCGCCGGGGAGGTATAGGCGTAGCCATCCGAGCAATTGTGCGACTCCCAGTTGACCCCCGGCACCTTTTCCTTGCCCGCGCTGTCCATCACATTGGCATAGCTGCAGGCCTGGTCCGGGTTGTCGCCCCAATATCTTGCCGTTGCGGTCCCGGCCCTTGCCGCATATTCCCATTCCGCCTCGCTTGGCAGGCGGTAGTTTTTGCCGGTCTTTCTCGATAGCCATTCGACGTAGGCTTTGGCATCGCTCCAGTTCACGCACACCGCGGGATGGTCGTCCTTTTGCTCAAATCCCGGGTCGCGCCAACTGCGCTCGCTGCGCTCCATATAATTGCCGTTCTCGAATGTGTAGCACTTGCCCCCGGCATCGTGGCCGGTTGCGCGGACGAATCGGGAAAACTGTCCCCGCGTGATGTGTGTCTTGCCGAGGGCAAAGTCCCGCGCGAGGGTGACTTTGTGGATCGGGTCTTCGCTTGGATATCGGCCTGCTTCGCTGTTCGACGAGCCCATCTGAAAGGAACCCGCCGGGATGACAACCATCTCGGGGCAATCGTCACAGTCCCTGAAAGTTTTTCCGGGCTGCCTGGCGTCGGTGGCCGGAACCGCGGGTACACCTGCGGGTACAGCAGGTACAGCAGCCGGTACGCCACCGCTTTGCAGCGCGTTGAGTTTGTTTTGCGCGATCGCGGCATGGCTGCCTTTGGGATAGGCTTCAAGATAGGCCTTGTAGGCCCCTGTCGCGACAGTTTCAGTCTCCTGCCAAACGACGCTCTCCGAAGCAGGCGCAACCACTTGCTCGGTAGTCTCGGGGCCGATGGATGCACAGGCAACGAATAGGGTACTCGCCGCGAGGCAGGCAAACGAGGCGGTCATCAGGAATCGCATGGGAGCATTTTGCCCGATTCCCCTCGGCCGCTTCAAGCGAAAAGGAATAGGGCCCGGGCTCGCTGTAATATGCTTCCCCATGCTCATCGTTCTGGCCACCATCAATGCGCGCTATGCCCACGCTTCGCTCGGCTTGCGCTGCCTGCTGGCCAACCTGGGCGAACTGCGCCAGCAAACCTGCATCGCCGAATTTTCTCCCGCTGCGGACACGGCGGAAATCGTTGAACGCTTGCTGGCGCATGCGCCGCGCATCGTCGGGTTTGGCGTGTATATCTGGAATGTCGCCGAAACCACCTGGGTTGTCGAGATGCTCAAGCGTGTTGCGCCCGAGGTCAGGATCGTTCTCGGCGGGCCGGAGGTTTCTTTTGAAACCGCCGAGCAGGCCATCGTCCAGCATGCGGATCATGTGATCACGGGTTGGGGCGAAGTGACACTGCCGCAATTGTGCAGGCAGCTTCTGGATGCCGACCGGCAGGCGCCACCGCCCAGAATCCAGGCCGGCGTGCAAGTCTCCCTGGAGACGCTGGAATTGCCCTATGCGTTGTATGCCGACGCGGATATCGCGCATCGCACCCTGTATGTCGAGGCATCGCGCGGCTGTCCCTTCAAGTGCGAGTTCTGCCTGTCCGCGCTGGACAAGACGGCCTGGCCGTTCAATTTGGATACATTCCTCGGCGAACTGGAAAAACTCCATGCCAGGGGTGCGCGCCGTTTCAAGTTTGTCGATCGCACTTTCAATCTGCAAATCGGGACCAGCATCAGGATTCTCCGGTTCCTGCTCGACAAGCATGCCGCCAACCCCGACGATCCTGTCTTTGCTCATTTCGAGGTGGTGCCGGATTACCTGCCGGAAGCGCTCAAGGAAATCATCGCCAGGTTTCCATCCGGTACTCTGCAATTCGAAATTGGCATCCAGACTTGGAACCCCGAGGTGCAAAACCTGATCAGCCGCAAACAGGACAATGCCAAGGCAGCCGGCAATCTGCATTGGTTGCGACAAAACAGTCAGGTTCATTTGCATGCGGATCTGATTTTCGGCCTGCCGGGAGAAGACCTTGCCAGCTTCGGGCGCGGCTTCGACCGCCTGGTCGCGCTGGCACCGCACGAGATCCAGGTCGGCATGCTCAAGCGGCTGCGCGGTGCGCCCATCATCCGGCACAGCGCAGGCTATGGCCTGGTATTCGATCCGGCGCCGCCGTATCAGATACTCGCCACAAATTGCATCGATTTCCAAACCATGCAGCGCATGCGGCGCTTTGCCCGCTATTGGGAACTGGTCGCCAATTCAGGACGCTTCGCCAATACCTTGCCGGTGTTGCTGGGCACACAGCCTTTCGCCAGCTTCCTGGCGTTTTCCGATTGGCTGTATGCCAGCACAAATTCGACGCACCACATCGCGCTGGACCGCCTTGCCGGATTGGTCGGGGAGTGGCTGCAAAGCAGGGGTGTACCCGAAGACAGGATCAAATCCTTGCTTACCAGCGACTATGCCGGCCAGCCTTCGCGCACGCGTTCAGTTGTCGGCGCCAACCCGAGCCTGCCGCAACGTCAGGCACAGCATCTCGCCTGAGGGAAAGCCTTACGCCGAATTAACTATGGCTGACCCACGTCGGTGAACTGGGCCTGAAGACTTTCCATCGTCTTGAGCCATTTGTCGTGGCGCGTGGCCTTGCTGAGGTAGTAGTCGGCGACATTCGGGTGCGGAAAAATCAGGAAGCGTTCCTCGCGCATGCCGGCGATGGCAGCGGCGGCGACCTCATCCGCACTCAGCACGCCGTCCAGTCCGGCGCTGGCCCCGGTCGCGTCGAGATTTTCGAGCATGGGCGTGCGCACCCCCATCGGGCACAGCGCCGAAACGCGGATGCCGTAGCGGCGGTAGGTGAAGGCGAGGAATTCGGCGAGTCCCACGGCGGCATGCTTGGTGGTCGTGTAGATCATCGTCTCCGGCGCGGCCAGCAGACCACCGGCCGACGCCGTGTTGAGCAGATAGCCCTCGCCCCGTTCGATCATGCCAGGCAGCACGGCTTTGGCGGCCATGGCATGGGACAGCACATTGATGCGCCAATCCCGCTCCCACAGGGCGAAGTCGGCCTCCCGCACATCCCATCCCGGCGTCAGGACGCCGGCATTGGAGCAGAAGACATCGACGCGGCCATGCCGCGACTCCGTCGCCCGCACCAGATCGACGATTTGATCTTCGCGCGTGACATCGCATTGACGCGCTTCGCAGCCCTGCGGCATGCCTGCGGTGCGCAGATCGGCACCAATCACGGCACGGGCACCCGCAGTCAGGCAGGCGCGGCCCAGCGCAGCCCCGATGCCGCTGGCGGCGCCGGTGATGATGACCACCTTGTCATTAACTTCCAAAGCGCATCCTTGTTTAGAGCAGCACCTTCTCTATGCCGCCCTGTTTCACCTGATCGAGGTAACGCGTCAGCCAATCCGGGCCAAGAATGGAGCGTGCCAGTTCGACCACGACATAGTCTGCGCTGGTGCCCGCATCATTGTTGTAGCGTGACAGACCTTGCAGGCAGGAAGGGCAGGAAGTAAGGATTTTCACCTGGCTGACCGGGCCGGATGGGTCTGCGGCACGCAGCCTGGCGGCGCCTTGCACCATTTCCTCCTGCTTGCGGAAGCGCAATTGGGTGGCCACGTCGGCCCGCGTTACTGCCAGCGTGCCGGATTCGCCGCAGCAGCGATCGTTGAGCGGAACCGCCTGCCCCATCAGGGTATTCACCACCTTGAGGCCCGCATAGGTTTTCATCGGCGCGTGGCAGGGTTCGTGATACATGAAGCGCTTGCCTGTCGTGCCTTCCAGCTTGATGCCCTTCTCGTACAGATATTCGTGGATGTCGAGCAGGCGGCAGCCCGGGAAGATCTTGTCGAATTGATATTGCAGCAACTGATCCATGCAGGTGCCGCAGGAGACGATCACGGTTTTGATGTCGAGATAGTTGAGAGTATTGGCGACGCGGTGGAACAGCACGCGGTTGCGCGTCGTAATCGCCTGGCCCTCGTCCTCGTCGCCCGACGAAGTCTGCGGATAGCCGCAGCACAGGTAGCCGGGCGGCAGCACGGTGATGGCGCCGGTTTCAAAGAGCATGGCCTGGGTGGCCAGCCCCACTTGCGAGAACAGGCGTTCCGAACCGCAGCCGGGAAAATAGAACACGGCATCGCGATCCTCGTCAGTCTGTTCGGCGAGCTTGCGTGGATTGCGGATCACCGGAATCAGGGTGTTGTCCTCGAGATCCAGCAAGGCGCGTGCGGTCTTCGATGGGATCTCGGCCGGCAGCGGCTTGGCGATGAAGTGGATGATCTGCGCCTTGATGTCGGGTCGTCCCAGCGTTGCCGGCGGCTGCCGCACGGTTTCCTGGATCAGCCCCAGGGATTTGCCGATGGCGTGGCCGAGGCGTTGCGCCTTGTAGCCCAGGCGGATCATGGTGCCGCGCAACAGCTTGATGCTGGCGGGTTCGGTGGCATTGAGGAAGGCCATCGCCGCGGTTGCCCCGAGGTTGAATTTTTTCTTGCCCTGGCGGCGCAGGAAGTTGCGCATGGCGATCGAGACATCGCCGTAGTCGATGTCGACGGGACAGGGACTGACGCACTTGTGGCAGACCGTGCAGTGCTCGCCGATGTCGGCGAACTCGTCGAAATGCATCAGGGAGACGCCGCGCCGCGTCTGTTCTTCGTAGAGGAAAGCTTCGATCAGCAAGGATGTGCCGAGGATCTTGTTGCGCGGGCTGTAGAGCAGGTTGGCGCGCGGCACATGGGTGGAACAGACCGGCTTGCATTTGCCGCAGCGCAGGCAATCCTTGACCAGGGTCGAGATGGAGCCGATTTCCGACTGCTCCATGATCAGCGATTCGGTGCCGAGCAGGCTGAATGACGGCGTGTAGGCGTTGGCCAGGTCGCCGCCGGGCATCAGCTTGCCCTTGTTGAAACGACCGTGCGGATCGATGCGCTGCTTGTAGTCGCGGAAGGGCCGGATTTCCTCCTCGCTGAGGAATTCCAGCTTGGTGATGCCGATGCCGTGCTCGCCCGAGATCACCCCACCCAGGCCGCGCGCCAGGCGCATGATGCGTTCCACCGTGCGGTAAGCCGTCTGCAGCATGGCATAGCGGTCGGAATTCACCGGAATGTTGGTATGCACGTTGCCGTCGCCGGCATGCATATGGAGGGCGACGAAAACCCGTTCGCGCAGCACTTCCTGGTGGATCGCCTCGATCTGCGCCAGCACCGGGCGGAACACGTTGCCATCGAAAATGGTTTCGAGCAGCGACTTGAGTTCCTGCTTCCAGGACACGCGCAGCGAATAACTCTGCAGACGTTCGAATACGCTTACTGCACTGGGCTTGACCACGGGCACCGGATGCCAGCGCTTGGGCGCCGGCTGCGGTGGCGGCAGCGGGTGCCAGCGGCGTTGCGGCGGCCACGGCGCATCCAGATTGTCGAGCAGCAACTGCCAGCGATCGCGCGCTTCGAGCACCACTTCGAGCGCCTGGGCGCGCCGGTCGCCGATGATTTCCTTCTTGTCGAGCGAAGCGTCGCCCAGATGCAGCGTCAGCTCACCGCGCAGAAAATCGGCCAAGGCGTTGCACAGCGCAACCTTATTGGTCAGCGAAAGTTCGATGTTGATGCGCTCGATGCCGTCGCAGTAGTCGCCCATGCGCGCGAGCGGGATGACTACGTCCTCGTTGATCTTGAAAGCGTTGGTGTGGCGCGAGATGGCGGCGGTGCGGGCGCGGTCGAGCCAGAATTTCTTGCGCGCCTCGGCCGACACGGCGATGAAACCCTCGCCCGAACGCAGGCTGGCGATGCGCACCACTTCCGCGGCCGCACGCGTCACCGGGGTTTCCTCGGCGCCGACGATATCGCCGATCAGCACCATCTTGGGCCGGCCGCCGTTGCCACCTTTGCGGCCGCGCGCCTTGGTGGTGTAGCCGACGGCGCGCACATAGCGTTCATCCAGGTGTTCGAGGCCGGCCAGCATCACCCCGGCGCGCGCCCCCGGTCCGCCGGGTTTGAAATAGTCGGTGATCTCGACGATGCTCGGCACGGCTTCGCGCACCGAGCCGAAAAATTCCAGACAGACCGTGCGCGTATGCGCCGGCAGCTTGTGGAGGATCCACACTGCGGAAGTGATGATGCCGTCGCAGCCCTCCTTCTGCACGCCGGGCAGGCCGGAGAGGAACTTGTCGGTAACGTCCTTGCCGAGGCCGGTCTTGCGGAAGCTCTTGCCCGGAATCGCCAGGAACTCCTCCGCCAGTTGCCGGCCGGCATCATCGGTGCGCTTGAGGCGGAAAGTGGCGGTTTCCTGGTCGTGGATCTTGCCCAGGTTGTGGCCGATGCGCTCGACTTCGAGCCAGTTGCCGTCGGGCGTGACCATTTTCCACGAGGCCAGGTTGTCGAGCGCGGTGCCCCACAGGACCGCCTTCTTGCCGCCGGCGTTCATGGCGATATTGCCGCCGATGCAGGAGGCGTCGGCCGAAGTCGGATCGCAGGCGAACACCAGCCCGGCGTTTTCCGCCGCTTCCATCGCGCGCCGCGTCACCACGCCGGCGCCGCTGCGCAGCGTCGCATAGGGCTGGGCAACGCCCGGCAAGATGGTCTGCGCGATATCGCCCAGGTCGATGAGTTTCTCGGTGTTGATGACGGCGGAATAGGCTGTCAGCGGCACGGCGCCGCCGGTGTAGCCGGTGCCGCCGCCGCGCGGAATGATGGTCAGGCCGAGTTCGATGCAGCCGCGCACCAGCGGCGCCACTTCCGCCTCGCTGTCCGGCGTCAGAACCACGAAGGGATATTCGATGCGCCAGTCGGTGGCGTCGGTGACGTGGCTGACGCGGGAAAGGCCGTCGAAGCAGATGTTGTCGCGGCGCGTGTGCCTGAGCAGTACGCGCAGCACCTCGCGGCGCTTGTCGCGGGTTTCCGAGAACCAGGCGGCGAAGCCTTGCACCGCTTGTTCCGCTGCGGCCAGCAACTGCGACACGGCAGGGTTGCCGCTACGGCGCTTGTCGATTTCGTGCAGCCGGTGGCGCAACGCCTCGACCAGCGCCTCGCGCCGCTGCGGGTTGGCGAGCAGGTCGTCTTCGAGATAGGGATTGCGCTGCACTACCCAGATGTCGCCGAGCACCTCGTACAGCATGCGCGCGGAACGGCCGGTGACGCGCTCGTCGCGCAGCTTTTCCAGCACCCGCCAGGCATCGCTGCCCAACAGGCGAATGACGATCTCGCGGTCGGAGAACGACGTGTAGTTGTAGGGGATTTCGCGCAGGCGGGCGGACATGGGGAATGAATAAATGGAAAAGGCGTTTAACGCCTGAACGGATTGAACAGGCTGACGCCGGCAGGTTCGAAGTGGCTGGTATTACGGGTTGCCACGGTAAGACCATGGGCGAGGGCAGTGGCGGCGATCAGCAGGTCGGCCCCGTCGTGCCCAAGTTGCGTGGACAGACGCCCCCAGCGCAGCGCGATGCCTGGCGTGATCGGCAGGATTCTGTCGGCGTAAAGGCGCGTCAGGCTCTCCAGCCAGGCCGCCAGCTCATCGGCAAAAGCGGGCAGCGCCTTGCGCTGTTTTTCGATCCCGCGTTCGATCTCGCCCAGCGTGACGACGCTCAGGAACAACTGATCATCCTGCTGCTTCGACAACCAGCGCAGAACCCCGGTATCGGGCTTGCTCTTCCTGATTTCCGAGATGACCACGGTATCGAGCAGGAACATTAGAACTCGACTTCCCGTAATTTGACGTTATCGCGCTTGCCGGGAAAAGCGTCGCCGCCTTTGGGAATGGCGAGAAGGTGAGCGATGAAGCCGGGGGCGCCGGAGCGCGCGCTATCGCGCAAGGCCCGATAGCTTGCCTCGGACAGCACCACCACCGCATCCCGTCCGCGTCGTGTGACATGCTGCGGTTCGCCGTGCAAGGCGGCCTCGACGACCTGGCTGAATTGGGTCTTGGCGTCCTGTAATCGCCACTGCGCTTTGTGCATGGCCGAAATATTCCTGTGGGTTAAAAACTGGTCAGATTATCTAGTCTGTTGGCGATAAGGTCAAGCTGGCTAACTCTCTGCCGCTGTGTCGACTGTTGTCGCAGGCGCAGGACGAAGACTTTCGGTGTACCATACGCGACGACACACGGCAAAAGGATTTCGACATGGCGATCGCCGAAATTGAATTGACTCAATCCGACTTGCGCCGGATTGAGAAGCTTGCCCAGGAAGCTGGCCGCACACCCAAGTCCATGCTCAAGTTTGTGCTGCGCGACGGTTTTGCCGAAACCGAGCGGGTGCTGGCAGCGGTTCGGCAAGGCAGGGCGGCAGCAGCAGAAGGCAAGATTACCTCCCATACCGAGGTGATGCGCCAGGCGCGTGCAACCATCTCCCGGCATGCCGGCAGACAAAAGCGGCTTGACTGGGCGGATACCGCTCGCGATGAATTCCTGGCTGGGTTGGGGCTGATCGCTACCGATAGTCCTGCCAATGCGGCCTTGGTTCAATCGCGAATCGAGCGGTCGGCTGAGTTGTTGCGGCAACATCCGCAGCTCGGCAAACCTGGGGCGGTGCGCGGAACGCGCGAACACGCAATTCCCAATACACTTTACCCTGATTTACGTTGACCACCCAACGTCGATTCTGGTCTTGCATTGCTGGCATCAGCGCCGAAAAAGAAAGCTGAGTGATGCCCCAGGCTGTTGTAGACACATTCATAGCCCGCTGGCAGCACGCCGACGGTTCCGAGCTCGCCACGCGCAGACTTTCGTGCGCGAGCTGTGCGAATTGCTGGGCGTGCCGGTACCCGATCCGGCGCGTGCTGACGGCTGCTCTGGAGCGCGGGGCGGCGGGGGACTCGCCGCTCCCTTCACGCGCGTCCGCTAAGGCGGTCGCATCGAGTCCCCCGCCGCCCCGTTTGCATTTGGCCTTTGCGATTGCCGACCACCCCTGGGTCGACAGCGCGGATGGCGCCGCCGTGCGCATTGCCATGACCGTCGCTGCGCTGGGTGAGGGCGAGGGGCGGTTGTGTACTGGACTGCCGAACGTGAAGGCAGCGGCGAAGGGTTGGAAGTTGAGCTGGCCGAGCATGCCGAACTCACGCTGACCGGCCTCTACAACGTGCTGGAGAAATTGCGCCGCGATGAGCCGCTGCCGGCCAAGGACAAGCTTATTCACGAGCGCGGCCTGGTGGCGGTGATGCGCTCGCTGCACGACGAACTCGATGCCGTCGTGCTCGATGCCTACGGCTGGAACGACAAACCCGACGATGCGGCGCTGCTCGAACGCCTCGTCGCGCTAACGCCGCTACCGAGGAAGCGCAAGGAACAATCCGCTGGCTGCGCCCCGATTTTCAAAATCCCCAACCTACCTTCAGCCCCGCCCGCTCCGACATCAAAAACTGCACCACAACAATGGCCGCAAACCTTGCCAGAACAAGTCGCCGCTGTCGCAAGCAAACTAGCCGCTGCCGCAATGCCACTCACACTCGAAGACCTCGCCGCCAACTTCAAGGGCAAAGGCTCACGGAAGAAACGCCTGCCGCAACTCCTCGACACGCTGGTCGCTCTCGGCAAGGCCAGGGCGCTGGAAGACGGCCGCTGGATGGGGTAATGCAAAAGGCGGCCGCAACTGCTAGACTCGAATCATGAAATTCACCCAGTATTTCATGGCGATGCGGCAACGTGCCGATCGTTCAGGAATTGCGCTGGATTGGATAGCGCGTACCATCAACCAGCCGGAACATGAGGTAGTGCAGGAAGATGGCCGAATCCGACGTTGGCGACGGATCGACGAGGCTGGAGGGCGATGGTTGAGAGTAGTTTTGCTGGAAGAGGGTGTTACTGTGCACAATGCGTTTTTTGATCGAGGCGGCCCGAAATGAACATCAAATATTTTCAGGATACCGATACTCTTTATATCGAGTTCCGCAAGAGTGACATTGCCGAGACGCGCGACCTTGACGAAAACACATTGCTGGATGTCGATGCGACCGGCAACCTCGTCGCCATGACCATCGAACATGCCAGTCAGCGCGCTGATATCCCACATTTCTCGTTCGAGCAAGTCGCGGCATAGCTTCCTTCCCAATTCGCAAGCGAGGCGCTTGTAGCTGTCTAAAGTGCCCGCTGAATGGAGCGAGCTTCCGTAGCCAGCTTATTTCCGCTCCAGGACCATGCCGAAATCCCCTTCCCTGCTTCGCAAATTATTTCATCTCGCCTGGCCGGTCCTGATCGCCCAGCTTGCGGTGATGGCCAATGGCGTTATCGATACCGTCATGGCGGGGCGTTTGTCGGCGGTCGATCTTGCTGCGGTGGGCATCGGCGCTTCGATCTACATCACCATCTTTGTCAGCGTCATGGGCGTGTTGCTGGCGTTGACCCCGACCGTGGCGCAACTGTACGGCGCCGGTCAGTATGCGGAAATCGGCGAGGAAGTGCGGCAGTCGATATGGCTGGCGCTGCTGCTGAGCGTCGTCATGATGTTCCTGCTGCTGCACCCCGAGCCCCTGCTGGCCTTGTCGCAACTCCAGCCGGAGGTCGAATCCAGGGTGCGCGCCTATCTCGATGCCCTGGCCTGGAGCGTAGTGCCGGCGCTGATGTTCCGGATTTTCTACGGCTTCACCAGCGGCATCGCGAAGACGCGGCCGATCATGATGTTCAACCTGGTTGGTCTGGTGCTCAAGGTGCCTTTGAACCTGTGGTTCATGTATGGCGGACTGGGCGTGGAGGCCATGGGCGGACCCGGTTGCGCAGTCGCCACGGCCATCATCAACTGGTTCACCTGCCTGATGGCCTGGGCTTGGTGCGCGCGTGCCGAGGAATGCCGGGATTACCGGCTATTCACGGGCTGGAACGGGCCGCGCTGGAAGGACATCGCGAGTCTGCTCAGATTGGGTCTGCCCATCGGCGCGACATTTTTCGTCGATGTCACGGCATTCACCTTCATGGCCTTGTTCATTGCCCGGCTCGGCGCGGCGACATCGGCCGCGCATCAGATCGCTTCCAACCTGGCGGCGCTGGCATTCATGCTTCCCTTGTCCCTGGGCAATGCCGCCAGCGTGCTGGCCGGCCAGGCGCTCGGTGCGGGCGATGCGCGCCAGGCGCGGCATGCCGGTGTCGCCACCATTGCCATCGGATTGACCTGCGGTTTACTGGCTGGCCTGGTGCTGTGGTTCGGCGCCGGTTTCTTTGCCAGCCTCTACACCGGCGATGCCGAAGTGCGGCAATTGGCGACGTTGCTGATCGGCTACGTCGCTGTGTACCACGTGTTCGATGCGCTGCAGGCGGTGGTGATGAGCGTGCTGCGCGGTTACAAGAAAACCACGGCGCCGATGCTGATCTATGCCGTGGCGCTGTGGGGTGTCGGTTTAGGCGGCGGCTACATGCTGGGTCTGACCGACTGGATCGCCGCGCCGGCCGGAGCCCCGGGTTTCTGGCTGGCCGCGATTCTCAGTTTGATGCTGGGAGGCGGACTGGTGAGCATCTACTTTAATCGGATCTCTAAAATAGCGGGGGCGCATGATCTTCGGTAAACTGGCGCCGATGAAGACCGTTCTGTTGCCGATGGATTTGCCGACCAAACGTTCCGCCTCTAGGCCGACAGCAACAGCACATGACCTGTCCAACATGGAGATCGGATGAGCACGCTGGCACGCTGGCTGTTGGCGCTGTTTGGCTGGAAGGTGATTTACGTTCCGCCGCCAGCACCCAAGGCAGTCCTGATTTTCTATCCGCACACCTCGAACTGGGATTTCTTCATCGGCATCCTCACGCGCAGCGTGGTCCGGTTGCCGGCCCGTTATGCGGCCAAGGACACCTTGTTTCGCTGGCCTTTCGGCTGGATCTTTGCCAAGCTTGGCGGTGTGCCGGTGAACCGGCGCGAGCGCACCGGCCTGGTGAATCAGTTGGCGGAAGAATTCAAGCGGCACGAGAGCTTCTACCTTGTAATTACCCCTGAAGGCACGCGTCGCGCCACCAGCAGCATCAAGAGCGGCTTCTACCGCCTGACCATGCTGGCTGGGGTGCCGCTCGGTTGCGCTTTCATCGATTACAGCCGCCGCGAAATCGGCGTGCTCGGCTACCTCAACTTGACCGGCAACCAGGCCGAGGACTTGACGAATATTGTGAAGCTTTATGCCGGTCGGCGCGGCAAGCACCCGACCCAGGAGGGCCGTTTGGTTTTCGCTGCCGAATCAGCCCGCAGCGGCGACTGATTGCCTTTAACGCCAGTGGATCCCCGAATTTTCCAATTCGAAGTGACTGCGGAGAACCAGGCCCGTCCCGGTTTCGGCATCATCGCGGCCTACGTACCGGGCGAGCGGGACTGGCCGGCGGTGGTTGCCCTGGCTTGCGATCCCTGCCATGAACCGGGCCGTCCGATCAAGGACATGACAGCCGCAGCCATACACTACATCTGCAAAGACATCGGAACCGCCCCGGACGCCTTGTGCTGGACCACGATCGATGCCGTGGGACGCTTTACCGTTGCAGTTCCGAAGTGGTCCGATCCGTCGCGGCAAAGTTTGCCCGAAATCACTTATCAGCGTTTCGCGACGGGAATCGGCGTCGAGGCTTTTCTCAAGGAAACCGGCGCATCCGGCGAAGTGGCGCTGGAGATGCTCTCGGCGGCGAGCGAACTGCCCCGGCTGGAGGAAGAAACACCTTCGATGCAGGACTTCCTCGATGCGATCGAGTCCCATAACAACCTGCCTGTTCCCAGCACCCTGTTCCACATGGTTGACGAAGCAGTCGCCAAGGGTGACATCAAGAAAGTGGCCTCGGTGCTGCAATCGGATCCGGTGATCTCCCTCTCGCTGATCAATTACGCGAATGCCGCACGTTTCATTGGCGCAGAAAAGACCGCGTCGGTGCACCAGGCCGTGGTGCGCCTGGGCATGGACTTCGTGCATCGGGTAGTATTCGTCGCCACCATGATGATGCGCTATCAGAAGGGGCAATGCGCCAATTTCAATTACCAGGCCTATTGGATGAACTCGCTCGCTACTGGAGCCGCCATGCGCGCCATGCTGCCCGAGTATGAGATTCCGCCGACCATGGCCGACGATGCCCACGCCACCGGGCTGGTTGCCGGCATCGGCTGGCTGGCGGTGGCGGAAACCTTTCCGGCCTTGATGGCGAAGTACCTGCAGCGCTGCCACGGCAAGGACCCGCTGCCCAAGGTGCGCCTGCAAAACGAGATCTTTCCGTGCCCGATTCGCCTCGTTTCTGAACGCTATCTGCAGCGCTTTTCTTTCCCCGACGTGGTGCATTCCACCATCGCCGGCAGGACGGAAGGACGCCACAATCTCGGCGAATGCCTGGCGCGCGCCACGCGCGTGGCGCAGAAGCTCGCGCCGCTGCCCTGCCTGGCGGTTTTGCCGCTGACCGATGTGCCGTCTTCCTGCCGCGAGGAATGGGAGCGCTGGCAAAGCCTGTTCAAGAGCGCCAAGCGCTGATCGCTTGTTAATCACCCGGTATATTGCGCCATGATCTTGCTGCGCAACCTCTGTTTTGGCCGCAACGGGCAGAAGCTCGTCGAGGATGCCAGCCTGCAATTGCATCCGGGCTGGAAAATCGGCCTGATCGGCGCCAACGGCAGCGGCAAGTCATCTTTCCTGGCGCTGCTGCGCAACGAACTGCACGCCGAAAGCGGCGACCTGGAGCTGCCGCATGCCTGGGTCATGGCGCATGTCGCGCAGGAGACGCCGGCACTGCCCGACCCCGCTATTGAGTTTACCCTCGACGGGGACACCGAGCTGCGCGCCATCGAGCGTCGCCTTGTCGAGGCGGAGGCCGAGCCTGATGCGACCCATGACGACCAACGGAAGTCCCTGTGGGACGACCAACGGAAGTCCCTGCGGGACGACCAGCGGAAGCCCCTGTGGGACGGGCATCTCATCGGCGAGCTGCACGGCCGCCTGGGCGAGATCGGCGGTTATGCGGCGCGCGCACGGGCCGCCGAACTGCTGCACGGGCTGGGATTTTCCACCGAGGATTTTTCCCGGCCGGTGGCGGATTTTTCCGGCGGCTGGCGGGTGCGCCTGAATCTGGCACGGGCGCTGATGTGTCGTTCGGATCTGCTGCTGCTCGACGAGCCGACCAACCACCTCGATCTCGACACCGTGCTGTGGCTGGAGAACTGGCTTAAGACTTATCCCGGCACGCTGATCCTGATCTCGCATGACCGGGATTTTCTCGATGCCGTGGCCGACCATACCCTGCATATCGAACAGGCCAGGCTCAAGCTGTACAGCGGCGGCTACAGCGATTTCGAGCGCCTGCGCGGGGCGCAACTGGCGCTGCAGCAATCGATGTATGAAAAGCAGCAACGCGAGAAAATTCATCTGCAAAGCTACATCGAGCGCTTCCGCGCCAAGGCCACCAAGGCGCGCCAGGCACAGAGCCGCATCAAGGCTTTGGCGCGCATGGAGGAAGTGACGGCGGCGCATGTCGATACGCCCTTCACTTTTCGTTTTCGCGACGCGGCAGCGGCTCCCGATCCGCTGTTGGTGGTGCATGACGGCCGCGCCGGATATGGCGAGAAAACCATTCTTGCGGACATCAGGCTCACCTTGCGTCCCGGCCAGCGCCTGGCGCTGCTGGGGCGCAACGGGGCAGGCAAGTCGACCCTGGTCAAGCTCCTTGCCGGCGTCCATTTGGGCGGACTTGCGCCGCTGTCTGGTTCGCGGGTTGAAGGCAAGGGCCTGAAGGTGGGCTATTTCGCACAGCACCAGCTGGAACAATTGCGTCCGGACGAGTCGCCCATGCAGCATCTGCTGCGCCTGGATGGGCGAACGCGGGAGCAGGAACTGCGCACTTACCTGGGCAGTTTCGATTTTCGCAATGACATGGCGACGGCGCCCTGCGGCCGTTTTTCCGGCGGAGAAAAATCGCGCCTGGCGCTGGCCTTGCTGATCTGGCAGAAGCCCAACCTGCTGCTGCTCGACGAACCGACCAATCACCTCGATCTCGAAATGCGCGAGGCGCTCAACCTGGCCTTGCAGGAATACGAAGGCGGCGTGGTGCTGGTTTCGCATGACCGGCATTTGCTGCGCACCACCGCCGACGAGCTGTGGCTGGTGGCGGATGGCCGCGTGCAGGTCTTCGACGGTGATCTCGACGATTATTCCAACTGGCTCGCCCAGCAGCGCTCCGCAGCCGCTGGTGCGGCACCGAGCAAAGGCAAGCAGGCGAATCGTGCCGACCGTGCCCAGGTCGCAGCGCAGCGCCAGGCACTGCAGGAGCAGCAGCGAGACTTGCAGAAGGATCTCACCAAAATCGAAAAGCAGCTTGCCGAGAAGCAGGCTGAACTGGGCTTGCTGGAAGCCCGGCTCGCCGATCCTCTGCTGTATGCCGCTATGGAGAATCCCGCTGCGGCTTCGGTGTTGGTGCAGGATCTGCATCAGCGCAAAACTGAACTCGAGCGTGCAATCGAGCAGGATGAGGAACGCTGGCTCGAGCTGCACGACGCGCTCGACAATCTGTCGTCTGCGTGAACCCAAGGCCGCCTATACTCTGCGTAAGGCAGAGTGGCAGAGCGGAGACAACATGAACCAGACCGAGCGTTTTTACAGGATCGACCAGATACTGCACGAGCGCCGCGTTGTCACTTTTCAGCACTTGCTGGATGCGCTGGAGGTCTCGCGTGCCACCTTGAAGCGCGACCTGCAATACCTGCGCGACCGGCTCAACGTGCCGATCATCTATGACCGCGATGCGGGCGGTTACCGTTTCGAGGCGCCGACTTCGCAGGCAACCAAGCACGAATTGCCGGGACTGTGGTTCAACGCCTCGGAAATCCACGCGCTGCTGATGATGCAGAATTTGCTCGAGGAAGTTCAGCCGGGCCTGCTCGGCCCGCACATCGCGCCTCTGCAGACACGGCTCAAAAGCCTGCTGGGCAGCCAGGACGATGCACCCGAGGAAGTCGCCAGACGGATACGCATCCTGCATGCCGCGAAACGCAGCGCCGACCTCGAGTATTTCGACCTGATCGCCTCGACCCTGCTCAAGCGGCGGCGCCTGTTCATCCGCCACTACAACCGCGGCACCGACCAGGAGACTGAGAGAGAAGTCTCCCCGCAGCGCCTGATCTACTATCGCGACAACTGGTATCTTGACGCCTGGTGCCATCTGCGCGAGGAAATCCGCAGCTTCGCGGTGGATGCGATCCGCCGCGCCGAACTGGTCGACAAGCGATCAAAGGAAATTGCCAAGCGCGATCTGGACAGCGTCCTGGGTGCCGGCTACGGGATTTTTTCGGGTGCCGCGGTGACCTGGGCCACGCTGCGTTTTACGCCGCAGCGCGCCCGCTGGGTCGCCGCCGAGCAGTGGCATCCGCTGCAGAAGGCAAGCTTCCTCGAGGACGGCCATTACCTGCTTGAATTGCCTTATGCCAACCCGACCGAATTGGTCATGGATATACTGCGCCATGGCTCAGGCGTGGAAGTGCTTGAGCCGGCGGCGCTGAGGCGAATGGTGCAGAAGGAATTGGCTGAGGCGCTGACAAACTACAATCGTCCCAAAGAAGGCGGGTAACCCGGAGGAGGTTCCATGAGCGAGACCGCTATCGAACGGAATGTTCGTTCGCCGGAAAGTTCCGCTGCCAGACCTGCTGCCACCAGCACCTAACCGACTCGGGGGAGAAAGCAACATGATTCGTGCCAGGCTCACCGGACATTACCGGGACGATGCGCGCTATCCGGCCGCGATGGTGAATATCACCAATCATTGCAACCTGGCCTGCACCCACTGCTTCATCTTTCGCGACGGCAATCCCAATGAGCAGACCACCTCGATCCGCGAAGAGATGGATGACGAACCCATGCTCGAAACACTCACCGGCCTGCGCGACCGGCATGGCATCGCCTCGATGCTGTGGATGGGCGGGGAGCCGCTGCTGCGGCGCAAGCTGTTGAGCAAGGGCATCAAGCTCTTTCCCCGCAACATCATCATCACCAACGGCACGGTGCCCCTGATCGATTTCGGCGCCGACGTGCTGTACGTGGTCAGCCTCGACGGACCGGCCGACCTCAACGACGCCTTGCGCGGCCAGGGCACTTATGAAAAAGTCATGCGCAACCTGGCGCGCCGGCCCGAAGACTTCTCCGCGCCGGTGCAGGTGCAATGCGTGGTGACGCGGCGCAACCAGGAACGCTTGCACGAACTGGTCAAAACGCTGCGCACCGCGCGAGTGGATTGGGTGACTTTCTCCTTCTACGTGCCGCGCGCCAACGACCAGGGCGAGGACGCCTGGCCGACCAACGAGGACAGGATCTGGGCGGTACGCGAGGTGATGCGTCTGCGCGAGGAATATCCCGGCTTCGTCCGCAACTCCCAGCTCAGCCTGGAACTGATGCTGCCGCCCACCTGCGAAAAGGTTGTCGCTGCCTGCCCGGCACGGGACAATCTGCTGCCGCTCTGGATGGAAGCCGATGGCTTCGCCACCCCGTTTTGCTGCTACGGCAACGATGTCGATTGCAGCCGCTGCGGCGCCTGGGTGGTGTTCTCGCTGGCCGCCAAGTTCGGTCACGAGGGTGACCGGATGGCTGCGGAAGAACGCCATTCAGCCCTGATCCGGCTCAACGCCAGCGAGCGGGCAAAGGCTGGCCAGTCTTAGCGAAGTTAGAAAGAACAAGCGATTAGGGGCAACCAGTCACAAATTGTGGCAGGTTTGGCGGGCGCTGCGGCGCCAAGTTATAACAATGTTTTACATGTTGGTCGCACGCATGTATAGTTATAACCAAGTTGAACATCGGGAAATCACCATCATGGAAATTTCAATTCGCAAACTTGGTAATAGTGCGGGAATCATCTTGCCTGCGACGCTCATGCGCGCTCTCGGCTTATCCATAGGTACTGCCGTGACGGCAGAACAGGTGGAGGGTAAGTTGGTTTTAACCCCCGCAGTGAAGAAGCGCTATACGGCAGCGGAGTTGAATGCGCAATGCAATCCGCGAGCGCCGATGCCGGAAGATATTGTTGCTTGGGATCGCGCCCCAGCTGTCGGGACTGAAGCCCTGTGAGACAGAAATTCAATCAGGGCGATATTGTGCAGGTGACGCTCGACCCTGTGTTGGGAAGTGAAATTCAGGGAAGGCGACCGGTGCTTGTGTTGTCGAATGCGGAGTTCAATAGCGGCGGCCGGGCGTTGGTCGCGGCCATTACGCAGGGTGGCAACCTGGATCGGATTAGGGGTTGGACGGTGACGCTTATGGGGTCCGGAACAAAAACGCAGGGCGCCGCGGTCATCAGTCAGTGTCGGATGATCGATTTGGCGGCGCGGGCAGCGAAACGGATTGAAACTGTTCCGCCAGTGGTCATTGAAGAAGCACTTGCCAAATTGCAAGCGGCGATAGATTCACAATAGGAAAGACGCTCACGAATCTGCTGCGAAATATTTGGAATGAACAATCTCGACACCGGGACAGAAGGGAAAATGACGGAGGGGATTGGAGCGGGCGAAGGGAATCGAACCCTCGGCTCTAGCTTGGGAAGCTAGGGTATTACCATTATACGACGCCCGCACTGCGGGCTATTCTAGGCAGGTCACCGCCGGCTGGCAAATTTTTGTCCCTTCCCGTGTCTCTTCCCGTTTGCCCCTGTCCGTTCAGCCATTTGTCAGTATTGGCTCGTTATAATCGACCATCATTTTTCATGGTGCGGCGTAACGCGTGCCGCTAAAAGGAGTGCATCGTGAGTTTCAAAGCCTATCTGATCAATCAGGAAGACGGCAAGGTCGTCAGTCGTTTCACCGAGATGAGCGAGGAGCAGCTGGATCCTGGTCAGGTGACAATCCGTGTTGCCTATTCGAGCGTCAATTACAAGGATGCGCTGGCTGCAACGGGTGCCGGCAAGATCATCCGGCGCTTCCCGTGCATCGGCGGCATCGATCTGGCCGGCACCGTCAGCGCGAGCAGCGATCCGCGCTTTGCCGTGGGTGACGCGGTTCTGGCCACCAGCTACGACATAGGCGTGGCGCATCACGGCGGTTTTGCCGAAGTGGCGCGCCTGCCTGCCGACTGGGTGCTGAAGCTGCCGGCGGGAATGAGCCTCAAGGAAGCCATGATTTTCGGCACCGCCGGTTTCACCGCGGGCCTGGCGGTGGTGCGCATGGAAGCCAACGGACTCAAACCCGGCAACGGTCCGGTGATCGTCAGCGGAGCCACCGGCGGAGTCGGCAGCATCGCCATCGAGGCGCTGGCCAAGCTCGGCTATCATGTGGTTGCCCTGACCGGCAAGGAAGCTCAGACCGATTTCCTCAAGAGCCTCGGCGCCAAGGAAGTCATGCTGCGCCAGTCGTTGGATCTGGCCAAGATCAAGCCGCTCGACAAGTCGCTCTGGGCCGGCGCGGTGGATAACCTGGGCGGCGATGTGCTGGCCTGGATGGCCAGCACCATGCAGATCGGCGGCACGCTGGCGAGCATCGGCCTGGCCGCCAGCCATACTTTGAACACCACGGTGATGCCTTTCATCCTGCGCGGCGTGAGCCTGCTCGGCGTGGATTCGGTGAATTGCCCGATGCCGCAGCGGGCCGCGGTGTGGCAGCGCCTGGCCAGCGACATGCGGCCGGAGCATCTGGAGCGGCTGACGCGCAGCATCGCCTTCGACCAACTGCCGAGCGTATTCGACGACTTCATCAAGAGCCGCATCACCGGCCGCGTCGTCGTCGAAATTGCCGGCTGAAGACTGAACCAGAACCCGAGGAGGAGCGCATGACGACATATAAGGAGTTTTATCAGCGATCAATAGAACAGCCCGACGCCTTCTGGGCCGAAGAAGCCAAGCTGATCGACTGGCACAAGCAGCCGCAAAGCATCCTGGATTTCTCCAAGCCGCCGTTCGCCCGGTGGTTCAGCGGCGGTGAAACCAACCTCTGCTACAACGCTATCGACCGCCATGCCGAAAAGCGTCCGAACGATCGCGCCCTGATTTTCATTTCGACCGAAACCGACCAGGAAAAGATCTACAGCTTCGCCGAACTCAAGCAGGAAGTCATGCGCATGGCCGCAGTGATGCAGGAGCTGGGGGTTGGCAAGGGCGATCGGGTTTTGATCTACATGCCGATGATCGCCGAAGCCTGCTTCGCCATGCTGGCTTGCGCCCGCATCGGTGCGATCCACTCGGTGGTGTTCGGTGGTTTCGCCGCCAACTCGCTCGCCACCCGCATCGACGACGCCAGGCCGAAGCTGATGATCTCGTCGGATGCCGGCATGCGCGCCGGCAAGGCGGTGCCCTACAAGCACCTGGTGGACGAATCCTGCAAGCTGGCGCAATTCCCGCCCGCCAAGGTGCTGCTGGTGAATCGCGGCATCGACAAGGAGATGAAACTGGTGGCGGGCCGCGATGTCGATTATGCGACACTGCGCGCCAAGCACATGGATGCCCAGGTGCCGGTCACCTGGCTGGAATCCAACGAGCCTTCCTACATCCTGTATACCTCCGGCACCACCGGCAAGCCCAAGGGCGTGCAGCGCGATGTCGGCGGTTATGCCGTGGCGCTGGCGTCGTCGATCAAGCGCATCTATTGCGGCGCAGCCGGGGAAACCTACTTCGCCACCTCCGACATCGGCTGGGTGGTCGGCCACTCCTACATCATCTATGCGCCGCTGATCGCCGGCATGGCGACGATCATGTACGAAGGCACGCCGCTGCGCCCCGATGCCGGCATCTGGTGGAAAATCGTCGAGAAGTACAAGGTCAATGTCATGTTCTCGGCCCCGACCGCAATCCGCGTGCTGAAAAAACAGGATTCGGCCTACTTGCACAAGTACGACCTCTCCAGCCTCAAGCACCTGTTCCTGGCCGGCGAGCCGCTCGACCAGCCGACCCATGAATGGATCATGGGCGAACTGAAGAAGCCGGTCATCGACCACTACTGGCAGACCGAAACCGGCTGGCCGATGCTGACCGCCGCCCCCGGTGTGGAGAAAACCCAGATCAAGTTCGGTTCGCCTTCATTCCCTGCGTATGGCTACAACCTCAAGTTGTTCCGCGAAGACGGCAGCGAGGCGGGCGCAGACGAGAAGGCCGTGGTTGGCGTCTTGCCGCCGCTGCCGCCCGGTTGTCTGTCGACCGTGTGGGGCGACGATGCACGCTTCGTCAGCACTTACTTCACCCTCTTCAAATCGCCCCAGGTGTATTCCTCTTTCGACTGGGGCATCCGCGACAAGGACGGCTACTATTTCATCCTGGGCCGGACCGACGACGTCATCAACGTTGCCGGCCATCGTCTTGGCACGCGCGAGATCGAGGAGGCAGTCCAGGCGCATGCCGCGATTGCCGAAGTGGCGGTGGTGGGCGTTGCCGATCAGCTCAAGGGACAGATGCCGATGGCTTTCGCCGTGGTCAAGGACGCCGCGCTGGTCGCCACGCCCGAGGGCAGGCAGAAACTGGAAAAGGAAATCATGGCGACTGTCGACGGTCTGCTCGGTGCGATTGCGCGGCCGAGCCGGGTGCATTTCATTTCCGGGCTGCCCAAGACCCGCTCCGGCAAGATGCTGCGTCGTTCGATTCAGGCCCTGGCGGAAGGGCGCGATCCGGGCGACCTGACAACCATCGACGATCCCAGCACGCTGGAGCAGATCAAGGCTTCTCTGGCCGCCAAGTAATTATCGGCGGCGCGGATAACGGTTTTCGGTTAAAATGCGACCCGTTTCAGGCGCGTAGTTCAGCTGGTTAGAACGCCACGTTGACATCGTGGAGGTCGTTGGTTCGAGTCCAATCGCGCCTACCAACTTATCCTAAATAAGTTGGCACTTGTAGGACAGAAAAGCCACCTTCGGGTGGCTTTTTTATTGTGCGTTGCTTCTTGCATCGTTTCAGTAACGCGGCACCCCTCACGTGCAAAATAACTTATTGATTGGGACCTTGTTTTCAGGCCACATTTGCCGATCGCTTCGACATGATCTTGATCAACTGCCGGTTCGACATCGGACGATGGTAGAGATAACCCTGCATCGTAGAGCAGCCCGACTTCTCAAGAAAGCGAGACTGTTCGTCGGTTTCGACCCCCTCGGCAATCAGGCGCTTGCCCAAGCCGTTGGCAATCGAGATGATCGCCAGCACGACGGGATGGTGATCGAATGACGACTTGATTTCGCGTACGAAGGCCTGGTCGATCTTGATCGTATGCACCGGAAACTTGTGAAGATAGGATAGGGAAGAATAGCCGGTGCCGAAATCGTCAATGGCAATGGCAACTCCGACCCGGCATAATTTTTCGAGTTGTTCAATGGCGAACTGGGGATTGCGGATGGAGATGTTCTCCGTGATCTCGACTTCGATCAGGTCGGGCGAAATGGCATGGTGCTTGAGCGCCCGGGCCAGGTTTTCCGAAAAGCCGCCATGGTCCAGATACTGGGGGGACAGATTGAAGGACAGCTTGAATTGCGCATCGCTTTTTACATTCCAGCTTTTCAGGTCGTTGCAGATCGCTTCCAGCATCCAGTCGCTGATTGGAATCATCAGCCCGACTTCTTCGGCCAGCGGCAGAAATTCCCCTGCACTCAGCAGGCCGCGGGTTGGATGATTCCAGCGCATCAGCGCTTCGGCCCCAACCAGCTTGCCGTCCTTGGCATTCACTTGCGGCTGGTAATACATTTCCAGTTCGCCCAGTTCCAGCGCTTTGCGCAGGCTTTGCTCAAGCACAATTTTCTGATGGGTCGAGTCCTTAATCAGCGGATCGTAAAAACTGTAACCGTTCTTCTCGGCAAACTTGATTTGATACATGGCGATGTCTGCGTGTCGCAGAAGTTCGTCGACAGATTCGCCATGTTCGGGATAGATGGCGATGCCTATGCTTGCCGAGATGTGGATTTCGTGGTTTTCAATCTCGAATGGTTCACTCAGGTTGTCGAGGATTTTTCCTGCGAGGCGCTCGGCGTCCTGCCGGCTGCTCAAATCGGGCAGCAGCAGCGTAAATTCGTCACCACCTTGCCGTGCCAGGGTATCGCTGCCGCGCAGCGCCAGCTTCAAACGCGCCGTAACCATCTGCAGCAACTCGTCACCGCGCACATGACCGAAGGTGTCGTTGACCCACTTGAATCGGTCGAGATCGATAAACATCACCGCTAGCTCTTTTCCCTGGCGCTTGGCTTGGGCCAACGCCAAACTCAGGCGATCCTTGAACAGGATGCGGTTGGGCAACTCGGTAAGTATGTCGTGGTAGGCATGATAGGTGATCTGTTCTTCGGCGCGCTTGCGATCCGTGATGTCGCGCGCGACGCCGTAGGTACCCAGAAATTCGTGCTGCGAATAACCGCCGTCTTGCGCATACATGCCGGTTGAGTTGAGCACGATCGTGATCAGGGTATTCTCAAAGCGGCGTTCTTCCCCAATGTTGTCGAAGCATTTCAGGCGCAATTCGATATTCCGCGAAGCGCGCGCACCGCAGCGACGTTCGTTGAAGATATTGGCTGCGCGGCTCCGATCATCCTCGTGCACCAATTCCGCGTAATGCTTGCCGAGCAATTGATCGCGGCTGATGCCAAGCAGGCTTTCAACGCGCTGGTTGATAAAAGAAAAACAGCCCTCGCGATTCAGGGTGTAGATGATGTCTGGCGAATTGTCGATGAGATAGCGATAGAGCTTTTCGGAGTTTTCGATTCTTGCAGTCATCTGCTGGTTTTGAATTTCCAGCCGTCGCCTGTGTATGGCATTCTCGACCAGCTTGAGCAGTTCTCCCGGCTCGTAAGGCTTGCGCAAATAGCCATAAGCGCCGCGCGCCAGAGCGCCGATCGCCGCTTCGATCACCGAATCGCCGCTAATGACGATTACATAGGCGGAGATCTCGTGTTGCTTCATGTAATCCATGACCTGATGGCCGGACATGTCCGGCAGCCGCAGGTCGAGCAGCACCAGATCGAACTGCAGGCGTGAAAGCTGTTCGATGGCGGCTTTGCCGCTATTGGCGGTGGTAAATTGGCAGCCCGAGCCCTTCAGCAATTCGCAAACACTGTCGAGCAGCTTAGGCTCGTCATCCACCAGCAATAAGCGAGGTTCAAGACAGAAGCGGCTTTCGCTTAGCGGCTTCTCTCCAGTCAAGCCAAATGCCAGAAAAGCTGATTCAATCTCGTCCATGGCTGCCTCAATGATTTGATCGAAGAGATGCGGGATCGCCAGATGCCGCGTCGGCAACTGGCAGCAGAATTTCAAAGGATGTGCCGGCAGAACTGCTGCGGCAGGTGATGGCACCATCCATGCTCTTTACCAGGTCGTGGACAATTTTCAATCCCAGTCCCATGTGTTGTCCTGTTTTCGTGGTTGCAACGGGAGAAAACAGCTTGGCCAGGACCTCTGGGACAATTCCCGGACCGTTGTCCCGGACCGTGAGTTCGCAATAGAGGCGGCCATCGCGGTTGATCGAGTCGCTTGTGGTGATCATGATCTCGCCATCATCGGGCATGGCTTCGGAGGCGTTCTTGATCAGGTTGAGCAGAATTTGCTTGAGCGAAGCCGCATCGACTCTGGGCTTCGTCGTGCCGGCCTGCAAGCGGGTTGTGATGCGGACGGGAGCGGTTTGCGGCAGGCTGGCGGAATAAAACCTGACGACTTCCCCTACCACTCGGTCGATCTCTATCATCTCATCGCCGACGATCGGCTTGATTTCGGTAAGCCCTCTCAGAATTTGGCCAACCCGATCAATCTCGGAACTAAGGATCGATATCTCGCTGGAAACGGGCTCCTGTCGCGCCACCTTGTTGCCCAGTACGGCCAAGTAGTTTTTGATGATGGACAAAGGATTGTTCGCCTCATGGACGATCTGGCGGGACGCCTGGCGATACTCTGCGGCGATCTGCCCTGCACTGCGCTGCTCCTGGTCTTCTTTATGGCTGGCAGCCGTGATTGCTGTTGCAGCCTGGTTGGCGAAAGCCAACATGAACGTTTCCCGCAGCTGCAACTCGCTGATCTGGAGATCAAGCGCTGCTCCGAGCAATACGCCGCGGCAATGAGTGTCGTGCAGCAACGGCAGGCACACCAGATATTCGGCATCGAGCAGACGCAACAGCTGTTCTTCAGCCAGGCTGAGTGTTTGGTCGCTTGTGCCGCTATTGCCTTGTGTGCCGGTGGTGAACCCGGCCTGGCCACTGGGTTCGGGCTTGACGTTGGGTTTGACCCGTCCCTTGCTGATTTGCAGCAATAACTGCTGCTCCTCAGACAATCTCGGCAGCCGGGAATCGGATTCTATATACGCCACCCGGCGCTGCGCTATCGCAACGGACACCGCACCGCCATCATCCAGCGGCATCATGAATTCGGCGTGGTCACTGCGGGAACCGGGGATCACCACGCCGTGCAGGCAGTTGGTCGCTTCGTTCCGCAGCAGCAACATGACCTCAGTGAAGCCGAACAGCAGCGCAGCCGATTCTCTGATTGCAGACAAGACGCCCGCCAGCCCCGAAGGCCGTGTATAGAACATCTTGGCGGTGGAGTTCAGAACCAGTTGCTGGACTTCCACTGCTAGCTGCTGATTGAAATCAGCAGGCGTGATGACCGGGGTGGCAGGGTACAACATGCTCATGACAGGTTCGGTTGCCGCAAGATCGAGCTTGAGCATTTCAGCGGCCTGCCTGACCTGCTCGGCGGCGTTGCTGCAGATGGCCGCCAATGTCTCGGCATCAATCCCGCATAGCACCTTTGCAATCTCTGGCGCCGAACTACATTGACTTGCCAGAGCATCGGCGAGGATGACCGTGCGTATCAAGGGATGGGCCGACCCAGCCCGAGTCATGCTCTGATGATGATAGCGAACACTGTCGGCGAGGTAGGAATCGAGGCCCCAGCGTTCAATCAGCAATGCACCGGCTTCTGCGTGCGTCAGATGGAAAATACGTTCCTCTGCCAGGCACAGGCCGGCATCATCGATATGACTCGCCAGCATTGAATATTCTTTGGGTGCAGCGCTGAACAGGGCGAGCCGGCCAACATCATGCAGCAGGCCGGCTAGGTAGGCCTCCTCGAGATGAGAATAGGATAAACAGATTGCGATTTCCCGTGCGCAAACCGCTGCTGTAAGGGAATGCCGCCAGAAGCCACGCAGATCGGTATCTTTTGCATTGGCCAGCCCATTGAAAACCTGAAATACAGACTCGCAGATCAGCAAGGTTTTGGTGGTATCCATGCCCAAAGTCTGGAGCGACTGCATCAGTCCGGGCTTCTTGCCCCTGTTGCACGCATACAGGGAACTGTTGGCGGCACTCAGTACCTTGCACGCCATTGCAGGATCCTTGGCGATCAGGGCAGCCAGTTCGGCCGTGCCTGCTTCTTCGATCTGGCATAGCCTGATCAGCTTGACCAATATCTCCGGCATCGCCGGAAGCTTGGCGATCAATAATCGTTGCCGGATGTCTTGAACCGAATCAAGCATGTGCAGACGTATTAATCCCTTTCAATTTGAGCATGGCCTTGCCGTATGCCGAGTCGCTATCTTGGGCAGAGTCATGCTCAAGTCCTTGCAAATACAGCGATTAGGTTTGTTAAAGTCTATATTTATTATTAATCAATATATTATTTTATTATTCTAATGAAATAGATTAAGTTTATCTTGGCACATATTTCCATTTACGGCAATAAAAATATGGATTCAAGGGTATCGACGACCATTGGAGAGAAAATCTGGCCGGACTGCCTGGGCGGTTTCCAAGGCAAGGCCGATCTTGCCAGCCAACTATTGGCAAGATCGGGAAGGTCCGCCAGCCTATCCTGGCCGCAGCAGGCTAGCAGTTGTGCGTCTGGTGCCCGAATTCGACTCTGGGGTACTAGTGCCCGCAGTTGTTTCTGGGGTACTAGCCGGCCATTGCCGCTAGCAGCTTGGCATGTATGCCGCCGAAACCGCCGTTGCTCATCACCAGCACGTGGTCGCCCGATCGGGCAATTCTTGCCACGGCGCTGACCAGGACATCAAGATCGTCGAAGGTCTGTGCCTTGCCTCCAAGCGGCGCCAAGGCAGCGGCCGCATCCCAGCCGAGCTGGCGGGCGTAGCAGAAAACGGCATCGGCATCCGCCAGGCTGTCCGGCAACTGTGCTTTCATGCTGCCCAGCTTCATGGTGTTGGAACGCGGCTCCAACACGGCGATGATGCGTTGCTTGCCGACGCGTCCGCGCAGGCCGGCGATGGTCACCGAGATCGCCGTGGGATGGTGGGCGAAATCGTCATAAACGGTCACCCCGTTCGCAGTGCCGCGAATTTCGAGACGGCGTTTGACGCCCTGGAAGCGCGTCATGGCCGACAAGCCGACCGCGGTGCTTACCCCGGCATGACGCGCGGCTGCTAGTGCGGCCAGGGCATTGGCGCGGTTGTGCGCTCCGGGCAGTGATAAACGAGTATGCCCCATGGTTTTTTCGGCATAGCTAACCTCAAACCGGCCGTCGCTTTCGTCCGTGGCATTGGCCTGCCAACCCTCGATGCCATTGAACCAGGCTAACGGGGTCCAGCAGCCGCGTGCCAGGACGCGTTTCAACGCTTCTTCACCGGCATTCGCGATAATTAGTCCGTTGTTCGGCAGGGTTCGCACCAAATGATGAAATTGGGTCTCAATCGCCGCAAGATCAGCGAAGATGTCTGCATGATCAAATTCAAGATTATTCAGGATCAGGGTTCGCGGCCGGTAATGTATGAACTTCGAGCGCTTGTCGCAGAAGGCCGTATCGTATTCATCTGCTTCGATCACGAAGAACGGCGACTCGGTCAACCGCGCCGAAAGGCCGAAATCCTGGGGGACGCCGCCAACCAGAAAGCCGGGATTCAGGCCGGCATCTTCCAGTATCCAGGCTAGAAGCGCCGTGGTGGTCGTTTTGCCGTGGGTTCCCGCCACCCCGAGCACCCATTTGCCTTTCAGAACATGCTCCGCCAGCCATTGAGGGCCCGAAGTGTAGGGCAGGTCGCGTGCGAGGATTTCCTCGAGCAGTGGATTGCCGCGGGAAATGGCATTGCCGACGACAAACAGATCAGGTTTCAGATCAATCTGGCCCGGGTCGTACCCCTCGGTCAGGGCGATGCCTTGTTCCTCCAGCTGGGTGCTCATGGGCGGATAGACATTGGCATCGCAGCCGCTGACGCGATGCCCGGCGCTGCGTGCCAGCAGCGCCACGCCTCCCATGAATGTGCCACAGATGCCGAGGATGTGAATGTGCATTCTGGAAGGAATAGTCGGGGGAGCCGACCGGCTGTGTAGAATGGCGAAGAATTATAGCCGACGCCGCAGCCATGCCTCGCAACAACGCCAAGCACCCCAGACATCTGCACCACATGGACGCCATGCGGCGCGACATCACCAGCCTGGCAGCGCGCCTGATGGCGGAAGATGGCATCACCAACTATGGCTTGGCCAAGCGTAAAGCAGCCAAGCAGCTTGGTGTTCCAGAGAGTGAAGCCTTACCTGCGAATCAGGAAATCGAGGAAGCGCTGCGGGAATATCTGAACATCTTTCAGCCCGAAGAGTTGCGTGAGCGTCTGGCCCTGTTGCGCCGGGAAGCGCTGGACATGATGCGCCGGCTCGAGAGGTTCAAGCCTTACCTGACCGGCCCGGTCCTCGATGGCACCGCTGGACGCTATGCCGAAGCGGAAATCGAATTATTTGCCGACAGCGCCAAAGAAGTGGAGATCTTCCTGCTGGATCACGGCATCTGCTTTGAACATGCTGATATTCATCACAACGGCCCTACCTATTGGAATGAGCAACTGGAGGCCCGTTTGCGACTCGAAGGGGAGGAAACCACTCTCATGCTGTCGATCTATCCGTATTCGCTGGAACGCATGCACCGGCGCAATCCGCATACCGGCCAGGTTGCAGGACGGGCCGGCATTGAGACGGTTGCGGCGCTGTTGCAGGGATCATGAAACCTGTTGTTCGCTACGTCTTGATTGCCGCCGCCGCATTGCTTGCCACGACAGCGGGTTTGTTGGTCGCCGAGCGTGGTCAGACAGAACTGGTGGGGGATGGCGCGCAGGCGCAAGACAAGGCAGCAGCAACGCAACAGCTGTTGGCGCTCACTCTCTCTGATGTTCTTGCCGTGAAGCAGAGCCTTAGCCAATGGCAGGGAAAAATTTTGGTGGTTAATTTTTGGGCGACCTGGTGCGCACCGTGCCGCGAAGAGATGCCGGCCTTCTCCCGGCTGCAGCAGAAATTTGCGGATAAAGGCGTTCAATTTGTAGGGATTGCCTTCGATAATGCAGACAAAGTGCGACAATTTTCACTTGAAACCCCAGTCTCCTATCCATTGTTGATTGGCGCGACCGATTTGTTGCCAATCACGGCTGGATTGGGCAATCTGGCAGGTGGTTTGCCATTTACGGTATTGATCGACAGGAACGGCAACTTACTGGAGACTCGTCTTGGAATCTGGAAGGAATCCACCTTCGAGGCGATCCTCATGGAATTGACCAGGTAACTCACTGAATTCCCGGATCTATGCTGCAAGACAGGCAGTTATTTTCAGTTCCGGGCTAGACAAATTGCATCGATTTGCGGCAAACTTGCACCCATGTCCAAGCAAACTGGCACTAAAAAACCTTCCGCCGAGAATCCCAAGCCGCGCATTCTTGTGCTGCATGGCCCCAATTTGAATCTGCTCGGCAGTCGCGAGCCGGGTATCTACGGACACAATACCCTTGAGCAAATCCACCGGACGATGGAAGCCCAAGGCCGTGCTGCCGGTGTCCAGGTGGAGAGCTATCAAAGCAACAGCGAGGGAGAACTGGTCGACCGGGTGCAGTCAGCGGCCAGCGAAGGCGTCCAATTCATCATCATCAACCCGGCTGCCTATACCCATACCAGCATTGCCCTGCGCGATGCCTTGACGGCTGTCGCGATTCCGTTCATAGAAGTTCATTTGTCGAATATTCATGCGCGGGAATCCTTTCGCCAGCATTCTTATTTTTCCGACATCGCCGTTGGCGTCATTTGCGGCCTGGGCAGTACCGGTTACGAACTTGCCTTGGCTGCCGCACTTGAGCGCATCAAGTCATCCTGAAATCCATTCGGGCATGCGCCTGGCACCCCAGAGAGAAATTCGGGCACTAGCGCAGCGTCATTTTTGATTCACCGGGAGTACCCATGGATCTGAGAAAACTCAAGAAACTGATTGACCTTGTCCAGGAGTCGGGCATCACTGAACTCGAAGTGACCGAAGGCGAGGAGAAAGTGCGCATCGTCAAGCAGGCCGCCATCCCGCCCGCGACCACCTACATGATGAGCGCCCCCGCGGCGGTTCATTCCGAACCGGCAGCCCCTGTTGCGGGAAAGGCGGCTGCCGAGACGCAGGAAGCCGCAGGACATACCGTCAAGGCACCCATGGTGGGCACGTTCTATCGTGCCGGTTCGCCTGAGTCCTCGGCATTCGTCGAAGTCGGACAGACGGTCAAGGAAGGCGACATACTGTGCGTTATCGAAGCCATGAAGCTGATGAACGAGATCGAAGCCGATGCGGGTGGCGTGATCAAGGCGATCCTCGTGGAAAATGGCCAGCCGGTTGAATTTGGCCAGCCGATGTTCCTGATCGGCTGAAACCGCAATCCATGTTTGAAAAAATCCTCATCGCCAACCGCGGGGAGATTGCCCTGCGCATTCAGCGCGCCTGCCGCGAACTGGGCATCAAGACGGTCGTGGTCCATTCCACCGCCGACACGGAAGCGAAGTACGTCAAGCTTTCCGATGAGTCCGTCTGCATCGGTCCGCCCCAGGCTAGCTCGAGTTACCTGAACATCCCGGCGATCATTTCGGCGGCAGAAGTCACCGATTCGGAGGCGATTCACCCCGGGTACGGCTTCCTTTCGGAAAACGCGGATTTTGCCGAACGTGTCGAGAAATCCGGCTTCGTCTTCATCGGCCCGCATCCGGAGACCATCCGGCTGATGGGTGACAAGATCAGCGCCCGGGATGCCATGAAAGCTGCCGGGGTGCCCTGCGTTCCGGGCTCGGAAGGGGCTTTGCCGGAGGATCCCAAGGAAATCGTCAAGATTGCCCGCGGCATCGGCTATCCGGTCATCATCAAGGCGGCTGGCGGCGGGGGCGGCCGCGGCATGCGCGTCGTGCATACCGAAGCGGCGCTCATCAATGCCGTGCACACGACGCGTGCCGAAGCCGATGCGGCCTTTGGCAACCCGGTGGTGTATCTGGAAAAGTATCTCGAGAATCCGCGCCATATCGAGATTCAGATTCTGGCGGACAGCTACAGGAATGCCGTTTATCTCGGTGAACGCGACTGTTCGATGCAACGCCGCCACCAGAAGGTCATCGAAGAAGCGCCCGCCACCGCGATCAGCCCGCGCCTGATCACGCGGGTCGGCGAGCGCTGTGCCGAGGCGTGTCGCAAGATCAACTACCGCGGCGCAGGCACCTTTGAATTCCTGTTCGAGAACGGCGAGTTCTACTTCATTGAAATGAACACGCGGGTGCAGGTCGAGCATACGGTCACCGAACAAGTCACCGGCATCGATATCGTGCAGGCGCAGATCCGCATCGCTGCGGGAGAGAAGCTCTGGTTCCGCCAGCGCGATGTCGCGCTCAAGGGTCACGCCATCGAATGCCGCATCAATGCCGAGGATCCATTCAAGTTCACGCCTTCCCCGGGGAAGATCGTTTCCTATCATCCTCCCGGAGGTCCGGGCATCCGCGTCGATACCCATATTTATCAGGGTTACACCATTCCATCCGACTACGACTCGATGATCGGCAAGCTCATCGCCTTCGGCGATAACCGCGATCAGGCCATACGTCGCATGCGGATTGCGCTCTCGGAGATGGCGGTGGAAGGGATCAAGACCAATATTCCGCTGCATCTGGAACTCATGCATGATGCCCGCTTCATCGAAGGCGGCACCAGCATCCACTACCTCGAACAAAAACTTGCCGCCAGGGACAAGGCAAGCAAAGGCAAATAAGACCAGATCTAGCCATGTGGCTGAGTGTCGCTCTCGAGGCCGATGCCGATCACGCCGATGCGCTGGCGGATGCGCTGTTGGAACAGGGTGCGCTGACGGTCAGCGTCGAGGACGCCGAAGCCGGTACGGTTCACGAGACAGCCCGCTTCGGCGAACCCGGTGCAGATAGCGAAGTTTCGCCCAACCTTTGGCTGCGCAACCGCGTCACTGCCTTGTTCGAGCCGTCTGCTGACCCGGACGAATTGCCGCGCAGGATTGCAGCTGCCTGCAATGCCGTTGGCATCGACAGGCCATCACTCATGCGCATCGAGGAAGTCGCCGAGCAGAACTGGGTGCAATTGACGCAATCCCAGTTCGAGCCGATCCAGATCAATCCCCGCCTGTGGATCATTCCTTCCTGGCATGCTGCACCGGACCCGGCAGCGATCAACCTGCAGCTCGATCCGGGCATGGCGTTCGGAACCGGGTCGCATCCCACCACGCGGCTGTGTCTGGAATGGCTCTGCGAAAATCTGCAGGGGGGCGAATCGGTTCTCGATTATGGTTGCGGCTCGGGTATTCTGGCAATTGCCGCCGCCAAGCTGGGCGCAAACCAGGTGATCGGCGTGGATATAGACGACGGTGCCTTGCAGGTCGCCCACGACAATGCCGCCGCGAATCAGGTTAATCTTGAGCTTCGTCACTCGCGAGCACGGCTGGATGAAACCTTCGATCGCGTGGTTGCCAACATCCTTACCAATCCGCTTTGCCTGATGGCACCTGTGATTGCCGCGCGGGTTGCAACCGCTTCGGGGAATAAGCCCGGAGGACGTTTGGCCTTGAGTGGCATCCTGGAATCCCAGGCCGAGGAAGTCATTGCCGCTTATGCGCCTTTCATCGCGCTGAGGCGTGGTGCCGCTCTGGATGGCTGGGTGCGTCTGGAAAGTGCGGCGGGAGGGCAGCCGGCATGATGATCACGCGCTGTCCGAATTGCAATACATCCTTTCGCGTTACGCCGGAACAACTCAAGGCAGTGCAGGGCAAGGTCCGCTGCGGGCAATGCCAGCATGTCTTCAATGCGATTGACACGCTGCTCGAAACGTCGGTTGAAGCGAGCCTGACTCCTGCGCCATTGCCTGATCTTCTCGAACCAGAGGGATTCCCCTGTGAGCCCTCGCTCTTTACCGAGCCTGTGGAGAGCACCGACGTTGATCTTCAATCCACGGACGAGCCGGATGTCGAATCAACCGCAGACAGCGATGAGCCTGCGCAGGAAATTGAGCCGCTGTTGCATGAAAATCCGCCAAGCAGACGCCGCCTCACCTGGGTCTGGGCCGTTGCCGCAGTGTTTGCCTTGCTGCTGCTGGTGTTGCAGGTATTGGTGCATTTTCGGGTCGAGCTGGGTGTCTTGCTGCCGGATTCCAAGCCACTGCTTCGGGCAGTGTGCAAGCCGCTCGATTGCATTTTGCCGTTGCCGCGCATAGGCGATCTGATCAGCATAGAGTCTTCCGATTTGCGCCCGGCGCCGAACGGGCAGTTGATTCTGACGGCCACTTTGAAGAATCGCGCCCCTTTCGCGCAGACCTACCCGCATCTTGAGCTGACATTGACCGACACCGATGATCAGGCGATCTTGCGCAAGGTGCTGGCGCCCGAAGACTACCTGCCCAAGGATTTCAAGATCGATGCCGGATTTGCCAGGAATGGGGAAATTCCCGTGACACTGGCGGTGGTCCATGAACATGCTGCGAATGCCGCAGCGGCCGGTTACCGGCTTTATCTTTTTTATCCGTGAGAGTATTCTTTGATAAGCTTCATACCTAAAGGAGTATCGTCATGAGCACCGTTGCCACTGTTACACTGGGCGGCAATCCGATTCGTCTTGCCGGACAGTTTCCGCAAGCCGGACAGAACGCCGTAGCCTTCTCGCTGGTCGCTTCAGACCTGTCCAACAAGACACTCAAGGATTTTGCCGGCAAGCGCAAGGTCCTCAACATCGTTCCCAGCCTGGATACCCCGACCTGCGCCACCTCGACGCGCAAGTTCAACGAGCGCGCCAGCAATTTGCCCGATACCGTGGTGCTGGTGATTTCGGCCGATCTACCCTTCGCCATGAGCCGCTTCTGCACGGTCGAGGGATTGAAGAATGTCACTCCCCTGTCGACCATGCGCGGCCGTGAATTCATGAACAATTACGGCGTCGAGATCCTCGATGGTCCGCTGGCCGGGATTACCACCCGCGCCGTAGTGGTCATCGACGCGAACGACAAAGTCATTCACGCCGAGCTGGTGCCCGAGATCAAGAACGAACCCAATTACGACGCAGCCCTGGCAGCGCTCGGCTGATCCCAGTCTGGCAGTCCCACCTGGGCTGGGTCCGGAGCGCGAATGCTATAATTCAGGCATTCCCCGGAACCAGTCCAGCCATGAAAACCCTGATTTGCGGCTCCCTCGCCTATGACACAATCATGGTTTTCCATGATCGTTTCAAGCATCACATCCTGCCCGAGCAGATACACATTCTCAACGTTTCATTCCTGGTTCCCGACCTGCGCCGCGAATTTGGCGGATGCGCCGGCAATATTGCATACAATCTGCAGTTGCTGGGCGGACAACCGCAGATCATGGCCACGGTCGGCGAGGACTACGCGCTTTACGCCCGGCGCTTGAAACATCTGAAGCTGGACACCAACCACGTCAAGGAAATTCCTGACAGCTATACGGCACAGGCGTTCATCACCACCGACCTGGACGACAATCAGATCACTGCCTTTCATCCGGGGGCGATGAACTTTTCTCATCTCAACCATGTTGCCGATGCGCGGGATATTTCGCTTGGCATCGTGTCTCCGGATGGCCGCGATGGCATGCTCCAGCATGCCCGTGAATTCCATGCCGCCGGAATTCCCTTCGTCTTTGATCCGGGGCAAGGCATGCCGATGTTCAATGGCGAGGAACTGCTGGATTTGATGCAACTTGCCACGTATTGCACGGTCAACGACTACGAGGCGAAACTGCTTTGCGAGCGTACCGGGAAAGATATCGAAGAACTCGCGCAACGGGTCAAGGCCTTGATCGTCACTTTGGGCGGCAAGGGTTCCGAAATCTATACGCAAGGCGGCCGTGTCACGATACCCTGCGCCAAAGCGGAAGACCTGGTTGACCCAACCGGTTGCGGCGATGCCTACCGGGCGGGTTTGCTGTACGGAATAGCGCAGGGTTGGGCATGGGAGAAAACCGGCCGCTTGGCTTCCTTGATGGGGGCCATCAAAATCACCCGGCGCGGCGGCCAGAACCACAAGCCGCAGCGCGACGAAATCGCCGCACGGTATCGGGAAGCTTTTGGCGAAACACTTTGGTAAGGAGTCGAATATGAATAAGACTATATTGATCTGGACCACGTTAGCTGCAGCCGCTTTGGTGCTTTCCGGCTGCGCCACGAGCCAATCCGCCAGCAGCTATTCGCAGGCGCAGACGCAGCGTGAAATGAATGTGCGCATGGGCGTGGTGGAGAGCGTTCGTTCCGTCACTATCGAGGGCAACAAGTCCGGTGCGGGCACTGCGGTTGGCGGAGTGATCGGCGGCATTGCCGGCAGCAACGTCGGCGGCGGCGAGCGGGGCTCGGCCGTCGGCACCATACTCGGCGCGGTCGGCGGTGCGGTTGCGGGCCATGCGCTCGAGGAAAACGTCAGCAAAAAGGCGGGTCTCGAAATCACCGTCAAGTTTGACAATGGCACGATCAGCGCGATCATCCAGGAGGCCGACGAACAGTTTCACGTCGGGGACAGGGTGCGTGTATTGTCAGGCGGCGGCAAAACCCGCGTCACCCACTAGGGCCCGTTTTTGATTCTGGAGTTGGGGGACCAGTGCCCGCCGTTGAGGTTAGGGCGTGTGCGAAGCTTCGACCTGAAATACCGTCCGGTCTTCCAGTCGCACGGCGCTGAGTTGCCCTCCCCAGAAACAGCCGGAATCCAATGCCAGCAAATCAGGCATCAGCTTAAGCCCCAGGGCTGACCAGTGGCCAGTAATGAGCGTGCTGCCGGCGCTGCGGCGCTGCGGTGTCTCGAACCAGGGCAGATAGCCGGGCGGAGCGCTGCCGACCTCGCCCTTGCTGCGAAACTCCATTTCGCCGTCGATTGAGCAGAAGCGCAGTCGGGTCATTGCGTTGACGACCACGCGCAACCTCGGCCAGCCCGTCAAATCGTCCTGCCATGACTTGGGTTCGCTGCCGCGCATATGTGCCAGAAATTTCCGGTAATTGCTGGCACGCAGGGCTGTTTCCACTTCACTGGCCAGAGTCTGCGCCTGACTGATGCTCCACTGCGGCAGCAAACCGGCATGCACCATCGCGAAGTTGTTGGCGACGTGCATCAGCGGCTGATGGCGCAACCAGGTGAGCAATTCATCCCGATCGCTTGCCGCGAGCACTTCTCCCAGAGTGTCGTCGTGACTTTGCTTGGCGCAATCCTCGGCGACCATCAACAGGTGCAGGTCGTGATTGCCGAGAACCGTGACCGCCGCCGCGCCCAAATTCTTGACGAAACGCAGCACCTCGAGCGATTGCGGACCGCGGTTGACCAGGTCGCCGACTAACCAGAGCTGGTCGTGGCGTTGTTTGAATCCACACTTGGCAAGCAGGCGTTGCAAGGCCTCAAAGCAGCCCTGAATATCGCCGATTGCATATGTCGCCACTGTTCAGACTCCGCTGTGCTCTGCGGGTCGATATTCCGGCACGCGCAGCATCAATCCTTGCTTGACGGTTGCCGCGGGCAGATTCGGCTGATTCAGCCAGGCATGCAACTCCGTCAGCCAAGCCGCATCAACCGGAGTGTCCGTGCGCGCTACCCGCAGCTTGGGGTGCGGCGTCGGCTGGGTGGTCTCGCTGTCTGCCAGGAGTTCCTCGTAGAGTTTCTCCCCAGGGCGCAACCCGGTGAATTCGATGCGTATGTCTTCTTCCGTATAGCCAGAAAGACGGATCATGTCGCGCGCCAGATCGACAATCCTGATCGGTTCGCCCATGTCGAGCACGAAAATCTCGCCGCCCTGCCCCATCAATCCGGCCTGCAGGACCAATTGCGCTGCCTCGGGAATCAGCATGAAATAGCGCACGATGTCCGGATGCGTCACGGTGACGGGTCCGCCCTGAGTGATTTGTTCGCGAAATTTCGGGATGACGCTGCCGCTGCTGCCGAGGACATTGCCGAAGCGCACAATCACGAGGCGGGTTTGTACCAGCCCGGCCGGTTCTTTCCGGCCCAAAACCTGACAAACCATCTCGGCCAGCCGCTTGCTGGCGCCCATGACATTGGTCGGATTCACCGCCTTGTCCGTGGAAATCAAGACAAAGCGCTCGGTGCCGTGCTTCAGGGCCGCTTCTGCGACAAGCCAGGTGCCCAGCACGTTATTGCGCAGCGCCTGCCAGGCGTTCTCGTTTTCCATGAGGGGCACATGCTTGTAAGCCGCGGCATGGAAGACGACGTGGGGACGATATTCGGCGAAAATGAAAGCCAGGAACGCCTCATCGCGCACGTCGCCAACTAGACAACAGAGCGCAACTTGCGGGAACGACTTGGCGAATTCCTGTTCCATGCGGTAGATCGCGTATTCCGAGATATCCAGAAATATCAGCAGACGCGGCGAGTAAAGCGCAATCTGGCGACATAGTTCGGAACCGATGGACCCCCCCGCCCCGGTCACGAGTACCGCCTTCCCTTCCAGCAGACCATGCAGTCCCTGCTCGTCAAGCTGGACGGGATCGCGGCCGAGCAGGTCTTCCAACTCCACCCTACGCATTTGCGAGATGGCAATTCGTCCCGATAGCAGGTCCTCGAACGAAGGCACCGTGAGCAAACTGAGCCCGGCCTGGGTCGCCAGGTGCGTTGCACGATGCCTTGCGGTATGGGTTGCAGCCGGCATCGCCAGGATTGCCTGCCTTACGTCTAGACGGCTGGCATGTCTGGCTATCTCGTCGAGCGTTCCGAGTACCTCGATGCCGTGGAGCAGACTGCCTTGCTTGTTGGGGTCGTCGTCCAGCAGGCCCACCACATGCCACTGCTGGCTGCGCTCGAGCTCCCGCAACAGGCTTGGCGCTTCCTCGCCCGCGCCAAGAACCAATACGGGTTCCCCTGTGGCTGCGCGGAACCCAAGCAGGTGGCCGTCCTTCCAGGAACGGTAGACGAAACGGCTGCCGCCCATGAACAGAACCAGCAGCAAGGGGTAGAGCACCAGCACCGAACGCGGCACCACGGAAAATAGCTGCAGCATGTAGAAAAACATGGGCAGCAGCAGTGCGCATCCGCCTACCGCCAGGATGATGCGTTTCAGATCCGGCAGACTGGCAAACCGCCAGATGCCGCGATACAGACCGAAACCCCAGGCGATCACCGACTGAAGTAGCACCACGTATATCAGGGTGGTCGTCAGGCCTTGCTGAAAAAACGGGGGAATATCGAAATTGAAGCGCAGCCAGTAGGCCAGCACCCAGGCCAGGGCACTGGCCGCCAAGTCATGCAGGATGGCAAGCAGTCGGCGCAGCATTATGGATGTTCAACGGCAGGTGGGATGAAACGTTTCCAGGCATGATCGATAGCCAGCATCGTACCTGCAAATATCCCAAACCAGATTACCAAAATAGAGATTTGAATCTCTGTCGAAGATCGCAATCCGTGCACGGCACTGGCCGAGGCTGCCGCCATCAGCAGGTATTCCGACAAGGCGGTACGCCGATGATTCCACCCCATTCTGATCAATCGCTGGTAATAGTGTTCCCGATGCGCTTGCCAGAAGCGCTCGCCACGCATCACTCGGCGCAGCAGGGTAACGCTGGCATCCACCAGGAACGGGGAAAAGACCAGGAGCGGAAACCAGAGCGGCCACACCTGTTGCTGCCAACCCATGAACCCTAGCGCTGCGGCGAGAAATCCCAGCGGAATGGAACCAACATCGCCCATGAATATTTTCGCCGGGGGAAAATTGAAAGGCAGAAATCCGGCTGCCGCCGCTGCGACCACGAAACACATGGTCGCAAAGGATTCGGCCGCGGCACAGGCGGCCAGGCCGTAGGCAGAAAAGCCAAATACGGCCATGCCGCCGGCGAGTCCGTCGGCCCCATCCATGAAGTTATAGGCGTTTGTCATCCAGATGACGTATCCCGCCAAGCCGATGATCAACCAGAAATCGAGGTTTTGTTCGGGCAATTCCGATCGCACCAGAGCCACGGCAGCCAGGCCATGGACAGCCAATCGAGCGGCAACCGGCAGCCCTTTCCAGTCGTCGGTGTATGAGATTCCCGCCAGTACGCCGGCAAGCAGCATCAGGGTCAGGGGGGGCTGCAGCAACAAACCCCATGCCCCGAACAACGCCAGGATTATTGCGACACCGCCGCCGCGTGGCACCGGCTGGCTATGCAGAGAACGCTGATTGGGGTGATCCATGGCCAGGTATCTGACTGTCCCTGGCCTGAGCAGGAACAGCAGGACGCCAAAAGACAGGACCAAGGCTGTCGCAGGCGGCAGAAGCACGGCGGTGGAGGTCATCATCAATGCGACGGCAACATCATTCAGACGCGAGCGCGGCACGATAATAGGCAGCCAGTTCGCTGGTCAACCGTTCGCCGGAAAATTCCTGCAATGTGCGTTGCCTTGCGCTTGCTCCCATGCTTTCCCGAAGGGATTTGCTTTCGGCAAACCTGTCGAGCAGCCGAACAATTTCCTCGATATCGCCCACCCCATGCAGGCAGCCGGTTTGACCGTCGACGACAGCGTCGGTGATACCGAAAATTCTTGAGGCGATGGAAGGCAAATTGCATGCTGCCGCCTCGAGGATGACCGTGCCGAAACCTTCCCGGTAACTCGGCAGGCATAGGACATCCGCCGCCGCCATGTAATGTTCGGGAGTTGCCGTGTAGCCAAACAGGAACATTCTGCCCGAGGCAGTGGCGCAACATTCCAGCAGGGCGGCAGAGAGTTGTTCCTCGTCCGGTCCGACGACCACCAGCCAGGAGTTCGGATGGTTCCAGGCGTGCGTCGCGAAACTTCGGGCAAGATCAAGCAAGCCCTTGTCGCGTTTAAATCTGCCCAAATAAAGGAACATCACCGCATCATCCGGCATGCCCAGCCGGGTTCTAATTTCCTGCCGGACCTGACGATTGGGCGCAAAGCGCTGCATATCGACCCCGGAGATGGAGCCCTGGCCAAGCACTTCTCCCCGTCCCTTGGGCAGTACGCCCTGCTCAATGAGGAAATCGCGCTGAGAGGGGCTATCCACGAGAATGCGTGTTGCACAGGAGGCGTAAAACCTGTCGATGTTCTTCAGCAGCGTTTTCGCCAAACCGCGTTGAGTGACCCAGACTTGGCCGGTGAAGGTGTGGATGCGATGCGGAACGCCTGCCAGGCATGCCGCGACCTGGGCCAGCAACCCGGCCTTGGGTGTGATCGTGTGGACCACGAGAAAGCCTTCACGCCGGAAAATGCGCAGCAATGCGAGGAGGGCAAGGGTGTCGCGCCAGGGGGAGACTTTTCTTTCGATACGCAAATCGATCAAGCGAATCTGCTGATTGAACTTGAGCGCGACTTCGGTAGTTCCTGATGCATTGCAGATGACTGTGACAGCGTACTCCCCAGCCAATGCCTCAAGATGCTTGAGCATGAACACCTTGAGCGTAAAGGGGCTGGTAACGACAAAGCAGATTTTGCGCTTTTCCATCAGCTCGAATTATTTTCCAGCCAAGTCTGAAACATCAATATCGCCCACAACCGATGCTGCCAGTTGCGGATTCCCCGCTGGTGTTCCAGCCAGGCCCGGCGTATCGGCACGGGATCGAAACAAGCATCCTGCCGCAATCGCGACTCATCAAGCAGTGCCTCCGCCCATGCCCGCAAGGGACCGCGCAGCCATTCCCCGATAGGCACGCTAAAGCCTGCCTTGGGCCGTTCGATCAAATCGCGCGGCACATATCGGTAGAGCAGTTGCCGCAACAACCATTTACTTTCCCGGCCGCGAATTTTCTGCGGCATGGGCAACTGCCAGGCAAACTCGAACACCCGGTGATCAAGAAAGGGAGCCCTGGTTTCCAGGCTGACGCTCATGCTTGCCCGATCGACCTTGGTAAGTATATCGTCCGGCAGATACTCCAGTGCATCAAGCAGCATCATTTGCGCCGCGAAACTCTCGTTGTCAGGCCAGTTCTGCCCAGCAACCGCCTCATCGCCTCCGATCACGATACTTGCGGGATTCGGCCAAAAGGACACAAGCTGCTGATACAGGTCCCGACGCGAATTGCACCGCAGCAGTACGGCCAGTTTTTGCAGCTTGTCACCCGGCGCCGAGGTGATGCCGGATCCGGGCAGGCAATGAAACAACTTGTCCCAGGTGCCGGGAGAGAAGGCATCCAGCAAGGCTGCCAGCGATCGCCGCAGCAGGACGCCATGCTGCAGGATGCGCGGACCCCAGCGATAGCGCGTATAGCCGCCGAAAAGTTCATCTCCGCCATCGCCCGACAAGGCAACCGTCACTTGCTGGCGCGCCAGGGCAGCCACCAGCAGGGTAGGGATCTGCGAGGAATCGGCGAATGGCTCGTCATAAACCACGGGCAGGCGCTGGATGACTGTCCTGGCTTCTTCAGGTGTCACATACAGTTCGGTATGTTCCGTTCCGAGATGGCGGGCGACCGCCGCCGCATGCGGTGCTTCATCGTAATCTGCGGCATGGAAGCCGATCGTGAAAGTCTTGACCGAATGGCTACTGTTCTTCTGCATCAACGCGACGATCAGGGAAGAATCGATACCGCCCGAAAGAAAAGCGCCCAGGGGAACGTCGGCAATGGATTGGTCCGCAATCGATTGCCGCAATATTCTTTCAAGCTCGGCGACGGCTTCGTCATCAGTCAATTGCAAGAGGTTTGTTCGCCCTTGCCGAGCCGCTTCTGTTGCGCTCCAGTAGGGCTGAGGTGCCGGCTTGCTGTCAGCCGTGTGGAATCTGGCGATTGTTGCCGGAGGAAGCTTGTGGATACCGCGATAAATGCAGTTCGGCGCAGGAACATTGCCGTAGCGCAGGTAAAGTGCCAGCGCGTTGCGCTCGATCGCGCCCTGCCAGTTCGGGTGAGCACGCAACGCCTTGAGTTCGGAAGCAAACACCAGGGTGTTGTCCAGCCAGCCGTAATAGAGGGGCTTCTCTCCCAGGCGGTCGCGCGCCAGAGACAGGCTGTGCTTCTGTGTGTCCCACAGCGCCAGGGCGAACATGCCGACGCAACGCTTCAGCGTGGATTCGAGTCCCCAGCGGGTGATGGCTGCCAGCAGCACCTCGGTGTCGGAATGGCCGCGCCATTCGACGCCTTCCAAGGTTCTGCGCAGCTCGAGATGGTTATAGATCTCGCCGTTGAAAACGATGACATAACGCCCGTCATGCGAGCGCATCGGCTGGTGGCCTTCCGGCGAAAGATCGAGAATGGAAAGACGCTGGTGCGCCAGGGCGACGTTCCCCGCGGAATCGGACCACACGCCAGCATCGTCGGGACCGCGGTGGATCAATTGGGCGCCCATGCGTGCAGCAATCTCAGCCACATCAGCGCCGACGGACGTGCTCCACAGTCCCGCTATTCCGCACATCTTGCGCTGCTCTCCAGGTTGAGCCGTTGCCAGAGCTGCCGCCAGCGTTCATGATCCTCGACAGCAACCGGTAGTGCACGATGGCGCAGCATGCGGTAATCCAGGCCGGTGAGTATCGCCAGTGCATCCACGCCGGACTTGGCAAGCTGCTGAACCATCGTCAATAGCGGGCGGATGTATTCTCCATGGGTCTTGCCGAAATTCATGGCTGCTTGCGCGACCTGCAGCCGGGTCGCCAGGGTTTTCCCGAGTGACAAGCGTTCCTGTCTATACCCGAGCAATATTTCCGGCAGGCAGGCGAAGCGGCTTGCGCCATGACTGCGCAGCAGCACATCGTAATCCTGGGCTTTGGGCAAGCGCACATCGTAAGGATACTTTCTGAACCATGCGCTGCGCCCCATCCAGGTTGGATGAGCCAGGTAGAACCCCTGCCAGGGGCGAAGCGCAATCTCCTGGTGATGGGTCCGAACGGGTAATTGGCCGACGACTTGGCCGGCGCCGTCGAAAATGATCGCGCCGGTCCCGAGCAAATCGATTTCGCTATGTTCGTCGAGAAATGCCACCTGCCGGGCGATGCGTTCCGGATAGGCCAGGTCGTCTGCATCCATGCGTGCAATGTAGCGCCCGCGTGCCGCAGCAATCGCTTCGTTCAAGCGGGCCGCCAACCCCAGACGGCGACCGTCGCAGAACATCGTGATGCGGTCATCCTGGAATCGACGTGCCACGGCGACACTATCGTCGCTGGAGCCGTCATCGATCAAAAGCAATTCCCAATCGGAAAAAGTCTGGCCGATCAGCGATTGCAGCGACAATGCGATGCCGGATACGGCATTGTGCATGGACATGGCGATGCTGACGACGGGCGGAGGCATTCGGCTCAACTCTCCCGGTAGAACAGCCGGCCGGGCCAACCGCCGGCGCTGTAGGTATGCGCTCCGGCAAAACGCCAGCTGAGCTCGAACAGCAAGCGGCGCGCGGCGCGCGGGCCACGCTGGCGACCCCAGAACAGGATGCAGGGTGCGGTCAGCAGAATTCTCAAAACCCGCAACAGCCAACCGGGACGATGCCGCTCAGCCAGGCTTTCAAAGGTTCGCCAGTCCATTTGCTGCGCTTGATCGTTCACGGGATGAACCTTCCCGAGGAGCGGCTGCAGACGAATTTCGTAGGTGTGGCAACTCCGTACGCGTTGATTTCCGGCTTTGGCGATGTTTTCGCGGTGCGCAGGATTGGCGAGCAGTTGATTGATCTTGTCGGCGAGTTCCTTGATATCGGAAAAGATTTCGATCTCCTCGCCGGGACTGAAATATTCCTCCAAACCTTCGGTTGCCTCCGTCAGCAGGCAGCCCCCGGCGGCCGGTACCTCGAAAACCCGCGCCTTGAGCTGGCGGCTATGCCGGATTCGTCCGCCCTGCAGGACCAAGCCCGAATCGCTGAAGTTCAGGCTGATAATCGAATCGTTGATGATTGCGCTGACTTGATCGGCCGGAACCGCTCCGTTATCCCAGCCGTGGCCGAAGCAGCAGACTTCGATGCCACGCCGCCGCAAATCGGCAACCCACGCGCGGCGATTGCCATAGGCAGAGCCAATGAAGCTGACTGGATACCGGCAGGCTATGGATGGCTTTGGTTCCCGGTTCAGGCTGGCGGAGGCTGCCCATTGCGTCAGCGTGAAATTGGCGAGGCCATCCACGCTGGCCTTTTGTAGCGCGGAACGATAGGTGGTGGCGTAGATGTCGAAGGATGGCGCACGATAACGTGAAAATTCCTCGTACTTCCACGAGTCATCGGCAGCCCAGTTGAGCAGGCAGGCTCCGCTGGCCTGCTTGGCCAGGCGCAAGGTTTCACTCCACAATTCGTAACCCATCAGGACGCAGAATATGAGCTGAGGCTGCTCATGTTCCACGGCTTTGAGGAAGGCCCGATTCAGTTCGGCGAAATTCCGGTAGGCAGTGCGATCGAAACAATCGAAGAGTGCCACCTCATGACCAAGGCCGCGCAATGCAGGAACAAAATTCACGTATTCGTAAGATTCACCTCTATCGATGCATCCGTAAGCATATTGACCGAAGACGCAGAGAATTTTCATCGGCATCAATGAATCCGGATGATGTCGTCAGCCACTTCGCAACTTGAGAATGCATGTGAACCGGCCCAATGACGGATTTGCTCCAGGGTGGGATAACCGTTTTTGCCGACGAACAAGCGGGCATCATCGATGAGAATGACCTGACCCGGCCGCCCCAGCCTGGCAATGTGATCAAGCTCTGCAATCACCGGTGTGTCATCGCTGCCGCGTCCGGTGCCTTCCCCCGAGTAATGTCCATCCAGCCAGAATAATCCAGGAGAATTCATCTGCGAGAGGATCGCAGGCATGACCTGGGCGCTGTCTCCAAATACGATATGAACATGCGGATAGGCGCCGAACTCCTCGGATGCCTGCCGATAAAATGGTTCGAAAACCTCGATGGAGAAAATTTCATCGAATCGACCCAGCATGGCCGCCACCATGTCGCCACGAAAGGTTCCGGTTTCGACAAGTATTTTCAATCCGAAGCGGGCGCGATATGTCTCGATAACACCCTGCTTGAATCCGTGCGGTGGCGGTGGTGTGGCTCCTGATTTGCGCCAGCGTGCAGTCAGCAGATCGGCAAAGTACCGGTTGATTCCGCGCCTCAGCAAATTGCGCAGGAGTCTCATGGCAAACCCTCCTTCCGGTGGTCGGGTTTCCGAGCTTTTTCAAATGCGAACAAACCACAGCCGTAGTCTTCATGATTTGCCGAGTCGATACTTGCATCCAGATTCAATCGGCCTTGATCATCGACATAGGAGAACTCGATCAATGTCAGTCCCGAGAACATCTCCAATAGTCCGCGGACAGAGAAGATTCTGTGTCCATTGAAACAAACCCGCTCACGTCCGACCGGTGCGGAAACGTACAGTTGACCACCGGGCGCAAGCACGCGTCTCAGCTCTTCGGCAGCCTTGATGCTGCCTTGCGGATCGAGCGGGTCGCCGTAGCGTCCGAGACCGACGTGCTCGATGACATGAAGGCAGGACATGGACTGCACGGTTTCTGCTTGATAGGGAAGAGCGAGCAGCGTGCCGACACGGCAATCGAGACCAGGCAATTCCATCCGCAGCGGACGGATATCGACGAAAGTCAATGCGACGGCTTGGCTCAACATGCCGACGAAACGAACATCCGAGCCTATGTCCACATGCCGTTGCGGAACACGGGTCAAAATTCTGCGAAATGCCCAGGCTGCCTGGTAGAAATAATGGGGATCTACCGGAGTTGCGTTGACGCGATCGAACAGGCAGGGATAGAAATCCGTCATGCTTGCCCGGCCTCCGGCGGCAAGATAGCGCCGCCAGTCGAGAAACAACCGGATATACGCTGGCATGCTGGTCAATGGATGTTCTCGCACAGGACGCAACCAGCGTCTCGCGGCGTGCGCCCAACCCAACAGACGGGGATGTTGGCGGATATATTGCTCAAGCATGCTGCACTTCCGCGCGTCGGGCTGTGACGTGGTAGCCGACAGTGAAACGTTGCTCCTTGTCATGGCGATCCAGCATCATGGCAATGGGCGGCATCAGTACGCCTAATACCGGCAACAGCAGCAACCAGAGCGGCAGCCACAGCAGACCGATGGGCACAGGCAGATGCAGGGGCGAGGAGAGCCGCATGAAGCGGATTGCCTCTTGGGAGAACAAGGCAAAAAAGTTGCCATTGGGTTCTGTGAGGATATCGGTGAAGCCCGCTTCATCAAGAAATTTCCGGTACCAGAATGGCGTGAAGCCACCGTAATAATGATACGGCTCCTGATGCAGCCCGGAACCGAGTGGCGCAGTGAGAATCAGCCGCCCGCCCGGCTTGAGGATACGGGCAAACTCCTTGATGATGCGCTCGGGATGCGCGACATGTTCGAGCATTTCGGTGCATAGAACGACATCAAAGCTGGCGTTCGCCACAGGAATGTCGGCAGCGTCGCAGATATAGTCGATCTGGCCATAATCGCCATGGCGCAACTGATCGCCACGCAACCCGCTGAAATCCTGGCTCCGATATTCGCAATGGGCAAAATCTGTGCGATAGGGACACGAACCTGCGCCAACGTCGAGAACCCTGGCGCCTGCGGGAATCGATGCTGCTTGCATTTTAATCCAGCGATCACGCAAGACCTGGTTGAAAGCGTAGATCGGCGAGGTTTTCAGCCAGTTGCGCAAGAATGCGATCATCGGATGATTTCCGGCGAGTTATCCACTCCGGTCATTACCCGTGCTTTGGCGGCACGAGTATTGGACAGCAGAACCAGAGGCAGATAAATTGCGGAGGCAATCACGGCCGCAATGGCCACGCCTTCCAATTTTCGGCTGTGCACCAGCCACAGCGATATTCCCAGAAAAACCATGGCATGCAGCATTTTTGGAAAAAATAACTGGAAGGGCCGGTTATACAGAAAGGCCTCCGCAGCCAGTGCCTGACCAATTTGGAATATTGCCGCTGACAAGACCAGGACCCACAATAAACTGGCATAAGGCACAAATTCAGAACTGGTCAACGTGATCACGATCCATTCGCCCAGGGCATAGCTGACAATGGTCATCAGCGCCAGCAGGCCAATCAGCTGCAACATTGCGCGGTAGAGCATCTGGCGGCTGACGCGAATCGACTCGCTGTCAGTGGCATCCCCGGCAAGCTGAAACAGAATCGGGTTGATGGTTTGCGAGAAGATCGCGAGAATCAGGTTGGCCGGAGCATTGGCGATTTGCGCCAGCGCCACATAGATACCCACATGGGCGTCGCTCAACATCTGCTGGATGATCCAGCGATCACCATAATTCGAAAAGATGGCCGGGACCGCAAACAAGCTGATCGAGCCGGCGTAGGCACCGAAATCCCGACCGAGGGCGTCCTTGCCGAACAGCTTGCCAAATTCGCCGGGTGTCGTTGTCTGTCTCCGGCCGAGCCACCAGGTCAGCAGCAAGGAGGCGAGAGCGCCAAGCAGGAAGCCTGACATGGCAGCACTGCCAAGAATGCCCACGAGCATCACCAGAACCACGGATCCGACCAGGCGCAGCAGCGCATCGGCAGACTGCAAAATGCTGTAACTGCGCCGCTCACGCCGTGTGTTGAGTTCGGCCAACCAGACCGATAGCGTTCCGCTTGCCACGCCATAGCCTAGAGCGGAAAGAATCAAAACGCCCCAAACATGATCCGAACCATTCCAGAATGTCACTGCGATGCCGATCATCAGAACGCCGAGCGCAATTCCCTGCAGCAGACGTTTCGACAAGTACTCCAGTTCGGCGAGACTGCCGCGGTTGGCGCAGATATGAAAATAGCGGGCCACAGCATGGCCGAGGGGACCATACACGAAAAGATTGAGCGTACCGGCAATGGTCAGTCCCAACGCGAAGCGCCCATATTCCTCTGGACCCAGCAGATAGGTCAGCAGTTTCAGGGTGAGCATGCCCAGAAGCAGGACCAGACTCTGCCCGGCCACAATCCAAAGCAGTTCGGCGCGTGTGCCTTGGCCGATCATCTCGCCACGTCCGTCACCAGAGATAAGCCCGAAAGCTCTATAGGAAAATTGTCGATGTGCCGGTCCAATCCGTCTGCGTCGCCTTGTTTATAGAGGCTTTGCGGGACGGATCATAACGTATTCTTCAGTTGTGCTTGGCAGGTAGTCGTTGCACTCTGCGGCCGAATGCATCAAGGTCTTTGTCCAGGCGAAGAACCAGCGGCACTTTTGCCAGGCGCGGGCTTTCCACGGTTTCAGAAGAAAAGCCGATCACTTTGCCTAACACATTGAGGGTTATCGGCGCACTCCCGGCACTCGAGGTCTGTCCCAGTCTGGCCAGAGTAATGCCCAGCCAGATGCCCAAGCCTATTCCCAGCAGCAATAGAGGCAGGCTCACCATGCTCACCATGCGTCCGCCCATGATGCGCAAACTGCGCTTAAGAACTGACAGTTCCAGCTTGAGCCGCTCTTTTCGCGCTGTGCTGGCTTGATCAGCGGCGGCACGGCGCGCCGCCGTTTCCTCTTGCAGTTGAGCCACAGCAGTTTGTCTTTCCAACGCTGCTGCTCCGGCATGTCGTTCCGTTTCGAGGCGCGCTTCGCTGCATTGTCGCGCTTCTGTTTCTGCCGCCAGCTTGTCCCGCGCTTTCCTGGCCGCCTGATTTTCGGCATCGATGCGGGCCGCAGCTGCCGCAGTTGCCGCCCGTTCCGTGGCGATCAGGGTATGCGCCTGAGTTTCCAGGATTTGGTCGGCGCGCGTGCGGATATCCGCCAGGGCTTTGGCTTCGCTCTCAGTCTGTTCGCGCAGGCGGAAAGCTTCCAGTGCCTGGGCGTCGGCTTCGATGCGCTCGCGCGCCAGGCGCTCGGCTTCAGCTTCAGCGATCACCCTGGCCGCGGCTTGTTGTTGTCTGCGTTGATCGGCTTCGCACCGCCGCTTGGCTGCTTCGATGCCTTCGGCATCTGCCTTGGCGCGCCGCTGCGCGCTTCTGACGGACTCGGTTTCTGCCTGTTGGCGCGCCTCGGCTTGCGCGGCGGCCTCGGTTTCGCTGGCTTGCCGATCCAGCGCGGCCTGTTCCAGCCGCCGCTCGGCGTCGAGCCGGGTTTCTGCCGCAGATCGCGCTTCCGCCTCGGCTTTGCCGCGCCGGCGCGCCTCGATGGTGAGCCTTCCTTCGGCGGCGATGCGCTCAACGATCATGGCTTCCGCCGCGCGTTCGGCTTCAGCCCGGGATGCAAATTGCACGGTCAGCTTGCGTTCATTTTCCTCCCGCTGTTGCGCTTGTCTCAAGGCGTCTTGTTCCGCAAGAATTTCAGCCTGTGCCTCGGCAATTGCGCGTTCCTCGGGACTTGCAACCGCCCCGGCCGCTGTCGCCGCAGAGTGGGGCGAGCGGGTTTGATCGGAGTCTTGTGACGGCTGAGTCAAAGGGTTACCCATGTTCTGTAAGCCGGAAATGTCCAGGCACCATGCGCTTTCCCGATTATCGATGTTTTCAGATCCGTCAGCAGCGCAGAAAACCGGGGGGAAACCCCCTTATCACTGCGGCAATGGAAGCGCGGTAAAATCGATGTCATGCCCATTTTGCTTGTTCTGACCACTCTCCCGGATGACGACAGCGCGCAGGCGCTTGCGACCCATCTGATCGAACAAAGCCTGGCGGCTTGTGTCAACATATTGCCGCCTTGCCGCTCGGTTTATCGCTGGCAGGGCAAGATCGAAGACGCCAGCGAGGTTCCTGTATGGATAAAAACCACAGAGGAATGCTATCCGGAACTCGAGGCTGCGATTCGGGCGCACCATCCTTACGAACTTCCAGAGATTGTCGCTGTCTCAGTTGAGCGCGGCCTGCCCGAATATCTGGCCTGGGTCGCTCAGTCAACTTCACCATCGGTTTCTTCCCGGTAATGCGGTTCCACACAATGATCAAACGCCTCCTCTTGTTGCTGTTCTTCTTTGTTGCCAATCTTGCCGCAGGCGCCGATAAACCACTGAATCCGGACGTGGCGTTCAAGTTCTCCGCCATCGCCATTGACTCCGGCACCATCGAGGCGCGCTGGCAGATTGCCGATGGGTACTACCTCTATCGGGACAAATTCAAGTTCGCTGTTGAGCCTGACATTGCATCAATCAAACTTGGCGAGCCGAAATTTCCACCAGGCAAGGTCAAGGATGACGAATTCTTCGGCAAGGTCGAGACTTATCGCAACGAGGTCAAGGTTTTGCTGCCGATTGAGATCTCCGCCAGGGCAGCCGGCTCAAATGCACCTACCGCATTGACCTTGAAGGTCAGTTCGCAGGGTTGTGCCGACTTCGGCATCTGCTATCCGCCCATTCCCCAGCAGGCAACGGTGAGCCTGCTTTCGGCAGGCGCTGTGACTCAATCCCCACCCTATTCGGCTGCGGTATCGGGCGGAACGGATAGCAACGAAACTTCCCGGATCACCCGGTTGCTGAAAAATGCCAGCATGTGGACCATCCTGCTGTTTTTTTTCGGGTCAGGCCTGGCGCTCGCATTTACACCCTGCATGTTGCCGATGGTGCCGATTCTGTCCGGCATCATCGTCGGCCATGGCCATGACATCAGCAAGACGCGGGCTTTCGTCCTGTCGCTGACCTATGTCATGGGCATGGCGCTGACCTATGCCGTTTTTGGCGTTGCTGCGGGATTGTCGGGAACCCTGATTTCAAACTCGTTGCAAAATGCCTGGGTCCTGGGTGGATTCTCACTGCTCTTCGTGGCCTTGTCCCTGTCCATGTTCGGTTTTTATGAGTTGCAGCTGCCCACCGCGCTGCAAAGCAAATTCAGCGAGGAAGCCAATCGCCAGCAGGCAGGCAGCCTGCATGGGGTCGCCGCGATGGGAGCGCTCTCGGCCATCATCGTTGGCCCCTGCGTCGCCGCGCCGTTGGCCGGCGCGCTCTTGTATATCGCCCGAAGCGGCGATGCCATGCTGGGTGGTGGCGCACTTTTTGTCATGGCGCTGGGGATGGGATTGCCGTTGATTCTGATCGGCACCTCGGCGCGCCATTGGTTGCCCAAGCCCGGACCGTGGATGGAGGCGATCAAACAGTTCTTTGGCGTTCTGCTGCTGGCTCTGGCCATCTGGCTGGTGACGCCCGTCATTCCTGGAATGGCGCAAATGCTGGCTTGGGCGACATTGCTGATTTTCTCGGCGATCTATCTGCATGCCCTCGATCCATTGCCGCCGCATGCGCATGGCTGGTTGAAGTTCGGCAAGGGACTCGGCGTGATGGCCTTGCTGCTGGGCATGGCACTCTTGCTGGGCGCGCTGGGCGGCAGCCGCGACCCTTTGCAGCCGCTGGGTTTTCTGCGCAGCGCCAGTGCAAGCAGTGAAGTTCGTGCCTTGCAATTTGAATCTGTGAGGTCGGTGGCCGAACTGGAGGCAAGGCTAAAGCTGACGAAACAACCGGTGATGCTCGATTTTTATGCGGATTGGTGCGTCTCCTGCAAGGAGATGGAACGCTTCACCTTCAGCGATCCAGCGATTGTCGCGCGATTGAACAAGATGCTGCTGCTCAAGGCTGACGTCACCGCCAATAGTTCGGAAGATCAAGATTTGCTGAAGCGTTTCGAACTGTTTGGACCACCCGGAATCATATTCTTCGATGCCAAGGGGAAGGAATCTCCGGAGCTGCGGGTTGTTGGCTTCCAGGATGCGGCTGCCTTCGGCAGCGTGCTCGACAACGCCCTGGCAAGACGCTGATCGCCTACAATTACGCTTTTACTTCACTGACAAGATCATGTTTTCAGGAATCATCGCCGCGACGGGGAAAATCATCCGCATCGATTCGCGCGAGAAGGGAGTGAGCCTCCTCATCGACGCAGGTAGCCTGGATCTCGGCGACGTGGCCGTGGGCGATTCGATCGCCTGCAGCGGTGTTTGCCTTACTGTCATCGCGCGTCAAGGAAACAGCTTTAGTGTCGATGTCTCGCGCGAGACGCTCGATTGCACTGTCGGCCTGGATCAACCTGGAGAACTCAACCTGGAAAAGGCCTTGCGACTTTCTGATCGGCTCGGCGGCCACCTGGTTTCAGGGCATGTCGATGGCGTCGGTGAAGTGATCAAGTTTGAACAGATCGGCGAATCCCATGAACTGGTGACTCGCGCTCCCCAGGCCCTGGCCAAATACATTGCCCGCAAGGGTTCAATCTGCGTCGATGGCGTCAGTCTCACCACCAATGCAGTCACGGGCGCCGAATTCTCGATCAATCTGATTCCGCACACGGTGGCAGTGACCACGTTAAAACGTCTCAAGCCGGGCAGCCGCGTCAATCTGGAAGTCGATTTGATCGCCCGTTACGTCGAGCGGATGCTGACAGCCGAAAGCGCCACTTAAACTTCATTCCAGCTGGATTTTGCGATCCAGCCAGGAAAATTTCCCAGGAAAATCGATTCTCATGAGCGTCAGCCCAATTCAGGACATCATCGCCGATATTCGTGCCGGCAAAATGGTCATACTCGTCGACGAGGAAGATCGCGAGAACGAGGGCGATCTTGTCATTGCCGCAGAATTCGTGACGCCGGAAGCCATCAATTTCATGGCCAAATTCGGCCGTGGTCTGATCTGCCTGACGCTGACCGAGGCGCGCTGCCGCCAGCTCGGACTCACCCAGATGGCGCGTGAGAACAACAGCCAGTTCAGTACTGCCTTTACAGTTTCGATCGAGGCGGCGGAAGGCGTCACCACCGGGATTTCGGCACATGATCGCGCCCGTACCGTGCAGGCGGCGGTTGCAAAGCACGCCCAACCGGCCGATATCGTGCAGCCGGGCCATGTTTTCCCGATCATGGCCAAGCCCGGCGGCGTCCTGGTGCGTGCCGGCCATACCGAGGCAGGTTGCGATCTGGCGCAGATGGCCAATTGCGAACCGGCGTCGGTGATCTGCGAAATCCTCAAGGATGACGGCACGATGGCGCGCTTGCCGGACCTGCTTGAATTCGCCGCCGAGCATCATTTGAAGATCGGCACGATCGCCAGCCTGATTCATTACCGCAGCGAGACCGAGACCCTGGTGGAACGCGTTGCCGACAAGGAAATTGTGTCCCGCCATGGCCATTTCCGGCTTTCCGCCTTCGAGGACAAGACTTCCGGCGACATGCACCTCGCCCTCTCGCTCGGCAGCATTCGTTCGGAAAATGAGACGTTGGTGCGGGTTCATGAACCGATTTCGGTCCTCGATTTTCTTGATGGCCAAAGTCGCCGCCATACCTTCAGCGTCGATCAGGCGATGCAAATCATCGCGGCCGCAGGCAGCGGGGCCATCGTCCTGTTGCGTCGTGTCGAAGGTGGGGCGGATCTGCTTGCCGCAATCAAGGACGAACCTCTCTCCGCACGTCCCGGCGCCAAGTGGGATCCGCGTCTGTATGGCATCGGCGCCCAGATTCTGCGCAGCCTGGGTGTAGGCAAAATGCGCCTGATGGCCAACCCGCGCAAGATGCCCAGCATGACCGGCTTCGGCCTGGAAATCTGCGGCTATCTGTCGCCCGATGGCACCAAACACTGAGGAATTTCTTATGACGCGCTTCAACGATATCCTCGAACTCGAAGCCAATCTTAGCGGTCATGGCCTGCGTGTTGGCATGGTCATGAGCCGTTTCAACCCGGATGTCGGAGAGGGACTGTTGTCTGCATGCGCCGAAGAGCTGAAACGCCTTGGTGTCGCTTCGGCCGACATGGCGATCGCCACCGTACCGGGCGCCCTGGAGATTCCGCTGGTGCTCCAGACCATGGCGCAGAGCGGCAAATTTGACGCCTTGGTTGCAATCGGTTGCGTGATTCGCGGTGAAACCTATCATTTCGAAATCGTCTCGAATGAATCGGCACGCGGCATCACGGATGTCCAACTGAATACCGGCATCCCGATCGCCAATGCGGTCCTGACTACCGAAGACGATGACCAGGCGCTGGTGCGCATGGCGCAGAAAGGCGCCGAAGCCGCCCAGGCTGCGGTCGAGATGGTCAACCTGCTGCGCGCAGTCAAAGCCCAATGAGCAAATCCGCGCGCCGCCGCGCTCGCGAGTTCGCGCTGCAAGGTCTGTATCAATGGCAAGTGGGCGGCCAGGATCTGACGTCCATCGAGGCACAGGCTTCGGGCGTGGCCGGCTTCGACAAGGCGGATACGGAGTTCTACCGCAAGCTGCTGAACCAGACCTTGAACGATTCGGATACTTTGCGGGAATCTCTCAAACCGCATATCGATCGTCCCTGGGCAGAGATTTCGCCCATCGAGCGCGCGGTCCTGTTGCTCGCCGCTTGCGAATTCAGCCATTTTCCCGAGACGCCCTATCGCGTCGTGCTCAACGAGGCAATTGAGCTGGCCAAGAATTATGGGGGCACCGATGGCCACAAGTTCGTCAATGGCGTGCTCGACAAATTGGCTACGGTGCTGCGCTCTACGGAAGCCGGCGTCAGCTGATCCGATTTGGCTGGCTGCCGGGAAGATGAATAACATTTTCCATGGTGAATAGACTTGCCCTCGGAATTTGATCTGATTGCACGTTATTTCACGCGCCCAACGCCGCATACATTGCTTGGCGTGGGCGACGATGCCGCCCTGATCAGTCCCTCGCCCGGCATGAACCTGGTGGTTTCCACCGACATGCTCGCAGCGGGCACCCATTTTTTCCCTGATGCCGATCCTGAGGCGCTTGGTTGGAAATGCCTTGCCGTAAATGTGTCCGACTTGGCGGCGATGGCGGCACGACCGCGCTGGGCGGTATTGGCGGTCGCCTTGCCGCAAGCAGACGAGCACTGGATCGCGGCCTTTGCCCGGGGATTTTTTGCCTGTGCGTCCACTTTCGGGATCGATGTCATCGGGGGCGATACCACTCGCGGACCTTTGAATTTCTGCGTGACCATATTCGGAGAAGTTCCGCCAAATCAGGCTTTGCTTCGATCCGGGGCACGCCCGGGCGATGAAATCTGGGTTTCGGGTCTCCCGGGTCGCGCAGCATTGGGCCTGGCGCACTTGCAGGGCAGATGCGTTCTGGCTGAGCCGGCGCTGGCCGACTCGCTTGAGGCTTTGCATCGACCTCAGCCACGCGTTGCCCTCGGGCTGGCCCTGCGCGAACTGGCTACTGCAGCGATCGATGTTTCTGATGGGCTTCTTGCCGATTTGGGGCACATCCTGGAACGTTCGGGGGTAGCGGCCACCCTGCACCTGCAGCGGTTGCCGCGGAGAGAACCGTCGGGTTGCTCCGATCCGGGTTTGGTGATGGATTGTCAGCTCGCCGGGGGCGACGATTACGAACTGGTATTTACCGTACCAGAGAACAAGCATGCAGCAGTGGCTTCCCTTTCAGCCGGCCTGGATCTGACCCTGACTTGCATCGGCAAGATCGATGCAGGGAATTCGCCTGTAGTTACGGTACTGGATGGCGAGGGCAATCCTTCGATTCCATCGCGGCATGGATTTGATCATTTTGCGTGAAGCAGTCTTTAAGCAATGCGGGCCTCTACAGCTGCTACGTCGCTCCTGGGCAATCTATTTGTTGTTCCTGCAGGTCTTCAGGCTGATTTTGATCTGACATGGATGAAGAATTAAGCACTTTGTCGGCAACGGTTGGTCAGGCCCTGACAGATAGTAAGTTAGTGCTTGCCTGCGCCGAGTCCTGTACGGGTGGCTGGATTTCTGAAGTGGTGACGGCGACGGCGGGGAGTTCCGCCTGGTTCGACCGTGGTTTTGTCACCTATTCCAATGCAGCCAAGCAGACCATGCTCGATGTTGGTGCCGAGACGCTGAACACTCACGGAGCGGTCAGTGAGGAGAGCGCACTCGCCATGGTGCAAGGGGCGCTTGCCCATTCCGTTGCCCAGGTTGCCTTGGCGGTAACCGGTATCGCCGGTCCCGGGGGTGGCTCACCTGGTAAGCCACTAGGTACCGTATGCTTTGCCTGGTGCAGGGTAGGCCAAGCGGCTTGTACCAACACTCGCCATTTTTTCGGTGATCGGGAAGCGATTCGACGCCAGACAGTCATCCATTCATTGCGTGGTTTACTGGCCCTGCTGGACGGCGCAAAAACTGTGCCATAATTGACCGGGATTTGAAAGGAATAACAAGCATGGACGAAAACAAGAGCAAGGCGCTGCAGGCAGCGCTGGCGCAGATCGAAAAGCAGTTCGGCAAAGGCTCGATCATGAAAATGGGGGCGGCGCAGATCGAAAACGACCTGCAGACCATTTCCACGGGCTCTTTGGGACTGGATATCGCGCTGGGCATTGGCGGTTTGCCGCGCGGGCGGGTGGTCGAAATCTACGGACCGGAATCCTCGGGCAAAACCACCTTGTGTTTGCATGTCGTGGCCGAAATTCAGAAAGCAGGGGGTGTCGCGGCCTATATCGATGCCGAGAACGCGCTGGATCCGGTGTATGCCGGTAAGCTCGGTGTAAATGTCGGTGACATGTTGATCTCCCAGCCGGATACGGGCGAACAGGGTTTGGAAATCGCCGACATGCTGGTGCGTTCCGGCGGCGTGGATATCGTGGTGATCGACTCGGTGGCCGCGCTGGTGCCGCGCGCAGAAATCGAAGGGGAAATGGGCGACCAGTTGCCTGGGCTGCAAGCACGGCTGATGAGCCAGGCCTTGCGCAAGCTCACCAGCAATATCAAGCGTACCAATACCCTGGTCATTTTCATCAACCAGATTCGCATGAAGATCGGCGTGATGTTCGGTAGTCCCGAAACAACAACCGGCGGCAACGCGCTCAAGTTCTACGCCTCGGTCCGCCTGGACATCCGCCGCACTGGCGCGATCAAGAAGGGCGACGAAGTGATCGGCAACGAAACCAAGGTCAAGGTTGTCAAGAACAAGGTCGCTCCGCCATTCCGCGAGGCGCATTTCGACATACTTTACGGCGAAGGCATTTCGCGCCCGGGCGAGATCGTCGATCTCGGCGTGGAGCACAAGATCGTCGAGAAATCCGGTGCCTGGTATGCCTACAACGGCGAAAAAATTGGCCAGGGCAGGGACAATTCACGTGAATACCTGCGGGAACACCAAGAAATTGCGCGTGAAATCGAGAACAAGATCCGCACTGCGGTTGGTGTCACCGCTCTGGCGCCAGCGGCGGTTCCCGCCGAGTGATGAGAACGCTGCCCGGCGACCCACAGCTTGCGCTGCGGGGGCGGGCAGTCAAACTCCTGGCAAGACGCGATCACAGCCGCAGCGAACTCACCAAGAAGCTTTTGCCGCTGGCTACTCTGGACGAAATCAACGCCGTGCTTGATCAACTTGAACAAACCGGGCTGCTCTCGGATGCCCGTGCGGCGGCGGCCTATGTACGCGGCCACGCCGCCCGCTTTGGTGCGGCCAAACTGGACTATTCCATGCGTGCCAAAGGCATCAGTCCCGAATTGATCGAAGCCAGTCTGGCACAGTCGGAGTTGGGGGACGAATTGCAGCGTGCCCGCGAATTATGGCGGCGAAAGTTCGGCAACCGGCTGCAACCTGGACTTTCAGCCGGCAGCGCCAAGGAGTGGGCAAGACAAGCCCGCTTTCTGCAAAGCCGCGGCTTCTCGGCCGAGATCATCCGCAAGCTGCTTTCAGCACCCGAAGATGACTGAGCGACTCCAATCTGCTCGCAACAGTTCTCCCAGCCGTCTGGTTGTGAGCGGTCTGAGCAAGAAATACAAAATGCGCAGCGTCGTCAAGGATGTCTCTTTCGACGTCGGCAGTGGTGAGGTCATCGGCTTGCTGGGACCGAATGGAGCCGGTAAAACCACCTGTTTCTACATGATCGTGGGACTGGTTGCCGCTGATGGCGGCGACATTCATCTCGATCATGGCAACACCAGCGACAACCTGACCCACATGCCGATTCACCGCCGTGCGCGTCTTGGCCTTTCCTATCTGCCACAAGAAAATTCGGTGTTCCGCAAGCTGAGCGTCGCCGATAATATCCGTGCCGTACTCGAATTGCAGAAGCTCTCGCCGGATGAAACTGAAGGCCGCCTGGACGCTTTACTGCAGGAATTGCACATTACCCACTTGCGCGACAATCCGGCAATGTCTCTTTCCGGAGGAGAACGCCGGCGTGTCGAGATTGCCCGGGCGCTGGCAACGACGCCGCGTTTCATTCTGCTGGATGAACCGTTCGCCGGGGTAGATCCGATTGCCGTGATCGACATTCAGAAGATCATCGGTTTTCTCAAAGAGCGCGGCATCGGTGTCCTGATCACCGACCACAATGTACGCGAGACGCTTGGCATCTGCGATCGTGCAACTATCATCAACGCTGGCGAGGTATTGGCCTCCGGCAGGCCAGATGAAATTGTCTATAATGAAAGTGTCCGCAAGGTCTATCTGGGTGAGAACTTTCGCATGTAGGGCTGCATGACCTGCCACGGATTATGAAACAGACGCTGCAACTTAAACTCTCCCAGCACCTTGCGTTGACGCCGCAGTTGCAGCAATCGATCCGCCTATTGCAGCTTTCGACGCTTGAACTGAACCAGGAGATCGAGCAATTTCTCACCGACAACCCCTTGCTTGAACGGGTTGAACCCAATGACGGCGCCGCCTACATTGTCGCCGGCGATACCTTGAGCGCGCCCCAGTCGGTTGCCGACGACCCGGCAACGCCGTCATACGACGAAGCCTACAACATCCCCAGCGACTCCAACTGGAGCGGTGATGCTCCGGCCAATCATAGCCCGCGCGATAGCAACGATGGCGATGACTCCGACTATGCCGACATCCAGGCTGCCGCCATTTCATTGCGCGACCATCTCGGTGCGCAGCTTGGCTTCACCCCGCTGTCGGAACGCGATCGGAGCATGGTCAATTTCCTCATCGAAGCGCTTGATGAGGATGGTTATTTGGCACAGGACCTGGAGGAATTGCTCGATCTGTTGGCCGATGAAAATCCCGAGGCGGATCGGGAGCAACTGCTGGAAGAGTTGCATATTGCCCTGCGGCATTTGCAGAATTTCGACCCGCCCGGGATCGGCGCGCGTACTCCTCAGGAATGCCTGGGACTGCAGTTGGAGAATCTACTTGCATCCCCGGTCCGCGATCTCGCCATGATCTTGGTTCGTCAGCATCTTGAACTCCTGGCATCGCGCGACTTTGTCAAATTGAAAAAAATTCTGCAGTGTGACGATGCCGAGTTGCGTTGTGCGCATTCCCTGATTTGTTCGCTCAATCCGCGTCCAGGCGCGCAGTATTCACCGAGCGACACGCGTTACATCATTCCCGATGTGGTGGTGCGCAAGCTGCGCAACGGCTGGACGGTGAATCTGAACCAGGATGCCATGCCGCGCCTGCGCATCAACCGCCTGTATGCGGACATTCTCCAGCGCAGTCGCGGCAGCGGCGGTGCTGCCGGCAGCAATGGCGCGGGACTGAGCAGTCAGTTGCAGGAAGCCAAGTGGCTGATCAAGAACGTGCAGCAGCGGTTTGATACCATCCTGCGGGTATCGCAGGCGATTGTTGATCGGCAAAGGCAATTTTTCGAGCACGGCGAAGTCGCGATGCGACCCTTGACACTGCGCGAGATCGCCGAGACCCTGGGTTTGCACGAATCAACCATCTCGCGTGTGACGACCCAGAAATTCATGGCGAGTCCGCGCGGAATCTTCGAACTCAAGTACTTTTTCGGCAGCCACGTCGCCACGGAAGCGGGCGGCGCGGCGTCATCCACTGCGATCCGGGCGCTCATCAAGCAACTCGTCAGCGCTGAGGACGGCCATAAGCCGCTCTCGGACGCCAAGATCGCTGAAATTCTTGGCCAGCAAGGCATTGTCGTGGCGCGGCGAACCATCGCCAAGTACCGCGAAGGCCTGAATATTCCGCCGGTCAATTTGCGCAAGTCCCTTTAATTTCCAAGCACCCTCTATCAGGAGCCATCATGAATCTCAACATCACCGGTCACCATATAGAAGTCACTTCGGCCATCCATGACTATGTTCATGCCAAGCTCGACCGGGTGATCCGCCATTTTGACAGTGTCACCAGCGCCCATGTGATCCTGTCGGTGGACAAGCTGAACCAGAAGGCAGAAGTTACGCTGCATGTCAAAGGCAAGGATATCTATGCCGATAGCGTCGAAACCGATTTGTATGCCGCGATCGATACACTGGCGGACAAACTGGACCGTCAAGTACTGAAGTACAAGGAGAAAACTTCCAACCACGCGCATGAAGGCCACAAGCGTCAGGCAGCAGAATAGTCAGGAACCAGTATCCCTGCCCGCTTTCACGATATACTGCGCCCCCCAATCGGCGAAGGAATTTCCCTCTCGTAACCGATGAACCTGATCTCAACCCTATTACCCCCGACGAATATTCTTCTGGGTCTCGAGGCGAGCAGCAAGAAGCGCGTGTTCGAGCAGGCCGGATTGTTGTTTGAAAATCAACAAGGCATCGCGCGCAGCGCAGTGTACGATGCCTTGTTCGCCCGCGAAAAACTTGGCTCGACGGGTTTGGGCCAAGGCATTGCCATCCCTCACGGCCGCATCAAGGGACTCAAGGATGCGGTTGGCGGTTTTCTGCGTTTGGCAGCCCCGGTGCAATTCGATTCCCCCGACGGCAAGCCGATTACACTGGCATTTGTTCTGCTGGTTCCGGAAGCGGCAACGGAAAGACATTTGCAGATTCTTTCCGAACTGGCGCAGATGTTTTCCGATCCCGACTTCCGCGAGCAACTGAACGCCGCTACCGATCCCGCCGCGATTCATTCCTTGTTCATGAACTGGCAAAGCGATGCCCCACCTGATCGTCGCACAGCTATTTGAGCGCAACCGAGACCGGTTGCACCTCGAGTGGGTCTGCGGATCGCTCAATGCCACAATTGCCGTCACTCAACTTGATATTTCTCCTGCCGACCTGGTCGGCCATCTCAATCTGATCCACCCGGACCGCATTCAGGTGCTGGGCTCGCCAGAAATAACCTGGGCCAATAACCACCCCATAGAGAAGGTGGCCCATCACATCAGGGAGATCATCGCGGCCAGGCCGCCCGCATTGATCGTCGCCGACGGTTGCGCTGTGCCCGAGCCGATTCGCAGCCAGTGCGAGCGAGGCAACACACCGCTTTTCATCTCGCCGTTTTCGGCCGCGGCGGTGATCGACTCTTTCCGCCTTTATTTATCGCGCCAACTGGCGGAAATGGTTTCCCTGCACGGTGTATTCATGGATGTGCTGGGCATGGGCGTGCTGATTACCGGCGACTCGGGTGTCGGAAAAAGCGAACTCGGGCTGGACCTGATTTCGCGCGGCCACGGCCTGGTTGCGGATGATGTCGTCGAGATATCGCGCATTTCTCCCGACACACTGGAAGGCCGTTGCCCCGAACTGCTTAAGGATTTTCTGGAAGTGCGCGGCTTGGGCTTGCTCAACATACGCACGATTTTTGGTGAGACGGCATGTCGCCGCAAGATGAAGCTCAAGCTCATCGTCTATCTGCAGAAGACGCAAGCTGGCGTGCCCGAGGCAGCGCGGTTACCTCTCGACGCGCAAACCGAAAACATCTTGGGCATTCCGATTCGCAAGGTGGCCATTCCTGTCGCCGCCGGGCGCAATCTTGCTGTGCTGCTGGAAGCAGCAGTCCGCTCGGCGATTCTTCATTACCGCGGTATCGACAGCATGCAGGAATTTCTCGATCGGCAGCAGCGGGCACTCAACATCAACGACAACGAGCCGCATCATTGAATCTGTTGGCGGCACTGCGCGGGAAAGATTCCGACAATACGCCACGACTTGCGCTAATTGACACATTGCGCGGCGGCGCGCTGCTGCTGATGGTGCTTTATCACCTTGGCTTCGACCTGAATTACCTGGGCTGGATTCATTTCGACATCAATTACGACTGGCGCTGGCTGACAGCGCGGGCATTGATTCTGGGTTCATTCCTGTGGATCGCCGGAGTAAGCCTGGCGCTTGCCGAAGCGCAGCAAAAGACGCTGCAGCGGAAACTGTTGCGCACAGCAAGAATTGCCTTGGCGGCGGGCTTGGTGACCGCAGGCAGCCGGCTGTTTATTCCCGATCAGACGATTTATTTCGGCACCTTGCATGCGATTGCCTTGATGAGTCTGGTGATTCAATTGTGCCCGCTGCCTGCCGGTGGCGCTGGTCTGCTCGGGCTGGTCGTGATTGGCTTGGGCAGCAGCTTTGCCCATACCGCTTTCGACTTTCCGGGGCTGGCCTGGCTGGGCTTGATGACATACAAGCCTCTGACTGCCGATTATGTGCCGATGCTGCCCTGGTTCGGCGTATGTCTCATCGGATATGCCTGGGCGAAAGTATTTCTAGCGGGAGGGCCGGAGGGCATGGCAACAAAGCAGCCGCAGCGGCCAGCGATTGCCTGGCTGGGTCGGCATAGTCTGGCCGTCTATCTGATTCACCAACCGCTGCTGCTGGGAATAATGATGCCGCTGACCCGACTGCTCAGGCCGCTGTAACCTGGCCCGACGGATTCAAGGTGTTTCGGAAGCCTTTGGCAGACCCATGCGCCAGGCCCATTCCCTGGGGTGAGAAATGCCCACCGCAGGCGTTATTTTGCTGCGTCCCCCCTTGCGTCCCGCGCGGTCTTCAGGTGGTGTGGTGATGGCGGCGACCGGAACACTGGAGGAACCCGAACCCAAATGGGGTGCGTAGCATCCCTCAATGCGTCCCTGGGCATCCCGCACAATATCCGCCCATTTCAGGTTCTCGCAGAAGGAATGGATGGTGTTGCAACGATCTCCCGACTGTGCACACAGGTAAAGATCCCAGCGCTCATTGGCTTTAATCACCACCTTTTCCCCTAAGGCGGATACAAAGGTATCGCCTGTGAGGAAATAAAGCCCGGTTTCCGTCTGGACAACATTGCTGCCGGCGCCGTTCTGTCCGCCCACTGGAACCGCCATCTGCACCGGGGATGTCGCAGTGACCGGAAACCAGCGTTGCCAGAGCGAAGTGTTATGAATCCTCTGCTGCCCGACGAATGCCAGGGTTAACCAGATTGCCATCAGGACCGCCACGATAAAAAGTGCCCAGTAAAAGGGCTTTGGATCGAGTGGCTTTTCCCGCGGGGTTGCCAGACTGTTGACCATCAAATTCAATAGGAGAGAGTGGCAATGTACTCGGCGACGGCGGCGATCTCCTTGTCGTCAAGCCGGCCAGCGATATTGCGCATGGTGTTGCCGACGTCGTTGGCGCGCTCCTTGTCGCGAAAAGCCTTAAGCTGCTTGACGACGTACGCCGGATGCTGTCCGCCAATGGCAGGTGCCAGCACCGTCGGAAGATTCGAATAAGCCTTGCTCCATTGGCGATTGCCGCTGCCGCCCAGACCGTGGCAGCCGACGCACGCAATGACAACACTGGCTTGAGGCCTACCCTTGTTGAACAATTTCTCGCCTTGCGCCAGCAGTTCCTTCTTTCCCTCCCCGGGCGTGGCCTTCTGGCTGGAAAAATACGCCGCAAGGTCAGCCATGTCCTGTTCGGTCAAGGGTTGGGCCATCGGGCTCATTTGCTCATTGCTGCGTCGGCCCGCCTTGAAATCCTGCAATTGCTTGACGATGTATTCGGGCAGCTGGCCGGCCAGTTTTGGCCACATGTCGGCCAGGCTGTTGCCATCCTGCCCATGACAAGCCATGCATGCCGCTGCTTTGGTTTGGCCCGAGGCCGAACTGCCGGCGGCCATGGCCCCGGCGTTTACGAAAAGGAACAGTATCCCACTCACAATTACCCATGCAATGCTCAGGCTGTTTCTCATTCTCGTACATCCTTCCCTGTTGGTCATAAGCTTTGCGCCGGCCAGGATTTGATCCCTATTGCGCAGGGATTATGTTTAACCGTAAAATGTTTGTTACTATTCATATTATGATTTAAAAAAAATAGCCTGACAACGGTTACCGGGAAACCAAGGAAGGAAGACTATGTCACACAACAGTGCCCTATCCCACGCAGAGCATCATGAGCATGGCGGCCATTGGGATTACAGCGTACCGCCTTTCCTCATCAGTTTCGGCATACTTTTTCTTGTATTGGCGTTCGCGTTTCATTTTGTTTACCACAGCGGTTTGGCCGCGGCAATTTCTCTTGGGGTAGGCGTGCCTCTCATCATTGCCGGGATCGTTGGCTGGGTCCGGGAGGCGATGGGCCATGGCGAAGGTCTCAGCTACGGCGCAATGGGCTGGTTCATCCTGGCCGAGGCCATGATATTCGTGTCTTTCTTTGTCAGTTACTGGTTCATGCATCTCCGGGCGGCAGCATGGCCACCGGCGGGAACCCCGGACATGCCACGTTTGTTGCCCATGGTGATGACGGCGGTTCTGGTGATTTCGAGTATCACCATCCACCATGGCGAAGCGTTGCTGCACAAGGGAAACAAAGCCGGTTTCATGAACTGGCTGATGGTGACCATCCTGCTGGGCGCAACATTTCTTGGAATGTCCGGGTATGAGTGGAGCCATCTGATCCATGAGGGATTTACCCCTGCGACCAACATCTACGGCACGGTATTCTTCAGCATTACCGGCTTCCACGGTTCGCACGTGTTTGTCGGCCTGTGCATCTTTCTCGCGGCACTGCTGCCCGGTTTCAAAGGCAATATCAGCGAAGGCTACGTCAGAACAGCTGGCCTGTATTGGCACTTTGTTGACATCATCTGGTTCTTCGTCGTTTCCCAGGTGTATTACTGGTGATACGCAGCGCAATATTCTGTCTCGTCCTGTGTGGAACTGCCGGCTTGGTGGCAGCGGCCGGAAAGCCGCCACAGATCGGACAGAGCACCGTGGATCCTGCGATCATGCAGATCGACGAGCCGGCTTTTCTTGGCAATAAGCTAAAGAGAGAAACAACATTAGTCGATGAGGGGGGCAAAGAGTTTTCCCTGAGCGATTTTCTTGGCAAACCGATGATATTGCTGTTGTCCTATTACGGTTGCGACGGAACTTGCCCCGCCATGAATGAAAATCTGGCGAAAGTCCTGGGGCAGATGGAGCGCTTTCGGATCGGGCAGGATTATCGGGTCTTATCGGTGTCCTTCGACAAGCGGGATACAGTGCAGAGCGCGGCTGAATTTCTCAAGAAATCAGGCGAAGCATCGAGACAATTCCAGGATGGCTGGCGCCATGCTGTCTTGCAGGGAGGCGACAAGGAAATCGAAGAGTTTGCAAGCAGCGTGGGTTTCCGTTTCTTCTGGTCGAGAGCGGACAAAACCTTCCTGCACCCGAACGTTCTGGTCTTCCTGACGCCGGAAGGCAGGGTTGCCCGGTATATCTATGGCACCCGCATGGATGCCAAGGCGGTTGAACTGGCCTTGACAGATGCCGACTGGGACCGGATCGCCAGTTCGAGTTCGATGTTCGACATCATGACCGGCGTTTGTTACAGCTTCAACTATGCCGAAGGCCGCTACCAGTTGAATTACTCCCTGATCATCGGCCTGGGTTCTCTTTTAATGGGTCTTGCGCTGATGGGTCTGGGAGCTCTGGCTTTCAGAAAACGTATGGAGGGTGGAACACATGCATAAACAAAGAAGGCTGCCAGGTTGCAGGACCGGAGCGGTCTGGCTTGGTGGACTGGCGAGTTGGCTCATGGCTTCAATGGTTCAGGCGGGAGAAAAACTCCATGATCCGGCACGCGGCTGGGACCACTTGTGGAACGAAGTGCTGGTGGACATCACCGTCATTGGTATTGTTTTTGCCATCATCGCAGCGTATTTCGTCATCAGGTATCGTCGCACCAGTCCCGGCCAGCAAGGCAGCGCAACCGGACTCTCGGCGGCGGCTGCAGTGGCGTGGGTGGTGATCCCGGGATTCGTATTCCTGGCGGACGATTTGTACATCGCCGCCCAAGGCTGGTCGCTCTGGAATACCTATCGGGATGTTCCGGCAGACCGCCTCGAGGTCACTCTGGAATCGGGCATGTATAGCTGGGATTACACCTATGCCAATGGCGTGCGGACCCAGAATGAACTGATCGTTCCCGCCGGCAAGCCGGTGATGCTCAAGATGCATAGCCGGGATACCATACACAGCCACTACCTGCCGGACTTCCGCGTCAAGGAAGATTCGATGCCGGGACGCGTCACCTATCTGTGGTTCCTGCCCAAGGAAGCCGGCAAGGAGCACCTGGTGACCTGTACCGAGTATTGTGGCGTGATGCATTCCTACATGGCAGGGAAGGTCATCGTCAAGACCGAAGCCGAATTCAAGACTTGGCTGGACCAGGAAACGGCAAAGCTCGGCAACAAAGCCAAGATGACTTAAGGGACAAACGCGATGAACATCAAAGAGTGGATTTTTACTACAGACCACAAGCGTGTCGGGATTCTGTATCTCATCGGTTCGATCGCGGCGTTCGTCGTCGCCGGCATCATGGCGGGATTGATGCGCGCCGAATTGTCGGCCATCGGACCCACCGTCACGGCCAATCCGACGACCTACAATGTCTGGCTGTATGCGCATGGCGCCATCATGATTCTCGGCTTCCAGATACCGGCGCTGACCGGATTCTTCGCGAATTACTGCATTCCGCTGATGATAGGCGCCAAGGATGTCGCCTTCCCGCGCGTCAATGCATTGTCGGTTTGGCTGTTCTATGTCGGCGTGATCCTGGCGCTGCTGACCTTCGTCATTCCCGATCCACCCGATGTGCTGTGGACCGGCTATCCGCCCTATTCAACGATTACCACCGGGAATACCGCGTTTTACACGTTCACGGTGCTGACTTTGGGCTTTGCCTCGATTATCGGCGGGGTCAATTTTCTGACCACGGTGGTCTATATGCGGGCTCCGGGAATCACCTGGAACAAGCTCAACATCTTCGTCTGGTGCATCCTTGGCGCATTCGTGATGCAGCTCATATTCGTTCCGGTGCTGGGTTCCGCGGTCACCCTGATCTCGTTCGACAAATATCTCGGCACCCATTTCTTCGATCCCGCCAACGGTGGCGATGTGCTGACGTACCAGAACCTGTTCTGGTTTTATTCGCATCCGGCGGTGTATGTGATCTTCCTGCCGTATATCGGCGTGGTTTTCGAAATCGTCGCCACCTTCGCCAAAAATCACGTTTTCAATTACAAGGCTGCCGTATATGGTGGTGTCGGCGGCATCGTGCTGATCTCCGGCGAGGTATGGATCCATCACCTGTATGTTTCCGGCATGCCGGACTGGCTGCGCATCGGGCAGATGGTGTCGACGCTGATGATCTCGGTGCCGGTCGGTTTGCTTGTGATCAGCCTGGTCGGAACGCTGTATAAAGGTGCCATCAGTTTCGAGACGCCGATGCTCTATGCGCTCGGCGTGGTCTTCCTGTTCCTGATCGGCGGCTTGACCGGCATCCCCCTGGCGGTCACCGCGCTGACCCTGAATCTCTCGGAAACCTATTATGTGGTGGGCCATTTCCATTACGTCATGGCGGTTGCGGGTACCTTTGCCATTTTCGGTGGCGTGTACTACTGGTTCCCCAAGATGACCGGAAAAATGTACAGCGAGTTCTGGGGCAAGACCGGCTTCTGGGTCACTTTTGTCGGGGTCAATGCCGTGTTCTGGGTGATGATGGATATCGGCGTGAAAATCGGCTTGCCGAGACGCTACTATGACTATGCGCAGTTTCCGGAAGCGCTGCAGTCGCAGCAGATCATGAGCATGGGTGCGGCGGTCATCGCAGTGGGCGCAGCCATCACGATACTCAACTGGATCATTGGCGCGATCCAGGGTCCGAAGGCTGGCAATAATCCATGGGGTTCCCAGTCTTTTGAGTGGACTACGGTTTCTCCGCCCCCCCACGGCAACTGGCCCAGCCCGCCTTCGGCGGCTGAAAGCTGGAATCCCTACGCTTACGGAAAACGTTAGAATCCTGAGCCAAGAAGATCGACAAGGCACTTTCGGGTGCCTTGTTTTTTTGTTGTCTCAGGGGAATTACCTATGAAAAACTGGCGGAATTTCCTCATCCAAGCGGGCATCGCGCTCGCCCTGGTCGGCAGCTACGTTGTCTGGCGGTCAATCCATAGCGGCCCCGAAGCGGCTCTGTCGAATGTGCAATCTTCCTATTCGGGCACCCTACTGAACGATCATGAGCCTTTGCCAAATTTCTCGCTGCAGACTGCAGGGAGCAAGTTTGGCAATTCAGATATCGCCGGGCATTGGACCTTCATTTTCTTCGGCTATACGCAGTGCCCGGATGTTTGTCCCACGGCATTGTCCATTCTCAAAGAACTCAAGACGCGACTGGCCGCGGAAAAGGCTTCTCTGCCCAAGATTGTTTTCGTTTCGGTCGACCCGCGGCGTGACAGCTTGGAACTCCTGTCGAATTTCACTTCGGCGTTTGATTCCTCATTTGTGGGTGTAACCGGAAGCGACGAGCTGCTCGCTCCGTTGGTTAAGCACCTGGGGGTCTTTTATCAGCGCAATGATCAGCAGGATGCAAAACACTACAGCGTCGATCACACTGCGGCCATCTACCTGATCGACCCGCAAGGCCGACTCAAAATGGTGTTTGGCCCGCCGCAGGACGCAGCGGGAATGATGCGGGACTACCTCGCCCTCATTCGCTAGTGCCCGCCTTTGTTTCTGGGGTGCTAGTGCCCGCCTTTGTTTCAGGGGTGCTAGGCGAGGCGGGACTACGTCTTGCCATGGCCGTGAGGCAAACGACGACGAACATCACCCCGCCTATGATTGCAATCAGGCCGCCGAGTCCCATTAGTCCCATCCCGAGTTTCTGCGGCAGTGTGCTGAGAGCCTGCTCCGCACCGGCTACCTTGCGCTGCACGCCATAGCCGCCCGACCAGGCCAGACCGAGAATATGCAGAAGTTGGCCGCTGCCGTAGACGTAAGGCTGCCAGCGCGCCATTTTTCCTTCCACCGTGCCGAACCCGAACCGGGGCAGCAGCACGTAGGCGAGTCCCATGAAGGACAAGGTTACCCCGACGATCGACCCGTGATAATGAGCCGGAATGACCACGTTAACGCCGCGTATCATGAAAGCCAGTATCCCGCCGATCGCGAACAGGCCGAACGAGGCGAACAGCGCGGATTTCGCCGGGCTTGAAACACGGGCCAGACCCGGCAGTAATATTGCAATGCCTGCAATCATCGGCAACATGGTCATGTGGCCTTGCTCCATGAGTTTGGCCATTGCTTTCATGTGCTCCACGGAGTGAGGCAAATAAAGAAAATAGGACAGCGGCACCAGCAACAGCGGCAACGCAGCCAGACCGAAGAATACATGCCAGACCCTGGACGAAAGCAAAGATGGTCCGTCCAGCGCGTGCGCCAGCCAAAGCCAGGAAACCCCGAGCAACAAGGTGTGCTGGAATTGCAATGCATGCCCACCGCCCCAAAATACGACTTCGTAATAGTGCTGTCCGGTGAGTTCTTGCGGCGCTAGGAGCCAGGAAGCCAGGAAGGCGATCAACGAGATAATCCCGGCAACAGCGCTGAGCCATATGCCGAACGCCAGCGCGTTGCCGGAGAGCCGCGCAAAGATCAATGCACGCAATGCAGTCAAACCAAAACCTGCGCCAACCAACGCCAGGCCGACAAAAAACAGTGGCTGGCGCAGTACCGGCACATAGTTGTTCATCAACGGCTGCGCTTCGGGAAAGAAGGGCGAAACGGCAAGGGTTGCTGTGCCAGCCGCGGCGAGCACAAAGCCGGTCTTAGCGGCGAACATTAGCTGCTCGTCGGCGATCAAACTCCATAGCATGCCGGCAAAAGCGAGGAACCAGATCAGGACGGACAAATCGACGTGAATCACCAGTGCCGAATGAAAGAACTCCCGCAAGGGAACAAAGTCTTGAATGCCCGGTGTACGCGCCAGGACCAGCAGCACAGCCAGCAGTCCAGAGCAAAGTAAGGCCGCGATGCCGAGAATCAGCCAGTTGCGCGCGAGGAGTCTGGCTGGACCAGCGGGTATGGCAGGGGGCGAATTGTTATGCATAGTGCCAGTCGATATCTGATGAATTGGCGAAGTATAGAACAGTCAGTCCCTACCCCATGCTAGCGCCCGCCTCTGCTTCTGGGGTGCTAGACTCAGTCATCACACTCGTGCGAGTCCGACATGAAACATGCTTTGATTCTGGCGCTGCTGCTATTGGTGGGTTGCGGAGGAACGACAAAGTTCTCCGGCACGGATATCAGCGGCGCTTCATTCGGACGTGAATTCTCAGCCCCTCTGACGGACCATACCGGACAGTTGCGCCGATTGGCTGACTACCAGGGCAAGGTCGTGGTTATTTTCTTTGGCTACATCCAGTGCCCGGATGTATGCCCGACAACCATGAGCGCCTTGGCCGAGGCCATGCAACTGCTGGGGACCGATGCCCAGCGCGTGCAGGTGCTGTTTATCACGGTTGATCCCGAGCGCGATACGCGCGAATTGCTCGCCGCTTATGTGCCGCAGTTTCACCCGAGCTTTGTCGGCTTGTCGGCCGACGTGGCGACCACGGCCGCCACGGCTCAGGAGTTCAAGGTGTTCTACCAGAAACAGCCTGGCAGCAAAGCGAGCACCTATACCGTCGACCATAGTGCCAACAGCTTTGTGTACGATCCGCAGGGCCGTTTGCGGCTCTACTTGATGCTCGGCGAATCGCCGCAGAGAATCGCTGCCGACATCAAGCTGCTCCTGGGAGGCGCGTAAACTGACTGCGGCCCGGCAATGGCTTTGCCGGGCCGCGTTTTTCAGGAAAGGCTAGGCTGCAGCGGTCAGGGCAGCGCGCATCTTTTGCAAAGCCTTCACCTCGATCTGGCGGATGCGTTCGGCGGAAACCCCGTATTCCTCGGCCAGCTCATGCAAGGTTTGAGCTTCACCTTCTTCGGCCAGCCAGCGCTTGGCAACGATGTTGCGGCTGCGCGCATCCAGCCCGGCCAAGGCTTCGCGCAAGCCCTCACCTTGGAGATGATCGTATTGCTTGTTTTCCAGCGCAGCGGAAGGTTCGCTGTTGATATCCGCAGGTAAATACGCAATCGGCGAGTAGCGGTCGTCCTCGTCTTCACCCAGGGGTTCCAGCGAGATATCCTGGCCGGACAAGCGGGTCTCCATCTCCACGACTTCGTCAGGTTTGACTCCGAGCTGATTGGCCATTTCCCGGACTTCATCCGGGCTCAAGGTGGTGAAGCCTTTTTTCAGGCTGCGCAGGTTGAAGAAAAGCTTGCGCTGGGCCTTGGTCGTGGCAACCTTGACCAATCGCCAGTTCTTCAAGACGTACTCGTGTATCTCGGCCTTGATCCAGTGCAGGGCAAACGACACCAAGCGCACGCCGCGCTCCGGGTCGAAACGCTTGACGGCTTTCATCAGGCCGATATTGCCTTCCTGGATCAGATCGGCGTGCGGCAGACCATATCCCAGATAACCGCGGGCGATCGCAACGACCAGACGCAAATGCGACAAGACCAGCTGCCGTGCCGCGTCGAGATCATTCTCGTTACGGAAGCGGCGCGCCAAGTTCAGCTCCTCCGCCTCCGAAAGCATCGGCATGCGGTTTGTCGCCTGTATGTAACTCTCAATGCTGCCAACCGTGGTCGGCAAAGCAAAGTGTTGAATTGATAGGGCATTATTCATGATGTACCTCCCATGACTACATTTTAGCACTCATTGCCTAAGAGTGCTAATTTACCGGAAAAGTTCTGATGGGAATGTCATTCGGAAATGGAGTTGCCCTGAAACAACCTATCTGAATTTATATAACTGTATGTTTTGTAATGATATGATATGGGTCGCCGGGGTCAACGCTTGGCCGGATCGGCAGCGATGGCGAAAGAAACCTTGTCGGCTTGGACGTATTTGCGCATGGCGGCCAAGGCGCTTTCCGGGGTGACCGCCCTGATCTGCTGGTCGATCCGTTCCGACCACGAGACGAAACTGCGGTCCAGGTCGAGATAGTCGATCCAGGCGCTCGCCACGACAGCGTCCTGCGCCCGGTTCTGCATGCGCAACTGCAGCAAATTGTCGATTGCGCCATTGATTTCGACTGGTGTGAAGCCATCCTGCAGCGCCCGCACAATTTCTTCGCGGATTGCTTTTTCGACCTTGGCCATGTTTTGTGGCGCGGCAATCGCCATGATGCTCCAATAGCCCGCGTTGTCGTATGCGGAAACTTGCAGACGCGCGCGCGTACCGTAACTCAGGCCTTCCTTCTGGCGCAATCGTTCCATCAGCCTGGAACTCAGGAATCCCCCGCCCATGACGTTATTCGCGACCAGCATGGCGGCGTAGTCCGGCGCATCGTCCTTGAGGTTCAGGTTGATGCGTGCGCTCAGGTAGGCGTTCTCTTTATCGGGCGTGGCAACCTGCAATTGTGCGGGAGAAATCTCGGCATGGCGCCAATACACGCGGGCATAGGGGCGGCGACTCTTCCATTGGCCGAATTCCTTTTGCAGTACCGCCTTGACCGGCGCACTTTCGAAATCGCCGACTATGGCGATTTGCCCCGAGGAGGCGCCATAAAACTCGCGATGGAACTGCATGACCTGATCCAGCGTGACCGCCTTCAGATCCGCCAGCTGTTCATCCAGGGTTGCCGCATAGCGCGGGTCGCCCTTGGGGTATAGATTGAAATGCCGGGCAATGGCTTCGCCGGCCCGTACAGCAGGTTCATTGCGCTGGGCTTCCAGATGAGTCAGGATTTCCTTCTTGAGTTGTTCGAATTCATTCCCCGGAAACGCGGCGTCGCGGATCGCGTGCGCCGCCAGACGCAAGGCGTCTGCCAGGTTCGGGCCGGTGGTCTGGAAATTCCAGAAATCGCCCGTCATCTTGTATTTGTCATGGGCATCGGAAAGTTGCGTGCGGGACATCCTTTGGGTTCCTCGTCCAATCATGGCGTTGGTCAATTGTTCGATGGCCTGCTTGCCGAAGAGTGATTTTTCGTCGCCGTAATTCAGGCGCAGGCTCACCGTGACGGTCTCGCCGCGGTTCTTTTTCGGCAACAGCGCCACCTTGAGTCCTCCCAGGTTGAAGCGCTGCGTCCGGGCATCGATATTGGCCGGGCTTGGATCAAAGACTTCCGACTGTGCGAGCGGAGTAGTGATCACAAAATCCTTCATAACATCGGCGAGAGAAGGCGCGGGCGGAATCTCGGCGCGTTGCGGGGCGTCTTCCGGCAAATAGATGCCGACGGTGCGATTGTCGCGACGGAAATATTGTTGCGAGACCTTCACGATCTGCGCGCTGGTGACTTTGGCAAGATCCTCGCGCGCCTTGAAAAACAGGCGCCAGTCGCCCAAGGCGACGAATTCGGAGAGTGCCAGTCCAATCGATTCATGATTGTTGAACATCTCGTCGAGCTGGTTGCGGACGTTGATCTTGACGCGTTCGAGTTCCTGCGCCGCAATCGGAGTGCGCGCGAAACCCTCGATGGCCTGAAGCAGTTCCTTGCGCACCGGTTCCAGGGGTTTCCCCTTTTTCACGGTTGCCCCGAAAACCTGCAATCCAGGAGCGTAGCCGGTCAGCTCGAAATTGAACACGGCCGTGGCCTTGCCGCTCTCCACCAAGGCTTTGTGCAAGCGGCCGGTGGGCGTGTCGCCGAGCATCTTGCCGGCGAGACCCAGGGTGTTGCTGTGCGGATGCAGCGCCGACGGCACCTTGTAGGCCGCCCAGACCATCTGCACATCATCCTTGCGTCTGACGACGAAACTGCGTTCGCCATCCTGAGTCGGCTCAACGGTCCAAAACGGCGGCAGTTCGCGTTGCGGCCTGGGAATCTTCCCGAAGAATTCCGCGACATATTGCAAAGCCAGATCGGCATCGAACTTGCCGGCGATGACCAGCACGGCATTGTCCGGCTGATAGTAAGTGCGGTAGAACGCCTGCAGATTCTCGATACGGACATTCTCGATATCGCTGCGGTTGCCTATGGTGGAACGCCCGTAACTATGCCAGTCATAGGCAATGCTCTGCAGTCGCTTGAGCAGAACACTTTGCGGATTGTTCTCGCCCATCTCGAATTCATTGCGTACCACCGTCATTTCCGAATCGAGGTCTTTCTTGGCGATGAAGGAATTCACCATCCGGTCCGCCTCAAGCCCGACGGCCCACTTCAGATTGTCGTCGGTGGCCGGCAGCAACTCATAGTAATTGGTCCGATCGAGCCAGGTCGTGCCGTTCGGGCGCGCGCCGCGCTGCTCGAATTCCCTGGAAATATTCGGGTGGGTTGGTGTTCCTTTGAACACCAAGTGCTCCAGCAAATGCGCCATGCCGGTTTCGCCATAGTTCTCATGGCGCGAACCGACCAGATAAGTGATGTTGACCGTCAGTGTTGGCTTGGACGCATCGGGAAACAGCAACAGCTTGAGCCCGTTGGCAAGGCGATACTCGCTGATTCCCTCGACTGTGGTGACGTAGGCCATGCCATGCGGCAAAGCTTGTTCGGCAGCGGCCAGGCCTGGCTGGCAAGCGGCGTTGAGCAGCAAGATCACAGCCGCTATCCGGTGCAAGCGCATCCAGATCAGTGTGGCTTCACGAAATAACTTCTGGTACATCCTCTGTCTCCAATCGAATTGACGCACGCCTCCGGGAGCGAGCAGCCTTCCGGCCAACTCAGCGGGAGTGCTTGGGTTACCTGAAAACGACGGTTTTGTTGCCGTGGGTCAGTACGCGGTCTTCGAGATGGTAGCGCAGGCCGCGCGCCAGAACGGCTTTTTCGATGTCCTTGCCATAACGCACCATGTCCTCGACCGAGTCCGAATGATCGATCCGGATCACATCCTGTTCGATGATCGGTCCCTGGTCGAGATCTGCAGTGACGTAGTGGCAAGTCGCGCCGATCAGCTTGACGCCACGCTGATAGGCCTGATGGTAAGGCTTCGCACCGACAAAACTGGGCAAAAAGCTATGGTGGATGTTGATGATGCGCCAAGGGTAGGTAGCACAGACTTCGGGAGTAAGTATCTGCATGAAACGCGCCAACACCATCGTGTCCCCGTGCGCCTCATCGAATAAGCGCATCACTTCGGCAAACGCGGCGACCTTGTTGTCGTTGCCGATCGGTACATGATGAAACGGGATGCCGTGCCATTCGACAAAACCACGCAAGGCATCGTGATTTGAAATCACGCAGGGGATTTCTATGTCGAGTTCCTTGGATTGCCAGCGCGCCAGGAGATCGTAAAGGCAATGTTCCTGTTTGGACACCAGGATGACCACGCGTTTCTTCTTGGCGCTATCGCTGAGCTTCCAGTTCATCTCCAGTTCGGTCGCTACCGGCAAGAATCTGTTCCTGAATTCGTCGATATCGAAAGGTAACGAAGCTGCCTTGACTTCGATGCGCATGAAGTAGCGGCTGGCGCCGCTTTCCGGGTCATCGGCATGGTAGCTCGATTCCAGGATCCAGCCTTTGTGCTCGGCAATGAAACCGGAGACCCGCGCGATAATGCCGACGCGGTCGGGGCAGGAACCGGCCAGGGTATAAAAGCGTTCGCGGTGCATCGGCCGGGCTAAATTCTGTTGCTGGCTCTGCGGATTTCCGCGTCGAGCTCAGCGTAGCTCAGCGTGACCGGAAACTGCGGGAATTCCCGAATCACGTTCTCCGGCGGGTGGAACAGGATTCCCGCATGCGCTTCCTTGAGCATGGCCGTGTCATTGTACGAATCGCCAGCGGCGATCACTTTGAAATTGAGTTCCTTGAAGCGCTTCACCGCTTCACGCTTCTGCTCCGGCATGCGCAGCCGGTAATCGGTCACAAAGCCTTGTGCATCGGTTTCCAGCTTGTGACAGAACAAGGTCGGCATTCCCAGTTGTTGCATCAGGGGCATGGCGAATTCATAGAAGGTATCCGACAGGATGATGACCTGGAAGCTTTGCCGCAAGTTATCCAGAAACTCCCTGGCGCCGGCCATCGGCCCCATCGCCGCAATGACTTTCTGGATATCGGGAAGACCCAGCTTATGCTGGGCGAGCAGGGCGAGCCGCCCCTTCATCAGTTTGTCGTAGTTCGGTTCATCGCGCGTCGTGCGGCGCAACTCGGGGATGCCGGTACGCTGGGAAAACTCGATCCAGATTTCCGGAACGAGGACCCCTTCGAGGTCGAGACATACGATCTGCACGGAAGAACTCCTTGTGGCGGCGCGTGAAAGCCAGGATTCTAACATTCGTCGGGAGACTCAAAACCAGCCCAGACCGGTGATAAGCACGCTAATTGCGCGTTTCGGCAAGGCCCGCCGACAAGGGAATCCGGTACAGCGTATATGGCAGACAGGCTTGCAAGGGATTAGAATGTGTGCGTGATCGACGCCACCGTTTCCGTCTGCCTCACCCATCACTTCCTGATAGCCATGCCTGCCATGGCTGATCCAAGTTTTTCGCGTTCGCTCACCTACATCTGTGAGCACAACGAACAAGGCGCACTGGGCATCATTGTCAATCGACCGATCGACATGGATTTGGCAACACTGTTCGAGCGCGTGAATATTCCTTTCGAGGCCGAGGCGCGGGAAACATCGATCGGCGCCATGCCGGTTTATTTCGGCGGGCCGGTACAGACCGACCGGGGTTTCGTGCTGCATCGTCCGGCCGGTCACTGGCAATCGACGCTGGCCGTCAAGGATGACATTGGTCTTACCAGCACGCGCGATATTCTCCTGGAAATGGCGGCCACCGGAGTCCCATCGGAAATTCTGGTGACACTCGGCTACGCCGGCTGGTCGGCCGGGCAGCTTGAATGGGAACTTTCGCAAAATGCCTGGCTGACGGTCGGGGCTGATCCGCAAATTCTTTTTGAATTGCCGCCGGAGGAACGTTTGGCAGCAGCAATGCAACTGCTCGGCGTGGATTTCGCCAATCTCTCCGAGGTGGCAGGGCATGCTTGAGGGCACGATACTGGCCTTCGATTTCGGCATCAAGCGCATCGGTGTGGCGATCGGTGAGTCGAGACTGGGACAAGCCCGGCCAATGTCGACCATTAGCGCCGAGGACAATGCCGCACGTTTCGCCGCGATCGGAAAGCTGATTTCCGAATGGCAGCCGGCGCAGCTGGTGGTTGGTTTGCCGCGCGCGATGGATGGTGGCGAATATGAAATGACTTCGCGTTGCCGGCGTTTTGCCCACCAGCTCGAAGGCCGTTTCAAGCTGCCGGTGGCGCTGGTCGACGAGCGCCTGACTTCCAGCGAGGCCGAGTCCCGTCTGAGCGAGTCAGGCCTGAACTGGCAGGCGCGCAAGCAACAGCTTGACGCCGTTGCCGCACAAATCATTCTGCAGGATTATTTCGATGTCCAACACGCAACGCTTGGCGAACCTGCCTGAAGCCGAAGCACTGCTCGCTTCGCTGGTCAAAACGATGCTGCCGCATGTCGGCCCGGACACGGCCTTGGTTGGCATCCATACGGGCGGCGTCTGGCTGGCCGAACGCCTGCATGCCGCCCTGGGATTGAAACTGCCCCTGGGCAGCATCGATGTCTCGTTCCATCGCGACGACTACTCCAGCAAAGGCTTGCATCCAGGTGCAAGGGCTTCCTCAATACCGTTCCCTGTCGACGCTGCGCAAATCGTATTGGTCGATGATGTGCTATTCACCGGCCGCACCATCCGCGCCGCGATGAACGAACTGTACGATTATGGCCGGCCGGGCCGCATCGACCTGGCTGTGCTGATAGACCGCGGCGGGCGTGAGCTGCCGATCGGCGCCCGCTTTTGCGCATACACATTGCCCGAGCCTCTGCCGAAAAGTCAGGAGCTGGTGCTGACCCGTGGCAGTGAACCAACACCATCCATCCTCAGTCTCACGCTCAAGGACCGGCACGATGCGTAACCCGCAACTCAATTCGCAGGGAAAACTGCAGCATCTTCTGACGACCGAAGGACTACCGCGTGACATCATCCTGGCAATTCTCGATGCCGCTGCGCCTTTTGCCGAGGTCGCGGAACGCGAGGTAAAAAAATTGCCCCTGCTGCGCGGCAAGAGCATATTCAATCTGTTCTTTGAAAACTCGACACGCACGCGCACCACCTTCGAAATTGCCGCCAAGCGGCTGTCGGCAGACGTCATCAACCTCAATATCAACACATCCTCCGCCGCCAAAGGCGAGACCTTGCTCGACACCATCGACAATCTCTCAGCCATGCAGGCCGACATGTTCGTGGTCCGGCATGCCTCGAGCGGCGCGCCCTACTTGATCGCCGGGCATCTGGCGGCAACCGGCCGCGAGCATATCCACGTGGTGAATGCCGGCGATGGCCGTCACGCGCATCCGACCCAGGGGCTGCTCGACATGTACACCATTCGCCATTACAAACGAGACTTCACCGCGCTGACCGTGGCCATCGTCGGCGACGTCCTGCACTCGCGCGTCGCCCGCTCGCAGATTCACGCCCTGGCCACGCTGGGCGTGGCGGAGATCCGCGTCATCGCACCGCGAACTTTGCTCCCCACGGATGTCGAGCGCTTGGGCGTGCATGTCTTCCACAACATCGACGAGGGACTGCAGGGCGTCGATGTGGTGATGATGCTGCGCCTGCAGAACGAACGCATGCAGGGCGCACTGCTGCCCAGTCCGCAGGAATATTTCAAGTCCTATGGCCTGACCCCGGAGCGCCTGGCCCGGGCCAAGCCCGACGCCATCGTCATGCATCCTGGGCCGATGAACCGCGGCGTTGAAATTGATTCGGCGGTCGCCGACGGTTCGCATGCCGTGATTCTGCCTCAGGTGACTTTCGGTATTGCCGTGCGCATGGCGGTGATGAGCATGCTGGCGGGGGGATCATGAAAATACAGATCAGCAACGGCCGCGTCATCGATCCAGCCAACGGCATCGACCGCAATGCGGATGTGTTCATCGCCGATGGCGTCATTGTCGGTGTCGGCAAGATGCCTGCGGGTTTCGAAGCCAACGGTTCTCTGGATGCAACTGGGTGTATCGTCTGTCCGGGACTGGTCGATCTGTCGGCGCGACTGCGCGAACCGGGGTACGAATACCGCGCAACCCTGGAATCCGAGATGGCGGCTGCGGCAGCCGGAGGCGTGACCAGTCTCGCTTGCCCGCCCGATACCGATCCGCCGCTCGATGAGCCTGGTCTCGTCGAGATGCTGAAGCATCGCGCCCGCTTGCCGGAATTTGCCCACGTTTACCCCGTGGGCGCCTTGACCGAGAAGTTGGCAGGGGTGAATCTCACCGAGATGGCTGAGCTGGCCGAAGCGGGTTGCGTAGCCTTTGGCCAGGCCAACACCGCCATCGTCGATACCCAGGTGCTGTTGCGCGCCATGCAGTATGCGGCGACCTTCGGCTTTCCGGTGTGGATGCAGGCGCAAGATCCGTTTCTTGCCAAGTTGGGTGTTGCTCACGACGGAGAGGTGGCGACGCGCCTTGGTCTCGGTGGCATACCGGTAGCGGCGGAAACCATTGCTCTGGCCACCATATTGCAACTGGCGCGCGAGACCGGCGCGCGCATCCACCTGACGCGCATTTCCAGCGCCGTTGGTCTGGAAATGATTGTCGCCGCGCGGCGCTCAGGCATTTCCGCCACCTGTGACGTTGCCGTGCATCACCTGCATTTGTCCGAACACGACATTGGTTATTTCGATCCGCATGCACGTCTCGATCCGCCCTTGCGTTCCCAGTCGGATCGCGAAGCGTTGCGCCGCGGACTCGCGGACGGCAGCATCAACGCGGTCTGCTCCGATCACACACCGGTCGATGACGATGCCAAGCAAGTGCCATTTGACGAAGCCGAGCCCGGTGCCACCGGCCTCGAACTGTTGCTGCCGCTGACTTTGAAGTGGGCCAGTGAAATTAAGTTGCCGCTTGTCCATGCTTTGGCCCGCGTCACCTGCGACCCGGCACGCATCCTTGGCGTCGAGGCCGGCACCCTTACGGTGGGTGCGGCGGCTGACGTTTGCATCTTCGATCCGCAGGCCGCCTATCCCGTCAACCGAGCGACCTTGAAGAGCCAGGGCAAAAATACCCCGTTCCTCGGACTCGAATTGCAAGGACGCGTGCGCGGCACGCTCATCGACGGACACCTCGCCTACGACGGCTCCTGGACTTAATCAGCCCAAGGCCAGGAGTTTGCTTCGCACGGATTCTGCATCTACACCGGCGACGCGGACCTGCTTGGTGCGAGAATTGGTGCCGCTGATGATTTCTACCTGACGCTTGGCAACTTCCAGCCGCGGTGCGAGAAAATTGATCAGGCCCGCATTCGCCTTGCCATCCACGGGCGGCGCGGCGAGGCGGATTTTGAGCGCCGTGCCGTGCAGCCCGACCACTTCGGTTTTCTTGGCGCCGGGCTGGATATGCAAGCTCAGCACCACGGCATCCGCTTCGCTGCGCAGCCAGGTCATCCGATGCCGAATGGAATCAGGCTGTGCTGGAGAGTAGAAAGCACGCTCAAGAGAATTTGCATGGCCAGCAGTAGCACCATGGGCGAAAGATCAACGCCGCCGATGGGCGGCAGGAAGCGCTGGATAGGCCGCAAAAAAGGACGGGCAATGAGATTGAAAATCGGCGCCATGGGCGCATACGGATTGATCCAGGAGAGCAGCGCCGCGATGATAACTACGCCGGTCAGCAGGTAGAGCGCAATTCTCAGAATGGCAACAACAGCCAGCAATGCCAGCCAGCCGATTGCTGCTGCGCCAAGGCCGGAGGGCGATGATGCTGCACCACTAAGCCCAAAGATCAGGCCATGCAAGATCAACTGCAGCAGCCACGCCAAAGCAAGGCTCGGCAGATCCCAGCCGAAAGCGCCTGGAATCAGGCGTCGTGCCGGTTTGACAGCCCAATCGGTGACGGCGATGACGAATTCGCCGAGTGGATTGCGAAACGGCGCACGCGCCCACTGCATGAAAAATCGTGCCAGCAGAGCGAGCGTAAAGAAGCCGAACAGCCAGTCGAGAACTTGATAGAGCAATTGCGCCAGCATGGCCTTCAGTCCTTGCCCATCTCGTCGCCGAGTTCGCGTCCGCGGGTTGCGGCCGCCTGCACGCCCTTGAGAATCGCAGCATTGATGCCGCTGGCATTGAACGAATTGAGCGCTGCCTCGGTGGTGCCGCCTTTCGAGGTGACCCGTTCGCGCAATACTGAAACCGGCACATGGCCTTGTTCGGCCAGCTTTGCCGCGCCGACGAATGTCTCGATTGCCAGGGTGCGCGAGGTTGCGACATCAAAACCAAGCGCCTGCGCCGCCTGCTCCAAGGCTTCGATGAAATAGAAGACGTAAGCCGGGCCGCTGCCGGAAACGGCCGTCACCGCATCCATTTTCTCTTCACTTTCGATCCAGAGCGTCATGCCCACGGCGCTCATGATTTTCTCTGCCGTGTTTCGCCCTTCGCGACCGACGGCAGGTGCGGCAAACAGCCCGGTAAGGCCAGCGCCGATCAATGCCGGAGTATTCGGCATGCAGCGCACCAGTTGCTGATAGTCGCCGAGCCAGCGGGAAATGTCTCCCAGTCGCAGTCCTGCTGCCACACTCAGGACGAGCTGATTGGCTAGATGATCCCTGAATTGTCCGGTGAGCGGCTCCAGTGCGGCTTTGATCTGCTGCGGCTTGACCGCCAGAATCAGCACTTCGCAATTGAGTGCTGCCGCATCGACTGCGGCACAGCAGCGCACACCGAACTTCTCCGTGAGCTTCTCGCGTGTTTCTTCAATTGGTTCGACCACCTGCATCGCCGCGACGGAAAATCCCTGTTTGCGCATGCCGCCGATCAGGGCATTGGCCATGTTGCCGCCGCCCAGAAATGTAATTTTCATCAACTTCCTTTCTTGCTTCGTTGGCCGAAGATTGCCGAGCCGATGCGGAGTATTGTGGCGCCCTCGGCAATGGCGATTTCAAAATCGTCCGACATGCCCATGGACAACGTATCAAGCTGCATGCCTGCGCCATTGATCTGCTCCAACAGTTTGCGCAGCAGGGCGAAACGCTGACGCAACAATTCGTGATTCTCGCTTGCTTCCGGAATCGTCATTAGTCCGCGCAGACACATTCCCGGCAATGGCTTGATGGCATGTGCCAGCGCTGCCACCTCTGCCGGCGCCACACCGCTTTTGCTGTCTTCGCCGCTGACATTGACCTGGATGCAGACTTGCAGGGGTGATGCCCCGGACGGTCGTTGCGCCGAGAGCCGCTGCGCAATTTTAATTCGATCGAGGCTATGCACCCAGTCGAAATTTTCCGCAACCTCCCGGGTCTTGTTGCTTTGCAAGGGACCGATGAAATGCCATTCGAGATCCAGGTCATCCAGTGCAGCGATTTTCGCCACGCCTTCTTGCACATAATTCTCACCGAAGGCGCGCTGACCTGCCGAGAAAGCGCTGCGCACACATTCGGCCGGCCAGCCCTTGGAAACCGCCAGCAATCGCGCGGCTCCGGCATCGCGTCCGACCGACTGGGCGGCGGCTCTGATGCGAGCTTTCACTGCTTGCAAGTTGACGGATATTATTGTCATAATGGCCTGGCAGTATACTGCGCCCTGATCGTCCTACCCAACTTAGTACTCAACTTAGTACCCAACTTAGCCAACCCTGTTTCAGGAAAGCCCAGCCATGGATATCACCGAACTGCTCGCCTTCGTGGTCAAGAATAAGGCCTCCGACTTGCACCTTTCCGCCGGCTTGCCGCCGATGATCCGGGTGCATGGAGACATTCGCCGCATCAATTTGCCGGCGATGGAGCATAAAGATGTGCATGCGATGATTTACGACATCATGAATGATGGCCAGCGCAAGTTCTACGAGGAAAATCTCGAACTCGACTTTTCCTTCGCCGTCCCCGATCTGGCGCGCTTCCGTGTCAATGCCTATGTTCAGCATCGTGGCGCCGCCGCTGTGTTGCGGACCATTCCGTCCAAGATTTTGTCGCTGGAGCAGCTCAACTGCCCGAAGATCTTCTCCGAGATAGCCAAGACCCCGCGCGGTCTGGTGCTGGTCACGGGCCCGACCGGATCGGGCAAATCGACCACGCTGGCCGCGATGGTCAACGACGTCAACGAAAACGACTATGGCCACATTCTGACCGTTGAAGACCCGATCGAATTTGTCCATGACTCGAAGAAATGCCTCATCAACCAGCGCGAAGTCGGGCCGCATACCCGGTCTTTCGCCAACGCCCTGCGCTCGGCCCTGCGTGAAGATCCGGACGTGATCCTCGTCGGCGAAATGCGCGATCTGGAGACGATTCGACTGGCAATGTCCGCCGCCGAAACCGGACACTTGGTATTTGGCACGCTGCACACCTCCTCGGCCGCGAAGACAGTCGACCGCATCATCGATGTATTCCCCGGCGACGAAAAGGAAATGGTGCGCGCCATGCTTTCGGAATCGCTGCGTGCTGTTATTTCCCAGACGCTGCTCAAGACCAAGGATGGCTCGGGCCGGGTCGCTGCACACGAAATCATGGTCGGTACGCCGGCGATCCGCAATCTGATCCGCGAAGCCAAGATTGCACAGATGTATTCGGCGATCCAGACCGGCCAGAATTTCGGCATGCAGACGCTTGACCAGAACCTCACCGAACTCGTCAAGAGAGGAGTCGTTTCCTCCGCCGAAGCGCGCTCCAAGGCCGCCAACAAGGACAGTTTCGCCGCTTGACGATAGCGGCTTCAACTAAAACGCATTGAGGTAAGACCATGGAACGCGATGAAGGCCTGAAGTTCATGCATGAGTTGCTGAAGCTGATGCTCAGCAAAAAAGGCTCCGATCTGTTCATCACCGCCGGATTTCCGCCGGCGATGAAAATCGACAGCAAAATGACGCCAGCCACGACCCAGGCCTTGACGCCGCAGCATACCCAGGAATTGGCGCGCGCCATCATGAACGACAAGCAGGCCGCCGAGTTCGAAGCGACCAAGGAATGCAATTTCGCCATCAATCCTGCCGGAATCGGCCGCTTCCGCGTCAATGCCTTTGTCCAGCAAGGCCACACCGGCATCATCCTGCGCACCATCACCACGGCCATCCCAAAGTTTGAAGATCTCAAACTGCCGGTGGTGCTGAAAGAAGTCGCGATGACCAAGCGCGGCCTGGTACTCTTTGTCGGCGGCACCGGTTCGGGCAAGTCGACTTCGCTCGCAGCCATGATCGGACACCGCAACGAAAACAGCTACGGCCATATCATCACCATCGAGGACCCGGTCGAGTACGTCCATCCGCATATCAACTGCATCATCACCCAGCGCGAAGTCGGTGTGGATACATTTTCCTGGGAAGCCGCGCTGAAAAACACCCTGCGCCAGGCGCCCGACGTGATTCTGATCGGTGAAATACGCGATCGTGAGGTGATGGAGCACGCGATTGCCTTTGCCGAAACCGGCCATCTGGCCCTTGGCACCCTGCATGCCAACAGCGCGAATCAGGCGCTTGACCGCATCATCAACTTCTTTCCCGAGGAGCGCCGGCAGCAGTTGTTGATGGACCTTTCGCTCAACCTGCGCGGAATCATCGCGCAGCGGCTGATCCCGCTCAAGGAGGGCAAGGGGCGTGCCGCGGCGATCGAGATCATGCTCAATTCACCGCTGATTTCGGACCTGATTTTCAAGGGCGAAGTGCATGGCATCAAGGAGATCATGAAGAAGTCAAAGGAACTCGGCATGCAGACTTTCGACATGTGCCTGTTCGATCTTTATGAGGAGGGCCGCATCAGCTATGAAGATGCGCTGCGCAACGCCGATTCGGTCAACGACCTGCGCCTGCAGATCAAGCTGCATGGCAAGGAATCGAAAGATCGTGACATGAATTCCGGAATACAGCATCTGGATATTGTTTGAGCGAGTGCGAAATGAATCAGCAGCAAGCGAAAAGCGCCGGGCAGGTCTGGAAAAATGTCGACGGAAACCCGATTTCCTGCCTTGAAAAAATCAAGGTGCTGAATCAGAATTTTGAAGAATTGCGCCAAATTGCACAGGATGCCCTGGATGACGCGCTCCTCATGCAATGCAGCGAGGAACAGATACGCCAGGCGCTGCACCAGATGATCGACGAATTGCACTACTCCTTCGAATCGCGCTAATACCCCAGGCTCAACTACGGGTACCAGTACCCTAGACCCAACTGCGGGCACTAGCCCCAGAACACACCGGTCTGATCCTGATCAAGCGCCATCAGGAGTGTCTCGAAATCTGCAGTGGGTTGGGCGTTCACATACTGCAGCCATCCTTCGTGGCGTTTCTGGCTGGCGCAGTATAAGCGCCAGAAATGATCGACCACGCTCAGGCGAAATTGGGCGATGGGTATCTTGGTCCGCTTGTCCAACTGGTTATAGACAGGCCGTTCCTCGAAAAGCGTGACGGTATTGCCCATGAACGAATAGGTCAGGCGCACCTGATCGCGAACATGGACGGGAACCTTGTCGTCGCAATATTTCCCGAGTTTGGTGTCGACGAGTTTCTGAGTCAGTTCAGGGAGCGCCATGGATTTTAAGTGGTGCTGATGCCGACGACAATTCTAGCTTCGTTCCGGAGCGGCGCTCTGGCGTAGCTGACGATTCGCACCAGCTACCATTGGGAAATGGTACAAGCGGCAATCCAGAGGACCATTGAACAGCGGTATGCGGCGTTTGACGGCGAGGCCGATGAGCTTGGGCAAGGCCGTGTCGGCCGAAAAAAACCAGCAATCCCAACCGGCGTATTGGCGCTTCAGCGCATCGCCAAGACGCGGATAGAAAGCGGCCAGCTCTTGGGTTTCGCCGAGTCGTTCGCCGTAAGGCGGATTCGCGATCAACATGCCGGCAGCTGCGGGTGGCGGCAGGTCGAGGAGATTGCCCTCGCGAACCTCGACCAAGTCTCCGATGCCGGCATAATCCAGGTTCTGGCGCGCGCGTGAGACAGCGTCAGCGGAGAGATCGGCGCCCCAGATCGGCAACGAGGATGGCGCCAGGGCACGCCGATCAGCGGCCAGGCGGCACAAGCCCTGCCAGAGTTTTGCATTGAAATTGGATAACTTCTCGAAACCGAACTCCCCGGGGTCGCGCGACAATCCCGGCGCATCGCCTAGACTGATGTGCGCCGCTTCGATCAGAAAAGTGCCGCTGCCGCACATTGGGTCGTAGAGCGGAACGCCGGGTTGCCAGCCGATAAGGCGCAAAATGCCGGCGGCCAGATTTTCCTTGACCGGCGCTTGCACCTTGGCGATCTTGTGGCCGCGTTGCCAAAGCGGTTCGCCTGAAGTGTCCAGATAGAGCGTGGCCTCGGTCGCCGTGAGAAATAAATGGATGCGCACTTCGGGCCGGCTGGTATCGACGCTTGGACGGCGTCCGCAGGCAAGGCGGAACCGGTCGCATACCGCATCCTTCACGCGCAAGGTGATGAATTCGATGCTCTTCAGCGGTGATTTGATTGCCGTGACATACACGCGCAACGTGCGCTCGACCTGAAACAGCGCCGGCCAGTCCACCGTACCGGCAAGCCGGTAAACGTCTTCCTCACAGCCATAGCTGCCTTGGGCAACCCGCCACAAGACGCGGCTGGCAATGCGAGACTCGAGATTCACGCGGTAGCAGGTTTCCCAGGTTCCGCTGAACTGCGCTCCACCTGCCACAACTTGCGCGGCGGAAGCACCGCCGGCAAGCAGGTCTTCGGCCAGCAAGGACTCGAGTCCGCGCGGACATGGCGCAAAAAAATGATTGAGTTTGATCAAAACAGGGCTGTACCGCAAAACATGTCAGGGCTTCTCCTTGAGTGCAACAGTATTCGCCAGGCCCGCATGGACATCGGGATAGCTCAGGCGTACCCGTAATTCAGTCTTGAGCCGAGAATTGTCAAGACGACGCGATTCTCCCATGAAGGACAGCACCATTGGAGTCAATACGGCCTGCGCCTGGGTTCGGCTCACGCGCGGCGGACGTGGCAAGGCGAAGGTGTCGGCGATGGCGTCATACCACTCGGCCATGCGCAGACCAGGCGAGGACGAATCGTCGCTGGCGTGATAGATTCGATTCGGCTGGCCGTGTCGCAGGGCGGCTATCGTACATCGCGCCAAGTCATCCACATGGATGTGATTGGTGAACACGTCATCTTCTTCGCACAGCACCGGGTCGCCACGCCGAATGCGAGCCAAAGGCAAACGCTCCGCGGCATAGATCCCGGGGACACGCAGGATGCTGATGCATATCCCACTGCGCTTGCCCCAGCGGCGCAGCTGTTGTTCTGCATCGATCCGCCGTTGTGATCTGGATGAGGCCGGCGCAACTTTGCGCGTTTCTCTGACCCAGGCGCCGCGACAGTCGCCATAGACCCCGCTGGTGCTGATGTACACCATGCGCCGTGGTAAAATTTTTCCGCGTTGCAGGGCTGCGATCAGATGTTTGGTCCGCGGATCCTGGTTGCCAAATTCCGGTGGTGGCGCAAAATGCAGCAACAAATCGGCCAAGCCCGCAAGTCGCCGCAAACTCGCCGGTTGGTCAAGGTCGCCAAGGATCGGTGTGATCTGCATGGCGGCAAATTCGGCAGCAAGGGAGCTGTCCAGCGAACGAACCAATGCGTAAATTCGATAGCGCTGCGCCAGCAGCGGCAAGGTGCGCCGTGCCACGTCGCCGCAGCCAATGACCAATAACCTTAACATTCGCAAATTATCTCATGTCCTTCCAGATTACCATTCAGCCGAGCGGCCACACATGCACTTCCGAGCATGGTGAGACCATCCTTCGTGCGGCGCTCGATGCCGGATATAACTTGCCTTACGGTTGCCGCAATGGTGCCTGCGGCACCTGCAAGGGCAGGGTACTTGAGGGTCAGGTCGATCATGGAAGCGCTTCATCCACCGCGCTTTCGGAAGAAGATAAAGCGGCCGGTCTGGCCTTGTTCTGTTGTGCCCAGCCACTTTCAGATATCAGCATTGAGTGCCGCGAACTGAAAACTAAAGACGATATTCCGGTGAGGACATTGCCATGCCGCATCCAGAAACTGGAGCGTTTGGCACCGGACGTGATGGCACTTCACTTGAAATTGCCGGTCAATGAGAAATTTCCCTTTCTCGCCGGACAGTACATCGAAATTTTGCTCAAAGACGGTAAGCGTCGGGCGTTCTCTCTGGCTAATGCCCCGCATGACGATGAATTGCTGCAGCTGCATGTCCGGTTGATATCCGGCGGGCAATTTACCGAGCATGTGTTCAACGGCATGAAAGAGCGCGACATGCTGCGCTTCGAGGGACCGCATGGCGGATTTTTCCTGCGCGAAGACTCCAGCAAGCCGATCATTCTGGTTGCGGGCGGCACTGGTTTCGCCCCCATCAAAAGCATCATCGAGCATGCGCTTCATGTGCAGAGTCAGCGCCCGATGATCCTCTACTGGGGTGCGCGCGATCGGGCCGGGTTGTATCTCCCGGAATTGCCTCAACGCTGGGCGCATGAATATCCGCAGATCAAGTATGTGCCAGTACTGTCCGAGCCATCGCAAGATGATGCCTGGGCAGGGCGCATCGGATTAGTGCATCAAGCCGTGTTGGAAGACTATGCGGACTTATCCGGACATCAGGTGTATGCTTGTGGCGCGCCGGCGATGATTGATGCTGCTCGTCGCGACTTTGTCGCACGAGGCTTGCCGGCAGAAGAGTTTTTCGCCGATGCCTTCAGCTTCACCAGTGACACACCTTAAACTTACCGACGCGAGCAGGTAACACTCGATATGTCCGGCGCGGGAGGAATGCGCCAAGCGTCCTTCCCGGGGCCTTACAAAATTTCACAATCCCTTACAGCAGTAGCCTGTAGTCCCCTTTAGGATTCGTTCCAGCGATGCAGGATTAGAAGGAATTCTTTAGGAGAAAACATCATGAAACATCCAATCAGAGCTACTTGTCTGGCAGTTGCCGGGATTTTTATTGCAGGGTTTGGCTACGTCAATGCAGCCGATACGGGGCAACCGGGCATGTTGCGAAGTGCCCATGCACCTCATCATGCAAGGTATGACCCGGTCGTCATGACTCAGGAACGTCTGGACAAGCTCAGTGCGAAATTAAAGCTCAATCCGTCTCAACAAGATGCATGGAAAACGTTCTCAGCCGCAATGATCGGGCATGCCCAAGAGCGCGCCCAGGAGATGGAAAAGTTGGCGCCGGGCGCACGAGCAATACAGGAAGATCTGGCCACGCCGGACAAAATGGCGCAAATGGCAGCAAGAATGCGTTCAGGTGCGGATCGAATGAGCAAACTGGCCGGCGAGATGAAGATTTTCTATGACCAGCTTGGTCCCGAACAAAAGACCATATTCGATTTGTATGCAAAGAATGCTTGGCACAATCGCATGCATGACCGTATGCACGGTCGCATGCATTGATGCTTCCCCCTGAACCGAGGAGAAACTTCATGAAACCTTATTCCTTATCAGAGTTCACGCGCCTTATGGCAAATGGCGCTGTGCTCGGCGCTGCATTGTGCCTGCCGCTGACAGCTGCAGCCCAGTCCAATGTGATTCAGGACACCACCGAATTTGCAAAAGTCCTGAATTATTCGCCCATTCCCGGACCGCAAGTTGCTCGCCAGATCTGCAACCAGGTGACAGTCAGTCCCGGGTCAGCGCACAATCCAGGCGCTGCCGTCGCTGGCGGCCTGGTCGGTGCCGTAGTCGGATCACGCTTCGGGGGTGGCCATGGCAAGGATGCCGCCACGGTGGCGGGTGCGATTGGGGGCACCTTGCTCGGAGATCAAATGGGTTCTGCGCCGAGGACCCAGGAGCAATGCAGCACAGTGTTTGAACCGGGACCGCCGGCCGGCTACCAGGTCACTTATGATTACAAGGGCAAACTGTTGACCACGACTACCCGTACGCCACCGGGCGAATATTTGCGGGTTCATAACCGGATCACACTTGAATAGTGCCTGATGAGGAGGACTTCAAAATGAAGCTCAGAGCGGGTCTCTTGGCGATCATCGTTGTTGGTACGCTGGCCTCAACACCTAGCTGGGCTCAACGCGGCGGGGGTGGCCATGGTCATGGGCACGATCATTTCTGGGGGCCCTTCGGTTTTCTGCTGGGCTCGGCCATACTCTACTCGGCGGTTCAGCAGCCGCGGACTGTCTATTACTCTCCTCCAGTGGTCTACGCCCCACCGGTCTACGCGCCTGTCGTGGTTCAGCCCTATTATGTCGAGCAGACCTACGTCAGCCCGCCGCCGGTTGCACTGCCGCCCCCTGCGCCAACGCCATATACAGCGCAGAATCAGCCGTATGATCCGCCGGGTGGCCAGTGGTGGTATTCGTGCAGGAAGCCTGCGGGCTATTATCCCTATGTCAAGGAATGTCCCAGCGGCTGGGAAAAAGTGTCGCCGATTCCTCCCGGGGTTGTCAAACCCTGACACCTGATAATTTCCGCTGCCATCCCGAACCAGGCGACTATTTGCGCGTTGCCAAGATTGAGGAGTGACACCCGCCCCTGATTCTGGTTGAATAACATCGCGAGTCTAAATTCACATTTAATTCACGATGAAATTCCAGATTATTCCCGTTACCCCTTTCCAGCAAAACTGTTCCTTGCTTTGGTGCGAAGAGACCATGCGTGGTGCAGTGGTTGATCCCGGTGGCGATCTCGATCGGATTCTTTCGGTTGCCAAGAAACTGGGCGTGCAAATCGAAAAAATATTGCTGACGCATGGACATATTGACCATGCCGGAGGCACGGCGGAACTTGCCGCGCGTCTTGGCATCCCGATTGAAGGCCCGCAACAGGAAGAGAAGTTCTGGATCGACCAATTGCCTCAGCAGGGACAGATGTTCGGGTTAGGTCAGGCCGCTGCGTTTGTTCCCGATCGTTGGCTCAATGAAGGCGATACGGTCAGCTTCGGCGAGGTCACGCTCAGCGTGCTGCACTGCCCTGGCCACACACCCGGCCATGTTGTGTTTTTCCATGCCCCGTCCAAGCTCGCGATCGTCGGCGATGTCCTGTTCCAGGGTTCGATCGGCCGCACCGATTTTCCGCGAGGAAGTCATACGGCACTGATCAACGCCATTCGCGGAAAGCTCTGGCCGTTGGGCGACGATGTCAGTTTTATTCCTGGCCACGGGTCGATGTCGACCTTTGGCGAGGAACGCCAATACAATCCTTTCGTTGGTGACGGTGCCTAGCACCCCAGAATCAACTTCGGGCACTAGCACCCCCGAATCAGCTACGGGCATTAAGCTTTTTTCAGCGCATCGCGTATTTCACGAAGCAGCAGCACGTCTTCCGGGGTTGGTGGCGGACTGGCGGGCGACGCCGGAGTTTCGCGCTTAAGTCGGTTGATCTGCTTGACCATGATGAAAATAATAAATGCCAGGATGGCAAAGTTGATGCTTATGGTCAGGAAGTTGCCCCAGGCAAATACAGGTATGCCAGCCTTTTTGACTTCCGCCAGGGTCATCGCCATTCCAGCAGGAACTTCCTTGAGCGCGATGAAATAATTGCTGAAATCCAGACCGCCGAGGATTCGGCCGACGACAGGCATCACCAGGTCGCTGACCACCGAGTCGACGATTTTTCCGAATGCTCCGCCGATAATGACCCCAACCGCCAGGTCGACCACATTACCTTTGACCGCAAACTCCTTGAATTCCTGAATGACGCTCATACGAGTCTCCTAACAATTAAAATGGACGAAATGTTGGGACGATTTTGCCAGCAACTGGCTCTGTCGGCAGAAGATTTTTCCCCAGAGAAGCTGTCCGAAAAATCATGAGAGATGTTTAAACAGAAGATGAATCATCGCCAGTTCGATCAGCGGAAAACATGAGCGATGCGCATCGGCATTGATCTGGGAGGTACGAAAATTGAGATCATCGCGCTCGATGATGACGGCGGCGAACTCTTGCGTCATCGGGTCGCGACGCCTCAGGGCGACTATACGGCCACGGTGCAGGCGATTGCGGCTTTGGTCGAACAAACGGAAAACCGCTTGCAGCATAAGGGGAGCATCGGGATTGGTATTCCCGGGGCGCCGTCAATGGTCAGTGGCCTCATCAAGAACGCCAATTCTACTTGTTTGATCGGCAAGCCATTGCAGAACGATCTCCAGCAGGCATTGTGCCGGGAAGTCCGGCTCGCCAATGATGCCAACTGTTTTGCCTTGTCGGAAGCAAGCGATGGCGCCGGTGTCGGGGCCGACGTCGTGTTCGGCGTAATTCTGGGTACCGGCGTCGGTGGCGGAATCGTTGTGCATGGTCGCGTATTGACGGGCTGCAACGCGATCGCCGGAGAGTGGGGACATAATCCTTTGCCGGGTTTGTCAGAGCATCCTCAGCCGGCATGCTACTGCGGCCGGTCAGGCTGTATTGAAACTTATTTGTCGGGACCAGGCATGAGCCAGGATCATTTTTGTCACAATCGGGCATCGCTTGCGTCACCTGACATAGTGGCGGGTGCCGAAGCAGGTGATGCCACTTGTGAAGCCACGCTGCGACGCTACGAATCGCGCTTGGCGACAGCCCTGGCCGGAATCATCAATATTCTCGATCCTGACGTCGTTGTGCTGGGGGGAGGTTTGTCCAACATCGATCGACTCTATGTCAATGTGCCCAGGCTTTGGGAAGAGCATGTTTTCTCCGATCATGTCGTGACCCGATTGGTGCGGAACCGTCACGGTGATTCCTCGGGCGTGCGTGGTGCAGCCTGGCTTTGGGAAAGGACGGCATGAGCACTCTGAGGCCGTCGCAACTTTGGCTGCGGATATTTGTGCCGTTTGCCGTTGGTTATTTTCTGTCCTACTTGCTGCGCAACGTCAATGCCGTAATCGCACCGGAACTGGTGCGCGAACTGAATTTTTCGGCAGCCGACCTCGGCTTGTTGACCAGTGCTTATCTGGCCGTGTTTGGCGCTTTCCAGCTGCCGCTCGGAATACTGCTTGACCGCTATGGACCGCGGCGCGTCGAAGCCGCCTTGCTCGTCATTGCCGCTATTGGTGCGACCCTGTTCGCACTGGGACACAACCTCGCGGAATTGGCGTTTTCCCGCGCTTTGATCGGCCTCGGCGTATCGGCGTGCCTGATGGCATCCTTCAAGGCATTTTCACTGTGGTTTCCGATGGAGCGCCAAGCTTCCCTCAATTCTGCGATCATGGCTGCCGGTGGCTTGGGCGCATTGACCTCGAGCACGCCGCTGAGTTGGGCCTTGTCGTTGATCGGCTGGCGTGGCGCCTTCTTTGGGCTGGCTGTGCTCGCCATGATTGCGGCAATACTGATTTTTACCACGCCGGACAAGTCTGCAACGGCAAGCAGGGAATCGTTGATCGACCAGCTGCGCGGTGTCGGCAAAGTTCTTACCAGTTTCGCCTTCTGGCGTTATGCGCCGCAAACCGCCTTGGTGGTCGGAGGTTTCATGGCCATGCAGGGCTTGTGGGCAGTGCCCTGGCTGATGAATTTCAATGGTCTGACGCGCGATGCTGCAGCCTTGCACTTGTTGCTCATGAGCCTGGGCATGATGGTCGGGTTTGTGGCGATCGCCACATTTGTCACCCGCCTTGCTGCGCGCGGCCTCAAGCCCGAATACATTCTGATCGTCGGCATGGGCTGCGGCATGGTTGTCACGCTGCTGATCGTGATTGAAGGCGCGTCATCTTATCCGCTCTGGTTCGCCATGGGGTTGGTGTTCAGCGTTGGGAACTTGTCCTATGCTTTGCTTTCGGCGCAATTTCCGATGCAACTGGCCGGTCGGGTCAACACCACGCTCAACCTGCTTACTTTTGTTGGCGCTTTTGCCATTCAGTGGGGATTTGGCGCAGCGGTGGATGGATTTACCGCCGGCGGGATGTCACCCCACGACGCTTATCAGCGAACCTATGCAATACTCCTGGCGCTGCAGGCGTTGAGCTATGGCTGGTACATTCTGGCCGGGCGGCGCCATCTGGCCGGCAAGGGCGCATGAAAGGAAATGCCAATTCCAGTTTGGAACAGAAGCAAGCCGTCCTGTCCAGCGCGCCATGCAAAACGCTCCATTATCTGGTGTAGAATTAAATTGTTCGATATCAAACAATTTGATGTCACCTGAGTATGCCGGAGGGTTTCCGTCGAGATCAATGATCAGCACAGCGAAAAATCATGAAGCGCCAAGCAAGGCCATGTCTGCTCGCGCGCTTTTTTCATCCGGGAGGATTTCTTCATGTTGAACTTGGCCCATGACCTGACCATAGTCGACTTGTATCGGCAGTCCGGTCTTGAGAAGCTGGATGGGATATTCCTGGCCCGTTTGGCCCAGATTGATGATGCATTGCATGCGCGGCTGATGGCGACGCGCATCAATTCGGAGGCAATTCCGAAGGCCGACGCATCTGCGCTGATCCTCGAACTGGCACCCTGTCTCGAAAATTTCCTGATCGAGCTGTTCGGCATTGCGGATGAGGCCAGGTTCCTGGCGCAACAACATGCCGACCTTACCCCGCTCTACGAAGTCAAGCGCCAGTTCGTACAGCGTCAGGCAGCCAAGCTGATCCAGCCGGAACAAGCTGCAGCCATTGACGGCGAGGCGCTGCATCACCTCCTGGCAGAACAGATGGGCGGACAACTGGAAGAACTCTCATTTGCCCGAAAAATCATTGAATGGCAGTCAGACAAAACCACCCATGGTGAGATACTCGAGGTGGCACGTCAGTATGCAGCTTGGGCGGTTCACACTGAAGCCGGGCGGCATAAACACCATCGCGGCATCCTGTTCAAAGTTCCGGTACGTGTCGATTCATTGAATCTGGTCCTGGCTGCACAGAAATCAGAACAAGATGGCGTAGTTTCGTTCCGTATTGCCCCCGAGCATATACGCCGGCGTAATGGTTTCGCCCTGACCGATCAGGGAACAGACTTGCGCGGCGCGCTCGATCAATCCAATTATTGCGTTCTTTGCCATACGCAGAAGAAAGACTCCTGTTCCAACGGTCTGCGCGAAAAAGCCGTTGCCGGTTCACCGGTCAGTTTCAAGAAAAGCCCGTTCGGCATTTCGCTTGCCGGTTGCCCTTTGGAAGAGAAGATCTCCGAGTTCCACACGTTGAAAAATCTAGGTCATGCCATCGGCGCCCTGGCGGTCATCACGATCGACAACCCGATGGTGGCCGCGACCGGTCACCGCATCTGCAACGACTGCATGAAATCCTGCATCTACCAGAAGCAGGAGCCGGTGAATATTCCGGAGGTTGAAACCCGCACGCTCAAGGATGTCCTGGAACTGCCCTGGGGCTTTGAAATCTACAGCTTGCTGACGCGCTGGAATCCTCTCAATCTTCGTCGTCCATTGCCGCGTCGGCAAACCGGACGCAAAGTGCTGGTGGCAGGCATGGGACCGGCCGGATTCACGCTTGCTCATTACCTCATGAATGACGGACATGCCGTGGTCGGCATCGATGGGCTAAAGATCGAACCGCTGCCCGAGAACCTCAGTGGCGTGCGCATGGATGGGGTGCGCACGTCTTTCGAAGCGATACGCGATATCACGAATTTGTACGAACCCCTCGAAGAACGCGCCATGGCAGGGTTTGGCGGCGTCGCCGAATATGGTATTACGGTGCGCTGGAACAAGAACTTTCTCAAGCTGATTCGGTTGCTTCTGGTGCGCCGCAGTGAATTCGCCCTTTTCGGCGGTGTGCGTTTTGGCGGAACGCTGACGGTGGACGATGCGTTGGCGCGTGGTTTCGATCATGTCGCGCTGTGCCTGGGGGCGGGCAAGCCCACCGTGCTGGATATACCCAACGGCCTGGCGCGCGGGGTGCGCACTGCTTCGGACTTTCTCATGGCACTGCAACTCACTGGCGCCGCAAAGAAGAATTCCATCGCCAACATGCAGTTGCGCTTGCCTGTGATCGTGATCGGCGGAGGACTCACCGCAATCGATACGGCGACCGAGGCGCTGGCCTACTACGCCGTTCAGGTGGAAAAGTTCCTGCAACGCTATGAGGCACTGATCGCCCGGCACGGCGAGGCACTGATCCGTGCCGGATGGGATGCCGCCGAGCAGGAAACCGCCGAAGAATTTCTGTCTCACGCCCGTGCGTTGCGCAAGGAACATCTTGAAGCCCAGCAGCAAGGCCGTGTTGCACGTGTCGTTGAACTACTGCAGGAGTGGGGCGGGGCGACCGTTGCCTACCGGCGCCGCATGATCGACAGCCCGGCTTACACCCTTAATCATGAAGAGATCGAGAAAGCGCTCGAGGAAGGCGTTTGCTTTGCCGAGTGTCTGACACCGCTGGCGGTCGAGGTGGACCAGTACGCGGCCGCCTGCGGGATCAGCTTCGCCAGGCAAGTGATGGGGGAAGACGGCAAATGGGCGAGTGCCGGCACCCGCCGATTGCCGGCGCGCACCATTTTCGTTGCCGCCGGCACCCAGCCGAATACTGTGCTGGCGCGTGAAGACGAATTGCATTTCAAGCTGGACGGCAAGTTCTTCAGCGCCTGCGACGAATCCGGTTTACCCGTCAAGCCGGCTCGCGCACAATGCAAACCTGAGCGTGTCGATGTCCTGCTGTCGCGTTTGGCAGATGGACGCTTCATCAGCTTTTTTGGCGATTTGCATCCGTCCTACTCGGGCAATGTGGTCAAAGCCATGGCTTCTGCCAAGCAGGGTTATCCCGTGATATCACGGGTTCTTGAGCAAAGGCCGGCGCAATCCGCAGTTTCATCCACGCAGTTCTTCAATGAATTGTGCGGCGATCTGAACGTCACGGTGCACCATGTTGAGCGTCTCACGCCGAATATCGTCGAGGTGGTGATGAAGGCGCCCATGGCGGCTCGAAATTTCCAGCCGGGGCAGTTTTATCGCTTGCAGAATTTCGAAGCCAATGCACTTCAGGCTGCCGGTACTCGATTGCAGATGGAAGGCGTAGCGCTGACAGGCGCCTGGGTGGACCGGCAGCAGGGGCTGGTTTCAACGGTAGTCCTCGAGATGGGTGGCTCCGCCAATTTGTGTGCGGCATTGCGGCCAGGCGAACCCGTCGTGTTGATGGGGCCAACCGGAGCACCCACCCATATCGAGGCCAACGAGACCGTAATCCTTTGCGGCGGCGGGCTCGGTAATGCGGTGCTATTCTCGATCGGTCAGGCGTTCCGCGCCAAGAAATCGAAGGTATTGTATTTCGCCGGCTACAAGAAGATCATCGATCGCTACAAGGTACAGGAGATCGAGGCGGCAGCCGATATTGTCGTCTGGTGTTGCGATGAGGGTCCCGGTTTTGTGCCAGACAGGCCGCAGGACCGCACCTTCGTCGGCAACATTGTCGAGGCGATGGCGGCTTACGCCACCGGACGTTTGGGTGATCAACCTCTGCGCATGTTGGACGCCGATCGCCTCATCGCGATCGGTTCCGACCGCATGATGGCCGGAGTCGCCAAGGCGCGCCACGGTGTTCTGCAGCCGTATCTGAAGCCGCATCACTTTGCGATCGGCTCGGTTAATTCGCCGATGCAATGCATGATGAAGGAAATATGTGCCCAGTGTTTGCAGCAACATCGCGACCCGCAATCCGGAGAACTCAGCTACGTATTCTCCTGCTTCAACCAGGATCAGCCGCTCGACTGCGTCGATTTCGATTCGCTGAACCAGAGGCTGAAGCAGAATTCGTTGCAGGAAAAGCTGTCCAAGCTGTGGCTGGAGCACTGCCTCCGGGATTTGCCGCAGCTGCACACGCAGGATTAAATTTGCGCCACGATTTCCTCTGCTACTGGCCTAAGGTCAAAGTCGGGCATTAGAGAGTTTTGGTCATGCCAAGGCGCGTTCCGATGACAATGGTTTACTCTTCCAACAGGCTGCGCAGCATCCAGGCCGTCTTTTCGTGGACGTCCAGGCGTTGCGTGAGTAAATCCATGGTCGGCTGGTCGTTGGCTTTGTCGGCGATTGGGAGCAGCCCGCGTGCGGTTCGGGCAGTTGCTTCCTGAGCAGCCACCAGCAGGCGGATCATCTCGGCCGCCTTGGGCACGCCATCGACTTCCTTGATCGAGGCGAGCTTGACGAATTCCTTGTAGGTTCCCGGCGCCGGGAAATCCAGCGCCCTGATGCGTTCCGCGATCAGGTCCAGCGCGTTCCACTGTTCGGTGTACTGTCCCATGAACATCAGGTGCAGGGTATTGAACATCGGACCCTTAACGTTCCAGTGAAAGTTGTGCGTCATGAGATAGAGCGTGTAGCTGTCTGCGAGCAGATGCGACAAGCCCTGAGCGATTCTGGCGCGTTCTTTTTTGCTGATGCCGATGTCCATGTTCCTTCTCCCATAAAAAAATTACCCGGTTTCTGCCATGATCGGATCGGGATCAATGCCTTGGTCTCCCCGATTGTCCGACCTGTTGCAGGCATCTTATTCATTGCGAATTGAAAAGGAAAATGAAATTACGCTACTGCATCGATAGAGTCTGGCTATCAATATAGTCGGATGAATATGGTGGAATCCCCGTGCAGCATGGCACGGGGAAACTGTCATCGCTGCTCAGAACTCGAGCGGATCGACATCCAGATGCCAGCGTAAGCTGCGCGCCATCTTGATCGTATAAAGCCGGTCTGACCAGGCCGCAAGAAAGTTTTGCAATGCTGGCCGGTTTGTCGATTCCACGAGCAGTTGCGCGCGCTCCATGGTCATGATGCGCTGGATGCGCATGGGCACGGGATCGTAGAGGCTGATTTGCTCCGTTGCAATGGTGCGAGCGTGCTTTGCCGCGAGTTTCAGAAAATCGACCGCATCTTCCAGCCGGGTCGCTTCGGCTCGCAGCAATGCCTGAAAAGTGAATGGCGGAAAGCCGGCGGCGCGCCGTTCGGCCAGTTGCGTGGTGGCGAAGCGTGCGTAGTCGTGCGTCACCAGCGCTTGGTAAAGCGGATGCGCCGGATACTCGGTCTGGATCAGCACTTCGCCCGGAAGCAGCGCCCGCCCGCTGCGTCCGCCAACCTGCATCAGCTGGCTGAAAAGACGTTCCGGCGCCCGGAAATCCGCAGCAAACAGGGCAGCATCTGCGCCCACCACACCGACCAGGGTCAGTATGGGGAAATCATGTCCCTTGGCCAGCATCTGGGTGCCGATCAGAATGTCGGCGCGGCCGCCGTGAATCGTCTCCAGGATGGCTTGCCATTTGGCCGGAGTGCTTGCCGAGTCGCGATCGACGCGCAGGATGCGTGCCGTCGGAAAGCGTGCAGAGAGTGATTCTTCCAGTCTTTGCGTGCCACGTCCAAAAGGATGGATATCCAGATTGCCGCACTCTGGGCAATGCTTCGGAATAGCAGTTTCGAAACCACAGTGATGGCAGCGCAAACGCTGATCGGCGAGGTGCACCACGAGGTTTGCTGCGCAACGCCGGCAACGGCTCACCCAGGCGCAGGCCGGGCAACACAGTACCGGCGCATAGCCGCGCCGGTTGAGAAAAATCAGACTCTGCTCGGCGCGCTCCAGCCGTGCTTCAATTGCGGCCAGCAGCACGGCGCTCATGCCGTCCTGCAGCTTTTCCCTGCGAGTGTCGACGCAACGCACTGCCGGCGGCGCTTCCGCCACAGCGCGCTGGGTCAACTCCAGCAAATGGTAACGCCCGCCGTCCTGGCGGGCATGGTAGAAGGTTTCCAGCGAGGGGGTCGCCGAGCCGAGCAGAATCGGAATGCCAAGCTGGTGGGCGCGCCACACGGCGACGTCGCGGGCGGAATAACGCAAGCCTTCCTGCTGTTTGAAGGAGGCGTCGTGTTCCTCGTCGACGACGATCAGCCCTAAGCGTGGCAATGGCGTAAATACCGCCAGACGGGTGCCGAGAAGTATGTCTGCATGCCCTTCGAGCGCATCCAGAAATCCTCGTGCACGCACGGCATCGGCTACGCCACTATGAGCCGAAACTACTCTGGCGTCAGGAAAGCGTCCCGCGACTCTCGCCTCAAGTTGTGGAGTCAGGGCAATTTCAGGAACCAGCATCAAGGCTTGCCGTCCTTGTGCGAGAAGTTTCTCGATCAGGCGCAAATACACCTCGGTCTTGCCGCTGCCAGTGATGCCGTGCAAGAGAAAGGCGGCATACTGCCCAAACTTGGCCGCTACCGTATCCACCGCGCCGGCTTGCTCAGGCAACAGTTTCGGTTGTGGGGTTTGCGCGCGCGTAGGAGTTGTTGCGGCGGATGAGGGAGCCCTGCGTCGTGGCGTCTTGCCGCGGCGCAGATGCGGCGGCAAGGCCATGGCCATGACTGCGCCAAGCGGATACTGGTAATAGTGACTGCAAAATTTTGTCAGTGCCAGCCAATCCGCGGGTAGTGTCGGCAAACTGCGCAAGATCTCGCGCACCGGCTTGATCTTGTCGGCAGCCTGATCGCTATTCAGGGTTAATGCGGTAATGACCCCGATTTTCTCGCCCGAGCCGAAAGGAACCCGAACACAACGACCGACATCTTCCGGCAAGGCATCATCCGATGAATAATCGAACAGGCGCGGCAAGGGAATATCGATGGCGACGCGCAGTATGCTCATGCTTCCTGTTCAGTGGCTTGCCAGAGAATCGTCGACACAATCTCTCTTTTACGGGCTAATTCATTGCCATAAAAGAGAAAAGAAGTTACTCACGGCTGCTGTGGATAGTTTTGTTAGCAAGTATCTAGAGGATCCTGGGAATCAGCATCAGAGAAGGAATTCGGGATTTTCAATAACTTCTCTATTTTTAAAAAACATTTAAAAATCATATATATGCCAAGAGCAAGTGTTTTCCGAAGAAAACCCCTTCAATTTTTCATGGTCTTGCGCTCAACTGTGCATAAGTAAAGAATATGCCATTATTCTGACGATCAATTCAATACAGCATCAGAGCGACTCTGCCGCACGAAAAATAAATGAGTAAGCACTAACACCAAAATATAAAGATGGCATTAAAGCCGTCTGTGGCGGACTCAGAGGCGATGAAAATGCCGGCTGTATTCATGCACGGTGTTCACCAGAGTCGATACATGATGAGGCGGTGTGAACTGCGAAATTCCATGCCCCAGGTTGAAAACATGTCCGCCGCCAGGTCCGGCAGAGTGGAAGTCATCGACAACGCGCCTCCCTTCGGCGGCGATCACTTCCGGCGTCGCAAACAATGCCATCGGATCGAGGTTGCCTTGCAGAGCGACCTTGTCGCCGACGCGGCGTCGAATCTCCGACAGGCTGGACGTCCAGTCCAGGCCAATTGCATCGCAACCTATTCTGGCGATGTCTTCCGCCCATTGCCCGCCGCCCTTGGTGAAGACGATGCTCGGAATGCGTTCGCCATCGTATTCGCGATGCAGGCCGGCAACAATTTGTTCCAGATAGGCCAGGGAGAACTCGCGATAGCCGCGATGAGAAAGCGTTCCGCCCCAAGTGTCGAAAATCATCACGGCTTGGGCACCGGATTCAATTTGCGCATTGAGGTAACCGATCACCGATTGTGCGGTTACCTTGAGTATGTGATGCAGCAAGTCCGGGCGTTCATAGAGCATGGTCTTGATGCGCCGGAAATCTTCCGAAGCACCGCCTTCGACCATGTAGCATGCGAGCGTGAATGGACTGCCGGAGAACCCGATCAGGGGGACGGAATTAGCCAGGGCCTTGCGAATCTCGATGACGGCATCCATGACGTAACGCAGGTGATCATAGGGATCCGGCGCAGCCAAGGCGCGGATTTCCCATTCTTCACGCAGGGGGCGCTCGAATTTCGGCCCTTCGCCTTCTGCGAAATACAGACCCAGCCCCATCGCATCAGGCACTGTAAGTATGTCGGAAAACAAAATAGCAGCGTCCAGTTCGTAGCGAGCCAAGGGCTGGAGTGTGACTTCGCAGGCCATGTTGGGAGACTTGCATAGATTGAGAAAGTTGCCGGCGCGCCGCCTGGTTTCGCAATATTCAGGCAAATAGCGCCCGGCTTGGCGCATGAGCCAAACCGGTGTGTACTCGACAGGTTCGCGCAGCAGTGCGCGTAAGAAGGAATCGTTCTTGGGGCGGGTCATAGTGGCGAAGCCAGCGGTTAACGGGTGTCTTGGATTATCGACATTTTACGCCGTTATGCTTCTCCTTCGTCCCTCTTTCCCTGTCTCAGGCCGAGATCCTTGAGCTTGCGATAAAGATGAGTGCGTTCCAGTCCGGATTTTTCCGCCAGCCGCGTCATATTGCCGCCTTCCAGGCGCAAATGATGTTCGAAATAGATACGCTCGAATGCTTCGCGAGCTTCGCGCAGGGGCATGCGCATGACATCAGGGGGCAAATCGGCAACAGCCAGAGCGCTGGTGCCGGCCATGGCAATGCGGTTGCCGACGTCATCAGCGTCGATTTCCTCCTCCAATGCCGAAAGCGCCAGGGATTTCACCGTGCTCCTGAGTTCGCCATAACCACCTGGCCAGGCATACTGGCGCAGTGCATTCAGCGCCGCAGTGGAGAAACGGCGCGGTGGTACGCCGTGGAGCTCAATCAGTTGCGCCAGCAAATGACTGGCGATGCTCGGCACTTCGTCGCGCAGTTCGAACAGAGACGGCAGGTTCAGCCAGACGTCGGACAAGCGTGCGAGCAATGGCTCATCCCAGCCTTGTTCCAGCAGGCTGGCCGTGTCCTGCGCTGTGGCCGCGATCATGCGCATGCCGTATTTTTCCAGCCGCTCGATGGCAAACTGGACATTCTTTTGCTGCAAACGCGAAAGACGGCCGAGTTCCTCGACATAAAGCACGCCGCCGCTGGCCGCCTGCAAAACTTCAAGAGTCAGCGGAGCGCTGTCCAGGGTCAGATCGAGCCAGGCTTTTCCTGGCACATGCAAGGTTCGGGCCGCCAACTCGACGATACCGCCTTGCGCCGACTTGAGCATCAGCGCAGGACTTTTGTCCGCGACCTGTTCGAGGCGTTTCCTGAGGTCCCGCAAGGGGGCCGAACGGGGGAAAGCCGCCAGCGTTAATGCCCCTGCTGCATGCACCGTGGTTTTGGCCAAGGCTCGCTTGACGGAACTGAGCAGCTTTTGCAGGGCGATCGGCTTTTCCAGGAAATCGAGAGCCCCGATACGCGTGGCCTCCACCGCGGTATCGATGGTGCCGTGACCGGACATCATGATCACGGGCATGGTCAACTGACCGCCGCTGACCCACTCTTTGAGCAGAGTAATGCCATCCGTATCGGGCATCCAGATATCCAGTAGCACCAGATCCGGGCGCGCTTCAATGCGCGCAAGCCGCGCCGCAGTGGCATTCTCGGCGAGCCTGACGGCGTGGCCCTCGTCCGTCAGAATCTCCGACAGCAACTCCCGAATACCCATTTCATCATCAACGACCAGTATTTGTGCCATGTTTATTCCATTCGAACGGCTGCCAGGGGCAGCCTTATGGTGACTTCGGCGCCGTGCGGCTGCAGGTTGGCGATACGGACTTCCCCGTTGTGCTCATCTACAATTTTCTTGACGATCGCCAAACCCAAACCGCTGCCCTTGCTCTTGGTGGTGACATAAGGTTCGAAGGCATTCGCCAGAATATGTGCCGGAAATCCATTGCCATTGTCGCGGACGCTCAGGAGCACCCCGCTCTTCTTTTCTGCCGCCTGGGTAACGATCAGGATTTCCGTTTGTTCTGTTTTGCCCAGACCGTCTTCCGCAGCTTCTTCCGCATTGGTCAGCAAATTGTGGATGACCTGGCGCAACTGCGTAGCATCGCCCAGCACGCTCGGCAAGCCATGCGTCAAATCGGTCACCAGGTGGGCGTGCGAGGTTTCGTAAAGCCCCAGAATCTCCGTCACCAGCGCGTTCAGGTCGAGCGGCTGCAACTGTGCCGGCGGAGTCCGGGCGTAATCGCGGAAGCTATTGACCATGTTCTTCATCGCTTCGACCTGGTTGACGATCGTCTGCGTGGCACGATCCAGCATCAGTTGCGCTTCCGGATCGAGCTTGTCGGCCAGTTTTTGTTGCAGCCGCTCGGCCGATAGCTGGATGGGCGTCAAAGGGTTTTTGATCTCATGCGCCAGGCGTCGCGCCACTTCGCCCCAGGCCGCGGAACGTTGCGCGGCGATAAGTTGCGTGATGTCATCGAAAACCACCACAAATCCGCCCCCCCCTCCCTGAGGTAAAGTCGAACCGCGTAGCAACAGCACCTGGTTTGAGCCATCCTGATGCTCGATGTCTACTTGGCGTTGCCATTCGCGGGTTTCCCCGGCGTCGTGATCAGTCCCGCTAAAGCTGTCGCGAATCGCCAGGCTTAGGGCCGCATGTCCGGGCCAATCGGACAGCTTCTTGCCTTCAAGGTTCACGAGCGTGTCGCGGAGTATCGCGCTGGCTCCCCGATTGGCTGCGCGCAACACGAAGTGGCTGTCGAAAGCCAGCACCCCGGTAGACAAGTTGGCCAGCACACTTGCCAGATAGGCTCGCGCCGCCTCGACTTCGCCGCGATGTCGCTCGGTTTCGCGGCGTGCTTCATCAAGCTGGCGTGTCATCTGATTAAATGATTGCGTCAGTACGCCGAGCTCGTCATGGGTTTCCAGCGCTGCGCGTGGTGAGAAATCGCCGGCTGCCACGGCCTGTGTGCCTTCGGCCAGGATCAGCAAAGGTGCCACCAGCCGCTTGGCGAGAAAGAAGGCCAGTGCGATTGCCGCAAACAAAGCCAGAAGTAACGTCAGGGTCAGCGTCAGCGTGTAGATATGCTTAAGGCCCTGGCGGCTCAGCGAAAGCTGCTGATAATCGCGGTAGGCGGCTTCGACGCTGGCCGCGCTTTGTGCAATGGATGGTGGGACCGATTGAGTCAATTGCAGCACGCGGGCTTCTATGTTCAGCTCGCTGCTGGTCACTGGTACCAGCACGCGCAGAGTCAAACCGGAGCTGGCATCTCCCTCGACCTGTGCCATGCCTCTGTTCTGGCGACCCTGGCGCAGTTGCGCAGGGCTGGGCAAATCGGGCAGCATTTTGTCGAGGCCTCCCAGACTGCTTGCCAGCACCTGCCCCGAGGCGGATAACAACGTTGCCGTTTTGACGCCGGCCTGCTCACGCAAGCGGTTTAACCGGGTTGCCCGTACCGCGCCGGATTCGTCGCCATCGCCGAGTTCCAGTGCCATGCCACGTGCCTTGCTGGCCAGTTCCGTGAGTTGGCTGTCAAGGACATTGCGGCCAAGATTGAGACCGCCTTCGAGTGCGCTGTCGACGCGCACGTCAAACCATGATTCGATGCTGCTCATTGCGAACTGCAGGGATACGGCATACACCAATGCGCCGGGCAGAACCGCCATCAGCGCGAGCATCAGCAGCAGGCGCGATTTGAGGCGAGAGCCGAACACCCGCTCGCGGTACTCGCGCCACATGGTGCGCAACTGGACGATCACCAATGCTAGTAGTGAGACAGCGATGACGAGGTTCAATCCCAGCAGCAATGGATAATTGCTTGCGAACAGCGCCGTGTTGGCACTCGCCGAGGCCAGCAGGAAGAGCAGGATGGCGCTGATTGCAGCCGCGACGACCGCCAGGATTTTCATTTGGCCTCCCGCTCGGCCGTCGGGGTGAATTGCCAGCGCAATACTTTGGCTTGCAATTGCCAGTCCCGGTTAGCCAGGGCATCCACCTGCAGCGGCTTGGGCAGTTGTTGCTGATCCAGCCCCAGACGCAGGGCTACCTGGTAGGTATCGCCTATTTTCAGCGCGCCCCTCTCGGCAACCGGCAGTGCGCCAACCCGGCTCATGACGCGCAAGGCCTCCGTCAGCGACGGAAAATTTTGATGCAGGGTACTGCCGCTGGAAAGGCGGTACTGGCGCGTCAAAGGAATATAGGCAAGGCGATAGTTGAGACTGCGGCCGGCGATATGCTCGTTAGACCAGTACCAGCGATTGCGCGTGATTTCGAGTTCGAGCACAAAATACAGTGGTACTCCCCGGGAAAGGGCGTCTTCAAAATGACTGCCCAGGTCCAAGTTGAACTCGGCGGATAGCACATAGGCTTCTTCGCCGCCTGAAAGCCTGGCGGAAATCGGTTCGATGGTGCCCGCCCAGGCGGGCCGGCTCAAGCACAGCGACCCGGCCAAGACGATGACAAGCAGCAGCCTAAGTGGATTTCTGCAACAGGGCATAGAAAAAACCATCCTGTTCCGCTTGCGGCAGCAATTGCCAGTTCGATGCCATCTCCTGAGTGCCGGCCAGTGGCAGGCACTCAGCATCGGCATGGTTCGCGATGAAACCGGCAATTTGCAATTGATTTTCCTCGGGGAACAGCGAGCATGTGCAGTAGAGCATTTTGCCACCGGGGGCGAGCACATGCCACAAGGCTTCAAGGATTTCCGCCTGTTTGCTGACGAATCCGGCAATATCGCTTTCCCGGCGCAGCCATTTGCTGTCGGGATGGCGGCGCACGACGCCGCTCGCCGAACAGGGCACATCGGCCAGGATACGTTCGAAGGGGCGTTTGTCCCACCAATGATTCGGCTTGCGGCAGTCTGCGACCTTTACCTGGGCCTGCAGACCGAGACGGCCAAGGTTCTCGCGGATGCGCTCTACCCGTGCCGGTTCCATATCGAGCGACAGCAAATCGATGTCGGCGAGTTCCAGAAGGTGAGTGGTCTTTCCGCCGGGTGCGGCACAGGCGTCCAGAACGCGCATGCCCGATTGCGCATCAAGCAGGAGTGCAGCATGTTGAGCGCCCCAGTCCTGAACCGTCGCCAAGCCTTCGCCAAAACCCGGCACATTGCCAACGCGCTGCGGATGTTCGAGCAAAATGGCCTGACCATCCTGACCCAGAAGGCGGGCGCCAATGCCGGCCGCATGGAGCAAAGCGAGATATGCGTTACCCGTAATTTTTTTTCGGTTCGCGCGCAGGGTCATCGGCGGCCGGGCGTTGCCGATAGCCAGTATGGCTTGCCAGTTGCCCGGATAGGCCGTGCGAATTTTGTCAATCCACCAGCGGGGATGCTGGTGGCATGCGACCGGATCGCTGGCCGCTGCGGCCAGCAACTCGGTATCGCGGCGCAGTCGGTTGCGCAGTACGGCATTGGTCAGTGCCTTGAACTGCCCATGAGCTACCCGGGCGGATGCACTCACGGCCTGATCGACCGTGGTATGGGCGGATTCGGGATGGGTTTCGAGACGGTAGAGCGCCGCAAGCAGAAGGGAGCGCAGCAGCAGCGCAGGATTATCTTTTTGTGACTGATCGAGCGGTGAGCGCAGCAACCGGGCAAGAAGAAAATCACCTCGGCCATATTGCCGCAACGTACCGTATGCCAGATCCTGCACGGCGCCACGTTGTCCGGGGCTGAAGTCACAGGCTTGCCAGCAGGATGCAAGTGCGGCGTCAAGATTGACGCCGGCAAGCACGCCCGCTACGACCTCAGCGGCTTTGAAAAGTGCGAATGCCAGCGAGTCGGGCGCCAGCGTCGGCTGGTTTGGTTTTTTGGACTTCACTGCCGCGCACTGCAAGGATTACGACGCATGCGCAGGATTATAGACACGGCTTACAGCGGCAAGCTTGGCAGGGTATTGCCGTATGGCGAATCTACCTGGTTCAACGCATGGCCCGCAAGCGCGCGACCCGTTCCTCGGTCGATGGGTGAGTGGAAAACAAGCCGGCAATACCGCCACCCGACAGCGGGTTCATGATCATCATCTGGGCCGTCTCGGGGTGGGCCTGGGCAGCTGCCATCGGTATTCCGCGAGCGTAGGCGTCGATCTTGATCAGAGCATCCGCCAGGGCGTCGGGGTCACCGCAGAACTCGGCGCCGCCTCGGTCGGCTTCGAATTCGCGGGAGCGCGAAATGGCCATCTGTATCAGGCTGGCGGCCAGCGGGGCGAGGATCATCACCAGAATCGAGGCGAGCGGATTGCCCGGCCGGCCGTTTTCGTCGCGTCCGCCGAAGAACATGGCGAAATTCGCCAGCGCCGAGATGGCGCCGGCCATGGTGGCCGAGATGGTTGAGATCAGGATGTCGCGGTGCTTTACATGCGCCAGTTCATGCGCCATCACGCCGCGCAGTTCGCGCGCCGTGAGCATTTGCAGGATGCCGCGGGTGGCTGCGACGGCGGCGTGATCCGGATTGCGGCCGGTGGCGAAAGCATTCGGCTGGTCTTCGTCGATGATGTATACGCGCGGCATCGGCAGTTCGGCCCGGCCTGCCAGATCCCTGACCATGTTGTAAAGATAAGGCGAGGAAGCTTCGTCAACTTCCTGAGCGTTATACATCCTGAGCACCATGCTGTCCGAAAACCAGTAGGCGAAGATGTTCATGGCGCCGCCGAACAGCAATGCCATCAACATTCCCTGCGCGCCGCCGAGCATGCCGCCGATGGCGCCGAAAAGAGCGACGATCGCCGCCATCAGAACCGCGGTTTTAAGCCAGTTGCCAAACATCGTGAACTTCCTCCTATCCCGGCAATTTACGGGAATTAGATGGGGGATGAGCAGAATAATTCAATCGCTGCCGAGGCGCGTACCGACGGACACTGCAAAACCGTGCAGAAAATCTTTCGCAGACAGGCGTTTGCTGCCCGGTCGCTGCAATTCGGTGAGGCACAATGTCCCAACCCCACAGGCAACCTGGATTCCAGCGTCAGTCACTCCCAGTACTTTGCCTGGCGCGCCATCTCCGGGCATGGCCGTGGCGCGCCAGATCTTCAGTTGCGTGCCGTTGCACGACGAACTTGCCCCGGGAAACGGGTTGAAAGCGCGCACTTGCCACTCCAGTTTTTGTGCCGTCTGCTGCCAGTCGAGCGGCGCCTCGGCCTTGCCGATCTTGCCGGCATAGGTGACCCCCTCCTCCGGTTGCGCGACCGGCCGCAAGTCATCGAAGCGGGTTAGCGCCTCGACGATCAGTTCGCCGCCAAGAACGGCAAGTTTGTCGTGCAAGCTTGCGGCATTGTCTTCAGGCGCAATCGGCAGCGCGCGTTGCAGCAGCATTGCGCCGGTATCGAGGCCGGCGTCCATGCGCATGATGGTGATACCGGTTTCGCGGTCGCCGGCCTGTATGGCGCGCTGGATCGGTGCCGCGCCGCGCCAGCGCGGCAACAGGGAGGCATGGATGTTGATGCAGCCAAGACGCGGCAGATCGAGCACGGCTTGCGGCAGGATCAGGCCATAAGCCGCCACCACCATCAGATCCGCCAGATTGCTTGCGGCGGCAGTGCGTATCGGTTCATGGCTGGACGGGTCTCTCAGGCGTTCCGGCTGATACACCGTGAGACCATGTCGGAGTGCAAGCTGTTTCACGGTGCTTGGCAGCAACTGCATGCCTCGCCCGGCAGGACGGTCCGGCTGGGTCAGTACCAGTGAGATCTGGTGGTTAGCGTCTAGCAGCGCTTGCAGCGCCGTGGCGGCGAATTCCGGTGTTCCCGCGAAAATCAGGCGCATTTAAGCGGTGATCCGCATGTGTTTGGTGAGTTTGCTCTTGATGCGTGTCTGCTTGAGCCGGGAAAGATATTCGACGAAAACCTTGCCCTGCAGATGATCCATCTCATGCTGAATGCAAACCGCCAGCAAGTCTTCCGCCTCGAGTTCAAACGGCTGGCCATTCAAATCGAGGGCACGTACCCGGACCCAGGCGCTGCGCGTGACGTTTTCGTAGATACCCGGCACCGACAGACAGCCTTCTTCGCCTTCGCACTCCCCGTCGCGCGCCAGAATTTCAGGATTGATGAATGTTTGCAGCTTGGATTTGTCTTCAGAGACATCGATGACGATCAACTGCACGTGTTGATCGACCTGAGTTGCCGCCAAGCCCACGCCAGGAGCTGCATACATGGTCTCGGCCATGTCGGCCGCAAGGCGACGGATCGAATCATCGACCTGTTCGATTTTCTTTGCCTTGGTGTGCAAGCGCGGATCGGGATAACAAATGATGGGTAGTCGAGCCATGCGACGATGATAAAAATATGCGCTGAAAATGTTGCTGAATTAGACCATTACATGCAAAATCTGATGCAAAACCGCATTGGATCAAACCGAGTGGCATTCATCGGTTGGAGAACGAATGCATGAACTGCGAGGTAACACGATGACTGCTTCTATCCGCATTATATCTGTGCTGCTGCTGACTTATTCAAGCCTCATGCTGGGCTTGGCGAGTCCGCCGGCCTGGGCGCAGACGATTCAAACTCAGGATCTGGCGGAGGATGCTCCCGACCGCCATATCGTGGTGCCCGGGGATACGCTGTGGGGCATCGCCACCAAATTCCTCAAGCAAGCGTATCGCTGGCCGGAAATCTGGCGCCTCAACCAGGAACAGATCAAGAATCCCCAGCGTATTTACCCCGGGCAAGTGGTGATCCTCGATCAGAGCGGAGCCCAGCCGCAACTCAGGATCGCCAATCCGGTCGACACGGTCAAGACGTCACCCCGAGTATATAGCGAGGACAACCAGCGCCAGATCCCGAGCATTCCGCAACAGGCGATCGAACCTTTCCTCTCGGAGCCCCTGGTGGCGGAAACCGGACAACTGGATAGCGCGCCGCGCATTGTCGCCACCCAGGAAGACCGCGTGTATATTGGCCGTGCAGACTTGGCTTATGTGACGGGGGTTACGGGCGTCAAGGATAAAACCAAGCTGTGGCAGATTTACCGGCCAGGCAAGGCATTGGTCGATCCTGACAACCAGGAAACACTTGGCTTCGAGACCTTCTATCTTGGCAGTGCGCGTCTGCTGCGCGAGGGGGAACCGAGCACATTCGAAATCATCAGCTCGCGCCAGGAAATCGGCCGAGGCGACCGCCTGCTGCCTGCGCCGCCCGCAGACATCATCAGCTATGCGCCGCATGCGCCGAGCAAGACTCTTAAGGGCCGCATCGTTTCGGTGTATGGCGGCGTAGAACAGGCCGGCCGCAATTCAATTGTGACTTTGTCGCGCGGCAAGCGCGACGGACTCGAGATCGGCCATGTCCTGTCCTTGTGGCGTGCCGGGGTCGAGGTCAGCACCGTGCATGAAGATCGGAAGGAAATTCATAAACTCCCCGATGAGCGCTATGGCCTGGTATTCGTGTTCCGCGTATTCGAACGCGTTTCCTATGCCTTGGTCATGAATGTCACCCGATCGGTGGAAATCGGCGACGTCGTCGCCGCACCCTGACCATGCCCGCCGATGCCAATCTGGCATCCTGGCTGAGACTGACGCTGATACCCGGTGTCGGCGGCGAGACCCAGCGCAAGCTGCTCCACGCCTTTGGCATGCCGGAAGCCGTATTCGATGCGAGCGTAGGTTCTTTGCGCGGCGTGGTCGGTGCGACCCTGGCCGAGCGCCTGCTGCAAACCGATGCGGCCACCATGGACGCCATCGATGCCGCGCTACGCTGGTCTGGCGAGCCGGGCAATCAACTGGTGACGCTGGCCGACAGCAATTATCCGCAGGCTTTGCTGAGCAGCGAGGATCCGCCGACCCTGCTCTATCTCAAGGGGCGCGCCGAAATTCTCAACCGGCCTGGACTCGCCATCGTCGGCAGCCGCAATGCCACGCCGCAGGGTCAGGCCAATGCGGAGGCGTTTGCTGCGGCCCTGGCCGATGCCGGGCTGACCATCGTCAGCGGTTTGGCGTTGGGTATCGACGCTGCGGCGCACCGTGGTGCGCTGAGTGTGCGCAATGAACATGCGGGTTCGACCATCGCCGTGATCGGCACGGGTGCCAGCCGCATCTATCCGGCGCGGAACCATGAACTCGCGCGCAGCATCGCTCAGTGTGGCGCCATCATTAGTGAATTCCCCCTCGAAACGCCGGCACTCGCAGCCAATTTCCCGCGCCGCAATCGCCTCATCGCCGGCCTCGCGCGCGGTTGCCTGGTGGTCGAGGCAGCCGCGCGCAGCGGTTCGCTGATTACCGCGCGGCTGGCTGCCGAAGCGGGTCGAGACGTGTTCGCCATTCCCGGCTCAATCCATGCGCCCTTGTCCAAGGGCTGCCACCAACTCATCAAGCAGGGCGCCAAGCTGGTGGAGTCGGCTCAGGACATTCTCGAAGAACTTGGCTGGCAGTCTCCGGCCAGCCCGGCAGCCGCAGCGACGGCAAATCCCGGCGCTGCGGAGCTCAACCCGACTGCGGCACAGCTCTTGGCGGTGCTGGGCCATGATCCCTGCGAGGTCGATGTCCTCGTGGTGCGTGCCGGATTGCCCCCCGACACGCTGCTGGCCACATTGCTGCAGCTGGAACTTGCCGGGCATGTAGCCAGCTTGCCCGGCGGCCGCTATCAGCGTTTGCACCGTGCTTAGGGTATGATCGCTCAGGAACCTTCCTATTTTCAGACAGAGCGGATCACCATCATGTTCGATATTCTCGTCTATCTCTTCGAAACCTACGCTCAGCCGAGCGCTTGCCCGGAAACCGCGGTGCTGGCGCGCAAGCTTTCCGCCATTGGGTTCGAGCAGGAAGACATTGCGGCGGCGCTCGAATGGCTGGCTGGTCTCGAGTCGCTGGCCTTCGAGCAGCGACCGTCAACGTTGGCAAACTCCCAGCGCATCTACTGTGTTGTCGAGCTTGCCAAACTGTCCATGGAATGCCGCGGCTTCTTGTGTTTTCTCGAAAATTCCGGCGTGATCGACCCGGTAGTGCGCGAGATGATCATCGAACGCGCCATGGTCTTGCGCGACCAGACGGTCTCGCTCGACAAGTTGAAAATCATTGTGCTGATGGTGCTGTGGCGGCGCGATGAATCTCTCGACACCCTGCTGTTGGAAGAGCTGCTGTCGGCGGAACACCATTCTTCTCTCGCGCACTAACTTGCCAGCTGCCGCTGCAGGCGCTTATCATGCGCCGCTTCGCTGCCACAGCAATGACAACCAATGAGTTCTAAACAGCTAATCATCGCCGAGAAGCCATCGGTAGCCCAGGATATCGCCAAGGCGCTGGGAGGTTTCACGAAGCAGGGCGACTATTTTGAAAGCGATGCCTACGTTCTTTCTTCCGCCATCGGCCATTTGCTGGAACTGGCCGTTCCTGAGGAATACGAGGTCAAGCGCGGCAAATGGTCGTTTGCCCATCTGCCGGTGATTCCGCCGCACTTTGCCTTGAATCCGATCGAGAAAACCGCCGACCGGCTCAAGCTGCTGACGCGGCTGATCAAGCGCAAGGACGTCAGCGCCTTGGTCAATGCTTGCGATGCGGGGCGCGAGGGGGAGCTGATCTTCCGCTACGTGGTGCAGCATGCCAAGACGGATAAACCGGTGCGTCGGCTATGGCTGCAATCGATGACCCAGGGTTCGATCCGCGACGGTTTCGCGCATCTGCGCAGCGAGCAGGAGATGCGGCCGCTGGCCGATGCCGCGCGTTGCCGCTCCGAAGCCGACTGGCTGATCGGCATCAACGGTACGCGTGCCATGACCGCGTTCAACTCCAAGAACGGCGGTTTCTACAAGACCCCGGTCGGTCGCGTGCAGACGCCGACGCTGGCGATCCTGGTCGAACGCGAGGAAAAAATCCGCAAGTTTGTGCCGCGCGATTACTGGGAGGTCGAGGCTGAGTTCGGAGCCGTTGCCGGTACTTACCGTGGCCGCTGGTTTGATGAAAAATTCAAGAAGCCCGGCGGTGCCGACAGCGATGAGCACGCGCGCGCCGAACGCCTCTGGAATGCCGCCAAGGCGCAGGCTTTGCGGCAGAAATGCCTGGGCAAACCCGGCAGCGTCACGGAAGAAAGCAAGCCGACCACGCAGGTGCCTCCCCAGTTGTTCGATCTGACCTCGCTGCAGCGAGAAGCCAACGGGCGTTTCGGGTTTTCGGCCAAATCCACCCTCGGATTGGCGCAGGCGCTCTACGAGAAGCACAAGGTTCTGACATACCCGCGGACAGATTCGCGTTGCCTGCCCGAGGATTACATTGCCAATGTCAAGGAGACGCTGCAGGTCCTGGACGATAGTCCCTATGCAACATTTGCCGGGCAGATTCTCAAGAGCGGCTGGGTGCATCCGAACAAACGGATTTTCAACAACGCCAAGATCAGCGACCACTTTGCCATCATCCCCACGGCGCAGTTGCCGAAACATTTATCGGAAGCAGAACAGAAGCTTTACGACCTGGTGACCAAGCGTTTCCTCGCCATTTTTTATCCGGCGGCGGAATTCAATGTCACTACACGCGTCACCCGTGTCGAAGGCGAGCCGTTCAAGAGCGAGGGGAAAGTGCTGGTCAGCGCCGGCTGGCTCAGCGTTTATGGCAAGGAAGCGCAGACCGAAAGCGAAGGCGAAGGCAACAGCGCCCAACTGGTGCCGGTGAACAAGGACGAACGGGTGTGGGCGAACGATATCGAGGTCAAGTCGCTTGTCACCAAACCGCCGCCGCGCTTCAACGAAGCGACCCTGCTTTCGGCCATGGAGAGCGCCGGCAAGCTCGTCGAAGACGAAGAATTGCGCGAAGCCATGGCAGCGCGTGGTCTTGGCACGCCTGCTACACGCGCCGCGACCATCGAAGGCTTGCTCTTTGAGGAATACGTCCATCGCAATGGCCGCGAATTGCAGCCGACCGCGAAGGCCTTCTCGTTGCTGTTTGCCTTGGCCAAGCTCAATGTCGAGGGCTTGCGTTCACCTGAACTGACCGGCAACTGGGAATACCAGTTGCGGCAGATGGAGCATGGCGAACTGGCGCGCAACACCTTCATGGAGCAAATCGCCACGCAGACCCAGGAGATGGTCGAGCGCATCAAGCATGGCGAGATTCCCGATGAAGCGTTCAGTACCCTGAAAACGCCCTGCCCCAAATGCGGCGGCGTAATTCAGGAAAACTACAAGAAATTCCAGTGCAAGTCCTGCGACTTCGCGCTGTGGAAAGTCGTCGCCAGCCGCCAGTACGAACCCGAGGAGGTCGAAGAACTCCTGACGCGGCGTGTCATCGGCCCCTTGCAGGGTTTTCGCAGCAAGATGGGGCGTCCTTTTGCAGCGGTGATCAAGCTCAACTCCGAGCATCAGCCCGAGTTCGATTTTGGCAATGAGAATGCCGAAGGCGAGGGCGAGGCCGTTGACTTCAGCGCGCAGGAATCGCTCGGGACCTGCCCGAAATGCGGCGCCAAAGTCTTTGAGAGCGGCATGGCCTATATTTGCGAGAAATCTGTCGGACCTGCCCGAGGCTGCGACTTCCGTTCGGGCAAAATCATTCTGCAGCAGGTCATCGAACGCTCACAAATGCACAAGCTGCTTGCCACGGGCAGAACCGATCTGCTCAAAGGCTTCATTTCCACCCGCACCAAGCGCAAGTTCTCCGCCTATCTGGTGCGTGGCAACGACGGCAAGGTGGGATTCGAATTTGAAGCGCGCGCACCTAAGACCGCCAAATCCGCGCCTGCTGCAGTTGCAGAGCCGGCTGCGGCCGCCGCAAAACCCAAGTCCCGCGCCGGCAAAGCGCCAGCCAAGGCACCGAGCAAAGCACCAAGCAAGACCAAAGTGCCCGCCAAGAAACCCAGAGCAGTCAAGAAAAGCTGAGCTAGTTTGAGGAAGAACCCGCGCCGGCGCTGATCGTTTTACAGCCCGGCAGGCGGCATCCCAGCAAGGATTTGCGCAACACGTCGATGGCGCGGTGGCGCGGAAAGCTGCTGCGCCAGACCAGGCCGACCTGGCGTGTCGGCGTTGGCTCGACGAAAGGTCGCACGCGCAGCAGGGGATCGTCCTTGGGAATCAGATCGGCGCATGACGCGGGCAGGACGGTGATGCCGATCCCCGAAGCCACCATGTAACGGATGGTTTCAAGCGAACTGCCTTCAAGGATCTGCGGCGAGCCGGTGCTGACCTGCGCGCAAAGGTCGAGCACCTGGTCGCGAAAACAGTTGCCGGCGCCCAGCATCAGGAGCGGCTCGTCGATCAGGCTGACCGGTTCGATGGATTTGCGTTTGACCCAGCAGTGATCCTTGGGCAGCAACACCCGGAAAGCTTCGTGATACGCCGGTTGGGCGACCAGCCCGGCTTCGCTGAAAGGCAGGGCCATGATAATCACGTCCAATTCGCCGGCCTTGAGCGACTCGACCAGGTTTTCGGTAAAGCCCTCCTTGAATAGCAGCGGCATGCGCGGTGCCTGGCTGCGCAACAGGGGAACCAGCTTGGGCAACAGATAAGGGGCGATGGTGTAGATGACTCCGACATGCAGCGGTCCTGCCAATGGATCCTTGCCTTGCGCCGCCAATTCGGCGACACGCGCGGCTTCGGCCAGAACTCTTTCAGCTTGGGCGATGATCTGTTCGCCGATGGTCGTCACACGGATTTCACTGCCGCGTTCGAAGAGTGCGACGCCGAGTTCCTCCTCCAGCTTTTTGACGGCGACGGACAGCGTTGGCTGGGCGACAAAACATTTCTCGGCGGCGCGGCCGAAGTGCCGTTCGCGGGCGAGGACGACGATGTAGCGCAGGTCGGTGAGCGTCATGATCCGCTCAAGGGCTCGAACAAAACATCAAGATCTTCGGCAGTGATCAGGTTTTGGTGGATGCCGACGCCGGAAAGGAGATTGTCGGACAGGCCGCGCTTGCGTTCCTGCAAGGACAGAATTTTTTCTTCCACGGTTCCTTGTGTCATCAGTTTATAAACAAAAACAGGTTTGTCCTGGCCGATCCGATGGGCACGCGCGGTGGCCTGTTCTTCGACCGCCGGATTCCACCAGGGATCGTAGTGGATCACGGTGTCCGCCGCGGTCAAATTGAGTCCGGTACCGCCCGCCTTGAGGCTGATCAGGAACAGTTTAACCTCGCCGCGCTGGAAGCGGATGATCGGCGTTTCGCGTTGCTTGGTTTGTCCTGTCAGCTTGACGTAGGGAATGGCTCGACGCTCAAGATCTTCCTCGATCAGCGCGAGCATGCTGGTGAACTGGGAAAACAGCAGGATGCTGCGGCCCTCTTCGAGCAATTCTTCCAGCATCTCCATAAGCAAGTCGAGTTTGGCGGATTCATGCGTTCTTTGTGCCGGATTGAGGTTGGGCAATTTGACCAGGCGCGGATCGCAGCAGGTTTGCCGCAGTTTCAGCAATGCGTCCAGGATCATGATCTGGCTTTGTGCCAGGCCTCGCGCCACAAGCACTTGACGCAGCTTCTTGTCATAGGCCAGGCGCAGCGATTCGTATAGATCGCGCTGGTTGCCTGCCAACTCGACCCAGCGCACGATCTCGGTTTTCGGCGGGAGTTCGCTGAGCACTTCCTCCTTGGTCCGTCTCAGCAGGAAGGGGCGCACCCGATCCGCCAATTCCTGGCGACGTTCCTGATCACCCAGTTTTTCGATCGGGGTGCGAAAATTTTTGGCGAAACCGCGCACATCACCCAACAACCCAGGCAGCAGAAAGTTGTATTGCGCCCAGAGTTCACCGAGATGATTTTCCAGTGGCGTGCCGGTCAGCGAAAGACGATGCCGGGCTTTTAGCTGGCGTGCCACGCGATGCGACTGTGCCTTTGGGTTTTTGACAAACTGCGCTTCATCCAGCACCAGCAAGTGATATTCCTGAGCCAGCAAGGCTTGCTGATCGCGCACCAACAGTGGATAGGTGGTCAGCACAAGATCGGCCTGAGCCATCTCGGCAAAGCGTGTGGCGCGTTCAGGACCTTGCAAGGCCAGGACCTTGAGGTCGGGAGCGAATTGCTGCGCTTCGCTGCGCCAGTTGGCGATCAGGCTGGTCGGCAGCACCACCAGGCTGGGACGGTCGGCACGTCCGGAGGTTTTTTCAAGATGCAAATGGGCGAGGGTTTGCACGGTCTTGCCCAGGCCCATGTCGTCTGCAAGAATTCCGGCGAGTCCGTAGCTGCGCAGAAATTGCAGCCAGTTGAGGCCGAGTTGCTGATAGGTACGCAACTTGGCTGTGAAGCCCGGTGCCGGCAGAGTTTCTTCGATGCCGGAAAAATCGCGCAGGCGCCGCCCCAGTTCGCGCAGTTTTTCCCCGCCCAGCCAATGACTGGGCAGTTGCTCGAGGTCGAACAGCGCAGAGGCATTGAGGCGCGACAAGCGCGGAAGATCGCGATTGCCGTGGTTATCGACGAATTCGAAGAGCGGTCCGAGCCAGCCGCGCAGCCGCGCCACAGGCACCGGCAGGACGTGGCGCTCATCCAACGTCAGAGCCACGCGCTGATCTTCGTCGAGCAGGCGCAGTTCCTCCCGCAGCTTGGGTCTTTCGGCAATCAGGTGCGCCAAAGGCTCAACCAGGCTGATGCGCTTGCCATTGATAATGACGCCGAGATCGAGGTCGAACCAATCACCGCTGCTTTCGCTGTCATCTTCTTGCACTTCGACGAACCAGTCATCCGCCTCTTTGACCTGATAGGGAAAATCTGCGGCGATTTCGATCTGCATTCCAGCGGCAACCAGCTGCGGAATGGTTTCCTCCAGAAAATCCAGCCATGTTGCGGCGTCCTGCCTCACCGGCAGGAGGCAATCCTCATTCTTGTCGAGCCGCCGGAAATTCGGCAAACGTCTGCGATAGCTTTCCAGGCCCTGTGTTTGCAACAAACGCCAAGCCTCACTCTCGCTTGCGGCGTCGCGCAGCAGAGTCAGAGCAAGGCCGGCGCGCTCGGTACGCAGGAAAGGCGGCGGCGTTTCCGCCGCTGCAACGCGCGGCAGGCCGGGATAGTCGAAGCAAAGCGAGGCCACGGCATAATCATGGGCGATGTTGATCGCGGCAGCATGGCGAAACCGCCCGGCTTGCAGGCGGACCACGACAGATGGCCGGCCGGCCGGTTCGATGGGTCTTGTGGCTCCCGGCAACGGTAGCGACAAGTGGCGCTGCTTGCCGATCTGCTGCATGCGCTCGCGTACCAGCAACGCATCCAGTTCATCCAGCGGCGGCGCCGCGAGCAATTGATGCGCAATATCGGCGGGCAGATCGAGCCGCACTTCGCCCGCCTGGCCTTGCGTTGGATTCAAGTACCAGACTGGCCAGGTCGGCAGCAGAACCGCTGCCTCCCGGCTATCCAGACCGAGTCTCTGCCTGCCGTCTGTTCCCACTTGCCAGCGCAGCCCTGCGCTTAATTCGGCACCGGCCGACAAGGCGGGCTGATCGGTGTGCTCCAGATGCAGGCGGCCGGTGCGCAGTGCCATGCGCAGAAGCTGCGCGCCTTCCTCTCCGCGCAGAGCGAGCGAAGACTGAATCGACAAGATGACACTGTCCTGGAGAGCGAGGTACAAGCGCAAAATCGGCAGATCCGCCGGCTGATAATAAACCGGTACGTTGCCCCAGGTGAGCCGGTGGAAATCCGGACGGAACCTCTCCGCGTGGCTATAGCCGCCGTTCTTCAACTTGCGTGCCTTGAACAGATGCAAGTGGGCATCGGCAGAGGACAGTACATACACGATGCAGTGACTGCCGGACGAACCGGGTGCAGGGCCGGATTCCCCAAGTGATTCGAGCCAAGCCAGGGCTTCCGGCGACAACGCCAGATTATCCTGGGGGCTATCGTGGTGCGAAGGCTGGAGTGGGTTCTGTGACGATTTGCCAGAGGTGTCGCCGAAATCTTTCATTTCCATCCAATTCATGCAATTGCATAGAGGCTGACCGGGCGGGTTCGCTACCGGCAGCCAACCCGACAGACTACCAGAGTCTGAGCCGCCGTGTTGGCTTGCCCGGCTTGAATCCGCCCCCGGCCTGCGCTTGCTTGACCCAAATCAATACCCGGAAGGCCTGTTGATCTAGGATGTTTGCCGGCAGTCTGGGGCGAGAACAATTGCCCGAGTCCGGCATGTCATTGCCGCAGCGCAATTCATGGAGATTGTTATGGAAGATCGGCTGATCTTTGATTCAAGGTATGTCGTCGGTATTGAGCAGGTCGACCGGGAGCATCAGAAACTGTTCGAGCTTGCCAGCAAAATCTACGACAACCTGGCCTTGGACGTCATTCTTCCCATGAAGGAAATTCGGTCGGCGATCACGGAACTGGTCGACTCCACCAAGGTTCATTTCGCCAATGAAGAAGCGCTGATGGTGGCCAATGCCTACCCGGGCCTGGCAGAGCACCGCGAGTTGCATGCTTACTTGATCTACAGGATCGAGGAATTCGAGAAAAGTGTGGAGGACGGCGAACAATTCACGCCGGTCGACGCCTATGAGTTTCTTTGCAGTTGGCTCGGCGATCACATCCAGGCCAGCGACAGAAATTTCGGCGAGTATTTTTCCCGAAACGCAGAACATCAGTAGAAAACCGGTTTTAGCCCGAATACGCGAGTGAGTGGAACAGCCGGGAATCAGCTTCAGGGTTTGCTGGAGAACATCAGCCGTTCGGGAGTTTATCGGCTGCCGGGCGGAGTCGATGTCGAGCCTTTCATCATTGCCGCAGAAGCCTGCGGTTATTTCGTGTTCCGGGTCAATCTGACCACCGCAAGGAACAAAGAAGGTCTGCTGGCCGACGGCATCGCACCTTTGCTGCCATTGCTGGATTGTTGATGGCCGGCAACAAGAAACCGGTTTCGGTGCTGGTGCTGATCCACTCGCCAGCACTGGAAGTCCTGTTGCTGGAGCGGGCCACGCGCCCCGGTTTCTGGCAATCCGTGACCGGCAGCCAGGAAGCCGACGAACCTTTGCGCGACACGGCAAGGCGCGAAGTTGAGGAAGAAACCGGAATCGTCGTTGCTCCGCAGGACATCGACGACTGGCGGCTGGAGAACCGCTACGAGATCTTTGCAGAATGGCGCCACCGCTATCCCGAGGGCGTCACCCACAACCGGGAACATGTCTTCAGTCTCTGCGTGCCACGAGAGGTGCCCATTGTTACGGCGCCGCTCGAACATCTTGGATTTCTCTGGCTGCCCTGGCGCGAGGCGGCGGACAAGGTCTTTTCCTGGACCAATCGTGACGCCATCCTGCTGCTGCCTTCGCGTTACAGATTCTCCTGATCTTGCTGTTGGGCCGCAACGAGCTGTCTGAGACACTCCGGGCAATAGCAACCGCTGCCAGATTCGGGAATCGCCAGGGGCGGTAACTCGGCACACCAGCAAGAAGCTTGTCCTGCATTCATGCCGCAGGTGAATGCTTTGCCGCAACGAGGACAAATATTGGATGAGTTCGATTGCAAGCGGCCTCCTTTCAAAAGCGCAGTGGATCATGCCGCCTTACCCGCGAAAGTCTGCGGCATGTGTCAAGTACAGAGGCTTGCGAACCCCGGTGGCTACTTGAAATCACCTGAGAAACCCCTATATTCAAGTTGACGGCAGGAGCCGCCAGTTGTTCAACCCTTATTCACTGGAGAACATCATGAGCAATCTTACCCGCTATGATCCGTTCGACGACTTTTTCCGCGGCTTCTTTGTGCGGCCGGTGGAATTCGGGACGCCGGCGGAAAGTCCGACCATCAAGGTCGATGTCAAGGAGATAGGCAACGATTATCTGGTGCATGCCGAGTTGCCGGGCATCAAGAAAGAGGATATCCACGTCAATATCAACGACGGCATGATTTCCATAAGTGCCGAGCGCAAGCAGGAAAAGGAGACCAAGGAAGGCGAGCGCGTGTTGCGAACCGAGCGCTATTTCGGCAAAGTTTCGCGCAGCTTCCAGCTCGGCCAGGATGTTGACGAAGGCAAATCCAGCGCCAAGTTCAACGATGGCGTGCTGGAACTGGTGTTGCCCAAGAAAACTCCGGTTGCAGCAAGGCGTCTGACCATCCAGTAGTTTGATCCACTCCAGGCGGCAATGCCAAGGCATTGCCGCCCTGCCCTTTTTCATGAGGCGCTGAGGCAGTAGAATCGAGGCTTCTGCCACCTGATGTCGCGGCCCCATTGCCCCATGTCCGAAAATCTGACGCCCAATCTCAAAGCCGGCATCCTCGCCGAAGCCCTGCCCTACATTAAGCGCTTCCACGGTCGCACCATTGTCATCAAGTATGGCGGCAACGCCATGACCGACGAGCATCTCAAGCAGTGTTTCGCGCGCGACGTGGTATTGCTCAAGCTGGTTGGTATGAACCCGGTAGTGGTGCATGGCGGCGGTCCGCAGATCGATGATCTGCTCAAGCGTGTTGGCAAGCAGGGTTTGTTCGTCCAAGGCATGCGCGTGACCGATAGCGAGACCATGGATGTTGTCGAAATGGTGCTGGGCGGCCAGGTGAACAAGGAGATCGTCAGCCTCATCAACCAGCATGGTGGCAAGGCGGTCGGCCTGACCGGCAAGGACGGCAATCTGATCCGTGCCAAGAAGCTGCTGATGCCTAGCCAGGACAAGCCCGGCGACTTGATCGATATCGGCCAGGTGGGTGAAATCGTATCGATCGACCCCTCCCTGATTGCCTTGCTCGATACCGGCGCCTTCATTCCCGTCATTGCGCCGATCGGTGTTGGCAGTGCCGGCGAAACCTACAACATCAACGCTGACGTGGTCGCCGGCAAGATTGCCGAGATTCTCAAGGCCGAGAAACTGATTCTGCTCACCAATACCGCCGGCGTGCTCGATGCCAATGGCAAGCTGCTCACGGGCATTACGCCCCGCGAAATCGACAGCATGGTGCAGGATGGCACGCTGTCCGGCGGCATGCTGCCGAAAATCGCCTCGGCGCTCGATGCCGCGAGGAACGGCGTAAGAAACGTGCATATCATCGATGGCCGTGTCGAACATGCCTTGCTGCTGGAAATCCTGACCGATGAGGGTGTCGGCACATTAATAAAAAGCAAGTAGCCCAACCCGTTCAAGCGAGGAAAAACTATGGCGAGCAAACCGGGCGAACGCAAACTCCAGATCCTCCAGGTCATCGCAGAGATGCTGCAGGATCCGGCAGGCGAGAAAGTCACCACTGCTGCGCTGGCGAAAAAGCTCGATGTATCCGAGGCGGCGCTCTACCGGCATTTCGCCAGCAAGGCGCAGATGTACGAAGGTTTGATCGAGTTCATCGAATCCGGCCTGTTTTCGGTGATCAACAAGATTTCAGCGGAAGAGGAAAGCGGCCTCAAGCAGACCCAGATGATGCTTGCCCTGCTGCTCGGGTTCGCCCAGAAAAACCGCGGGCTGACGCGCGTTCTGATCGGCGATGCGCTGGTGCACGAGAACGAACGCTTGCAGGCGCGCATCAACCAGCTGCTGGATCGCGTCGAAGCCTCGCTGAAGCAGGCCTTGCGAATGGCGGCGACGCAAGGCGACCTGCCGGCCGATCATGATTTCGCCGCACACGCCAACCTGTTGCGCTGCTACGCCTTGGGCCGCTGGCATCAGTTCGTCAAGAGCAGCTTCAAGGATAGCCCGCTCGCCCAGTGGCCGCAGCAGTGGCCGTTGTTGGCGCAATAGCGTTCTCAGCCGAAAGCAGCCTTTGGCGCCCTTCTTTCAGCGTTGCTAGTTTCGTGCGATTCATAAGCTATCGACCACTCATCAAGGGCTGGCGGGCAATTTGCGGCCTGGTCGGCTGCTGCGTTATGGCGTCCTTCAGCTTGGCTCAAACTGCCCCGGCAGTTGCCGCGGCGGCGGACCTCAAGTTTGCCTTGCCGGAACTTGCCCAGGCTTTCGAAACTGGCAGCGGACGCAAGCTGCGCCTGTCATATGGTTCGTCCGGCATGTTCGCCCAGCAGATTGCCCAGGGTGCGCCATTCGAGCTGTTCTTCAGTGCTGACGAAAGTTACGTGGCGATGTTGCAGCAAGCCGGACGAACCATGGATGGCGGCAAACTTTATGCACTCGGCCGCATCGCATTGTTCATTCCGAACGGGTCCCCAATCCAGGCCGACAACAATCTGCGCGATCTGGCGGCCGCCGCCCGCGACGGCCGGCTGAAGCGCCTGGCCATGGCCAATCCGGAACATGCGCCCTATGGTCGTGCCGCGCGTGAGGTGTTGCAACGCAATGGTCTTTGGGATCTGGTCAGCGACAAACTGGCGCTGGGAGAAAACGCCGCCCAGGCTGCGCAATTTGCCACGAGCGGGTCTGCCCAGGCAGGCCTGATTCCCCTCACGCTGGCCCGTGCGCCGGAACTCGCGGCGAAGGGCGCATTCGTCACCTTGCCCGAATCCTGGCACCTGCCTTTGAAGCAGCGCATGGTCCTGATCCAGGGAGGAGGTGAAACCGCGCGCCTGTTTTATGCTTTTGTGCAAACCCCGGCAGCACAAGCCATCTTGATGCGTCACGGTTTTGCCCAGCCGTGATGGACTGGTCCGCCCTTGCCCTTTCGCTCAAGCTGGCGTTTGCCACAACGCTGCTGCTGCTGCCGCTGGCGGTGCTGCTGGCGCGACCTTTGGCCTGGTCGAACTTTGCCGGCAAGGGTCTGGTCGAAGCGCTGGTGGCGTTGCCCCTGGTTCTGCCGCCGACGGTGCTGGGTTTTTATCTGTTGCTGGCCATGGGAGGCAATTCCACGCTAGGCGCGGTCTGGCATGGCTTGACCGGACGCACGCTGGTGTTCAGCTTCGACGGCCTCCTGCTGGCTTCGCTGATTTTCAACCTGCCCTTCGCCGTCCAGCCGATACAGCGCGCGTTTGACGCCGTACCGCGCGAAGCACGCGAAGCGGCCTGGTGCTGTGGCTTGTCATCCTGGCGCACCCTGTGGCGGGTGGAACTGCCGCTGGCCTGGCCGGGCCTGCTTTCCGCCATCGTGCTGACTTTTGCCCATACGCTCGGAGAATTCGGCGTGGTGTTGATGGTCGGCGGCAACATTGCCGATGAGACGCGCACGGTCGCGATCAGCATCTATGACCGGGTTCAGGCCTTCGACGAGCCTGGCGCGGCAAGCATGTCGGCACTGCTCGTGGCGATTTCCTTCATTGCCATCGCCAGCCTGAATTCTCTCACTCGCCGCATCGGCAAGGGCGGCCAGGAAACGGGTCATGAGTTCTAAATCGCTCTGCGTGAGGTTGCGGCAGACGCGCCCCATCCCTCTCGACTGCACTCTGGAATGCGCCCCGGGCGAGTTGCTCAGCCTGGTGGGGCCTTCCGGCAGCGGCAAATCGACGGTATTGCGCTGCATTGCAGGCTTGCATCGACCGCGGCAGGGCCGGGTGGAGTGCAGTGGCACAGTTTGGTTCGCTGCGGACCAGGGCCTCGCCTTGCCGCCGCAGCAAAGACGCATCGGTATGGTTTTCCAGAATTATTCATTGTTGCCACACCTCAGCGCGTCAGACAATGTCGCTCTCGGCTTGGAGCATCTACCCGCAGCTGCGCGTACTGCAACAGCGAATGAGTGGCTCGCCCGGGTGCACCTGGAAGGTCTTGAACAGCGGCGTCCCAATCAGCTCTCCGGGGGACAGCAGCAGCGCGTCGCCCTGGCCCGCGCGCTGGCGCGCGAGCCGCAGGCACTGCTGCTGGATGAACCGTTCTCGGCAGTCGATCAGGTGACGCGGCGCAAGTTGCAACAGGAACTGGCCCGCTTGCGCCGCGAATTGGCGATCCCGATCGTGCTGGTGACGCATGACCTTGACGAAGCGCGCATGCTTTCCGATCGCATGGTGCTGCTGCACCACGGGGTGAGTTTGCAAACCGGACTGCCGGAAGACGTGATGACCCGCCCGGCAAACGCCGCCATTGCGCGCCTGGTAGGTCTCAGCAACTTGTTTGAAGGCAGAATCGCTGCGCCATGCGCATCGGGAATCACCAGCCTGGAGAGTCTTGGCCTGCATCTTGAAGTGGCACACAACCCAGGTTTTGCGCAAGGCGACAAGGTGAGCTGGGTCATTCCGCCGGAGGGCATTTTGCTGCACCGGCGCGATCGTCCGGCTCGTGGTGATGCGGAAAACCCGGTAACAGGCCTGGTCGCTGAGTGTCTAGCGTTCGGGTCCTATACTCAGATTGTGTTGTTGCCGGAAGGCGGCGAATTGCCGCTGAGTTTCTCGATTCCGAGCCATGTTGCGCAGCGTGACGGAATTGCCGCCGGCGTGGCAGCGCGCGTCAGCTTGTTGTCCCAGGCAATCCACTTGATGCCGCCGGAGAAGCCGGAGTAAGCGCGTTTGCGCTGTTCAGGGATCCCGTCTAACGCTGGAACTTGACCTTGGATTCGCCGGCGCGGCGCAGTTGCTCCTGATCCTGGGGTTTGTCCCACCAGAGCGCCCTGCCGATTCTCTGCTGTTCCAATTCCTCCGGGTGTTGCTTGAGCCATTCGCGCATGAATTTGGTGTGCTCGGATTCGTATGAATAGCTGGTGAACATAAGGTTTCTCCTGAAAAGACGGTACTGGTTAGTCTTTGGTGCGGGTGATGCGCACAACCTCGGTGATGCGCCGCAGACCGCGCATGATGCGGGCAAGATGAATGCGACTGGTGACCTGCAAGGTGAAATTGAGGGTGGTGTACCTGCCCGGATCGTTTTCGATGCTGACGTTCTGGATGTCGGATCCTCCCGCAGCGATCTCGCTGGTGATTTTAGCAAGTACGCCGCGACGATTCTCGGTCACGATGCGAATATTGACTTCGAAAAAGCGTTCTATCCCCTGCGCCCAATCCACATCCACCCAGTTGTCCCGCTCGTGGCCTGACTTGCCGATGCTGCGGCAATCATGGGTATGGATGACCAACCCCTGTCCCTTGCGGATGATGCCGACGATCGGATCGCCGGGTATCGGCCGGCAACATTTGGCGAGCTGCATGGCGACGCCATCGTCGCCATTGACCAGGATGCTGACCTGCCGCTTGTTCTTGAGCGGGACGCCGCCCTCCAGTTGGCGGTCAGCGACCAGCTGGCGTGCAACGATGGCCGTGTGCCGTTTGCCCAGACCGATATCGGTCAGGACCGCATGCTTTGATTTTGCGCCGCAGCCACGTACGAAGCGGTCCCAAACCGCGTTGCTCAGATCATCCAGTTCAACTCCCAGTCCATGCAGCGCCTGGCCCAGCAGGCGTTCGCCGAGTGCCATCGATTCGTCGGTCTGCTGGGTTTTCAGGAAGTGACGGATTTGCGCCCGCGCCTTGCTGCTTTTGACGTAAGAGAGCCAGGTCGGATTCGGATTGGGCAGATCGGCGGTGATGATCTCGACCCGGTCGCCATTTCTCAATTCAGTGCGCAAGGGCATCATTTCAAAATTGATGCGACAGGCGACACAGCGATTGCCGATATCGGTATGCACCATGTAGGCGAAGTCCACGGCAGTTGAGCCGCGCGGCAGGACCAGGATCTTTCCGAGAGGAGTAAACACATAGACCTCATCCGGAAACAGGTCCACTTTGACGTTTTCAAGAAACTCGGTCGAATCGCCCGAGGCGGATTGCAGTTCGATAAGCGATTTGAGCCATTTGTGAGTCTTCTTCTGCAACTCGTCGAGCGCGGTTTCGTCCTTGTACAGCCAGTGAGACGCCACGCCGGACTCGGCGATGTGATGCATCGCGTGCGAGCGGATCTGCACTTCGACCGGGGTGCCATAAGGGCCGATCAGGGTTGAATGGAGGGACTGGTAGCCGTTCGCCTTGGGGATCGCGATGTAATCCTTGAATTTTCCGGGCACCGGTTTGTACAGCCCGTGCAGCACCCCGAGCGCCAGATAGCAGGTCGGGGTATCTTTTACGATGACGCGGAAACCGTAGATGTCCAGCACCTGGGAGAATGACAAATGCTTCTGGCGCATCTTGCGGTAAATGCTGTACAGGTGCTTTTCGCGTCCCATCACTTCGGCTTCGATGCCTGCTTCAGGCAGCCTTAGGCGTAGAGCCTCCATGATCTTGTCCACCACTTGGCGGCGATTGCCGCGCGCGCGCTTGACTGCCTTTTCCAGCACGCGGTAGCGCAACGGCCGCAAGTGGCGGAAAGCCAGTTCCTGCAACTGGCGATACAGCGCGTTCAAGCCCAGCCGGTTGGCGATCGGCGCATAGATGTCGAGCGTCTCTCTGGCGACGCGGCGGCGCTTGTGGGGCGGCACGGCGCCGAGTGTGCGCATGTTGTGCAAGCGGTCGGAGAGCTTGATCAGGATCACCCGCACGTCGCGCGCCATGGCCAGCAGCATCTTGCGGAAGTTTTCGGCCTGGGCTTCCTCGAAGGACTGGTTCTCGATGCGGTCGATTTTCGAAACCCCGTCCACCAGATCGGCAACGGCTTTGCCGAACTTCTCGGCGATCTCCTGCTTGGGGACCGCGCTGTCTTCCATCACATCATGCAGCAGCGCCGCGGTCAGCGCCTGGGCATCGAGGTGCCAGTCCGCCAGCGTATCGGCGACGGCGAGGGGGTGTGAGATGTACGGGTCGCCGCTGGAACGAAACTGCCCCAGATGCGCAGCATTGCCAAACACGTAGGCCGACTCGATGCGAGCCACCTCGTCAGGCTTCAGATAGGAAGTAAGTTTATTGCGGAAACGCTCGAGATCATCCGCCAGATCAACCGGCGAGTGCATCTCCATGGGAATCAACACCGCCTCGTCGTTGGCAAAGCCTGCAGCGGCCAGGGGCGGAGTCATCGCGAGGGAAGGACACGGCGCAGCGAGGGTGTCTCAGGACATCATGCCTGGCCGCGATTGAGTATTTCCAGGCCCACCTTGCCAGCGGCGACTTCACGCAGTGCGATCACCGTCGGCTTGTCTTTGTCAAACTCGACCATGGGCGTACTGCCCAGAGTGATCTGGCGCGCGCGGTAGGTCGCGACCAGGGTGAGCTGGAAACGGTTGGGAATGTGCTTGAGACAATCGTCGACTGAGATGCGGGCCATGGTTTATTCCTGGAAAAGAAGCGAAAACAATTCAGGGTAGCGTGCCTGCTGAGGTGCAAGCTTGAGCCGGGATGCTTGAACTGCCGCCAGCAGATCGCTGATCGCCTGCGCCAACTCGTTGTTGATTATAACGTAATCGAACTCCTTGACGTGCCTCATCTCGGTCAGGGCGGCAAGTTGCCTTCTGGCAATGATTTCTTCGCTGTCGGTGCCGCGGCCGCGCAAGCGGCGTTGCAGCTCTTCCAGAGAGGGCGGCATGACGAATATTCCTACGGCCGCAGGGAAAAACGCCCTTACCTGCCGTGCGCCCTGCCAATCGATTTCGAGCAATACATCATGGCCCGCCGCCATCTCCTGTTCCAGCCAGGAGCGCGACGTGCCATAGAAATTGCCATGTACTTCCGCCGACTCAAGGAAATCGCCGCGTTCGCGCATGGCAGCGAATTCCTCCACCCCGATGAAGTGATAGTCGCGCCCGTTTTGCTCTCCTTTGCGCGGCGCTCGCGTGGTGTAGGAAACCGAAAGTCTCACATGCTCATCGCGTGCCAATAATTCGCGCACCAGCGTGGTTTTGCCGGCTCCGGAGGGTGCTGCGACAATGAAGAGCGTTCCGCTCATGTCAACTCACGCCTGCCCGCTGCAGGAAGTTGCCAAGGTGAAGGTCGCTCTTGGTTGTGTGGTTGATATGCCAGTCCACCAGTATCAGCTGAATGCGGAAAACCAGATACAGCCGATCGCGTGCATGGCTTTCAATTTCCTTGCGCAATTCAGAGAAGGACCGGTCGAAAGCGCCGTGCTGTTTCATGTGATCCTCGATAAAAGGATATTCATAGCGGCGCATCAAATTTTCTTCGGAACTGTAGAGGGATGCGACTTGCTCGGTGATATTGTCGAGTATGCCGCGCAACCGAGTACTGCCGTTACCGACAAGACGCACGAGTTCCGCGCTGCGTATGAGAAGCTCCTGATGCTGGGTATCGATTTCCCTGATGCCGACAGAATATTCGTCGCGCCAGCCGATTTCCATCCCGAGTGGATCGGATTCCTCCGGGTGCCCGGGGTGCGTGACCTGCTTGCAGCGCTCCAGATACACGCGCACAGCCCGATCGTCGGGCGTGATGCGCAGGCATTCCTGCAACAGGGGCTGGGCGAGATCGCTGCGGCCCAGATGGTAGAAAGCCAGCGCGTCCTCGAAGTTGCGCAGTGTTTCCAGCTTTGCCAGGCGCAACGGTTCCGGGTCGGCGTCAAATACTTCATACACGGATTGCGCCTGATAGCGGCCCTTGATCAGCAGGCGGTCCATGAAGCGGATGCAATACTTTTTGTGATCCTCAAGCGCATGCAGGGTATGCGCGCTGATGATCAACGGCGTGCCGTAATTCTTGGTGAGCCCTTCGAGACGCGAGGCGAGGTTGACCGCATCGCCGATCACGGTGCTGTCCATGCGATTGTGGCCGCCCACTGTGCCCATGATGACCAGGCCGGTATTGACGCCGATGCCGATGCGGATCGGCATGTAGCCGGCGCGGGTGCGGCCATGGTTGTATTCCGCGAGCTGGTAAAGCATGTCGATGCCGGAGCGGACGCCGTCGTCGGCCGAACCGGGGAAAAGCGCCATGATGCCATCGCCGATATACTTGTCGATGATGCCTGAATGACGAGCCACCACCGGCTCCATGACGCTGAGATAGGAGTTGATGAAGCGGAAATTCTCCGCCGGCAGGATGGATTCCGACAAGGCGGTGAAATCGCGAATATCGGAGAACAACAAAGTCATTTCCTGCTCGACATGGTCGCCCAGTTTGACGTCGACGATGCTATGCCGCCCCAGAAGCTGGAGGAACTGGATCGGCACAAAGCGGCCATAGGCCACTTCGGACTGAGTCGCCTCTTGGGGGAAATGCAATGTCGTCTTGGGATGCGTCATCTGAAAATACCGATGCCAACCAGTGCCAAGTATAAGCGCCTTGATTCAAAAAGAGCGTGCAGAAGCTTGACAGTATAGGACCCGTTTCGTATGTTGCACCCTGGGATCAGGATATACCCGGGTGCAATTTTTTCATTCTGCGAGCTCTGAGCAAATGCGCAACATGGCGGGTGGACCCACTGTTTCCGGAGGCTTGCCAGCCAGGCAGATAGTGCAACTGCGCCAGCAATTGCGCGAGTGCGCCGAGGGTTATGGCGGCGAAGTCACGGCGCGCGTCCGGGCGGCTCGCCTCGGAGAGACATACTTGCGCCTGGATGCAGGCGGCCGCCACGAATTGCTACGCTTGATCGCGCTTGAGTTTGGCCCGGATCCCGGTGCTGTCGAACGTGCCCATGGCGCTTATCAGACTGCGATCGGCACCCCGGCGCAGTGGGATGCCGAAGCCACCCTGCGCGCCGCGCTGCGTTCGGCCCGGATCCGCATTCTGACCCATTTCAATGCCTTGCCGCAGGGCGTCAAATTTCTGGTTGATTTGCGCAAGGATCTGCTCGGGTTTCTTGAGCGAGACCCGGAACTTGCTGCGCTTGATCGTGAACTGGAAGCTCGTCTGACGGCATGGTTCGATGTCGGCTTTCTGGAACTGGTGCGGATTACCTGGAATTCGCCGGCACTCTTGCTGGAGAAACTGATTCGTTACGAGGCGGTGCACGAAATCCGCTCCTGGGCTGATCTCAAGAACCGCCTCGATTCGGATCGTCGCTGCTATGCCTTCTTCCATCCGCGCATGCCCATGGAGCCGCTGATTTTTGTCGAAGTGGCGCTGACCAACCGCCTGGCGGACAACGTACAGTCGCTGCTCGACGAGAATGCGCCGGTTTTCGATGCGCGGCGTGCCGATACGGCGATCTTTTATTCGATATCGAATACCCAGGCCGGTTTGCGCGGAATTTCTTTCGGCAATTTCCTGCTCAAGCGTGTCATCGATGATCTCAAGCGCGACTTCCCCCGGCTCAAGACGTTCGCCACGTTGTCGCCCCTGCCGCAGCTGGCGGAATGGCTCAAGCGCAATCCCGACCGGCTCGCCGCAATTAACCTGGAACTGGCTGAATTGCAAAGCGGCGCATGGCTCGATGACAAACTGTTGTGCCGCCGCTTGCGCGATCCTTTGCAGCAACTGGCCGCGCGCTATCTCCTGGAAGCCAAGCAGAACCACCAAGGGGTACTGCCTTTCGACCCGGTGTCGCGTTTTCATCTCGGCAATGGCGCCGGCGTCGAACGCATCAACTGGCTGGCCGACACAAGTGCCAAAGGTTTCCAGCAGTCCTTCGGCCTGATGGTAAATTACTTGTACGATCCGGAAGAAATCGAGAACAATGTCGAGTCATACAGTCATGACGGAAGAATTGCCGCATCGGCCTCGATGCGGCGACTGGCAAGAAGTTGAACAATAACTGAAGGAGGAAATACCATGATCACACGTCGTCGTCTGCTTGCAGGTTCAGTTGCCGCAGTGCCATTGCTGATGTTCGGACGCCAGGGCTGGGGTGCAGAGCCGCTCAAGATTTCCCATCAGTTTCCGGGCGGCACCATCGATAGCGGCGATTTCCGCGACCGCCTGTGCCGTAAATTTGCGCAGGACGTCGAGGCGCGCACCAAAGGGGCGCTGAAGTTCCAGATATACCCCGGCTCATCGCTGATGAAAACCAACGCACAGTTTTCCGCACTCAGGAAAGGTGCGCTGGACATGAGCCTGTACCCGATTCCCTATGCCGGCGGCGAGGTGGCGGAACTCAATATCGGCCTGATGCCCGGGCTGGTCACCTCCTACGAGCAGGCGGCAACCTGGAAGACCGCCGAGGTCGGCAAGGCAATCAACGACGTGCTCCTGGAAAAGGGCATCGTCATCGTCAGCTGGGTCTGGCAAGCCGGTGGCGTAGCCAGCCGCGCGGTGCCGCTGGTCAATCCCGAAGATGCCAAGGGCATGAAAGTGCGCGGCGGCAGCAAGGAGATGGACATGATCCTCAAGGCTGCCGGTGCTTCGGTGCTGTCGCTGCCCTCCAACGAAATTTACGCTGCGATGCAAACCGGTGCGGCCGATGCCGCCATGACTTCGTCCACCAGCCTGATTTCCTTCCGCCTCGAGGAAGTTTCCAAGCACCTCACCACCGGCCGCGGCAAGGCCTACTGGTTCATGCTGGAGCCGTTGCTGATGGCCAAGAGTGTGTTCGACGCGTTGCCCAAGGATCAGCAGCAAATGATCCTGCAAGTCGGCGCCGAGATGGAAAAGTTTGGCACCGAGCAAGCGAAAGTCGACGACAAGCAGGTCGCTGAAATCTACCTCAAGGCGGGCGCCAAGGTGTATGACCTCGACGACAAGGCAATCAAGAAGTGGCAGGCCTTGGCACGCGATACCGCGTGGAAGGACTATGCCGCCAAATCGCCCAACTGCGCACGCTTGCTGCAACTGGCCGAGAAGACCCTTTGAGCCACGGCTACGATCCGCGTCTGCCGGTTGCGAACGGGGCGGCCCCCGGTCTGCTTGATCGGGCGATGGCCCTGGTCAACCGCGTTCTGTTGGTGCCCTGCATGCTGGCGTTGCTCGCTGCCGCGGGCATCCTGACCTACAGCGTATTTGCCCGCTATTTTTTCAAGATCGCCACCGACTGGCAGGACGAGGCCGCGGTGTTCCTGCTGGTCGGCGCCACCTTTCTTTCCGGCGCCTACGTCCAGTCGCAGCGCGGCCACATCGGCATCGAGGCGCTGGCGGGCATCCTGCCGCCGGCGGTGAATCGCTGGCGCCTGATGGTGGTGGATGTGGCGAGCAGCGCCTTCTGCCTGTTCTTCGCCTGGAAATCCTGGACACTGCTGCACGAGGCCGTGGTCGAGGGCCAGACCACCTCGAGTTCCTGGGGCCCGCCGCTGTGGATTCCTTACTCGATCATGGCGCTGGGCATGACCCTGGTCGGCATCCAGTTGCTGCTGCACCTGCTGGCGCGTATCAACGCTTTGAAAGCAGCGCCATGAGCGTCCTCACCATCGGCTTGTTGTATGGCGGAGTGACGCTGCTGGTGATGCTCTCCGGTATGTCGATTGCGTTCTCGTTGGGCGGCGTGGCGCTGGTCTTCATGTACTTCTTCATGCCGGCATCGAGCCTCGATACCGTAACGCAGAATGTCTATGAAGAACTGGCCAGCATCACCCTGCTGTCGATCCCGCTGTTCATCATGAAGGGCGCGGCGATCGGCAAGTCCGCCGCCGGCCGCGACCTGTATCTGGCGCTGCACGCCTGGATGCACCGCATTCCGGGCGGACTGGGGATCGCCAACGTGTTTGCCTGCGGCCTGTTTGCGGCGATGGCCGGTTCCAGTCCGGCCACCTGTTCGGCGATCGGCAGCGCCGGCATCCCCGAGATGCGCAGCCGTGGCTACTCGGGCGGCTTCGCCGCCGGCATCATCGCCGCCGGCGGCACGCTCGGCATCCTGCTGCCGCCATCGATTACCATGATCCTCTACGCGGTCGCCGCGGAGCAATCGCTGGGCCGCCTGTTCCTCGCCGGCATCGGCCCCGGCGTGCTGCTGGTGGCGCTGTTCTCGCTTTATGCCACCTGGCGTTACCGCGTCGAATATCGTGCCGCCGAAATCACACACGCCGCCGGCGGCATCAAGTCGGCTTATCTCGGCCAGCACATCTACAGCCTGCGCGAAAAGGTGGAGATGCTGCCGCGCGTGCTGCCTTTCGTGATCCTGCTGATTGGCGTGATGGTGGCGCTCTACGGCGGCTACGCCACGCCCTCGGAAACCGCAGGACTGGGCGCGGTGCTGGCGCTGGTCCTGATCGCGCTGGTGTATGGCCTGTGGCGGCCCAAGCAGCTTGCGCCGATCCTGACCTCGACGCTGCGCGAATCGACCATGCTGATGTTCATCATCGGCATGTCGCTGCTCTATTCGTACGTCATGAGCTACCTGCACATCTCGCAGAGCGCGGCGGAATGGATCGTCGGCCTGGCCCTGTCGAAATGGCTGCTGCTTACCGTGATCCTGTTGATGGTGCTGCTGTTGGGTTTTTTCCTGCCGCCGGTGTCGATCATCCTGATGACCGCGCCGATCATCCTGCCTCCGCTTAAGGCCGCCGGTTTCGACCTGATCTGGTTCGGCGTGGTGATGACCGTGGTGATGGAGATGGGCCTGATCCATCCGCCGGTCGGCCTCAATATTTTCGTCATCAAGAACATTGCACCGGACATTCCGCTCAAGGACGTGATCTGGGGCGTGATGCCCTTTGTCGGCCTGATGTTTCTTGCCATCATCCTCTGTTGTTTCTTTCCCGGTATTGCCACAGCATTTCCGGATGCGGTGATGGGGGTGTCGAGCAAATAGCGAAATGGGGGAATGGAATTTCCAGTCCAGATCTGCCGGTGATATGCAAGAGAGAACGCTTGAGAAATAAGGCGCTGTTTGACATATACTCACTCCACACTACTCTGCCAAGAAGGAGCAGACCATGCAATTCACCGCAGTTTTCGAACAGGTTGCCGAGGGCTACATCGCCTTTGTCGAGGAAATACCCGGCGCCAACACGCAGGGCGAAACGCTGGATGAAGCGCGCAGCAATCTTGCCGAGGCAGTGCAACTGGTGCTCGAAGCCAATCGCACCCTGGCCGAGGAATCCTTGACCGGCAAACACATCATCCGCGAACTCCTCGATCTCCATGCCGCATGAAGCGGCTCGATCTGATCCGTCACCTGGAGCGATTGGGTTGTGAGTTATTGCGTGAGGGTGGCAGCCATTCGGTTTATGTGAATCGTGTAGCAGGAAAGGCGACTACCATGCCACGCCATCGGGAAATTAACGATTTCCTTGCGCGCAAAATCTGCAAGGATTTGGAGATTCCAACCCCGTAACGGGCAGTACAGTAGGAAACTACTCGAACCCAGTCTCTTTTCCACCGACTTTTTGGTGCGCCCCCACCGTTTTGCTTCTGCAGTCAGCCTTTGAAGACTGACTCCCTGTGAAATTTCAAGAACTGCTGATGTGGCCGCAACTCCATTCGTTCTGGTAGTCGTAATCGCCCATCAAGATTAATCAATCGCCCTACAGGCTCCGGTATCCGATCCTTGGCTATAAGAATACGGTAATCATCATCGATGGACACCAAGCCCCGATCAAACATCCAATGCACCGTTCCGCATAGTGCGAGGCCGTTGCGTACTGAATCGGGACCAGAGGACGCAACTGGTTGAATATGTGCCGCCTGCGCTTCAGAACGTCCACCCCCGTTGATGATCTTGAGGCCTGTAATGGCGCAGGTATTGTCATACGCCGTCTTCACTGCGCAGGCGAACGCAGCATCTCGAAAGGGACGAGCGATTACTTGTTTGATGATTGGTCGTTCGTAAGTAGCCGTCAATTCTTCAACAACGTCCTGCGTCACCTCACCATCGGATTTCGCTTCTGTTGAAAGAATACGAGCGAACCCCGCTTTCAGGATCTGATCGTATTCATTATCGCTGATGGATCTGACTGCCCGTCCAAATGCGCCTTTGCTAGTTTCCCCATCGTCTCGTCGCAGCTTGCTCTCGTAATAATGTTCGCCTTCCTTGAAGGGTACCGGCCTGTCAAAATCCAAGTAATCAGCTACGAATGCGTAGTAATAGCCTGGCCGGTTCTGATCCGGCTGAATTTGTGTCAGACGAGCCGCGGCAAAATATACTTGTCGTCCACCTCGACTTCCGGGATCGCTGCTGATACGTCGTGGTTCGTAATAGATAATCCAATCTCCCAAAGCAGCTTGGGCTTGTCGAAGATACGTGCGAGGAAAGTGATAACGTTCTTCAGGCAGATCGTCATAGACGGACCCGATCTTTGTAGTTAAGACCGCCTTAGCCACTTAACCCCGCCTTTTGATAATTTGAACAAGGAATCTTCATTGTTTTTCGCGTTGCAGCGCACTGGTGATTTCGTTGGTGCTGAACCACTACACCGCCATGTGCAACATGACTGCAGCCACCTGGGCCGGCGAAGGATGGAGCGGCAGTTCGGTCGGCAGCGCCGACCGGCCGCCGGTCGATTGAAGCAGGCGTTCGAGTTCGCCGCGCAATTGCCAGAGGGAGAACGGGTTGGTATCCCTGCCCGTACCGATGTCCGTCGGGTGTGCGCCAAAAGCTTGCGCCACGGTGCGCACGTCGACGCGCTTGGCCGCCTTGGCAGATGTTGCCTTGATACGCACAGCCTGCGCGAGCAAACGCTCAATGTTTGCCTTGCATGGCCGTAGCGCTCATCATGACCTTGTCGGTATAGGCCAGCGCCAGCGCCGAAATAAGGAACGTGACATGAATGGTGACGCGCCAGAATATGACCCGGTCCTCCAGTTGTCCCGCGTTGATGAATGTTCGCAACAGATCGATGGAGGAGATGCCGATCAGCGCCATGGCCAGCTTGACCTTGAGTACGCTCGCATTGACGTGCGAGAGCCATTCCGGCTGATCGGGATGGTTTTCCAGATCAAGGCGGGAGACAAAGGTTTCGTAGCCGCCGACGATGACCATGATCAGGAGATTCGCGATCATCACGACATCGATCAGCCCCAGCACGATCAGCATGATTTCGGTTTCGCCGAGGCTGCCGATCTTGGTCACCAAATGGATCAGCTCCAGCATGAACTGATACACATAGACGCCTTGGGCGACAATCAAGCCAAGATAGAGAGGAGCCTGAAGCCATCGGCTGGCAAAAATCAGGGACTCCAGTGATTTAACGAATTGGTTCATGGTTCATTGCTCCAGCAAACTGTACTCAAGGTAGCTACTTTAACATTTCATCCCTGCCACCTCACGGAGGCGCCGCAGGCCCATACCCGCATCACGATGTTCCGACTTTAATTTGTCTACCGGCCCGGGACGAATGCCACCATTTTTCCATCTCGACGATCGCTGCGCACAGTGCGGCAATGGCGACGATCGCGCACCAGTCGGAAATGCCGATGGGCGCGGTCTGGAAAACACGATTGAAAGCCGGCATGTAAGTGAAGATCATCTGCAACGCCAGCATCGCGCCACTGCCGACCCATACCCACGGATTGGAAAACAGATGCATCGTCCAGAATGGACGCACAAGCGATCGGCAATTGAACAGGTAGGAAGTTTCGACCAGCACAAAGACGTTGGCAGCGATGGTCCGCGCTTCAGCCAGCGACTGCCCCCGATAGAGCGCCAGTTCGAACAGACCGAAGGAGCCAGCCAGGAGCAGTACGCTGACCAGCAGACAGCGCTGGATCAGAGCACTGTCGAGAATAGGCGCGGCGGGCATTCGTGGCGGACATAGCATGACGCCCTCCTCGGCGGGCTCGAAGGCCAGCATCATGCCGAGCAGGACCGCCGTGGTCATGTTGATCCAGAGAATCTGCAGTGGCGTGATCGGCAGTGTCGTGCCGGCAAAGACGGCGGCGAGAATCACCAAACCCTCGCCGGCGTTGGTGGGGATGGTCCACGCGATGAACTTGACGAGGTTGCCATAAATACCGCGCCCCTCTTCGATCGCTGCCTCGATGGTGGCGAAATTGTCGTCGGTGAGCACCATGGCCGCTGCCTCCTTGGCGACTTCGGTGCCGCCCCGGCCCATGGCGATGCCGATATCTGCCTGCTTGAGGGCCGGGGCATCGTTGACGCCGTCGCCGGTCATTGCCACCACTTCGCCATTGGCCTGCAAGGCTTTCACCAGCCGCAGCTTCTGCTCCGGTGCGACACGGGCGAACACATCCGCTTCTGCCGCCGCCTTGCGCAATGCGGCATCATCGAGCCTGGCCAGATCACTCCCCGTCAGCGCATTCCCGGCATCTCCGACGATGCCGAGCTGGCGGGCGATGGCAAGGGCCGTGCCGGGGTGGTCGCCGGTGATCATCTTCACCCGAATGCCCGCTGCATGACAGGTACGTACGGCGGCAATGGCGTGCGGCCGGGGTGGATCGATCATCCCGATCAAGCCAAGGAAAACGCTGCCGATGCGCTCAGGTTCGAGCCGCTGCCCAGGGTCAAGCGCTGCGCGTGACACGGCCAGCACACGCAGTCCCGCTTCCGTCATGCGCAGCGCCGCCACCTGGACCGCTGCCAGATCAAGCGCGACTTCCCGGCCCTGGCTATCCAGCATGCTTGCGCAGGTAGGCAAGAGTTTCTCCATGGCACCCTTCAGGTAGACCGCGCGCGTTCCCTCGATCTCGTGCAGCGTCGCCATGTATTGCCGCGCCGAGTCGAAGGGCAGTTCATCGAGGCGTGGGAAATTCGCTCTCAGCTTGCCGCTATCCAGATCACCCTTGCCCGCTGCGACCAGGAGCGCGCCCTCGGTGGGATCGCCGACCACCGTCCATAGATCACCCTCTTGCACCAGGCGGGCATCGTTGCAGAGCAAACCGCCCAGCAGGGTCTCCAGCAAGGCGCCTGCCACAGCTGCCGGCGTACCGTCCGACGCGATCTTGCCGCCCGGCGTGTAGCCATTCCCGTGAACAACAAACGCTGTGCCGCCTGCCCATATCTCGCGCACGGTCATGGCATTTTCGGTGAGCGTTCCAGTCTTGTCGGAGCAGATGACGGTGGTGCCGCCCAGCGTCTCGACCGCGGGCAGCTTGCGTATGATGGCCCTGCGCTTGGCCATGCGTGCGACACCGATTGCCAGCGTGACGGTCATGGCCGCCGGCAAGCCCTCTGGAATCGCGCCGACGGCAAGCGCAACCGCTGCCATGAACATGTCGATGACCGATTCGCCACGCCATACGCCGACGGCAAAAGTCAGCCCGGCAAGAACCAGGATCGCCACCAACAGGTACCGGGTGAATTCGGCGAGCTTGCGCGTCAGTGGCGTTGTCAGATCCGGCGCCTGCGCAATCAGGCCGGCAATCCGCCCGGTTTCCGTGGCATCCCCTGTGGCGACCACGACTCCGCTGCCTTGTCCGCCGACCACCAGCGTGCCGGCATAGGCCATGTTGCGCCGGTCAGCGAGCGACGTGTCAGCTGCCAGAGGCTCACCATGCTTGTCTACCGGCGCCGACTCGCCGGTTAGCGCCGCTTCGGCGGTGCGCATTTCCTTGACGGCGAACAGGCGCAAGTCGGCGGGTACCTTGTCCCCGGCAGACAATATGACCACGTCACCGGGCACCAGGTCATTGGCATCGAGCTTGCGATGGGAGGACTCTCGCAATACCGTCGCCTCCGCCGCGACTGCCCTTGCCAATGCCGCCAATGCCGCCTCCGCCTTGCCTTCCTGAATGAAGCCGATGACCGCGTTGACCAGCACCACGCCGAAGATCACGCCGGCATCGATCCACTCCTGCAGAAACAGCGTGACGGTGCCCGCGGCGATCAGCACCAGGACCAGCGGTTGGGTCAGTTGCGAGACAAAACGCGCCAACAGGCTCGGCCCCGGCCGCACACTGGGGCGGTTCGGCCCATGTTTCTTCAGCCTTGCCGCAGCTTCGTCCTCATTCAGACCGTGCAGCATATCGACATTCAAGCTTGCCGCGATATCTTGCAAGTGTTCCGCATGCCAGTTGGGCACAGCCATTTTTTCGCTCACTTAGTTGCGCTCAAAACAATGATCGATCGAGTTCTTGATCGATCATGGACACGGGATCTTCCAGAGGTTCCAGATGGGTGGTGATATGCGCACGCGGCAAAGCACCGCGAATATCCGCCTCGATCCGCTCTGCCCAGTCATGTCCCCGTTTCACCGTCCAATCTCCCGGCACCAGAACGTGCAGGATGACGAATGTGCGGTTGCCGGCCTGGCGGGTGCGAAGCGCATGAAAATCGATGCCCTCGCGGCGATACTTGACCAACAGCGTCTCGATTTGTTCAAGCTTTTCAGCCGGCAATGAGGCATCCATGAGGCCGTCAGCGGAACGCCGCATCAATTGCCAGCCGGTCCAGACGATGTTTGCCGCAACAATCAGGGCAACTGCCGGATCGAGCCATAACCAGCCCGTAAACCAGACCAGCCCGACACCCCCAATGACACCCACCGACGTCCAGACATCGGTCATCAGGTGATGCGCATCGGCTTCAAGTGTAATTGAACCGTGTTTGCGTCCTGTCGCCAGCAAAATGCGAGCCGTGGCCAGATTGAGTATGGAGGCCACTGCGGATACCACCAAGCCGAAGCCAATCGCTTCGAGCGGCCGGGGATTGAACAGGCGTTCGATCGAGGTATAGCCGATGCTGAAAGCCGCCAACAGGATCAGGAAGCCCTCGAAAGCACTGGAAAAATACTCGGCCTTGCCGTGTCCGTGGGCATGATCATCGTCCGCGGGAAGTTCCGCCAGGGTGATCATCCACAGTGCCATCAGCGCTCCGGCGAGGTTTACGAAGGATTCGATAGCATCCGACAACAACCCGACCGACCCGGTCAGTCGCCATGCCACGCCCTTCAACAGGATGGTTGCGATTGCCGTCGCAATCGACAGCCAGACGTAGGGTTTCAGCGACGGAGCCAGCTTGGTTGACTCTTCCATGGAAATTCTCTGCTCGAAACGGTGGTTCGAGGAATCATGATAAATGTTCGTTCCTCCTTTGCGGTGTATTTATCTCGGTGTTCTGGCAGTCGCAGGGTAATTCTTGTGCGCTGTCCTTGGTTAAAATGAACCCGATGCAACCAGGCCAAGCGCCATAAACCAAATGAACGCAAACCTCTATGCCGTACTTTCATCCCGCTTTCCCAAGGATGCCAGAGCGCCCTGCATGATTCTTCCTGACGGTCGCGCCTGGACCTACGCCGACGTCGACCAGGCCTCCGCTCGCATCGCCCATCTGCTTGTTGCGCTCGGCCTGAAGCCTGGCGACCGCGTTGCGGCGCAGGTGGAAAAAACGCCGGAGGCCTTGGTGCTGTACCTGGCCACGTTGCGCGCCGGGATGGTTTTTCTGCCCCTGAACCCGGCCTATCAGCGCCACGAGATCGACTACTTCCTCAAAGATGCTGAGCCCGGCCTGTTCGTCTGCAGACCGCAAAATCGGGCGCTGGCCGATGAACTGGCGCTGCAGGCCGGCGTGCCGCATGTGCTGGTCCTGGATGATGCCGGCCAAGGGTCGCTGATCGAGGCCGCCACGCCGTTTGCCGATGATTTCGCCAGCGTGCCGAGAAAGGGTGACGACCTCGCCGCCATCCTGTATACCTCGGGAACCACCGGTCGTTCCAAGGGAGCCATGCTTTCCCATCGCAACCTCGCCCACAACGCCACGGTGTTGCATGCCTACTGGCAATTCAAGTCCGGCGATGTGCTGCTGCACATGCTGCCGATCTTTCATGTGCATGGCTTGTTCATCGCCTGTCACTGCGCGCTGCTGAACGGTTCGGCGATGCTGTTCGAGCCGAAGTTCGACGCCCGGCGCGCCGTGAAATTGCTGCCGCAAGCCACGGTGTTCATGGGCGTGCCAACGTATTACGTGCGCCTGCTGGGCGAACCGGATTTCACCCGCGCAGTTTGCGGACAGGTTCGTTTGTTCGTTTCAGGCTCCGCGCCGCTGCTCAGGGAAACCTTCGAGGAATTTCGCGAACGCGTCGGTCACACCATCCTGGAACGCTATGGCATGACCGAAGGCGGCATGTTCAGTTCCAATCCATACGCCGGCGAACGGCGCGGCGGCACTGTGGGCTTTCCCTTGCCGGGGATGCAGATTCGTGTCACAGATGCGGCCGGCCAGTCATTGCCGAACGGCGAGGTCGGCCAGATCCTGGTCAAGGGAGAGAATGTTTTTATGGGTTACTGGCGGATGCCGGACAAAACCAAGGAGGAATTCACGGCCGAGGGTTTCTTCAAGACGGGCGACATGGGCAGATTCGATGCCGACGGCTATCTCAGCATCGTCGGCCGTTCCAAGGACCTGATCATCAGCGGCGGCCTCAATGTCTACCCGAAAGAGATCGAAGAAGTCATCGACGCCTTGCCCGGAGTCGCCGAATCGGCGGTGATCGGCTTGCCGCACCCCGATTTCGGCGAAGCCGTCCAGGCCGTGGTGGTGCGGCGCAAGGATGCAGCCGGTGCGGCGTTGAGCGAATCAGCCATTATCCAGGCGCTGAAGGGCGAACTGGCCAATTTCAAGATACCCAAGCGGGTGTTCCTGGTCGATGACCTGCCGCGCAACACCATGGGGAAAGTGCAAAAGAATCTGCTGCGCGACCAGTTCAGTTGAAACAAGATCGAGTGTCCCTAACCCGCCCCAAGCCCGACTGGCAACTGATTGACTGTGTGCTGCTCGATCTGGACGGCACCTTGCTCGATCTCAATTTCGACAACCATTTCTGGCAGGAGCATGTGCCGCTGCGTTATGCCGAGGCGCGGGGCCTGTCACGGGAAGCGGCGCGCGACGAATTGCGGGCGCGCTATCATGCCCGCGCCGGTACGCTCGACTGGTATTCGGTCGATTTCTGGGAAACCGAGCTGGAGCTCGACATCATGCGCCTCAAGGAAGAAGTGGCGCATTTGATCGCAATCCATCCACACGTCGTCGATTTTCTCGTGGCGATCCGTGCCGCGGGCAAGCGCGTCATTCTGGTTACCAACGCCCATCATAAAAGCCTCACGCTGAAGATGGGCCGCACCGGCTTGCGCGGTTATTTCGACGACCTGGTGAGTTCGCATGAAATCGGCTTGCCCAAGGAGGACCCGGTTTTTTGGGAACGTTTGCGGACACAAATTCCATTTAATCCGGCTTCCACGCTGTTGGTGGACGACAACTTGACTGTGCTCGATTCGGCGAGGACTTACGGCATTTCCCAACTGATTGCGGTACGCCGGCCCGATACCTGCCAGCCACCAAAAAATACAGGCAGCTATGCGGCGATAACGGATTTCAGCGACTTGCTCTGATTCATCTTTTCCTCTTTTTTGCCGTAATACAAGGAACAGACATTTGGTACGGCAAGGTTGCTTTGAGGAAGATATGGCTACGATAACGGCTTCAGGGATCGGCGGATCCGGATTGGATGTCAATTCGATCGTCAGCCAGTTGATGGCGATTGAACAGCAGCCGATCAACAAGATCACCGCAAAGAAGGCGACTTATACCGCCAAACTGACCGCCATTGGCACGCTAAAGGGTGGGCTGGCTGCACTGCAGAGCGCAACGAAAGGCCTGACCAACACGGCCCGCTTTCAGGCGATCAAGGCTGTTCCCTCGGATACCTCAGTCTTCACCGCCACGGCTTTGAGCAACGCCGCCACAGGCACTTACTCGGTGCGAGTCGACAAGCTGGCTCAAGGACAATCGCTTGCGACAATGGGCCAGAGCAACACCACCGATGTCATTGGCAATGGCAGCTTGAATCTCGATTTCGGCACCATCGCCAATGGCACATTCGACTCCCAGGCTGGCAGATATAGCGGGGCATCCTTCGCGAGCAACAACTCGGGTGTAAAAACAGTCAATATAGACGGCACCAATAATTCCTTGGGCGGGATACGCGACGCCATCAACGCGGCCAATGCCGGCGTGACTGCCACCATCATTAACGACGGCAGCGCCAAGCCCTATCGTCTGGTACTGAGTTCCACGGCTACGGGTGCAGCCAACAGCCTCAGGATTTCCGTGACCGGCGATCAGGCTTTGTCCGATCTCCTGTCCCATGACCCGGCCAATGATGCCGGACAAAGTCTTGCGGAAACAGTCTCGGCACAGAACGCCCAACTCACCGTGAACGGAATCGTCGCCAGCAAAAGCTCGAATATGGTGACGGACGTTATCCATGGGGTGACTCTCAACCTTCTCAAGCCAAGCACCTCCTCGGTCGACAGCGTCAAGGTTTTGCGCGATTCCGGCGGGATCAAGCCGGAGTTGGACGGGTTTGTGAAAGCCTACAATGATCTTGCGGCATCCTTGAAAACAATATCGGCCTACGATCCGGCTACAAAGACCGCTGCCGTCCTGCAGGGCGATGCCGCCGTGAGCATGATCGGAAGGCAATTGCAGAATGCGATTTCCGCCACGCCACCCGGAATCCAAGGCAGTTTCAAGTCCTTATCCCAGATTGGGGTCGGTTTCCAGAAAGACGGCAGCTTGGCGGTCGATTCCGTCAAGCTGCAAGGTGCCATCGACAGCAGCCCTGGCGATGTTGCAGCGTTGATTGCCATTGCCGGGCGCGTGCTCAGAGACCTGTTGGAGCATCAGATAGGCAGCGGCGACGGGCAGATTGCTGCGCGTACCGATGGAATCAATCGCGAAATCAAGATGCTGGATGCCCGGAAGGCCCGGCTGAGCGAACAACTCACCTTCACCGAACAGCGTTATCGCGCCCAGTATGCCGCGCTGGATGCCATGTTGAGCGCCATGAAATCCACCAGTGACGCCCTGACCCAGCAGCTTGCAAGCCTGCCCGGCGCCAAGGCCGGCTGAATTTCGCGCCTCCCTGTTGAAACGTATTGCTTTAGCCGGGGCGAGGAAGCCCCGGTTTTTTTTCGTCTGGGGCAAAGAAATTCCTCAAGTTTGCCGTTCAAGTGCCGTTAAAAAAGCTCGAGAGGGCCTGAATGCCCCCAAGTAAACAGGAGCTTTCGATGAGCGCCAGTAACGTAAGTGGTTTCATGAACCTACAGATTCCTTCCGGCAACCCCCCGGTGTCTGTCAGCGGGCGGGGTGGGGACCGGGATGGCGATAACGAAGCTACCGGGCTTTCAGGAACTGCGCATGCCAAGCAAGGCGGCGGCCAACTGCGCAACGTTGTAGCCCAGACACTGAGCCAGCTTGGCCTGGGACAACCCGGGCAAATCGCCGTGACCGCCCCGGTGGCGACACCAAACGCGAGCGGCAACAATACTTCCGATAGCGCGCCTTCGAATAATGGCCAGAATTTCGATCTAACGCTGCAGACGTTCATGCATTCGCTGTTTCAGGCCTTGAATCCGGGCGGTGTTCCAACTCTGAACGGGTCACCACGGCCGGAGCCCCTGGCGGATAACAGTGACAGTCGTGCCAAGGCGCAGAATCCCGGAGGACCGTCCGGCTACACGACCCTGGTTTCCCAACTGCAAAGCTTTGTGCAGAATCTGGAAAGCAACAGCAATTCCGCTGCAGGCGCCACCTCCGACCTGAATGCGGCATTCCAGAGTCTGACGAGTACAGCCACCAACGACGGTAGCGCTCAACCCAGCCTGCAATCCTTCTTGCAGGATTTGTTGCAAAACCTGCAGAACGCCGGCAATCCGCCCTTGAGCGGGCTCGGCAATGCAGTGAAAACCTTTGCGTGAGATTTTGCCATGATCAAAGTGCAATCCTCATCATTGCCAACAACCGATTACGCTTCTGGCACAAGCCCTTTGGTTACGGGCGGTGGATCTTCGCCTGTGAATGTCCCGGGCAATGTCCCCAGCCTACCTGCCACCAATCCCGCCCTTCAACCGAAACAGCCCAGCGAGGTTGAACTGCGTCAGGCGCTTGCCCTGCTGCAGCAGAAAGCGCAGACGGCTGCTCCCAACTTACAGTTTTCGATAGACAGGGACGCAAGCCGGCTTGTAATTAAAGTCACTGATTCCAGCACCCAGGAAGTGATCCGCCAATTCCCCCCCGAAGAGATTCTCCACCTGGACAAGGAACTCACTCGACTGCAGGGCTTGCTTCTCAACAAGCAAGCTTGAGATTCTTGTCCGGGTCGTCAGTGCCGCCGAGCTGGCTAATCAGGATGGGCCGGTGGGTGCGGCAATACCTTCTGCCAGCCGCCGGGACATTCCTGGACATAGGGGAAGAAGGCCCGTTGCGGTTCGCAGTAGTACCAGTAAGCGGTTTGCGCCGGTGTAGTGGGAGCAGACCCTGCCGGTGATTCTTCCTCCTGCTCCAGGAACGCGGGTGGCGGGATTTGCTCCACATAGACCGGCGGACCGAAGGGTAAGTAGTAGTGTGGAGGATATAACCAAGGTCCCCAACCGTACCCCCACAGAGGGTTAACGACGATGACGCCAGGGCGATGGTGGCGATGATGGCCTCTATCCGCTAGAGCGCTGCCACTCACAGCTAGGCACAAAACCAGGAAAGCAATCATCAGTTTTGTCGATCTCACGACTTTTTCCTCCGACTAATCCCTCCGCTGATGCAGCCGAGCCAACAATTCATTATGGATGAAGCCAGGACTTAAGCTGCTTTGAGTTGTAAGAACTTGTGACTCAGCGCGGGAAGCTCAGACCTTGAAGTAATCGCGATACCAGGCGACAAAGCGCTGCACCCCCGTTTCGACTGATGTACCCGGGGCGGTTCCCGTCAAGGCATGTAGAGTTTCCGTGTCGGCGAAAGTTGCAGGAACATCGCCGGGTTGCATGGGCAGAAAGTTCTTCCGGGCGGTCTTCCCCAGTGCGCGTTCGAGGGTTTCTATGAAGTGCATCAATTCGATCGGCTGGTGGTTGCCGATGTTGCAGATCCGATACGGCGCCCAGCTGCCTGCCGGATCGGGTTGTTGCCTGTCGAATTCCGGATTGGCGGACGGTGCGCAGGCAAGGACGCGTACCACGCCTTCGGCGATGTCGTCGATGTAGGTGAAATCTCTCTGCATCCGGCCATTATTGAAGACATCGATCGGCTGGTTCTCCAGAATGGCCTTGGTGAACAAGAATAGCGACATGTCCGGCCTGCCCCACGGGCCATAGACGGTAAAGAAGCGCAAGCCGGTGCAGGGCAAGCTGAAGAGGTGGCTGTAGCTGTGCGCCATCAATTCATTGGCCTTCTTCGTTGCGGCATAAATACTCACAGGATGGTCAACGTTGTCATGCTCGGAAAACGGCATCCGGCTATTGCCGCCATATACGCTGGAACTGCTGCCATAAACCAGATGTTCGACTTCCCCGTGACGGCAGCCCTCGAGCACATTGACGAAGCCGACCAGGTTGCTGTCGACATAGGCATGCGGATTCGTCAGCGAATAGCGAACGCCGGCCTGGGCGGCCAAATGGACGACACGCTGGGGCATTTCGCTTTCAAACAATGCCAGCATTCCGGCTCGGTCGGCGACATCCAGTTTGAGCATGCGGAACTTGGGGTGCGGCAGCAATCGCGCCAGCCGGGCTTGCTTGAGCATAACGTCATAGTAATCATTGAGATTGTCGATACCGACGACCTCATTGCCGGCGGCGAGCAAGCGTTCGCAGACGTGCATGCCGATAAATCCGGCACAGCCGGTGAGCAGAATTTTCATGTCGGAGAAGACCGGGATTGCAGTTCTATGATTTTCGCATGCTTGACGAAGCTGTTGCCGCAACCGATGAGGATATGCGCCAATCCCGGCACGCCATCGAGAAAGCCCAGCCGCAGGAAATATAGTTTGAGAAACCGCAGCAATGGGGACAGCACCAGATGTCCGACATGGGAGCGCTCACCCGCAGCATGCGCCTGTTGTGCTGCCAGTGTCGTGTAGCGATTCTGCTTGTCGAGATAGGTGCTGAGACTCTCCGCCGAGTCGTGCAGCAAGTCTCCGTTGAGAGAGCCGATCTGGGTCTGTGTCAGCACTTTCTCATGCACCGTGTCGGTAGACCAGCGCGCATGGCGTCTGTCGAAGAGGCGCAGGCTCCAGTCCGGGTAGCCTTCGCCATGATGCAAATAACGGCCGAGGAAGCGGTTGCGGCGCGGGAAGCGATAGGCCAGGCAGTGAGGCTGGGCCAGTGCCCGCAAAATCGATTCTTTTAATGTTTCGCTGACACGCTCGTCGGCATCGACGCACAGCACCCAGTCGTGTGCTGCCTGAGTGGCCGCGAATTGTTTTTGCGCACCGAATCCCAGCCAGTCCTGATGCACGATTTTTGCGCCATGCTCGACCGCCAGAGCAACCGTTTGATCGGTGCTGCCCGAGTCCACCACGAGAATTTCATCGCAGAAAGCGAGCGCTTTGAGACAGTCCGGCAGCGAAGATGCGGCGTTCCGGGTGATGATTACCGCCGACAGCGGAAGGCGTTGGGGATGGCTCATGCCGCGGCTCGACAACAGTCTATAATTTGTGGCTGCCATTCTAGCGTGCTGAGGGCAATGCTCAAAATCCTGCTGGTCAAGATGTCATCAATGGGCGATCTGGTGCACAACTTGCCGGTAGTGACCGACATTCATGCGCATTACCCGGACGCCGTGGTGGACTGGGTGGCCGAAGAAGCCTATGTGACCATTCCTGCGCTGCATCCCGGAGTACGTTGCGTCATTCCCATAGCCTGGAGGCGCTGGCGGCGTCATCTGGGAAGCCGCAAGACTTGGCATGAAATGGCGGAGTTTCACCGCCAGCTGAAAGCCACCGGGTACGACTTCGTTCTGGATAGCCAAGGCTTGCTCAAGAGCGCTCTGGTCGGGACCATGGCGCGCGGAGTGCTCGTCGGCGGGGATGGGAAAAGTATCCGGGAACCTCTCGCATCTTGGTTTTATCGCCATCGCCTGCCGATTGCCCGGTCGCGGCACGTGGTCGACCGCTGCCGGGCAATCGCCTCAGGGGTTCTCAACTACGCTGTCGAAACACCACCCGAATATGGCATTGCAGCATCCCCCTTGGTTGCCGAATGGCTCCCCGCCGTACCTTATTGCGTGCTGATGCATGCCGCGAGCCGTCCCGAGAAGCTCTGGCAGGAATTGCACTGGATAAACCTGGGTCTGTATCTGAAACAAAACGGACTGGTCGCGGTGCTGCCTTGGGGGAGCGCCGATGAGCGCCAGCGCAGCCAGCGTCTGGCGCAGTTCCTGCCCGGCGCCGTGGTTCCCCCCCTGATGGATTTGGCGACAGCGGCGCATTTTCTGGCAGGCAGCGCCTTGGTCGTGGGACTCGATACCGGCTTCACACATTTTGCTGCCGCATTGGGGCGACCGACGATTGGAATCTATTGCGACTCCGACAGCCGACAGGCCGCTGTGCTTGGCCACGCATTTTGTGCCAGCTTCGGCCAAAGCGGTGAACCGCCGAGCTATGCGACAGTCCATGAGGCTGTGACAAGGGCGTTGGCTGCTGCACCATGACATTGTCACGGACCTGGTATTCCCTGCTGGTGATTCTGGCATTGCCGGCGATTGTCCTGCGCTTGTTGTGGCGCGCCAGGCGCCAGCCGGAATACCGGAAACACTGGGGAGAGCGCTTTGGCTGCTATGTGCGCTCGCCGGCGCAGGCGGAACATCGAAGATTCATCTGGATCCACGCCGTTTCAGTAGGTGAGACAAGCGCGGCACAGGCGCTGATCAGTTTGTTGCTGCAACGCCATCCCGACCACCGGATACTATTGACGCACATGACGCCAACGGGGCGCGAGACCGGAGTGAAATTGTTCGGTGACAGCGTAGACCGGGTTTATCTACCTTACGACTACCCCCGGGCGGTGTCCCATTTTCTGAACCATTTCAGGCCATGCCTCGGGTTGATCATGGAAACCGAGTTGTGGCCGAATCTCATTCATCTCTGCCGCAGCCGCTCCATTCCGTTGCTTTTGATCAACGCCCGGATGTCCGAGAGATCGGCGCGGCGCTACGCAGGGTTGCCGAACTTCACGCGCTCGATGCTGCAGGACCTCACGGCGATAGCGGCACGCAGCGAGGAAGATGCGCAGCGCCTGAAGCGGCTTGGCGCAGGCGACGTGAAGGTATTCGGAAACCTCAAGTTCGACATCACTCCGCCGGCCGCGCAGATGGCGCTGGGAGAAAGTTTTCGGCAGTTTTTCGGAAAACGGCCGGTGATGCTCGCTGCGAGCACGCGCGCCGGCGAGGAAGATGCGCTGCTTGAAGCCTGGGCTGCCCGATGCGGCAACAATGCGTTGCTGGTGATCGTGCCGCGTCATCCGCAGCGTTTTGCTGAAGTCGCCAGCCTTGTCGCTGCGCGTGGCCTGCGCCTGCAAAAGCGCAGCGAGGCAACACCTGTTGCTCCGGAAACCCAGGTGTGGCTGGGCGACAGCATGGGGGAAATGTATGGCTACTATGCTTCCAGCGATGTCGCCTTCATTGGCGGTAGCCTGTTTGATTATGGCAGCCAGAACCTGATCGAAGGCTGTGCGGTTGGTGTACCCGTGCTGATTGGACCCTCGACTTACAATTTTCCGGACGCGGCACGTGAGGCGCTGGCTTGCGGCGCGGCGAAGTCAATCGCGGATGCTATGGGCTTGGTCGCAGAAGCGTTGCGGCTGCTGGCGGATCCTGCCGAGCGCGAACGCATGGGTGCCGCAGGAAAGGCTTTTGCATCACTGCATCGTGGCGCCAGCGAGCGTACGCTGGCTTTGGCGGAAAGCGTGCTGGCGGGATAGTTCCCGGTGCTGATTACTCCAGCAATCCGTTCACCGCGGTGATGTCGTCTTCGTTCAGGGTCCCGGCGGACGCCTTGAGCCTCAGTTGGGCGATCAGGGTGTCGAAGCGTGCCTTGGCAAGATCGCGGCGGGTTGCATAGAGCTGCTGTTGGGCATTGAGAACATCGATGTTGATGCGCACGCCGACTTCATAACCCAGTTTGTTGGAGTCGAGCGCTGATTGAGAGGACACCAGGGCCTGCTCGAGTGCCTTGACTTGCGAGAGTCCCGAGGTTACGCCGAGATACGCCTGGCGCGCCGCCAGAGCAGCGCTGCGGCGCGCATTGTCCAGATCGGCGCTGGCTTTTTCACGCATGGAAGCGGCTTCGCGGTCTCGCGATGCAATTGCGCCGCCTGCGAAAAGCGGGATCGCCAGTTGTACGCCGACAGTGGTGACGTCTGTGTCGCTGCCGGGCAGGATGCGGCCTACTGACAAAGTGTCGCTTTGCGAATTGCGTCCCCGCGTGGCCACCAAGTCCAGGGTCGGGTAATGGCCGGCACGCTGTTTTTGAATTTCGCGCGAGGCAATTTCCAGCCCGGCGCGGCCCAATTGCACGGCCAGGTTATTGGTTTCAGCCGAGCTTACCCATTGCTTGATGTCGTCGGGTTGCGGTCGCACAATCTGTGCCGCAGGTTTAAGCGTTTTGATGGCAGCCGCTTCCTTGCCGATGATGGTGCGCAGGCTTTCGCGCTTGACTTGCAAATCGTTGGTTGCCGCGATTTCCTGGGCTGTCGTGAGATCGAAACGCGCCTGGGCCTCGTGGGTGTCGGTGATGGTGGCGGTGCCGACCTCGAAATTGCGTTTCGCCGAAGCCAGCTGTTCTTCGATGGCTTTTTTCTGCGCCTGTGCCGAAGCGAGAGTTTCTTCCGCCAGGAGCACATCGAAATAGGCTTGGGCCAAGCGCAGGGTGAGATCCTGGCGGGCAAGTTCATATTGTGCCTCAGCCTGTACCACGGCGAGTTCAGCTTGCTTGTAGCTTTCCCAGTTTTGCCAGCGGAACAACGGTTGCGACAGCGAGACGGACCAGCCGTTGCTGTTGTATTTGACCTTGTTTTCACTGGGAGGGTCGGTGCGGGCCTTGTACTCAATGTCGTTCCACGCCGAGCTGGCCGACAGATTGACCAAGGGCAGCAGGCCGGCACGGCCTTGCGGCAGTTTTTCGCGGCCGGCGCCAAGCGCTGCCCGTGCCGCACTGATCTGGGCGTCATAGCCCAGGGCATCGCGATAGGCGCTGAGCAAATCGATGGCCTGCGCCCCGCTCGTCGCGAACAGCGCGGCCAGCAACAGCAGTATTTTTTTCATGGCTGACTCCTGGAGCTCAATAGACCGGCATGCCTGGATCGACTTGCTGTGCCCAGGCTGCGACGCCTCCTGACAAATTCAGTATTTCGGAAAATCCCTGCCGTTCCAGGAACAGCCCCACCTGATAGCTGCGGACGCCATGATGACAGATCACCACCGTTGCGAGATCGCTATTCAGTTCCTGATAGCGTGCCGGCACGCTTTGCATTGGCATCAATTTCGCATCTGGAATATGGCAGACCTCGAATTCCCATGGCGCGCGCACATCAAGCAACTGTGGTTTGGCTCGTGTGCCGGCAGCGCCTTCCTGAAGCCACTGGCTGAGCTGAAGCGCGCTGATCTGCTGCATAGTCCTCAGAACGTGAAGCGCTCGGGCTGGGGTGCATTGACCAGTGCAGGCACCTGAGTCTCGAACAGATTGGTGCATTGGTAAACATCTTCCGCCGTGCGGGTGACCAACTGTGCGTTCATGACGGGCGCATCGCCGGTGATGACGAACATCCTGCCGCCGACCTTGAGCTGCGCCTGAATTTCGGTGGGCAACATCGGCAGACTACCCGAGACCATGATCACATCATAAGGCGCCTGGCTCTTCCAGCCCTTTGCGGCGTCGCCGGTTTCCACGGTGATATTGTTGATGCCCAGGCGTTTGATGGTGGCATGCGCAGTCTTGGACAATTCAGGTACGATCTCGATGCTCCAGACTTGCGCGGCATGCGCGGCCAGCAAGGCCGCCATATAGCCCGAACCTGTGCCGATTTCCAGAACCTTGTCATGCTTCTTGACGTGCAGCGCCTGAAGTGCATGGGCTTCGATCTTTGGGGCGAACATGCAGGCGCCATGGCCGAGAGGAATTTCGATATCGGCAAAAGCCAGCTGGCGATAAGCCAAGGGAACGAATTCCTCGCGCTTGACCACGAACAGCAAATCGAGAACGTCCTGGTCGAGGACTTCCCAGGTGCGGATTTGCTGTTCGACCATGTTGAAGCGGGCTTTTTCGAGGTTCATCGCAATTCTCCAAATTAATATTAGTATAGACTAATATATGCTCGTGCAGCAAAGATGTATTTTAACGCACCTCCGTGGTGGCCGCCTTTTGATGCCGGTCAAACGACGGCCCAAACCAACCCGAACCGCTGCTGTGGTTCCGGTTGATCAAGAGTGGTTCTGGGTTCTAAGCCCGCCCTCGATTCTGGGGGGTGCTAGCGCGATTCCTTGACGATTCTGCCGTTGCTGGCCTGAATTGGCCGGGCATTATTGCGGTAAAGCCTTGAAAAGATCGACAGCTGCTCGGGCGATACCTGAACCGGCTGCTTGAACACGATCCACAACACATCTTCGGTGCAGGGCGGCGTCGTGAGCGAGCCCATGTAGGTCCAGTAATTGCGATTTTCCGGCAGCAAATGGTTGAGATCGATCGGCACGGTCGGGGCGATGTCCTGATTTACTTCGAGCGGCAGATTGTTCCAGAGCGTCTGGATCACCGGATGCTCGCTGCCTTTTTCGAGCAGTACGGCGATCACTGCCAGATGATTGTCCATGTCCTTATGCACCAGATGGATCACCATGTCATAGGCCTTGCCATTGACACGCTCCTCTGAAGGACGATGGAAATGCAGTTGCGCCAGCTCGAACTGCCGGCCCATGAGGCTGATACTGCTTCCGTTGCCGACATTGACCTGAATCGTATGGCCGTTGTCGATAATGCGGAACATGGATATCTGGTAATCGAACTTGATGGTTTCGAGGTCGACGCGGATGCCATCGCGGATGTCGATTGGCGATTGGCGCTTGCCGGAGGCGCAAGTGGCGTAATTGGGTTGCAACTTGGCCCAGTTGGCCGGTGCCCCATCCCCTTCATAGCTCCAATGGATATGTGCCGCTTCGTTGGCGGCCGCGGTTGTCTCGGCTGCCGGTTTCTTCCGGCTGGTGCGTGCAGTATTGCGAATGTACGAGGTGTAGGTATCGGCTTTCAATGCCGAGTTAGATGCGCGTGCGGGCAAGGACGGCGCAGCGTGTGCTGCGGCAGGCGTTGCCGGCTTTTCAGCCGGCGGCGCGCCGTGGGCAGGAGCAGGTGTCGGGGACTTTTCCGCGGCTGCCATGGCGGCCAACTGCTCCTTGCTGGGCAAGCCGATCTTGGCTGGCGGGGTTGCTTCGACCGGGTAAATCGCCGCGGGTCGGGTATCGCGCGAACTGCGCATGTCGGCGTACATTGCTTTGGGAGGGGCTTCTGCAATGGGCCTCGGCAGGATTTCGTTGGTTACCGTCTCTGCCTCAGCCGTTTCAGCGATTTCAACTGGTTTGATCTGTTTGCAGGCTTCCTTGAGCAACTTGTCGTCAATACTGTCGGGCGCGGCCTGGATTTCAACCGGACTGTCAACCGATTCCTGCTTCACGCCCTTGGTGCCGGAGAGGTAGATGCGCTTGACCGTGGCAAAGCGGCGGCTGGTGCAATCGTAGCGATTGAGCGCTTCAACAGCGCTATAGCTCAGGGAGCTGTCTCCGATTTGCACTTCCCGCCCAAAGATCAGGCGGCTCCATGCCAGCATCCTGCCATTACCCACACGGGCAATGCGTGTCTGGTCAATTTCGATCCGCTCGCTGCCGTTGCTGGCAATTGGCATCCAGTTTGCCGCTTGCCCCGGCTGTATCGTCAGTCCGGCCAGTCCGGCTAGAATCATCAAAATTTTGACACGCATACTCCACCCCCTATATGACGTAACTAATGATATCGACCGGTGGTCAAAGAACTTTAGAGTTTGTCCCACAAATTCCCCCGGTTGCATTCCAGAAGCGTTTCCAGTAGTTTCCCTAGTTAGACAGCAGCCCATCCATCCGGAGCACCGCACATGAATGCCAATGACAAGTTTCTCGCCTCGAAAGCCCATGTGGACGCTGCCAGTGTCCAGCCATTGCCGCATTCCCGCAAGATCTATGTCGTTGGCAGCCGTCCTGACATTCGTGTGCCGATGCGTGAAATCTCCCAGGCTGACACTCCCTTGCATTCGGGAGCGACGGGCAAGGACGGCAATCCCCTGCAGGGCGAGACCAATCCGCCGATTAGCGTTTATGACTGCTCCGGCCCCTACACCGATCCGGCGGTCGGCATCGACATCCGTAATGGCCTGGCGCCGTTGCGTGCGACTTGGATTGCCGAACGCGGCGATAGCGAGGAACTACCGAAGCTCACCTCCGATTATGGCCGCACCCGCAGCAACGATCCGCTCCTGAACGAAATGCGCTTCAATCTGCGGCGGCAGCCAAGACGGGCCAAGCCGGGCGCCAATGTCTCGCAGATGCATTACGCCCGGCGCGGCATCATCACGCCGGAAATGGAGTTCGTTGCGATCCGCGAAAATCAGAACCGCGCCGGACTCGGCGAATTGCTGCTGCGGCAGCATCCTGGCGAATCCTTTGGGGCATCCGGGTTTGGCAACAGCGCCAAAATGATTACGCCGGAATTCGTCCGCGACGAGATCGCCAGGGGCCGTGCCATCCTGCCCGCCAACATCAATCACCCGGAAGCCGAGCCGATGATCATCGGACGCAACTTCCTCGTGAAGATCAATGCCAACATCGGCAATTCGGCACTGGGTTCGAGCATCCAGGAGGAAGTCGAAAAAATGACCTGGTCGATTCGCTGGGGCGGTGACACGGTGATGGATTTGTCTACCGGCAAGAACATTCACGAGACGCGCGAATGGATCGTGCGCAATTCGCCGGTGCCGATCGGCACCGTGCCGATCTACCAGGCGCTGGAAAAGGTCAATGGCAAGGCCGAAGACCTGACCTGGGAAATTTTCCGCGACACCCTGATCGAACAGGCCGAGCAGGGCGTCGATTATTTCACCATCCATGCCGGCGTGCTGCTGCGCTATATCCCGATGACGGCGAAGCGCCTCACCGGCATCGTCTCGCGTGGCGGCTCGATCCTGGCCAAGTGGTGCCTGGCGCACCACCAGGAAAATTTCCTGTATACCCGCTTCGAAGAAATCTGCGAAATCATGAAAGCTTACGATGTTGCCTTCAGTCTGGGCGACGGGTTGCGGCCAGGCTCGATCCACGATGCCAATGACGAGGCGCAATTGGGCGAGCTGCGCACGCTCGGCGAATTGACGCAGATCGCCTGGAAGCACGACGTTCAGGTGATGATCGAGGGTCCCGGCCACGTGCCGCTGCACATGATCAAGGAAAACATGGATCTGCAGTTGAAGCTCTGCCATGAAGCGCCTTTCTATACGCTCGGGCCGCTCACCACAGACATCGCGCCGGGTTATGACCACATTACCAGCGCCATCGGTGCGGCCATGATCGGCTGGTACGGCACCGCCATGCTCTGCTACGTCACCCCCAAGGAGCACCTCGGGTTGCCGGATAAGGACGATGTCAAGGACGGCATCATCGCCTACAAGATCGCCGCGCACGCAGCAGATCTTGCCAAAGGGCATCCCGGTGCGCAGATTCGCGACAATGCTCTATCCAAGGCGCGCTTCGAGTTTCGCTGGGACGACCAGTTTAATCTCGGGCTCGATCCCGATAAGGCGCGCGAGTTTCATGACGAAACATTGCCGCAGGAAGGCGCCAAGTTGTCCCATTTCTGTTCCATGTGCGGACCGCATTTCTGTTCCATGAAGATCACCCAGGACGTCAGAGACTTCGCTGCGACCCAGGGCGTTTCGGAAGCCGAGGCGTTGGCGAAGGGCATGGAAATCAAGGCAGTGGAATTCGTTCAGCAGGGCAGCGAGGTATACAAAAAGCTGTGAGCCGGTTGCCTTAGCGATGCACTTTGATCCAACGCGCACAGTCGACCTGAAGAATCCGGACGCCGTTCTAGTCGCCATCGATGCGCTGTTGTCGCGCCGCTTCGGTCGGGATTACGGCAGACCCCTGCTGGAACGGGCGATCAGCGATGTGGCGCAAGCCTTTCGCGGCGACTATCCCGGCTTGCTCAGGTGTGACACCCTCTACCACGATTTGCGCCATGCGCTCGACAGCGGACTGGCGATGGTGCGTTTGCTCGATGGCCAGGCGTCGGCTACCGCGCCGGGATCTCCTGAACATATCGACCCCGAGCACGCCCTGCTTGGGGTGTTGCTGGCGCTCTTTCATGACATTGGTCTGCTGCGGCGCACCGACGAGGCGCACATGCAGGGGGCGCAGCTTACGCCGATACATGAGGCGCGCGGCGTCGAGTTCATGCGCGATTATCTTGACCGCACCGCGCTGGCGCATCTGGCCGAAAAGTCCGAATTGATCATGGTGACGCGCCTGGTCTGGCACATGCCTGCCGACCTCGCGCCGCTCGACCGGGCCATTTCCTGCCTGTTGGGTACCGCAGACATCATGAGCCAGTTGGCCGACCGTTGCTATCTGGAAAAGTGCCGCGATTTTCTCTTCGTTGAATTCAGTGCCATCGGACTCGCTGGAGCACCGGGCCTGCCCTACCCCGATCCCGAGACGCTATTGAAGAATACGCCGGGCTTCTATAGCGGATTGCTGCAAGACCGTATCCGCAATGAATATGCCGATGCCGATCGCTACATGAAAATTCATTTCGGCGGCGAGTGCCCATATGAGGCATCGATCAGGCGCAACCTGAGCTTCCTTGAGGAACTGCTCGCCACCGAACAGCTGCCGCGGTTGCAGCGCGTGCCGCAAAGGGTGATCGACCCTTGAGCGACTGTCGCCCCGGTTGCGCTGCCTGCTGTATCGCGCCTTCAATCAGTTCCCTGGCCAAGCCTGCCGGCATGGCTTGCCAGCATCTCGATCGGGATTTACGCTGCGATCTGTACGGCAGCCCGGAGCGCCCGGCCTGCTGCGCGGGTCTGCAAGCTTCACTGGAAATGTGCGGCGAAACGCGTGAACAGGCGCTGGCCTGGCTTGCTGCGCTGGAGGAGGTTACCTCACCGCTGCCTAGGACGGTGCGGCCCAGTACTTGGATACGTTCTTGATGCCCCATTTGGCGGCGTCTTCAGCACCAATGATTTTTTCCAGACAGCCGTGGCGCGCAAGGTCCACCACTTCCGGCTTGACCAGATAGGTTCTGGTCCGGGTGTTGAAAAAAACTTTCACCTGGGGTGTCAGCAGCGATTGCGGTGATTGGTCAAGAACCACGCCGATTCGTCCGGAGGTCAGGCTGACCAGGGAACCCGTCGGATAGATGCCGATGCATTTGACGAAGGCCTGAAAGATGTCGTGGTCAAAGTGCGTCCCGGTCCATTCGCCCATTTTCTTGATGGATTCGGTCGGATCCCAGCCTTGCTTGTAGGGGCGGTTGGAAGTGATCGCATCATAGACATCGCATACCGCACCCATCTTGGCCAGACGGCTGATCTGGCCATCCAGCAGGCCGTGCGGGTAGCCCGTGCCGTCGACTTTTTCATGGTGGTGTATCACCACATCAAGCGCGACCTGGTCGGTACTGCCACCTTCGAGCAGAATGCGGTGGCCTTCTTCAGGGTGAACCTTGACCAGACTGAACTCCTCATCCGTCAGTTTGCCGGGCTTGTTCAGTACCTTCATCGGAACATTGGCTTTGCCCAGGTCGTGGAGCAGTCCGGCCCGCCCGGCACCGTGTACCTCCCGGTCATTCATTTCCATCTGCTTGGCCAGCGACACCATCAGGGCGCTGACCGCAACCGAGTGCATATAGGTGTAATCGTCTGCCGTCTTGAGGCGGGCGAGGCTGATCAATGCGCCGGGGTTGCGGTCCAGGGAAGTGGTGATTTCTTCCACCAGACCGTCCACTGCCCCGGCGCTGAGCGCCTTGCCCATGCGTAACTCGCCGAACATGGTCTTTACCGCGTCGGTGGCCTTGGCGCAGGTCTTGGCCGCTTCCTTGAGTTCTTCCGTGACCGTAACCTTCTTGCGCCGTTCCTCGGGGGCGTTTGCCTTTTCAAGGATTTTCTCGACCTTCTCTTCGACTTCTTCCAGGGTTTCGCCGGGTTCGACGTCGAATCCCAGATTGGAATCGATCCAGACTTCCTTGATGCTGCTTTCCCTTAAGCGGCGGATATCCTCGGGATCCTTGAGAACAAACTTGGTGCGCCAGAACGGATGGCTCATCCACGGTCCGCAAAGCTCGTGGATATGCATTCCCAGCCGGACTTGATCAACAGGGATTTTTTTCCTCATGTCGATAAATTCCCGGGGCCTAGGCGGTTTCCGCCCACATTTCGTGAAGGTTCTTGATGCCCCATTTGGCGGCGTCTTCCCTGCCCACGATTTTTTCCGGACAGTTGGGTCGAGACAAATCGACAACTTCCGGCTGGATGTAGGATTGTGACTTGGTGGAAAAAAAGACTTTGACCTGGGGAGTCAGCAGAGACTTCGCCGACTGGTCGAGCACCACGCCCAACCTGCCGGAAGACAGGCGGACCAGCGCACCCGTCGGATAAATGCCGATGCATTTGACGAAGGCCTGGAAAACTTTCTGCTCGAAGTGACCATTGCTCCATTCGGTCATTTTCTTGATGGATTCGGCCGGATCCCAACCCTGCTTGTAGGGGCGGTTCGAGGTGATCGCGTCATACACGTCGCAGACCGCGCCCATCTTGGCGAAAAGTGTGATTTCGGCATCCTTGAGGCGATGCGGATAGCCGCTACCATCGACTTTCTCGTGATGATGCAGGCAGACATCGAGAGGGATCGCGCGCGTGGTGTTGCCTTCCACCAGCAAGCGGTGGCCCTCGACGGGATGCGTCTTGATGATCGCAAACTCCTCGTCGGTCAGTTTGCCCGGCTTGTTCAGGACTGCCATCGGCATGAGCGCCTTGCCCAGGTCGTGGAGCAGGCCGGCCATGCCCGCCTCGCGTGTTTCGCTTTCGGAAACACCCAGTTGCCGGGCCAAGGCGACCATCAGCGCGCACACCGCGACGGAGTGCATGTAGGTGTAGTCATCCACAGTCTTGAGACGCGCCAGGCTGATCAGGGCGCCTGGATTTCTGACTACGGAAGATGAAATTTCCTCGACCAGTTCGTTGGCGGATTCCGAGTTGACCGCATTGCCCATGCGAATTTCCTCGAACATGGATTTGACGGCCTTGGTGGCCTTGGCGCAGGTTTTCGCCGCCTGTTTGACTTCATCGGAGAACGAGACCTGCTTGGGCACTTCCTCGCGGACACTGGCCGTGACCAGAACCTGCTCGACGGCTCTTTCCACTTTTTCCCGGCTTTCACCCGCTTCGACATCCAGCCCCTTGACCGAGTCGATCCACAATTCCGTGATGCCGCTTTCCTGAAGGCGGCGCAAATCGGCCGGATCGGTCAGGATGAACTTGGTGCGCCAGAAGGGATGATTCATCCAGGGGCCGCATAATTCATGAATATGCATGCCCAGCCGGACTTGTTTGACGTTGATTTTTTTTAGCATGATGAAATTTATGGCGTGCTAAACTCGCTCGCCTTTCCTGGTCGCCCCTTCATCAAACACACCTCTTTTCGACCCGTCTTATGGATATCACTTTGCTGTTGCACGCGTTGATCCTGGGCATTGTCGAAGGCCTTACCGAGTTCCTTCCAGTTTCGAGCACGGGCCACCTGATCCTGGCCGGCGATTTGCTCCATTTTAACGATGAAAAAGGCAAAGTGTTCGAGATTGTGATCCAGTTCGGCGCCATACTCGCCGTCGTCTGGGAATATCGCGAAAAAATCACCGAAGTCATCCGCGGCCTCGGCAGCAATCCAACGTCACAGCGCTTTGCCATCAACCTCTTCATTGCCTTCATGCCACTGGCGTTGCTGGGTTTGCTATTCCACAAGATCATCAAGGCTGTCCTGTTCCAGCCGGTCCCGGTCGCCATGGCTTTCATTCTCGGCGGCTTCTTCATCCTGTGGGCGGAGCGGCGCCGCCATGTGATCCGTATCGAAACCATCGATCAACTGGGGACGCTCGATGCGCTCAAGCTCGGTCTGGCGCAAGCGCTGGCACTGATACCCGGAACCTCGCGTTCCGGCGCCACCATCATCGGTGGATTGTTCTTCGGCTTGTCGCGCAAGGCGGCAACGGAGTTTTCCTTCTTTCTCGCCATCCCGACCTTGATGGTGGCGACCTTCTACCAATTGTACAAAGAGCGTGCGTTGTTTTCACTTGATGACGCGGGCATGTTTCTGGTCGGTTTCGGCGCTGCTTTTGTTTCGGCTTTTCTTTGTGTGCGCTGGTTGTTGCGCTACATCAGCCGGCACGACTTCGTTCCTTTCGCTTGGTACCGCATCGCATTTGGTGCGCTGGTGCTCGTCACCTGGAAGTTCGGCTGGGTAGATTGGAGCAACCCCTGATCCTGTATCTGCACGGTTTTCGCAGCGGCCCGGCTTCGCACAAGGCGCTGCAGCTCAAGGCGCGGCTGGCTGAACGGGGATACGCTCAGCGCTTCATCTGTCCGCAGCTGCCGGTCGAACCACGTGCCGCAATGGCATTGTGCGAACATCTGATTGCCGCCAGCACCGACCCGGTGACTCTGGTGGGTTCTTCGCTGGGCGGGTATTACTCGACTTATCTGGCAGCGAAGCACGATTTGCCGGCGGTACTCGTGAATCCGGCGGTGGTCGCACATCTTTCGTTGCGGGAGTATGTCGGTCAGCAGACCAATCTGTATACCGGAGAGGTTTTCGATTTCACCCTGGCGCATATCGAACAATTGCGGGCCTTGGAAGTTGTGCCATTGACTGAGCCGCAACGCTTCTGGCTGCTTGCCGAGAAGGGCGATGAACTGCTCGACTATCGTCAGGCGGTCGCAAAATATGCCGGCGCCCGCCAGACCATTCTGGAAGGCGGCGACCACAGCTTTACCCGCTGGAGTGACTATCTCGATGACATCATCCAATTTGCCGGCTATTGACCCGCCTATATACTTATTCCCATGAATGTCCTTTTCGAAGAGGAAGGCGCTTTCAAGGCCGGCGTCATACTCGCCGACAACAACACTTCGCTGCAGGTGGAACTGGTTTCGGGCAAGCGCAGCAAGGTGAAGGCGGCAAGCGTGTTGCTGCGGTTCGATGCGCCGGCGCCGGCCGAGTTGCTCGAGCGCGCCGAATCCGAGGCCGAGCGCATTGAAGTCGACTTCCTCTGGGAAGTCTGTTCCAACCAGGAATTCGGCTTCGCCGATCTGGCTCGCGAGTATTACGGACATCCGCCCCAGCCGGATGAGGCTGTGGGTGTGCTATTGCGCCTGCATTCGGCGCCGATGTATTTTCATCGCAAGGGCAAGGGACATTTCCGCAAGGCGCCGCCGGAAATCCTGCAAGCGGCGCTGGCCGGGCTGGAGAAAAAACGCGCCCAGGCATTGGCCATCGCGCGTATAGCCGGCGAACTCCAAGCCGGGCGCTTGCCCGCGGAGATCCAGCCGCTGCTCAATCAACTGCTCTACAAGCCGGATCGCAACCGGCTCGAAACCAAGGCCTGCGAAGCGGCTTGCGCTGAAACCGGCCTGTCGCTGGTGCGCCTGCTGGAAAAATGTGGTGCGATTGCCTCCAGCCATGATTACCATCTCGGGCGGTTTCTCTTCGAGTATTTTCCCGCGGGCACGGACTTTGGCGAATTCGCTGCGCCTGTCGCCCCGGCTGGCCTGCCGCGTGCGGCGGTATCCGCATTCAGCATCGACGATGCGCATACCACCGAGATCGATGACGCCTTTTCGGTCACCGCCTTGCCGGCGGGGGGCTGGCGCATCGGCATTCATATCGCAGCGCCGGGACTGGCGATCGATCCCTTTGACGAGCTCGGCAAGACCGCGCGCGGCAGGCTGTCCACCGTCTACATGCCGGGCAGAAAAATCACCATGCTGCCGGAACCGGTTGTCGACGGCTTCACGCTGGCCGCCGGACGCGATTGCCCGGCGCTTTCCCTCTATTTCGAAGTAGCCAGCGATTTGCGCGTGACCAGTCATGAGTCCTTGATCGAAATGGTGCCCGTAGTGGCCAACCTGCGCCATCACGATATCGAGCCGGTTTTCAATGAGGACACGCTCAGCGGGGAACTTCCCGAGTTTGCCTTCCGCGACGAACTCAAGCTGCTCTGGGAACTGGCCTGCGTGCTTGAGGCGGGACGCGGCAAGAGCGGAGTCAATCAGACCGATTACAACTTCGTCGTCGACTGGAGCGTGGTCACGGCCCAGGGACCCGGTCAGATCACCATCGGCGAACGCCGCCGCGGTTCACCGCTCGACAAGCTGGTCGCCGAACTGATGATCGCGGCGAATTCGACCTGGGGACGCGAACTCGCCGATGCCGGCATCGCCGCACTGTACCGGGCGCAGACTGCAGGCAAGGTGCGCATGACTACCGCTGCCATTGCCCATGAGGGACTCGGCGTCGATTGCTATGCCTGGTCGTCCTCGCCGTTGCGCCGCTATGTCGATTTGCTCAACCAATGGCAACTGATCGCCTGGCTGCGCCATGAGACTCCAAGATTCACGGCAAAGTCGGAGGAGATGCTGTCGGCGTTGCGCGATTTTGAACTGACCTATGCCGCCTATGCCGATTTCCAGCGGGGCATGGAACGCTACTGGTGCCTGCGCTGGTTGCTGCAGGAAAACCGGCAACAGTTGATCGCGCTGGTGCTGCGCGAAAACCTGGTACGCATCGATGGTCTGCCCCTGATACTGCGCGTTCCTTCAATGCCTGCGCTGGAGCGTGGTGTGCGGGTGCGCATCGAAATCGAGAAGATCGATTTGCTCGAAACCGAAGCGCGCGCGCGCTTTGTCGAGATCGTGGCGGAGGTGGCCGAAATAGACCCGGTTAACCTCTCTGATGAGGCTTTCGAAGAGCCTGCCTGATCACCACGCCAGAGTAAAATCTTCGCTCATGCTGACGACTCTTGACTGGCCGGGTCCGCTTGCGCGCCTGGACCCACCCTCGCGTCACTTGACCCTGGCGCTGATGGTCTCGCTGTTGCTGCATGCGGTGGTGCTGTCGATCCATTTCCGTCTCCCTGAAAAATTGATGCAAGCCAAGGAGCGCGCCCTTGATGTGATCCTGGTGAATAGCCAGAGTGCGCGCACGCCAAGCGCAGCCCAGGCGCGCGCCCAGGCCAATCTTGACGGCGGCGGCAATACCGAGGAAAACCTGCGCGTCACGACCCCCTTGCCCGCCTCGCAAAATGTCCGCGAAGGCGACGACCTGCTCGAAGCAAAGCGACGCATCGCGGAACTCGAGTTGCGTCAGCGGCAGCTATTGACCCGGGCGCGCAGCAAGCAGGCGATGCGTCCCGAGGAGCGCAAGGAAGACCCGCAGCCACAGCCGCAAGCCGCCCCCGGCGTCGATCTTGCCAGCAATGCGCTGGCCATTGCCAGGTTGCAGGGCCAGATCGATCGTCAAACCCAAGCCTATAACCAGCGGCCGAAAAAGCATTTCTATTCGCCGCGTACTTCGGAGTATCGATTTGCTCAATATGTTGAAGACTGGCGCCAGAAAATCGAGCAGGTCGGCAACCTGAATTATCCCGAAGCAGCCCGGGGCAAGCTTTATGGAACGCTGGTGATCACGGTCGAGATCAATGCCGATGGCAGCGTGGCTTCGGTCGAGATTGACCGTTCGTCAGGCAAGAAGATTCTCGACGAGGCCGCCTTGCGGATCATCCGCCTGGCCGCACCGTTTGCTTTGTTCCCGCCCAGCATACGTCGCGATACCGACACCATCGTGATCCCCCGTACCTGGTCATTCACCCGCGCCGACCTGCTGCAGGCCAATTAGCGTGAAACAACAATAATGAGCGCTGGGTGACATATCGAGCGAAGCGAGCAACTCAATCGCCTCCCCCGCGAGGGGGGCGGAGGCGGGGTTTCGCAAAGCACCGCTTTGCGCCGCCGCAGCCGGCCGGCTGTGCAAAGCCGGCTGTGGGACGGTGGGAGGGGGCGGGTCTTTATGCCGCATTTCGCGTGTTTCATCATCAGGGGGTGGCTTTCACTGCCATGAGCGTTAGACTATCTGCCATGACGGACAAATATGCGGTGATAGGCAACCCGATTGTGCACAGCCAGTCGCCGCGAATTCACGCCATGTTCGCCCGGCAGACGGGGCAGGATATGACTTACGAAGCCATGCTCGCTCCACTCGATGATTTCAATGCGACGGTCCGATCCTTCATCCAGGCCGGCGGCTGCGGCGCCAACGTCACCGTGCCGTTCAAGGAGGAGGCTCGCCATCTGGCCACGCGCTTGAGCGCGCGCGCGCGCGTCGCCGGGGCGTCCAACACCCTGCTTTTCGACGCGGAGGGAATTTTTGGCGACAACACCGATGGCGTCGGCTTGCTGCGCGACGTTCACCAAAACCTTGGCCACAACATTGCCGGGATCCGCGTTCTATTGATCGGTGCCGGCGGCGCGGCGCGTGGCGTGATCCTGCCTTTGCTGCTCGAGCGTCCGGTGCAACTGGTGATTGCCAACCGGTCGGCGCAGAAGGCGCAAATGCTGGCAAGCCAGCTTGTCAGTGCCATGGCGGATTTGCCGGCGGAGACCGACTCCGGCCCGCCTCTGCCGGCGCCCACGAGTTGCGGTTTGAACGAACTTGCCGGCGAATGTTTCGATCTCGTCATTAACGCCACCTCGACAGGCCTCGCCGACAAGCCACTCGACATTCCCGACAGCGTATTCGCGCCGGGATGCCTGGCCTACGAGATGATGTATGGCAGGCAAACGCCGTTCATGGCGCAGGCGCACAGTGCAAAGGCACAGGTTAGTGATGGCCTCGGCATGCTGGTCGAGCAGGCAGCCGAGGCATTCTTTCTCTGGCGCGGAGTACAACCGGATACCCTGCCGGTGCTCAAGGCTTTACGCGGAACATGAAGAAACTGGTCGAATTGCTCAAACGGGTGCTGTTTGCCCTGGTCATGCTGGTTCTGCTCTGGCAGGGCTGGTATTTGGGCTGGGTGGTCTGGTGGAAATACGCTGATCCCGGCATGACCCACTTCATGGAGATCCGTCTCGACGAAGCGCGCTCGAAAAACCCTAAGGCCGAGTTCAGGCATCAGTGGCTCGATTACGAAAAGATTTCTCGTTCCTTGAAGCGTGCGGTGATCGCTGCGGAAGACGACAAATTTGTCGACCACGAAGGTTTCGACTGGGACGGCATGCAAAAGGCGCTTGAGAAAAACCGCAAGAAGGGCAAAGTTGTCGCGGGCGGTTCGACGATTTCCCAGCAACTCGCCAAGAACCTGTTCCTTTCGCCGGCCAAGACGCCCTGGCGCAAGGCCCAGGAAGCCGTGATCACCTTGATGCTCGAAGCCTTGTGGGACAAGCGTCGTATCCTCGAGGTGTACCTGAACTCCGTCGAATGGGGCGAGGGCGTCTTCGGCGCAGAAGCTGCCGCGCGACGTTATTTCAATGTTTCCGCGGCACAACTGAGCGCGGAACAGTCGGCCAGATTGGCGGTCATGCTTCCGGCGCCGCGGCGCTATGAGAAGAATCCCTACTCGGCTTTCGTCAACGCGCGTACCTCGATCATATTGGGACGGATGCAGTTTGCCGAGGTGCCTTGATTTCAAAAGACATCCAGGGCTAAAGTGCTTTCCAAATTCTTCGAAATCCCGACCATTTCGAACTCGTGGATTTATGTTGTAAATAAGCAACACGCAAGCCGGATGCAGGCCGGAATTAGTTTCATTTGATACAACTAAAGCATATATTCGCGCCACTTGTTCTATTGCGTTTGGTGGGTGACTCTGCCGGGCACATCAAGAACTAAGAGGGCTTGTTGCGATTTGAATGTCATCGTTACAAGGCCATTTATTCACATTGAATGAAAGGGCGCTGCGATGATTTATAAGCAGAAACGAGTTCATGTTTTGATTGGCTATGCGCTGGCAACCGGCGCGTTTGCTCTGGCCGCTTCGGCTGTACAGGCGCAGCAGGTCGAGCGGGTCACCGTAACAGGTTCGAGTATCAAACGCGTGCTGGAGGAGCAAGCCCTCCCGGTCCAGATCATTTCGCGCGACGATATCCAGAACAGCAGTTCAGTCAATATCGAACAGTTGGTCCAGTCCCTGCCGGCGGTGAATACTGCGGGCAGCACGACCAAATCGATGGGCGCAGGCCTTTCGACTTATGGCGCGTCGACAGTATCGCTAAGGGGTCTTGGTTCAAGCCGCTCTCTGGTGCTGGTGAATGGCCGCCGCATGGCACCTTTCGGTTTGGATTCAAGCTCGGTAGACATCAACGCCATCCCGATGGACGCCATTGAGCGCGTCGAAGTCCTGACGGATGGCGCCTCTTCGATTTATGGTTCGGACGCCATGGGTGGCGTGTTGAACTTCATTCTGCGCCGCGACTTCCAGGGCATAGAACTGAATGCCGAAGCCGGCGATTCGGACCGCGGCGGCGGCGGCCGGACCACCAAGGTCGGTGTTGTCCTGGGCAAAGGCTCGTTGTCGAAGGACAAGTACAATTTCATGCTTACGGCCTCGGTCGAGAACCAGGATACTTTGCTGGCCACGAATCGCAAGTTCTCGGCATCGGGCAATGTGCCGCCGTATTACACCAACGGCGCGACGGGTGGCGGCAATATCGAGGGGGTATGGGTTCCGGGCCAGACGCGCGCGCAAAACCTGCGTAACGCAACGACCAATCCCTACGGGCTTTCCTCCTCCTACTATGGCAACCCGTGGGCCGACGCTCCCAGCGGTTGCATTGATGGCCACTTCCCGGTGGGAGGAGTGCAGTCGCCCAGCACCAGTGCCGGACGTTGCTTCTTCGATTCCGCCGGGTATGTGGCCCTGATACCTAAGACGGACAAGAAGAACCTGCTTGGGTCGTTTACCATCAAGCTCAACCCCGACACCGAATTCTATGGCCAGGGTTCCTGGGTTGAGAACAAGACCTTGATGCAGTTCCAGCCATCGCCGGTTCGTGCCAGCTTCCTCGCCACGGATACCGCGTTTACCGGTTCGGGCGTGGATCCTGCTCTGCTGATCTACCCGGCGAACCCCAACTATCCGAGCGCCTGGCTCAGGGCGCATGGGCTGGCGGCGATGGACGGCAGGGTCCTGGCGGTCACGCAACGGGCCTTCATTGCGGGTAATCGCACGCAAAACGACGAGAGCACCCAAACCCGGTTTACCCTGGGCTTCAAGGGTAACTTCATGGGCTTTGATTACGATACGGCATTCACCCGCGATGAGAGCGATGTCAAAGGCGCCGTGGTCGATGGCTATTTCTCCCAGCTTGGTTTGGCGCGTGCCTTGAACGATCCCGCCAGCACCTGGAACCCCTGGGCGTCAATGGGCGTGCAACCCGCCGCTGTCGCTGCCGGAGTCGCTGCCGCCAAGTATGTTGGCCCGACCGCAGGCGGCAAATTTACTCGCACGGGTTGGGACGGCAAGATTTCCAAGGCAGTCGGCCAACTTCAGGGTGGCGAAATCGGAGCCTCGCTCGGTATAGACTTCCGCAAGGAACAGTTTGAGGTCACGGCTCCGGCGATCCTCGAGAGCGGCGACATAGCCGGTTTGGGCGGCGGCACGATTCCTATGAAAGCCGGCCGCAACGTGACCAGCGTCTATAGCGAAGTCAACATGCCTTTCCTCAAGAACCTCGAGGTGAATGTTTCCGGGCGCTGGGACCACTACGACGACCTGAAGAAAGACGCCGACCCGATTACCGGCAAGATTTCCGCGCGCTGGACCCCGGTGAGTTCCTTGGTGGTGCGTTCGAGCGCTGGAACGGGTTTCCGTGCCCCATCGCTGGAAGAGCTTAATGAGCCGGTTTCCCTGGGTTCGACCGCCCAGTTCAATGATCTGGTTGCCGGTCCGGACTATCAGGCCAATGGAACGTTTGGCGGCAATCCCAACCTGGTGCCTGAGACATCCAAGCAGTGGTCCTTGGGCGGTGTGTTCACGCCGGTCAAGAACGTGACGATGCATGTCGATTATTTCTACATCCAGATCAAGAAATACATCACCACGGCGAGCCCGGGTGCTCTGGTTGCTGCAGCGCGGGCAGGTCAGACCGGTTTCGTGACCTTCCTGCCGGATGGCACGCCGGATATCATCGACCAGCGCGACCTGAATGCGGGCGTGGCGAAGTTCGCCGGCTTTGACCTGGGGGCGAGCTGGAGCGACAAGTTCAGTTTCGGCCGTCTCGGCGTTGACTACAACGCGACATACATGGACAAGGCGAAACTGCGCACGCCGGATGGCACCGAGAATGCCCGTGGCAAGATGATTGACGCTGCCGGCAATTCGCTCAAATTGATCGGTGACGGCGGCGTCATTCTCAGGTACAAGCACAAGATCAACGTCAACTGGTCGATGGCTGATTGGGGCGTTACCCTGACCCAGAATTACAACGACAAGTATCTGAACGGCTTGGACTTGAATGGCGACAAGCACTACGTCAAAGGCTATTCAATCTTTGATGCCCAGGCGCGCTATTCGGGCATTAAGGGCCTGAGCCTGGCTCTCGGTGTAAAGAACCTGGCTGACAAGAATCCGCCAGTCTATATCAATGTCACCAACTTCTTCCAGTATGGTTTCGACCCGACGCTGTATGATCCCCTCGGCCGATTCTTCTACGGCAAGGCTTCATACAAGTTCTAATAGATCCGACTGAGGAAACTTTCGGGATTTGATCAAGTAAGTCAGTTTTCAGGTTATCGAATTCCCGAAGCCATCATTGCAACTGCGCCCAACCCCGTCTCCCACAAGGAGGCGGGGTTGCTTATTCTGCTAGAATCGCCCGCTTAAAAAGCCGATGTCGATGATACGGACCATGGAAATGCGATGAGCTACGTTCAACCACATGATTCGGGTCGCCGATTCACCGGCATGGTCGTCGTATTGGTTTTGCATGCGTTGCTTGTGTATGGCTTGTTGAACGGCCTTGCGCGAAAAGTGGTGCAGGTCATCACCGATCCGCTTGAAACAAAAATCATTGAGGAAGTGAAGCCTCCCCCGGATAAACCGCCACCACCGCCTCCACCCAAGTTCGCGCCACCGCCACCGCCCTATATTCCACCGCCCGAAGTACAGGTGCAGTTGCCTGCGAGTGTCCAGCAGTTCGCGATCACCCAGGTGACGAGCAGCAAACCTGCCCCGGCTCCGGTGGCGTCCCCGCCGGTGAAACACATTACCCGGTCGGCTGCCATCGTCAATGCCAGCGCTTGCGAAAAGCCTGAGTACCCGGCCGCGGCATTAAGAGCCCAGGAAGATGGCGTGGTGACCTTGGCTTTCCTGATCGATGTGGATGGCCGCGTCCTCGACAGCAAGGTTGAAAAATCGACCGCTACCCGCCGCCTCGATGAAGCGGCAAGAAAAGCCCTGGGGCTTTGCAAGTTCCAGCCCGCCCTGGTGGACGGCAAGCCGGAAAAATCATGGGCGCGTATCGAGTATGAATGGCGCATTGAATAAATCCGGAACCCCGCATCGCGTTGCCAACCCTTTTTCAGGATGATCACTATGAGCTTTAAACCCCAGGTCCGAAACTTCTTTGCCGCGCTGCTGCTGAGCCTATCCCTGACCACGGCGGGCATGCTGCCCGGCGCTGTCTGGGCCCAGGCGGCCGAATCCAAACCCGCCGCTGTTGCCGCTGCACCCGAGACGGTCGAGAACCCCTATGGCATCGACGCACTCTGGAAACAGGGCGACTTCGTTTCCAAAGGCACCTTGATCATCCTCGCCATCATGTCGATGGGTTCCTGGTACATCGGCATCGTCAAGCTTATCGAGCAGGGCAAGTTGCTGAGCCAGGCCAAGGATGCACGCGAGAAGTTCTGGAAAACCACCTCGATCAAGGATGGCATCCGCACCCTGCATGAAGACAGCGCCTTTCGCTATCTTGCCGAAGAAGGCATCAAGGCTTCCGAGCATCACGAAAGCAGTTTGCTGGAACAGATTGATCTGAACACCTGGGTCGGCATGTCGATCCAGCGTGCCATCGAGACCATCAGCAACCGTTTGCAAAACGGCCTGGCTTTTCTTGCCACGGTCGGCTCGACCGCGCCTTTCGTCGGCTTGTTCGGTACCGTCTGGGGGATTTATCACGCCTTGACGGCGATCGGCATCGCCGGCCAGGCCTCCATCGACAAGGTCGCGGGCCCCGTCGGTGAAGCGCTGATCATGACCGCCATGGGTCTGGCGGTGGCCGTCCCGGCAGTTCTCGGCTACAACTGGCTGGTGCGCCGTAACAAGGTGGCCCTGGAACAAGTGCGCCACTTCAGCGGCCAGCTCCACATGATTCTCCTGTCACGCTCAGGCCAGTCCAAGGCCAACTGATCATGAGCTTCACTTTCGCGGTCGAAGGGGAAGAAGACGAGGTCGTCTCGTCGATCAATACCACGCCTTTGGTTGACGTGATGCTGGTGCTGCTGATCATCTTCCTGATCACAATTCCCGTGGTGGTACAAACAGTCAAGGTGCAGTTGCCGCGCGAAGCCAATGTGCCGACCCAGACCAAGCCGGAAAACATTGTTGTCTCCATCAACCGCGACGGAGAAATTTTCTGGGACCAAGTGCTGGTGCCGGATATGCAAAGATTGCTGCAGCGGCTCAAGACCGAGGCGGTCAAGGTGCCGCAGCCTGAGGTGCATATCCGCGGCGACACGGAGGCACGCTATGAATTTGTCGGCAAGGTGGTTTTTGCCTGCCAGCGTGCCGGCATCATCAAGGTCGGCTTCATCACCGAGCCGCCAGTGCGCGGCGGCTGACAGCACGAACTGAGCGAGGGCACGGAACCATGGCCATGAATGTCGGCAGCACCAGCAGTTCAGGCGAACCGGACCTGATGATTGACATCAATACCACACCGCTCATTGACGTGATGCTGGTGTTGTTGATCATGTTGATCATCACCATCCCGATCCAGACCCACGCAGTCAAGTTGAACATGCCGATCAATGCGCCGGCGCAGCAGACCGTACCGCCGGAAGTGGTGACGATCGAAGTGGACTTTGACGGAACCATCTTGTGGAACGGCCAGGTGATGGCAGGCAAGGCCGATCTGGAGGCTCAGATGCGCATCGCTGCCGCCAAGCCCGACCAGCCGGAGGTGCATCTGCGGCCGAACAAGCTGGTCAAGTATCAGCATGTGGCCATGGTCATGGCATCTGCCCAGCGCCTGGGACTGAAGAAAATTGGCGTGATCGGCAATGAACAATTCATCTAGCGCTGGACGCCGCATGAACACTCCTATGCGTATTACCCAAGTTTTAGCTGCCTGCTGGATCGTGCTCGGCGCACTCGGCCTGAATCCGACTTTTGCGCAGGAATCCAAGACGGTGCGCCCCGAGATCGGCAAGCCGCTGCAGGCCGCGCAAGAGCTGCTCAAGCAGAAGAAGGGCAAGGATGCGCTGGCCAAGGTGCGCGAGACCGAGTCGGTCAGCGACAAGACTGCGCATGAAGTATTCCTGATCGACCAGGTACGCGGCCAGGCTGCGGCGCTGGCGGGGGAAGCCGCTGTCGCGGCGCGCTCCTTCGAAGCGGTGGCAAATTCTCCATCCATTGCGGAAAGGGAGAAGTTGCAATTCCTCGCGGCAGCCGCAGGGCAGTACTACTCGGCCAAGGACTATGCCAAGTCGGCCGATCTCGCCGGGCGCTACTTCAAGGATGGCGGAAGCGACAAGGCGCTGCGCACGCTGCAGATTCAGGCATTTTATCTGGGCGGCAATTTTGCGCAGGCGGCCAAGGAACTGCAAGCCGAGATTCAGGCCGACGAACAGGCCGGCAAGGCACCCACCGAAGAGCGCCTGCAACTGCTTTCCAGCGCCTATCAGAAACAGCAGAACAGCGCCGGCTACGCCGGTGCGCTTGAGAAACTGGTGGCCTACCACCCCAAGCCGGACTACTGGCTGGCGGTGATCCATGGCACGACCTCCCGGCCCGGTTTCCCGGATCGTCTGTCGCTCGACGTGAGCCGGCTCAAGCTGGCAACCGCCACCATGCGCAACGCGAATGAATATGTCGAGGCAGCCCAGCTTTGCTTGCAGGCGGGGCTCCCGGCCGAGGCGAAGAAGTTCATCGATGCGGGTTACGCGGCCGGCTTGCTCGGCGCCGGTCCTGATGCCGACAGGCACAAGCGTCTCAAGGATCTGGCGGCGAAGAATCTGGCCGAAGACACCAAGACCCTGGGACAGGACGATGTCCAGTTGGCGTCCGCCAAGGACGGCTCTGCCCTGCTCAACAGCGGGTTCAATTATGTGCTGCACGGTCGTGCCGACAAGGGCCTGGGCATGATGGAAAGCGGCCTGACCAAGGGCGGCATGAAACACCCCGAAGATGCCCGGCTGCGTCTGGGCTATGCTTACTACCTTGCGGGTCAGTCGCAGAAGGCGATTCAGAGCTTCAAAAAGGCTCAGGAAGCGGAAGGCACTGCTGCGCTGGCCCGGCTCTGGGTGATCCGTCTCGGCCAGTCTTCCTAGTGCCCTACAACCCAATGCGGGCACCAGACCCGGATCAGTTTGCGCTGATTTTCCCCCGAATACGCTCACCCGCCTTGGGTATCGCGTTGAGCAGTCGCTGCGTGTAAGGATGTTGCGGCCGCAGGTAGATTTCATCCGAATTGGCGTATTCCACGACTTCGCCCTGATTCATCACCAGGACCTGGTCCGACATGTACTTGACGACGGCCAGGTCATGCGAAATGAATATGTAGGATAAGCTGAACTCGTCCTGCAGATCCTGCAGCAGGTTGAGCACTTGCGCCTGCACCGAGACATCCAGCGCGGAGACCGATTCGTCGCAGATCAGGATGTCCGGCTTCATGGTCAGGCAACGGGCGATGGCGATGCGCTGGCGCTGTCCGCCGGAAAACTCGTGCGGGTATTTGTGATACGAAACCTGGGGCAGGCCGACGTGTTCCAGGAGTTCGTTCACCAGGCGGGTCCGCTTCGCATCGCTGCCGCCGATGCCATGAATCAGCAAGGGTTCGGAAAGAATCTGACCGACGGTGAAGCGCGGGTTGAGCGAGGCATAGGGGTTCTGGAAAACGATCTGGATGCGTCGCTTGTAGTTCTTGAATTCAGCCTTGGACATCAAGAAGAGGTCGCGCCCTTCGAACAGCGCTTCCCCTGTCGTGGCTTCGTGCAGGCGCATCAGCGTGAGACCGACGGTAGTTTTTCCGGAGCCGGATTCGCCGACGACGCCGAGCGTCTTGCCGCGCGGCAGTTTGAAGGAGACGCCGTGGGCGGCCTTGAATTCGCGGTTGCCGAAGAGCCCTTCACGCGTATAGAAGCTCTTGCCGAGATTGCGTACCTCGAGGATCACCGGTTCGCTGCCGCTCAAGCCACGTTTGGAAACTTCAGTTTCCGGTGCCGGGCAGTTGCCATCCATGAAATCTTCGATGACCGCCAGGCGTCGCGGCCGGCTGTCCAGCGGCGGCCGGCACTGGAGCAGCGCGCAGGTGTAGGTATCGTGCGGGTTGCTAAACACCGCCTCGTTCGTGCCCCTTTCGCGTATCTCGCCGTCGCGCATCACCACCACGTGGTCGGCGATTTCGCCGACCACGGCCAGGTCGTGAGTGATGAACAGGACCGACATGCGATGCTTATCCTGCAAGGCTGCGAGCAGTTCGAGGATCTGCTTCTGGATGGTGACGTCGAGTGCGGTGGTCGGTTCGTCGGCGATCAGCAGCCTGGGATTGCAGGCAATCGCCATGGCGATCATGACGCGTTGCTGCTGCCCGCCGGAGAGCTGGAAAGGATAGGCAATGCTTTTTGCGGCCGGGTCGGGTATGCCGACTTCATTGAGCAGTTCCACCACCCGCGTCTGCGCCTGGCGCGGAGTCAGATCCATGTGCAGGCGCAACACCTCGGCGATCTGGTAGCCGACCGTGAACACCGGATTGAGCGAGCTCATCGGCTCCTGGAAGATCATCGAAATGTCCTTGCCGCGCAGGCTGCGCAAAGCGCTCTTGGGGAGCTCCAGCAGGTTGCGTCCGCCATAGAGGATCTGGCTGCCTGGCAGCACCGTCGCGTTTTCCGGCGGCAACAGGCCGAGGATGGCCAGCGCCGTGACCGACTTGCCGCTGCCCGATTCGCCGACCAGGGCGACCGTGGAATTTTCCGGTATCTCGAAACTGACGCCTTTCACCGCAGCGAACCCGGAATTTTTGTCGTGTTTGTCGAGACGGAAATTGACCCGCAGATCATGCACGCTGAGCAAGGGTTTGGATTCCACGGCCATGATTACTTGAGCTTGGGATCGAGCGCGTCGCGCAGGGCATCGGTAAACAGCGAGAAAGCGGTCACCAGCACCGCCATCGCGGCACTGGCGGCGGCCAGTTGCCACCACTTGCCGAGGATCAATTCGTTTTGCGCCTCATTGAGCATGCTGCCCCAGGAGGCCATCCCCACCGGCACGCCGAAGCCGAGGAAACTCAGGATGACCTCGGACTTGATGAAGGCCACCGTCAGGATCGACATCTGCACCAGGGACACATGGCTGATGTTGGGAAAAATGTGGATGAACATCTTGCGCAGATCCGATGCGCCGATGGCATCCGCCGCCAGCACGTATTCGCGGTTCTTGTGCTTGATGTACTCGGCGCGGATCAGGCGGAACACGCCGGTCCAGCCGGTCAGGCCGAGGATCAGGACGATGGTCAGCACGCCTTTCTGCTGCAGCACGGCGGCTACCGCCAGAATCAGCAGCAGGTAGGGCACGGAGGTGAACACGCTGTAGAACCAGTTGAAGCAATCATCCACCCATTTGCCGTAGTAACCCGCGACAGCGCCGAAGAGCGTGCCCAGCACCGTCGCCAGCAGGGCCGCGGTGAGGCCGACCACGATCGAGGTTTCCGAGCCTTTGATGGTTTTCTGGATGATGTCGTGGCCCCATTTGTCGGCGCCAAGCGGGAGCGTCGCGCGTTTTTCGATTGCCGCTGTCGTATTACGCTGACCTTGCGCTGCTCGAATTTCTGCGATTTCGGCGGCGAGCGGATCGGCGATGCCGTAATCGTCGAATTGGACGAGAGCGGGGTTCGCACCACCCTCGCGCTCCGCCCGCAATTGGCGAATGATGTCGCGGAGAGGATCGCGCGGATTGTCGGGCGTCGCCACTTCTGCCGCATGCATGCCCTGCACACCGCGCTCTTCCGCGCTTTGTGCGCCCATGAAAGTGGGCGGGGCGTAGTTGACGCCGATCTCGGCATCCCAATCTTTTGCAATGAATCCAGCAGCCGAGAGCAACAGGGTCAGCAGGAACCACGCCACCACCGCCAGCGCCACCATCGCCATCCGGTCGGCACGCAAGCGACGCCAGGCCAGGGCCCACAGCCCAGGCGAAGTTTGCGGCGTATCGAGGAAGGGGTTCATGGTGTGTTACTTGAGCTGGACGCGCGGATCGATCGCCTTGTAGATCAAGTCGGCGAGCAGGTTGAAGAGCATGGTGGCGGCGGCGACATACACCGTGATGGCCTTGATCACGGGGAAGTCCGAACGCTCTACCGCCAGAATCACTTCGCGGCCGATGCCGGGGATCGAGAAGAAGCGCTCGATCAGGAATGCGCCAATCAACAGCGACGGCAGATTCGCCATGACATGGGTGACGATGGGGATCGATGCATTGCGCAGCACATGCACCCAGAGGATGCGCGGCTCGGAAAGCCCCTTGGCGCGGCCGGTGCGGACGTAGTCCTGATTGATCTCGTCGAGGAAGAAGGTGCGGAACAGCCGCAGATTCGGGGCGATGCCGACGGCCAATGCGATCAGGATCGGCAGCAGGGCGTAATGGAACAGGTTCTCGCTGAGGCTGTCGCCCCAGCCCTGCACCGGGAACAGCCCGAGCTTGTAAGCCAGCCAATACTGGAAGACGATGATGTATACCAGGATGCTGATCGACATGCCGACGGTGCAGGCAATCATCACCATGCGGTCGGTCAGCGAACCGCGCACATAAGCCACGCCCAGAGCCAGGCCAATGGCGATCAGGGTCTCCAGGATCGTCAGGGGGATCAGCACGGTCATGGAAGGCCCCAGGCGGGTTTCCAGCACATTCTTGACGGTTTCCCCGGTGCTCCAGCTGGCGCCGAAATCTCCGGTGACGATCTGCTTGATGAAGATCCACATCTGTACCCAGTAGGGTTCATCGACGCCGAGCTGCTTGCGGATGTTAGCGATCTGCTCGGGGTTGGACATCTTCCCGGCGAGGATGTAGGCCGGATCGCCGCCGACCCAGTTGAACAGCAGGAACACCAGCACCACCACCCCCAGCAGGGTGGGCAGCATTTGCCAGAGACGGCGCAGGATGTAAGCGGTCATGGCGCCATTCTATTTCAGCCGTTTGCCGGCGATCTCGGCGAAGAAGGCCTGGCTGTTGGGCTCGCGGCCGAGAAAGCCGCGCACCATCTCCATGCCGTGCATTTCGCCGCCGCGGCTCAGGATGGTGTCGCGATAGCGTGCGCCCACCTCGGGATTGAGGAGTTTGCCATTGAATGCCGAAAGCATGTCGAGCGCCAGCACTTCTGCCCACATGTAGCCATAGTAGCCCGCGCCGTAGCCGCTCATGACATGGTTGAAGGTGCCCGGAAACTGCGTGTCCTTGACATAGCCCAGCGGCGTGGCGCTTTCCATTTCGTTCCACGCGGCCAGCGGATCGACCGGCTTGTCGGCGTAGATGGCCATGTCGAAGCTCGCATAGAGCAGTTGCCGCGCATAGCGGATGGCACGCCCGAAGTTGTGTGCCGCCGTCATTTTCTGCACCAGTGCCGCATCAACCCTGGGACACTCGCTTTGGCAGAAATTCGCCACCAGGGCCAAAGGTTCCAGATTGCGCGCCCATTCTTCGTACATCTGCGAAGGCGCCTCGACAAAATCACGTTCGGTATTGGTGCCCGCCTGGGAGGCATAACGCGTCCTGGAGAGAACGCCATGCAGAATGTGGCCGAATTCGTGCGTCAGGGTTTTCATTTCGTTGTCGTCAAAACCGTCGCGATTGAAATTCGCCACCAGCACCGAAATTGGTGTGCGCCGCGCCGCGGTACTGGCGCCGCGTACCGGGAAAGCAGCGGCATGGCTGAATTTTCCGTCGCGCGGATGAATGTCCAGATAAATGCCGGAAATGCGCCGCCGTGTCTGGGCATCGATGACATCGTAATAGCGTACTTCGGGATGCCAGACCGGCACCGAATTTGGCACATAAGCCGGCCGGAATTCCACGCCGTACTGCAATCCCGACACGTGCATGATCCAGGCGACTGCGGCTTCTGCCGGGAAATATTTGCGCAAGGCATTCGGGTCGAGGTCATAGCGTGCGCGCTTGAGCTTCTGCTGCCAGTACTGCACGTCCCAGCGCCGCAGCTTCGTGTCGTCCGGTGTTTGCCCCTGCGCCTTCGCCGCAAAAAGACGCAACTCCTCAAGTTCGGCCTTCTCGCCGGCCGTCACGGCAGTCCTGACTTCCCCCAGAAATTTGTTCACGGCCGCGGGTGTCTGCGCCATGCGCCGGCGGATCACGAAGTCGGCAAAGCTCGGCAGGCCGAACAGGCCGGCCATTTCCTTGCGCAGCGCGATGGCTTCCTTGAGAATTTCAAGATTTTTCGGTGTGCCGCGGTTATTGAAGGCGAACAGGTAGCGCTGACGCGCGGCACTGCTGTCGGCATGCTCCATGAAAGGAATGAATTCGGGATAGGCGAAACCGAGCAGGTAGTTGCCTTCGGCGTCGCGCTTGGCCTTGGCCAGATATTCCGGCGGCAGGCCCTGGACTTCAGCGGGCTTGAATGCCAGGCGCTGGTCGTTGTCGCGGATGTTGCGCGAGAACGCCTGGCTCAATTCCTCGAGCCGGGTCAGGATGGCTTTCATGCGCACACGCTTTTCGGCCGGCAAGGATACGCCGGTATCCTCGAAGGACCAGAGCAGGTCCTGCCGGAGCTTCCTGTCGATGGGGTCGCGCGCCTTGACCGCCTTGAACATGGCATAGAGCTTTTCGTTCTGGTACAGCTCGGAGTTGTATTTGCTGAACGCGACCATGCAGGGTTCTGCGGCATCGCGCACCGCCTTGTCGGGTGAAACTTCACCGAGGAGTTCGACCGGACCCTGGAAATCCTCCTGGGCGATTTGCAATGCGTTCCATTGCTGGAAGAGCAGTCTGGGATCGCGCGCTTTCGCTGCCGGCAATTTTTCCAGCGCGGCGATGCGTTGTTTCAGGGCGTCGATGGTGGTGCTGCAGCCGCCGCTGATCTGTTCGGCGCTCAGCACCGGCAGCAAGGGACGCTCAGCGGCTGCCTGGACCAGTGCGGGCAGACAGAGCCAGCAACAGGCGAGCAGAGGAATCAGGCGCCTCATTTCTTCTCCTTGTCGATATCGATGTAGAGCCATTCGGCATGCAGGATCGGATGCTTCTTGAAGCCAATGACCTTGGGTTGTGCCAGCATGTTGCGATAGCGCGCATAGCTGATGCGGATCGGCGCGTAATATTCGAGGATGCGCGCCATCTCGTGATACAGCCGGTTGCGCTCGGGGCCATCGGGAAGTTTCTGCGATGCCGCGTAACGTTTGTCGTATTCGGGGATCTTGTTGCAGCCGTTGTTGTTCTGGTGGGTGTTCGGGCCGTAGAACAACTGCATGAAATTGTCGCCGTCGGGGTAATCGGCGATCCAGGGAGAATTGCGCGACATCAGCTTGCACTGCTTCTCGGCCTTGAGCAGATCGGGGAAGGGCTTGGTGTTGCCTTCCATGCGGATGCCCAGGGAGTCGTAGGCTTTCTTCCAGATTTCCGCCTGATGCTGGCCGTTCGAATCGTTGCGCGAGGAGTACCTGATGGTCAGCGGCTTGCCGTCCGGCAAGGTGCGGAAGCCGTCCGACCCGCGCCGGTAGCCGAACTTGTCGAGCAGGGCATTGGCAAGCTTGGGGTCGTAGCGCACGCTGCTGCGATAGTTCGGGTCGTGGCCGACGATGCCCGGCGGTATCGGATATTCGAGCGGTTCCGCTTCGCCGTTCCAGACGATGGCGATTTCTTCCTTGACGTTGTAGGCCATGGCAATGGCACGGCGCAGCGCGATCTTCTCCTTGGAGAGGCCGCCGATCACCGGGTCCTGCATGTTCCAGTAGTTGTAGCTGATCTCCGGGTCGATGATGCGCGACAACTGGATGCCTTGCGCCGCCAACTCCGGCTTGAGCTTGCCTTTGGTCAGCGCCTTCGGCGCGAGCGGACCCTGCAGTTCCACCAGGTCGACCTGGTTGTCGATGAAGGCCAGCCAGCGCGACTGATCTTCGAGCATGATGCGGATATCGACGCGGCCGATTTGCGGCATGCGCTTGCCTTTCATGGCGGCGACAATGGCCTGATCCTCGGGGTCGGCGCCGGCCGTGAAGTTCCAGGTCAGGCCGCGGTATTCAGGGTTGGCTTCGAGCACGATACGCGAGCCGCGCACCCAATCGGCCAGACGATAAGGTCCGGTGCCGATCGGATTGGCGGCAACCTGGCCCATGCCGTCGCGGTATTTCTCCACCACTTCGCGCGCCACGGCGCTGGTCGGCTCGTGCGCCAGGATCATGCTCAGATTGAAGTCGGGCTGCTTGAGGTGGATGCGCAGGGTGTAGCGGTCGAGCAATTCGAAGCCGGCGATAGTCGCGTCGTAGTCGAAGCGCCCCGTCTTCTTGGCTTTCTCGGCGGCTTCGTCGAGCCCGACCACCTTGCCTTCGAAGAGCCAGACATGGGGCGAGGCCAGTTTCGGATCGAACAGGCGCTTGTAGGAATACACGTAGTCGGCCATGGTGAGTTCACGGCGCTTGCCGCCGAAGGCCGGGTCGGGATAGAAGTAAATGCCTTTCTTCAGCCGTATCGTGTAGGTCTTGCCGCCATCGCTGATCTCGGGCATGGCCTCGGCGGTCTGCGGCACCACCTTGGCGGGGCGTGCCAAATAATCGTAGGTGTACAGCGTTTCGAAGACCACCTGGATCACTTGTGCCGAATACAGATCACGCGTTATCGCCGGGTCGAAGCCGGTTTCGGCGGCGACGAAGACGGCGCGCAGGACCTTATCCCCCAAGGGGATTTGTACCGCTCCGGGTACTTGCACCTTCGGGGCATTCGGATCAGCGGCATGGGAAGACGGCATGGCCCACAAGCCAATTCCGCAGACCATGGCGCAGCAACGCAGGAGGCAGAGGATGCGCTCTCGAACCATCAGTGCTTCTCCACGTCGAGGTATTTCCAGTCGGATTGCAGGATCGGGTGCTTCTTGAAACCCTTCACCCACGGCCGCAGCAACCAGTAGCGGATGCGTGAGGTATGCAGCGACCAGGGCGTGTCCGCCTCCATCTGGCGATTCATCTCGATCGCCAGCCGGTTGCGCTCAGCGCCGGGTGGCGTGGCCACGAATTGCTTGTAGAGCGCGTCGAATGCCGCCGACTGATAGCAGCCGTGATTACCCTGGCCGGCGTTGGGGCCGTAGAGCAGTTGCAGGAAATTTTCACCTTCCGGGAAATCGGCGTACCAGGCGGCGCCCCACGACGGAAGCTGGCATTCGGTGGCGGCCTTGAGGTTATCGGCGAAGTTGCTGACCGTGATGTTGAGGCGCAGGCCGATCTTCTCCAGGCTGCGCTTCCACAGTTCGCCATACTGGAGCGAGACCGATTGCGTTTCGCGGCGCATATTCACCGTCAATGGTTTGCCATCCGGAAAAGTCCGGTAACCATCGGCTCCGCGCTTGTAGCCGAAATGGTCGAGCAGACGGCTGGCCAGGTCGGGGTCGTAGGGGATGCTGCTGCGGTAGTTCGGATCATTGCCGACCACGCCCACCGGCACGATCATTTCGGCTTTCGTCGCCAGGCCCTTGCGGATCAGCGCGATCTCTTCCTTGATGTTGTATGACATGACCATGGCACGGCGCAGGGCGATCTTTTCCGGGGTGTAGCCGCCGATCACCGGGTCGCGCAGGTTGAACAGCGTATAGGTGATTTCAGGTTCGAGCTTGCGGTACACCGTGAGTCCCTGTCCGGAGAATTCCGGCTTGAGCCGGTCGCCGTCCATGACTACCGGCGCCGCTATCTGCGGCAGCTTGTCCAGGTCGAGTTGGCCGCCCTGAAACGCCAGCCAGCGCGACTGCTCCTCCTCGATGATGTTGATCTCGACGCGCCCGACTTGCGGCATCTGCTTGCCCTTCATGTCGCGCACCACCTGCTCGTCCCAGGGCTCGCCGCTGGCGGCGAAGTTCCAGGTATAGCCGCGGTAGTCCGGGTTGGCTTCCAGCACGATCTTGCTGCGCGGCACGTATTCCTTGAGCAGGTACGGCCCTGTGCCGACCGGGTGGGCGCTGCTTTGCTGGTCATAAGCCTCGACCACCTCGCGCGCGACAGCCGCCAGCGAATGATAAGCGGTCACATACAGGAAATTGTAGTCCTGCTGATTCAGGCGGACCCGCAAGGTGTAGCGGTCGGGTATTTCGAGACCGGCAACCGGCGCTGCGTAATCGAATTTGCCGGTCTTCTTGGCCTGGGCGGCGAGTGCGTCGAGGCCGACGATTTTTCCTTCGAGCATGCTGGCGGACGGCGAGCGGTTGACCGGGTCGAGCAGGCGTTTGAAGGTGTAGGCATAGTCCTGTGCGGTCAGCTCGCGCTTGCGCCCCTTGAAGGCCGGATCAGGCGTGAAGTAGATGCCCTTCCTGATGCGAAAGGTGAAGGTCTTGCCGCCGTCGGCGACTTCCGGCATCGCTTCGGCGGTGAGCGGCACCAGCTTGGCCGGGCGCGCCAGATAGTCGTAGGTGAGCAGGTTTTCGTAAATCGACTCGTTGATCCAGCCGGAATAAAGATTAGTGGTCTTGACTGGATCGAAGCCGTCGTCGGGTGCCTCAAAAGCAGCGTGGATGACTTTGTTCGGATCGGCTGCGGCGCTGCATATACCTGACAACAGGGTCAGGCACAATCCAACTCCGAGCGCCAGTTTGCCGGGCAGGCGAATGAGAGCAGACAATGACCAGCGATTGCGAGCAAGTTCGCGCCTGCATCCCTGATCCATGGGCTTCATCCACGCTCTCAACGCTTGATAACCCGTGAAATATACACCAACTATCCGCGCACCCGCATGCTTCCTGAGGCAGCCGAAAAGCGCTCATGGACATTATGCGAACAAGTCCTAAAATAAGGCCAAGCTTGTGCGGATACCCCATGGGACCATTGATGACACGACAGGGATCAAGTTGACTGGCAAATATTGCATGCTTCGAGTGGTTTGTTCCGGTCTGGCCGTAGCGGCTTTGCTATCGATCGCGGGAACCGGCTGTGTCGGCGCGGAAGAAGTAAGGGTCGGCGGCACCGGTTCGGCGCTCGGCACGTTGCAACTGTTAGCCAAGGCTTTCAGCACCAGGCACCCCGGGATTGCGGTGAGATTCTTGCCCAGCCTCGGCAGCACTGGCGGCGTGCGCGCTGTAGGCAGTGGCGCGCTCGATATTGCCGTAACGTCGCGCCCGCTGAAACCGGATGAGCTCCGGCTCGGCTTAAGCGAGATCGAATTCGGCCGGACACCGTTTGTAATTGCGGTGGCAGCGAGTTCCCCGGTCCTTGAAATCAGCCTCGCTCAACTTGCGGCAATTTACGCCGGGCGGCAGACGACTTGGCCGGATGGCAGCCTCATACGCGTGGTGCTGCGCCCGCCCAGTGATTCCGATAGCGAGACCCTGAAATCCTTTTCAGGAGAAATCCGCGAGGCGGTTTCGCTCGCCGAGCAGCGCCCCGGCCTGACACTTGCTGTCACGGACCAAGATGCCGCGGATGATTTGGAAAAAATTCCTGGAGCCATCGGTTCCACGTCGTTGTCTCTGATACTCTCCGAACAACGCGGACTCAGAGCGCTCAAGCTGGACGACCGGATTCCCAGCGCGGCGAACCTGGGACGCGGCGCCTACCCGTATTTCAAGCGACTGTTTCTGGTGATGCGGGCAAAGCGCAGCACGTATACGGACACTTTCATTGCTTTTGTCCATTCCCCGGAAGGGCGCAAGATGCTGACCGACAGCGGACTTTGGCTGCCATGAAGCGATGAATCGGGTACCGCGCGAAGCGCAGGACCGGCTGGCCAATCTGGTGGGGCGCGTGGCATTGGCCGGCGCACTTCTGGTCGCGTTTGGCCTGCCGCTGGTTTACGCCGGGTTAACCTACCGCAGCCACAGTCAGCTGCTCGAGACCGTGACCTACGTCAAGGCGACCGCTGTCACCGGGCTGGTCAGCAGAAACCCCGAAATGTGGATGTATCAGATACCCCGTCTGGAAGCGGCGCTAGCCACCCATGTCGCAGGTCTGGACGATGAGGCGACCCTGTTGTGGGATCAGGATGGGCGCAACCTGGCCAGTGTCGGAATGATCCCCGATGCACCGGTACTCAGCCGTCGCCAGCCGATATTTGAGTCGGGGCGCGTCGTGGGAAGTGTCGAAGTCGTGCATTCTTACCGTGCGGATTTGTACGGCGTTTCGCTGATGTTGCTTCTCGGGGTGTTGAGCGGCCTGTTCTTGTATGCGGTCCTGAAGGTCTATCCTTTGCGAGTCTTACGCCGCGTCACGGCCGAGCTGACCGGACAGCAGGAACGTTATGCTCTGGCATTCGAGTCGGCGATGGAAGGTTACATGCTGGTCGATTCAAACGGCAAGCTGCGCGAAGTCAATGCGGCCTTAAGCAATTTGACAGGGTATTCGCGCGAGATTTTACTGGGTCTCGCCCTCACCGATCTGGAGGTCGAAACCGAAAATCGCGGCGGTACCGGGCGTGACTTTGCAGGCAATCACTGCCGCTATGAAACGCGTTGGAAGCGCCAGGACGGGAATCTCATCGAGATCGAGGTGACGGTGAGCAGATTGACACAGGCGCAAGGCGAACTGTTCTGCCTAGTGCGCGATATCACCGACCGAAAACGCAGCGAGGAAACGATTTGGTTCCAGGCCAACTTCGACGCCCTGACCGGCCTGCCCAACCGCCGCATGTTTCTCGACCGACTGGAACTTGAACTCAAGAAAGCTCATCGCGTCAACCACGGCGTTGCGTTGCTGTTTATCGATCTCGACGATTTCAAGCACGTCAATGACACTTTCGGACACGACAGGGGCGACCAACTGCTGGCCGAGGCAGCGCGCCGCATCAGCGAATGCGTTCGCGAAACCGACACCGTCGCGCGTCTCGGCGGGGACGAATTCGTCATCGTGTTGGTTGAACTCGGCGAAAGCCAGAGCGTTTCACGCATCGCGCAGAATATTCTTCAGCAGCTTGCGCGCCCCTTTCAGCTGGGCAGCCACACCTGCCACATCTCGGGCAGTATCGGCATCGCCATCTTTCCGAATGACGGCAGCGATGGCGAGAGCCTGCTCAAGAATGCCGACCAGGCCATGTATGTGGCCAAGCGGCAGGGGCGAAACCGCTACTGCTACACCGCGCACTAGACCCTAAAAACAACTTTCCGCGGCGGCGATGGTGGCGGCGATGTCGGCAGCGCTATGTGCCGCGGAAACAAAGCCGGCTTCGAATGCCGAGGGCGCAAGGTAGATGCCTTTTTCCAGCAGGGTGTGGAAGAAGCGGTTGAACGCCTCCTTGTCGCATTCCATGACTTCGGCATAACTGCCGGGCGGGCTGGCGCGGAAATAGACCCCGAACATGCCGCCGACCGATTGCGCGGAAAACTTTACCCCCTTGCTGCGTGCCGCCGCCAAGAGTCCTTCGCAAAGCCGCTGCGTCTTGCTTGCCAGATCCGCGTAGAACCCCTGTTGTTGGATCAGCGCCAAAGTCGCCAGGCCAGCGGCCACCGAGAGCGGGTTGCCGGACAGCGTGCCGGCCTGATACACCGGACCGAGCGGGGCGATTTTCTCCATGATGTCGCGCCGCCCACCAAATGCACCGAGCGGCATGCCGCCGCCGATTACCTTGCCGAAGGTCGACAGGTCCGGGGTGATGCCGAACAGACCCTGGGCGCTGCCCAGGGCGACGCGAAAGCCCGTCATCACTTCGTCGAAAATCAGCACCGCGCCGTGGCGGGTGCATAGGTCGCGCATCGCCTTGAGAAATTCGGGACGTGGCGCGATCAGGTTCATGTTGCCGGCGACCGGTTCGACGATCACGCAGGCGATCTTGTCGCCGTGCTTGGCAAAGGCGTCATGAAGTTGTTGCGGGTTGTTGTAGTCGAGCACCAGGGTGTGCTTGGCCAGATCGGCTGGCACACCGCCCGAAGAGGGGTTGCCGAAGGTCAGCATGCCGCTGCCCGCCTTGACCAGCAGGCTGTCCGAATGACCGTGGTAGCAACCTTCGAACTTGATCAGCAGATCGCGTCCGGTAAAACCGCGCGCCAGGCGGATCGCGCTCATGGTGGCCTCGGTGCCGGATGAGACCAGCCGCACCAGTTCCATGCTCGGCACCAGGCGGGTCAGCAGTTCGGCCAGTTCGACCTCGCCTTCGGTCGGTGCGCCGAAGGACAAGCCCTTGGCCGCCGCCTCCTGCACTGCGCGCACCACCTCGGGATGGGCGTGGCCGAGAATCAGCGGCCCCCAGGAGCCGACATAATCGATGTAGCGCTTGCCGTCGGCGTCCCAGACATAAGGTCCCTCGCCGCGCGTGAAGAAAACCGGCGTGCCGCCCACCGAGCGGAAGGCTCGCACCGGGGAATTGACGCCGCCGGGGATGCTGCGCTGGGCGCGAAGGAAAAGATCTTGATTGCGGCTGCTCATGGGAACCTCGATATTAAGATGACAATTCGAACAATTGATTGTACTCACGGACGCGCATGGCGATGTCCTCGGCATCGAACACATCGCTGACCACCGACAGCAGATCGGCGCCTGCGGCAAGGGTCTGCGCGGCATTGGCGAGCTTGATGCCGCCGATCGCGGCAATCGGCACGGCGAAGCGACGCCTCGCTTCGCCCAGCACCGATAACGGCGCAGAAGTGGCGTCCGGTTTGGTCGTGGTCGGATAAATGCTGCCGAATGCCACGTAGTCGGCGCCTGCCTTGACGGCATTCGCGGCGAGTTCCAGATCGTCGTAGCAGGAAACGCCGAGAATTTTTTGTGGGCCGAGGGCGCCGCGTGCAGCGCCGATGTCGCCGTCGTCACGGCCGAGATGCGCACCATCGGCGCCGATTTCCAGCGCCAGCGCCAGGTCGTCGTTGACGATCAGTGCGGCGTCATGGGCTCGGCACAGGCGCAGCAATTCCGCAGCCTGGGCGCGGCGCAGGGGGGCAGGCGAACGCTTGTTGCGGTATTGCACCAGGCGCACGCCGCCGGCCAGTGCCGCGGCGACCATGACCGAAAGGCGCGGCAGCAAGTCGTCTTCTGGCGTGATGGCATAGAGGCCGCGCCGGGTTTGCAACGCGCTCATTCACTCTCCGTCGTCGTCTTCATCCGCACGCGCCCAGAAAAACCGGTCAGGCAGGTATTGCCCCATGCCGGGACGGAATCCTCCGGCGAGCGCATGCCAGGTGTATTCCTGGGCATCCTTGACGGCCTCCGCCATCTCCGCGCCGTTGGCCAGGTTGGCGGCAATCGCCGAGGCCAGCGTGCAACCGGAACCGTGGTAGCTGCCGGGCAGGCGTTCCCATTTGTCGCTGCGCACCACGCCGTGGCTGCCGTAAAGGGTATTGACGACCAGCTCGGTATTCTCGTGCGTGCCGGTGACGAGCACGAATTCGCTGCCGCCGACAACCAGGCGCCGCGCGCATTCGGCGAGGCTTAACGATTCCCCTTCGTCACGATCTTCGTCGCTTTGCACCAGGCGCCGTGCTTCGAGGCTGTTCGGCGTGATGATGGTGGTTTGTGGCAACAGCAATTCGATCATTGCATCGATGATGTCTTCATTGGCGAACTGATCGCCGCGTCCGGAAGCCAGCACCGGGTCGAATACCAGGGGGATATCGGGGTAGTCGGCCAGGATTTCGGCAATTGCCACGATGTTCTCGACGCTGCCCAGCAGTCCCAACTTGAAGGCGGCCACCGGCATGTCTTCGAGCAGCGCGCGCGCCTGGTCGGAAACCCAGTCGGCATCGATGGGCAGGATGTCTTCGACCCCGGCAGTATCCTGTACGGTAATTGCGGTGAGCACCGTAAGCGGATGGCAACCCATGCTGGCCAGGGCCATGATGTCGGCCTGGATGCCTGCGCCACAGGTCGGGTCCGAGGCGGCAAAACTCAAAACGATCGGCGGCAGCAGTTCGGCGGAGTCTTGAGCCATGGTGTGTCAGGCAAGGATAATTGGGAACGAACAGGCGCTCCTGCCCGTGTTTGATTTAGGGCGCTAGCCTATATGGAGCCTCATTCTATCTGAAAACACTTGGTCGCCTCCATTGCCGGTCTTCTCACGCTTGCCGCTTTCGGTCAGACATGGGATCATCTGTCGGAGCGCAAACGCTGGGATCGCTTTCAGGAACAAAGCGCCGGATGGGGGAAGCATGCACTGGAAGGCAGAGTACTCGGTTGGCATCGATGAGATCGACAAACAGCATCGCGTGCTGCTCGATTATTTCAATTTGATCAAAGATGCCGTGGCCGCCGGCGGAACTTGGTCAAGCCTGCATTTCATCCTGATCCAGTTGCATGAATTCGCCCGCATTCATTTTTCGGTCGAGGAAGCCTTGATGCACCTGTTCGGCTATCCCGAAGTTGCCGACCACATGGGCCTGCACCAGGCATTTTTCATTAAGCTGAAGGAGCTTGAGCAGCAATCCCTGAAGACGGATGTGACCAAGGGTACGGTGGAATTTCTGCACAACTGGCTGGTGCAGCACATCATGGGCGCGGACCAGGGCTATGCCAGGCATATCGCCGGCGGTGCTCAGGTGGTTCTCACGAAACCCTCAAAATTGGCTTGACTCAGGTCAAGCCCCGTTGGGCGGCGGAAGTTTAGACTAGCGAATTATTTTTGCTGGAGCCGGTATGTCCGCTGCTGCTCCCCTCGAACTGGTTTGTCCGGCCGGCACTTTGCCGGCACTCAAGGCCGCCGTCGATCATGGCGCCGATTGCGTCTATCTCGGTTTCCGCGACGACACCAATGCGCGCAACTTCAACGGCCTGAATTTCGACGATGCCGCGCTGGCGGAAGGCCTGCGCTATGCCCATGCGCGCAACCGCAAGGTGCTCCTGGCGCTGAATACCTATCCCCAGGCCGACAATTGGCTGCGCTGGACCGGCGCGGTTGACCGCGCCGCGAAGGCCGGCGTCGATGCCGTTATCCTGGCCGACCCCGGCCTGATGGGCTATGCCCGGCGCAGCCATCCGCAGTTGCGCTTGCATCTGTCGGTGCAGGGCTCGGCGACCAGCTACGAGGCGATCAACTTTTATCGCGAGCACTTCAACATCCAGCGCGCCGTACTGCCACGCGTGCTTTCGCTGGCGCAGGTTGCCCAGGTGATAGACAAAACCGACGTGGAGATTGAGGTGTTCGGCTTTGGCGGCTTGTGCGTCATGGTCGAAGGGCGTTGTTCCCTGTCCGCCTTCACCACCGGCACTTCGCCCAATTGCAATGGCGCTTGCTCGCCCGCCAAGAGCGTGCGCTGGGAGCAGACCGCCGCGGGCATGGAAACCCGACTCAACGGCATTCTGATCGACCGTTATGCCGATGGCGAGCGCGCCGGCTATCCGACCTTGTGCAAGGGACGCTTCTCGGTGGACGATGCGACCTACTATGCCATCGAGGAACCGACCAGTCTGAACACCCTGGAACTGTTGCCGCAGATCATGGAGATCGGCGTGCGTGCAATCAAGATCGAAGGACGTCAGCGCAGCCCGATCTACGTGGCCCAGGTCACCAAGGTGTGGCGTGCGGCGATCAATGCCTGCGCGCGTGACCCGCAGCATTACACGCCGCTGCCAGCCTGGATGGCCGAACTCAACAAGGTGTCCGAAGGCCAGTCGCATACGCTCGGCGCCTACTATCGTCCGTGGAAATGAACGGCCTACCCCCCAACCCCCGTCCCGAGAACGGGGGTGACTACGGCTCTCCTTCGCAGAACGAAGGCTCGCAGGTTGTTGACTGCCCCGCCTTGTCCCCTAGAGGGGAGGCTTCGCGCGGACGGTCCGGCGGCGGGGCTCCTATGATGTTGTCCTTGGGTCCGCTGCTCACCTACTGGCCGCGCCAGCGCGTCTTTGATTTTTATGCACAGATGGCGGAGCAGCCCGTCGACATCGTCTACCTCGGCGAGACAGTGTGTTCGCGCCGCCATGAACTGCGTCCGGAGGACTGGCTGGATATCGCCGCGCTGCTCGATGAGGCCGGCAAGCAGGCAATTTTGTCCACCCAAACCCTGATCGAGTCCGAGTCCGACCTTAAGACCATCCGCAAGCTCGTCGATAACGGCCGCTTCGCGGTTGAAGCCAATGACATGGGTGCGGTGCGCCTGCTGGCGGAAAAGAAACTGACGTTTATCGCCGGACCCACCCTGAATATTTTCAATGGCGAAACGCTGCGCTTTATCGCTGGCCTCGGCGCCACGCGCTGGGTGCTGCCGCCCGAAGCCGGCGCGGCGCAACTCAATGCCTTGCAGGCGCAGCGTCCGGCGGATATGCAGACCGAAGTCTTCGCCCTGGGCCGATTGCCGCTGGCCTATTCGGCGCGTTGTTTCACGGCGCGCCGTTTCAATCTGCAGAAGGATGCCTGCGAATTTCGCTGCCTGGATTTCCCCGAAGGGCTGGCCTTGTCGACGCGCGACGGCGAGGCTTTCCTGACGCTCAACGGCACTCAGACGCAGTCGGCGAAAGTCTATAATCTGCTGCTGGAGATGCCCGCCCTGTTGGCTGCCGACGTTGCCGTGGCGCGCATCAGTCCGCAGGCCGAGCATACCGCCGAACTGATCGATCTGTTCCGGCGCTGTCGCGACACCTTGCTGACGCCGCAGGCCGCTTGGGAGGATGCCCGGCAGCATTTGCCGGGAGAGCCCTGCAATGGTTTCTGGCATGGCCGGCCGGGATTGGAACAAATCTTCGCAGAATAGGACGCGATGCCCATGCAGATGCCGATGAACATGATCAAGCAAATACCCAACTTCACCCTGCCGGAATTTTTTGCCCGCTTTGGTCAGCGCCTGCCGCAATTGCCGCCGACCCTGGCCCTGGTCAGTGCGCTCAACCTGGCGCTCGACCGCCTGTTGCCGCGCGAGCCCCTCGAACCGATGCTGGGTAAACGCCTGGCGATTCGCGTCAGCGATGCGGGGCTGACGCTGCGCTTTGCCTACAACGAGCGCGGCTTCCGGCCGAGCTTCGACGCCACGCCGGCGGATCTCACCATCACGGCGCGCACCCGCGACTACCTGGCTTTGCTGACGCGCGAAGAAGACGCCGACACGCTGTTCTTCAACCGTCGCCTGCAGATGCAGGGCGAGACGGAACTCGGTTTGCTGGTGAAGAACACGCTTGATGCGATCGAGCTTCCGCGCCTTGAATTGAACTCGTTGACACCGCTGCAATCGCTGCACCAGCTGCGCCGGTTGTTGGGCGGCAGGGCCTCAACCGGCGCCGGGTCGAGCGCCGCTTAACCTGTTCAGGCGTGCAGCAGCGCACAGCCCCCGTTTCACCGCTCCCGCTCTATCTGGCGACGGCTTATACGTTGCTGGCGATCTATGCCAGCCTGCATCCATTTTCCGGCTGGCACGATACCGGAGCGTCTCCGGCCGCTTTCTTGTTTGCCGCCTGGCCGCGCTATTGGAGAGCATTCGAGCTGTTCGTGAACATTTTGGGTTATTTGCCCCTTGGCTTCATCTGGGTGCCCACCCTGCAGCCGCGCCACGGCAAATGGCGCGCGGTGGTCCTGGCAACCTTGCTGGGCGCCTGCCTCAGCCTGTCGCTGGAGACGCTGCAGAATTTTCTGCCGACCCGTGTGGCATCGAATGTCGATCTGGCCTGCAATAGTTGCGGAGCCTTGCTCGGTGCCCTGGCCGGCGTGCGCTGGGGAACCACGCTGCTCGACGGCGGCCGCCTGCATCTCTTGCGCATGCGATTGATCGGCAGAGGGGCCATGGCCGATGCCGGTCTCGTGTTGCTGGGCTTGTGGTTGCTGACCCAGCTCAATCCGGAAATCCTCCTCTTCGGCAACGGCGATTTGCGCAGCCTGTTAAACGAAGCCGGCGTGCTGCCGCCGCTGCCATACGTCGCCGAGCAATTTCCCTGGATAGAAGCTGGCGTCACGGCCAGCAATACCCTGGCGCTTGGCTTGCTGTTTGGTTGTCTCTTGCGCAGAGACAAGTACCGCTATCTGTTGCCGCTGAGCCTGGTCGGTACGGCCCTGCTCGTCAGGAGTTGTGCGCTGATGTTGCTCAAGAGCAGCGCCGATTTGTCCTGGGCCACTTCAGGCAGCCTGACCGGTTTGGCAGTCGGCCTGCTGCTTTGGTTCGCGGCGGTTCATCTGCCGCGGCGCATGCGCCAGGCACTGGCGGCTGTGTCATTGATGCTGGCGACAGCCCTGGTCAATCTGGCGCCGGAGAATCCCTATCTCACTGCCATCCTGCAGGTTTGGCAGCAGGGCCACTTTCTCAACTTCAATGGCCTGACGCGGCTGACATCCGCACTCTGGCCATTTCTGGCTCTGCCCTGGCTGATGTTGCTGAGGCAGGATAAGGAGACGGCATGAAAACGGAATCACAGGACGATCTGTTGAGCCTGCGCAATACTCTGCGCGAATTCACTGCAGCACGAAACTGGCGCCAATTCCATACGCCGAAGAATCTTGCGATGGCGCTGATCGTCGAAGCCGCCGAACTGGTCGAGCAGTTCCAGTGGAGTACGCCCGAGGAGAGTTGCCGCTTGGCGCCGGAAAAGGCTGCGGCGGTGCGCGACGAAGTCGCCGATGTGCTGATTTACCTGGTCGAGATCGCCGATGTGCTCGGCATCGACTTGATCGAGGCGGCGCGCGCCAAGATCGTCAAAAATGCTGTCAAGTACCCAGCACCGCACGCCGGGTCTGAGACACAGGCGGGCGGCTATAATTGACATTTAAACCGATTGAACGGAGCCGCCATGAGTTATTTCAAGCATCACGTGTTTTTCTGCAGCAACCAGCGCGCGCCGGGCGACACCTGCTGCAATGCGCGCGGCGCAACGGAAATGCGCAACTATGCCAAGGACCGCCTCAAGGCGCTCGGCATGTCGGGCGCCGGCAAGGTGCGCATCAACTCGGCCGGCTGCATGGATCGCTGCGACCAGGGGCCGGTCATGGTGGTTTATCCCGAGGGTGTCTGGTACACCTATATCGACAAGGAAGACATCGACGAGATCATTGATGCGCATCTCGTCGGCGGCAAAGTTGTCGAGCGCCTGAAGATCTGATCCATGAGCAAGCACGAACGCGTGCTGTTTGACGGACCCAGCGGCAGCATCGAAGTGTTTGTCGAAGCGCATCCGGATGCGCGGGGCATCGCCCTGATCGCACACCCCCATCCGCTCTATGGCGGCAGTGCCGACAACAAGGTGGTGACGACGCTGGCCAAGGCATTTCGCGAACTGGGCTACAGCACCTTGCGGCCGAACTTTCGCGGTGTCGGCGGCAGCGAGGGCGCGCATGATCATGGCGCGGGGGAGACGGAGGATCTGCTGGCCGTGCATGCCTACGCCCGCGAGCAATTTCCTGGCGCGTCAGCGCCATTGCCGGTGGCGCTCGCCGGTTTTTCTTTCGGCGCCTATGTCACTACGCGCTTGGCGAAAGCCCTGGCGCAGCGAGGCGATCCCGCCGAGCGCCTGGTGCTGGTCGGCACGGCCGCGGGACACATCGAGGGCACGCGCAACTACCAGGCGGATGCCGTTCCTGCCGACACCATCGTCATCCATGGCTCGCGCGACGAGACTGTGCCGCTCGCCAATGTCATTGCCTGGGCTACCCCGCTCGACTTGCCCGTGATTCTCGTACCCGACGCCGATCACTTCTTCCACCGCAAGCTGCATCTGATTCGCAGCATCATCCATTCGGCATGGCGACGCTGACATCCCAAGCTCCGGTTCTGTCTGTCGCCGGGTTGCGCAAATCTTACGCAGGCCGGGAAGTCGTGGCGGGCGTCAGTTTCAACCTGGCGCGTGGCGAATGCTATGGCTTGCTCGGCCCCAATGGCGCCGGCAAGACCACCGCGTTGCGCTGCTGCCTCGGCCTGACAACACCAGGTGCGGGAGACATCACCCTGGTGGGCGAACCGGTGCCGCAGCGCGCCCGCGAAGCGCGCATGAAGGTCGGCGTGGTGCCGCAGTTCGACAACCTCGACCCGGATTTCACGGTGGCGGAAAACCTGCGCGTGTTCGGGCGCTACTTTGGCCTGGCCGATGCCGAGACGCGCCGGCGCATTCCCCAGTTGCTCGATTTTGCCGGCCTCGCCGGCAAGGAGCAGGCACGCCTGCAGACGCTTTCCGGCGGGATGAAACGCCGCCTGACTTTGGCGCGCGCACTGGTCAACGATCCGGAGCTGCTGCTGCTCGACGAGCCGACCACCGGCCTCGACCCGCAGGCGCGCCACCTGATCTGGGAGCGCCTCAAGCATTTGCTGCAGCAAGGCAAGACCATTCTGCTCACGACCCACTTCATGGACGAAGCGGAACGCCTCTGCCATCGCCTGGCGATCCTCGACGAAGGTCACATCGTCGCGCAAGGCGCACCGCGCGAACTGATCGCCAGCCAGATCGAGCCGCAAGTCGTCGAGGTGTATGGCGAGGACGCACCGGCCTGGGCGGCGAGTGCGGCACAGCCCTATGCGAAACGCATTGAAGTCAGCGGCGAGACGGTCTTCTGCTATGTCGATGATGGCCAGGTGATTCCGCTGCTGGCGCAACTCGCCAACCTGCCGCAATTGCGCACCCTGCACCGGCCGGCGAATCTTGAAGACGTATTTCTCAAGTTAACCGGGAGGGAACTGCGTGACTAACTTGCCCACACAGTATGCCTTACCCAGTTTTTCCTGGCGTGCCATCGCCGTGTGGCGCCGCAATTTCCTGGTCTGGCGCAAGCTGGCGATTCCCTCCGTGCTCGGCAACCTGGCCGATCCGATGATCTACCTGTTCGGTCTGGGCTATGGCCTGGGCGGCCTGCTGCCGCAGGTCGGTGGTGTCAGCTACATCGTTTTCCTGGCCAGCGGCACGGTCTGCGCCAGCACCATGAACGCAGCCTCGTTCGAATCATTGTATTCGGCTTTCTCGAGGATGCATGTGCAGAAAACCTGGGAAGCGATCCTCAACGCGCCCGTGGCGCTCGACGATGTGCTGAGCGGCGAATGGCTGTGGGCCGCATCCAAGGCGACGCTCTCCGGCCTGGCCATCCTGCTGGTGATCACGGCGCTGGGCTTTGTCGCTTCGCCGCTGGCGCTATGGACCATTCCGGTGATTTTCCTGACCGGCCTGACTTTTGCCGCGTTGGGTTTGATCGTCACCGCATTGGCGCCATCGTATGATTTTTTCATGTACTACTTTACGCTGCTGATGACGCCGATGGTCCTGCTCTCGGGAGTGTTCTTTCCCGTGGAGCAGTTGCCGGCCGCATTTCAGACAGTCGCCGCGGCGCTGCCGCTGGCGCATTCGGTGCGCCTGGTGCGGCCGCTCCTGCTGGGCGAGTTGCCGACGCATGCCATCATGCACCTCTCGGTGCTGCTGGCGATCGCACTGACGGCCTATTGGGTTGCGCTGATCCTGACGCGTCGGCGCTTACTGAACTAGGTCATCAATCCATACAGCATTTTTGTTGCCAGCAGGGCGAGGAATCCGCCAAAAGCGCGTTTCAACTGCTTCACCGGCAGCTTGTGCGCCATCCTTGCCCCGTAGGGTGCCAGCAGGAACGACATCAGCACGACCCCGACAAACGCCGGCAGATAAACATAGCCGAGTGAAAATGGCGGCAGCTGGGTCGCGTTCCAGCCGCTCATGATGTAGCCCACCACGCCGGCAATGGCAATCGGAAAACCCAGCGCGGAGGACGTGCCGACCGCTTGATGAATCGCCACATTGCTCCACACCATGAACGGGATCGACATGAATCCGCCGCCCGCCGACACCAGGCTGGAGACGCCCCCGATGATCCCGCCGACGATCAGCAAGCCGATCTGCCCGGGCAGGTTGCGCGATGGCTTGGGTTTGAAGTCCAGCATCATCTGCACCGAGGCGTAATAGACGATGGCAGTGAACATCATTGCCAGCGGCCGTGTCTGCACGCTGCTGGCAATGAAGGACCCGCACAGCGTGCCCAACATCAGCCCCGGCGCCATGCTCTTGACGATGTCCCAGCGCACGGCGCCATGGGCATGATGCGCGCGCATGCTGGCGATCGAGGTGAATACGATGGTTGCCATCGACGTGCCCAGCGCCAGGTGCATGACATGCGCCGCGGGAAAATCCTGCGCCGCGAACAACATATAGAGCAGCGGCACCAGCGTCAGCCCTCCGCCGACGCCGAACAGACCGGCAATGAAGCCGGCGAAGGCGCCGAGCAAGGGATAAGTCAGCCACCACAGAGTCATGGCGCCGCCTCCCCCTGCTTACTGCTCATACCGCCGCCTCCGTGACATCGTTGCTGCGCATTCCACCGTAGTGTCGTTGGCTGAAGGCAATCGCGGACGTGCGCATCCCCACTGCGTGGGGCCCCTGCTTACTGCTCATGCCTTCACCCCCAGCAATTGCTTGCAGATGAAGGTCCACTCGCGCGGATCGAGCGGCGTGATCGAGAGGCGGTTGCCGCGCTGCAGGATGCGCATCTGCGCCAGTTCCGGTTGCGCACGCAGTTCGGGAAGGCCGACTAGGCGGGTCTTTTGCACGACGCGCACATCGACGTTCATCCAGCGCGGATTCTCCGGCGTTGCCTTGGGGTCGTAGTACTTGCTCTTGCGATCGAACTGGGTTTGGTCCGGGTAGGCCAGCTTGGCTACTTCTGCCAGACCGACGATGCCAGGTTCGGCACAGTTCGAGTGATAGAAGAATGCCTTGTCGCCGACCCGCATCTGGTCGCGCATGAAGTTGCGCGCCTGATAATTGCGCACGCCATACCACGCCACAGTCTGACCCGGCATCGCCAACACCGCGTCGACGCTGGCATCGGACGGCTCGGATTTCATCAACCAGTAACGCATTGCCCAAATCCAGAAAAGCGAAAGCGCGGAAATACTCCGCGCTTTCAATAAAGGGTCCCCCGCAGTGACGCTAGACCGGCATCCTGAACCGGAGTTCAGAGTGGCCAACTTCCGGCCGCTTCAGGTGCATTCGCAGGGAACGCTCACAACGGCGGCTGCATGGTCGCTGGCCGAATGCCAAGATCATTGGTTCAAGGAATATATGGCCTTGGCGGGCACCGCAGGGGATTTCTTGAGCGCAACCGATACGACCCGGGCATCGGCAAGAAATTAGAACAGCTTATCTTGCGGTGCCATCGCAGCATCGAGACGCGCCACCATCGCTCCGATTCTACGCGTTAATTCTTCGCTGTCAAAACTGGCAGCGGGCGTCAGTTCGACTGGTTGGGGAGTAGCGTTTTCCGCGGGTTTGGCGAGCAATTCATGCGCCAGATTGAGTGCGGTCATCACGGCCAGACGTTCGCCCGTGCTCTTGGTCTTGCCGGCGATCTCTTCCATCTTGGCGCCAACGTGAGCGGCTGCGGCGAGCAAGGCGTCGCGTTCTTCCGCGCTGCAGGCAACGCTATATTCGCGGCCATGCAACTTGATGTCGAGGGTGGGCGTTTTTTTCATGGGTGCGCGGGCCTATTTCTCGGCTTGTTCTTCAGGAAGCCTGATCAGCAAGGCTTCGAGCCGGGTGCGCGCGGTGTCGATCTTGTCGAGAAGGTGCTGACGTTCGTCCTCGAGTCCGGCAACGCGAGTGCGCAATGCCTGATTCTCGGCGCGCAAGCCCTGGCAGAATGCCAGGAACTGCTCAATTTTCTGCTCGAGCGCAATCAGGTCGCTTTTCATGGGTGGAAGTTTGTTTGAAAAAGTGATTACGGTCAAGTAATAACGCAGTGTTTTGAAGGTTGTTTGGAGTAGTATGTGAAGCAACTGCCTTTGCCGTGAGAGGTTCGCCAGGTTGAATACTTGGCCGCCATGCAATTACAACTGACTTACGATCCTACCGAAGACCGCCTGCTGCTTTCAATGAAGCTGGGAGAGCGTGCGTTGGGCTTTTGGCTGACGCGGCGTTTTACTGAGCTGCTTTGGCAAGCACTCTGGCAGCGGGCCGGCGCAGCAATCGACGGCAAGGCCGGCGCCACAGCGCGCGAGATGCTGCTGGCGATGCAGCAGAACCGGGCAAGCCAGAAGCACCCCGTGACCCAGTCGCCCAGGCTGGAACTGAAAGCGCCACCGGTTCTGGTGACGACGCTCAAATACGGACCGCATGAAAAAGGCGGGCATGCGCTGAGTCTGATCGATGCGGCAGGCGGGGGCGAAATGCTGATCATGGATGACGACAGCCTGCATGCCCTGATCCAGTTGCTCGATGACATCATGCAAACCTGCGAATGGCGGCTCGATCTGTGGCGACCACTGGAAGCGATACCTGGAGTTCTGCCGGCTTCGAACGCGGTGCATTGAGCAGAACCGGCGGCGCCGCTGCCTCGCGTAAAATCCCCATTTTTCTGACGTGCCACTTTGAGGAGGGACACCCATGTCTGCCACAACCCCGTCCATCAGCCGCTTCCCGGTGCCAGAACTGGCCGACTTGCCGGACGACATTCGTACCCGCATTCTTGCCGTGCAGGAAAAGTCCGGTTTTGTGCCCAACGTGTTCCTGGCGTTGGCCCATCGTCCCGCGGAATTCAGAGCCTTCTTCGCCTATCACGATGCGCTCATGGAAAAGGAAAGCGGACTGACCAAGGCGGAACGCGAAATGATCGTCGTCGCCACCTCCAACGCCAACCAGTGCCAGTACTGCGTCGTCGCCCACGGCGCGATCCTGCGCATCCGCGCCAAGAATCCGCTGGTGGCCGACCAGGTCGCGGTCAATTACCGCAAGGCCGATATCACGCCGCGCCAGCGCGCCATGCTGGATTTCGCCATGAAGGTATCGCAGCAGTCCTATGCGATTGGCGATGATGACTATGCCACATTGCGCGCGCACGGCTTTTCCGACGAGGACATCTGGGACATCGGCGGTGTCAGCGCCTTTTTCGGCCTGTCGAACCGCATGGCCAACATGATCAGCATGCGGGCGAACGACGAGTTCTACCTGCTGGGCAGGCAGCCCAAGAGCTAAGTCCCAGTAGGCCGGCTGTCCGCATCCAGGTGGGCGATGGCATTGGCATAGTAGGCCAGCACCTCGAGCTCTCCTGGAACTGGCCGGTAGAGACCGGCTTCCTCAGTGACGATGTGGCGCAGGGTCAGCATGCGCAAGCCCACGCCGAAAGCGTAATCGTGATCCTGACGCGGAATGTAGAGGTGTGCACCGTAAGCCGCGAGTTCGCGCATGCGCGCATGCGCGGCTGCCTTGAGTTCGAGCTCACTCCAGGCTTGCTGCGGATCGCGCAGCATCACGCTGGCTACCAGCGATACCGGCAGCACCGGCACGATGCGGCCGATCGCCTCCATCAGCCTGGCAGCGACCGAGCCGACTTCGGCACGTCGCGCGGTTTCGTCGAGCGCGGGGAAATGCAGGCCGCGCTGCAGCGCATGGGCGCGCATCGAGAAAGGCGTGCCGAAATTGACGCAGGCATAGCCGAAACGGTGCCAGCCGCCGCTGAGCGTTTGCCTCAGGTTGCGCAGCGCAAAGCCGGCGGCGATGCCGACCCCATGCAGCTTCCCCGGCCGCGCGGCTTGTGGACGCAGCTTGAGCAACTGGCTGCGATCCTCAAGCACGCGGTCGTAATTGATGCCGACCGGAATGAACACCAGGTCGCGCTTGCCCTCTGTGCTGCGCTCATCGAAATTCTTCAGCATGTAGTCGAGCAGGCCGAATTTCGGCGGACGCAGGCGACCGTCGATGCTCAGGCCACCCTCGGGAAATACCGCCTGGGTGACGCCTGCCGCCGAGGCCATTTGCACATAGCAGGAGAGTACCGTGCGATACAGCGCATCGCCTGAATTGCGCCGCACGAAATAGGCGCCCATCGCCCGCACCAGCTGCTGCAGCGGCCAGATTCGCGCCCATTCGCCCACCGCGAAGGACAGGGTGGCGCGTTCCGCAGCGAGGAAGGCGACCAGCACGTAATCCATGTTGCTGCGATGATTGATGACGAAGACGACTGTCGAGTGCGGGTCGATTTTTGCCAGCGCCGCCTCGTCGACATAGCCGATGCGTACGCGGTACAGGGTGCGCGCCAGCCAACGCGCCATGGCATAGCCGATGCGAAAATAGAGATAGGCGTTGAAGGATGGCACGATCTCTCTGGCATAGCGGTCGACACGCCGCCACACTTCGCCTAGCGGCTCGCCGCTTTCGCGTGCGCGCAACGCCGCCGCAGCCTGCACCTTGGCGTCGTGGAACACACGGTCGATCAGGACCTGACGGCGCGTGAGCTTGAAGGAGGGCAGGTCGACATGCAAGCGGTCACCGATCTGGCGGATCACCGTGTTGATGCGGCGACGAAAAAACCAGCGCATGCCTGGCGCCAGCAACAGCACCAGCGCCGCCCATCCGGCCAGGCCGGCGAGCAAGGAAAACAGCCACAGCGGCAGCGTGATCGACTCATTCATCGGGCATATCCATCAGCCACAAGTGATGCGGAGAGTTTTTTCTGCGATCATAGCAGCCATGGTTTCTTCGCGTCGCAGTTTTCTCGCCGCTGCTGCAATGGCCGGCCTGGGCGTTGCCGGTTGGGCGGCCTGGCGCTTCTGGCCGGAGCAGGGCCTGTTCAATCCCTGTCTCGGTGAGTTGCCGCCGCAACTGGCGCATCATCCGCTGGTGCAGGAAGCCTGGGCGGGTGTCGATCCGCACCAAGTTTGGGATGCGCACGTGCATCTGCTGGGTGTGGGCGATGATGGCAACGGCGCGGCTTTCAACGACGGGCATGGCTTCCTGAGCTGGTCGTTGGTGCAGGGCCAACGCTATTTTTTTCTCAATGCGACTTGTCTGGCTGACGATGGGCACGTCGACCGGAATTATGTCGCCCATCTGCAAACGCTGGTTGCCGGCATGCCGAGCGGCCACAAGCTGCTGCTGCTGGCGCTGGATGCCTGGCACGATGCGGACGGCACGGCGCAGCCGCAGCGCAGCCACATCTACATCGCCAACGATTACTGCGCGGCCGTTGCCCGGACGGTGCCGCAGCGTTTCGAATGGGCGGCCTCGGTGCATCCTTTCCGCAAGGATGCGCTGGCTGAACTTGAGCGCGTCAAGCGCCTCGGCGCCCGCGCCATTAAATGGATTCCGGCGGCGCAGGGCATCGATCCGGCTTCACCTCTGTGCGACGGTTTTTATGCGCGGCTAGCGCAACTCGATCTGCCGCTGATCACCCATGCTGGCGAGGAACGCGCCGCGCCGGGCGATGATGCGCTGGGCAATCCGCTGCGCCTGCGGCGCGCGCTCGAGCATGGGGTGCGGGTGGTGATGGCGCATTGCGCCTCGATGGGCAGCAGCCAGGATCTCGACCAGGGCAAGGATGGCGCGGCCTGGGTCGACAACTTCAGTCTGTTCGAGCGCATGATGGATGAGCCGGCGCATGTCGGGCGCCTGTTCGGCGACATCGCGGCGCTGACCCAAATCGCGCGCGCCGGAGCGCCGCTCAAGCGGGTCCTTGAACGTGCCGCGGTTGGCGGCGACTGGGCCGGACGACTGCTCAACGGCTCCGACTATCCCTTGCCGGCGATCATGCCCTTGTTCTCGCCGCGCTTCCTGGTCGAGGCAGGCTACCTGGCTGAAGCGGCCGTGGCGCCATTGACGCAGATACGCCGCCACCATCCGCTGCTCTTCGATTTTGCGCTCAAGCGCCAGCTTCAATATGCCGGCAAGCGCCTGGCACCGTCAGTCTTCGAAACCCGCAAGTTCTTCGTTAAACCTTAGTACCCTAGAATCAACTACGGGCACTAGGCGTTCTGCGTCGGCACGATGTCGTCGCCGTCGAATTTGACGACCTGCGCCCGCATCAGTTCTGCGAGGAGCCATTCGGCGAGTTCCTCGACGGAGAACTGCAAGATGCGGTCACCGATGTCCTTGAAGAAGGGAACCCCTTGCAGGTATTTGGCCAATCGAGCGCGCGGCAGACGGCGCATTTCCAGCAAGCTGAAGGTGAAGCAGGCCTTCAATGCATTGCGTGCCATGCGCAATGGCTCCTGCTCGAAAGCCGCAACGCGCTTGAAGGCGCGCTCCAGGGCGTCGTCGAATTCGGCGAAAGGTGCGCCGTGGCCTGGAATCACCACATCCACCGCAAGCCGGCCGATGGCTTCGAGCGTCGCCTTGGTCGCCGCCAGGCCTGCGGCCTGGTTGAGAATCTCGGCGAACTGGATGCCAAAGCCATCGCGCCACAGCGCATCGCCTGAAATCAGCAGACGCCGGCTTTCGCAGTAGAACACCAGGGCCTGCATGTCGTGTCCCGGCGCATGCAGGGCATGCCAGACCAGGCCGCCGAGTTCGAATTCTTCACCGACGCCGAGTGTCGCGTCATGGTTGAAACGGTCGCAGACCTGGGCGCAGGGCGTGAGCATCAGCGCTTCCTCGTCCCAGCGCGCAATCACTTGCGCGATGCCATGCGGCACCGTGATGCTGCAGCCGTATTCGCGCTGCAGCGTGGCGTTGCCGCCGATGTGGTCGGAGTGCGCGTGGGTGTTGATGAGTCGTGTCAGCTTGCGGCCGTCCAGGGCATTGCGCACCAGCGCCAGGGTTTGCGGCGCGTGGCTGACATAGCCGCTGTCGACCAGCGCGGCGCGCTCGCCTTCGAGGAACAGGATGTTGTTGGAAGACAGCCAGCCGCGCTCAAGCACGCGGACTTGCGTCGGCAAGGGCAGTTTCATTTATTCGGTACAGCGATGGGGCCGACGGCTATCTCAAGACGCTCCCGGCGCTGCGCCACGGCGGCCAGGATCAGGGTTTTCTGCGGATCATCCGCATTCGCCCAGGCAGAGATTTCGGCGATGCTGCGGTAGCAACCCTCGCACAGACCGGTGACTTCGTCCATGCGGCAGACATCGATGCAGGGTGAAGCGATCATTTAGCCAGCAGGGCGCGCGCCACGCGCGAGTTCGATGAGCGTCCCAACTTCTCGCTGATCCAGGCGCCGGTCTGCGCCAGCGCGGTGAGGTCGATGCCATTCTGGATGCCGAGGCCGTTGAGCAGATACACCACATCCTCGCTCGCCACGTTGCCCGAGGCGCCGGCGGCATACGGACAGCCGCCGAGACCGGCGACCGAACTGTCGAACACCGCCACGCCGGATTGCAAGGCGGCGTAGATGTTGGCAATAGCCATGCCGTAAGTATCGTGGAAGTGGCCGGCGAGTTTCTTGAGCGGCACGCGCTTGGCGACGGCTTCGATCATGTCCTTGGTTTTCTCGGGGGTGCCGACGCCGATGGTATCGCCCAGCGAAATTTCATAGCAACCCATCTCGAGCAGCGCCCAAGCCACATCGGCCACGCTCTGCGGCGCAACCTCACCCTGGTAGGGACAACCGAGGACACAGGAGACGTAGCCGCGCACTTTCACGTTGGCTTCTTCCGCCGCATCGACCAGCGGCCGGAAGCGCTCCAGGCTTTCGATGACGGAACAATTGATGTTCTTCTGCGAAAAGGCTTCCGAAGCTGCGCCGAACACCGCCACTTCGGTCGCGCCAGCGGCGATGGCAGCTTCCAGCCCTTTCATGTTGGGCGTCAAAACCGGGTAAGCCACGCCTTCGAGACGCGTGATGCCGGCCATCACTTCGGCGTTGTCGGCCATCTGCGGCACCCACTTGGGCGAAACGAACGACGTGGCTTCGATGGCCTTCAAGCCTGCCGCGCCGAGGCGCGCAATGAGTTCGATCTTGGTCGCCGCGGGGACGTTCTGCTTCTCGTTCTGCAGGCCGTCGCGCGGACCGACTTCGACGATTTTTACTTTGCTGGGCAGTGCCATTTAAGTTAGGACCCTATTTCAAACTCGACCAGTTCGGCGCCGTCGACCACCTGGTCGCCCACGCCATACAAATAACGCTTCAGCATACCGCTTGCCGGTGCCGTGATGGTGTGCTCCATTTTCATCGCTTCCAGGATCAGCAAGGCTGCGCCTTTTTCGACCTTGCTGCCCGCCGTGGCCAGCAGCGCGATGACCTTGCCCGGCATCGGTGCCACCAGGCCGCCTTCGGCGCCGCCGCCTTCGCCGGCATGATAAAGCGGATCGACGCTGGCGAAAATATAGGCGCGGCCATGCAGGAAGGTGTGGCGCCGTTCGCCGGTTGCCACCACGGTGGCGGCGATGCGGGTGCCGCCGAGATCTACGCGCAGATTGCCGTTCTCTCCCAGTTCTCCGGCGACGCGGTTGGTTTGTCCGTCGACGGTGAGCGCATAACCCTGGCGCGTGTCGTAAGCGACAGCGATGTTCTTTTCGCTTTCGCCGTGGCGCAGGATCAGGGTGCGTTGTGCGGCGCTGTTGATGCGCCAGCCATCGCGGCGGTGCCAGGGCGAATAGGGATCGGCGCTGCGCTGTGCCACCCGGTCGGCCAGGCGTGCTTCGCGCAAGAGTTCAGCGAGCGCAGCTATGAGCCAGGCCTGGTGCGGCGGTTCGGCGCTCTCGGGAAACAGCAGGGTGCGCTCGCGTTCGATGAGGCCGGTGTCGAGTTCGGCGGCGGCAAACGAGGGGCAGGCCACCAGCCGCGCCAGGAAGCCGACGTTGTTGGCCACGCCGACCACGCGGTACTGCGCCAGGGCCTGCAGCATGCGCGCCAGTGCCCGCTCGCGGGTTTCATCCCAGACGATCAGCTTGGCTATCATCGGATCGTAATAGGGCGTGATCTCGTCACCTTGCTCAACGCCCGTGTCGACACGCACGTGCAGCGATTCCTCGGGCGGCGCCAGATGCACCAGGCGGCCGGTTGAGGGCAGGAAACCCTTGTCCGGGTCCTCGGCATAGATGCGTGCTTCGAGCGCATGACCGCGGATCGAAAGCTGTTCCTGCGACAGTGGCAGCGGCGCCCCGGCGGCGACCAGCAACTGCCATTCGACCAGGTCCTGGCCGGTGATCATTTCGGTGACCGGGTGCTCGACTTGCAGGCGGGTGTTCATCTCCATGAAGAAGAAGGTTCCCGTGTTGGCAAAATCGTGGTCAACGATGAACTCCACGGTGCCCGCACCGACATAGCCGACCGCCTTGGCTGCATCCACCGCGGCCTTGCCCATGGCGGCGCGGCGCTCCAGCGTCATGCCGGGGGCGGGCGCTTCCTCAAGCACTTTCTGATGGCGCCGCTGCACCGAACAGTCGCGCTCGAACAAATACACCACATTGCCGTGGCTGTCGCCGAACACCTGCATCTCGATGTGGCGCGAGCGCAGCAGGTATTTCTCGACCAGCACATGGGTATCGCCGAAAGAGGACTGCGCCTCGCGTTGGCAGGAAGCCAGTGCGTCAAGGAATTCCTCACTCTTGAATACCGTGCGCATGCCTTTGCCGCCACCGCCGGCGGCCGCCTTGATCAGCACCGGGTAGCCAATGCGGTCGGCCTGCTGCTTGAGAAACTCCGGCGCTTGCTCGTCGCCGTGATAGCCGGGAGTCAGCGGCACGCCGGCGTTTTCCATGAGTTTCTTGGCTTCCGACTTCGAGCCCATCGCCCGGATCGCCGCCACCGGCGGGCCGATGAAGACGATGCCCGAACGCTCGCAGGCTTCGGCGAAAGCAGCATTTTCCGAGAGGAAGCCGTAGCCCGGATGCACCGCCTGGGCGCCGGTCTGCTTCGCCGCAGCGAGCACTTTGTCCGCCACCAGATAGGAAGCGCCCGCCTCGGCCGCTCCGATCAATACCGCTTCGTCAGCCAGGCGCACGTGGCGCGCGCCGGCATCGGCCTCGGAATACACGGCCACCGTACGTATGCCCATGCGCCGCGCGGTCTTGATGACCCGGCAGGCGATTTCTCCCCGGTTCGCAATCAGTATCTTGTCGAACATGTCTATTTATCGGTTTGCAGCACCCAGGAGGGTTTGCGTTTTTCCAGGAAGGCGCTCATGCCCTCGCGGCCTTCGTCCGAGGCGCGCAGGCGGCAGATGCGCTGCGCCGTGTCTTCGACGATTGCGGCGGTGATCGGTTGCGAGGCGACGGCGCGGATCAGTTCCTTGCACTCGCCCAGGGCGTTCGGGCTGTTCTTGAGCAGCGCGTCGATGAGCTCGCCGAGAGCCTGGTCGAGCGCCGCTTCGTCCGGCACGATCTCGTGCACCAGGCCGATGCGGTAGGCTTCGGCGGCCGCGAATCTTTCTGCGGTGAGCATGTAGCGCCGTGCGTAGCGTTCGCCGATGGCGGCGATCACGTGCGGGCTGATCACCGCCGGGATGATGCCCAGCTTGACTTCGGACAGGGTGAATTGCGCATCAAAAGTGGCCACGGCAATATCGCAGGCCGCCACCAGTCCGACGCCGCCGCCGTAGGCCGGACCTTGCACGCGCGCCAGTGTTGGCTTCTTCATCTGCGCCAGGCAGCGCAGCATCTCGGCCAGGGTGCGCGAATCGCGCAGGCTGTCTTCAGGCGAGAAATTTGCGGCGCGCTTCATCCAATTCAGATCGGCGCCGGCGCAGAAACTTTTGCCGGTGCTGGAGATCACCAGCACGCGCACGGCGTCGTCGTCAGACATCATGCCGATGGCATCGATGAGTTCGGCAATCAAGGCATCATCGAAAGCGTTGTGCCGCTCAGGGCGGTTCAGGGTGATGATGCCAACGCCCTTGTCGACTTCGGTGAGTATGTTCTGGTACATGCGAGTTCCTCTCGTGATTACATTCGAAATACGCCGAACGTGGTCTTCTTGATTTCTGCATTGAGCGCCGCCGAAAGGCCAAGACCCAGTGCGCGCCGCGTCTGCGCCGGATCGAGCACGCCGTCGTCCCAGATGCGCGCCGTCGCGTAGTAGGGGTGGCCCTGGGTTTCGTACTGGTTGCGAATCGGCGCCTTGAAGGCTTCTTCCTCTTCCTTGCTCCACTGCTTCCCGGAGGCTTCCAGGCCATCGCGGCGGATGGTGGACAGCACGCTGGCGGCCTGCTCGCCACCCATCACCGAGATGCGGGCGTTGGGCCACATCCACAGCAGGCGCGGGCTGTAGGCGCGGCCGCACATGCCGTAGTTGCCGGCGCCGAAGCTGCCGCCGATGATCACGGTGAATTTCGGCACCTGCGCCGTCGCCACCGCCGTCACCATTTTTGCGCCGTCCTTGGCGATGCCGCCGTTCTCATACTTCCTGCCGACCATGAAGCCGGTGATGTTCTGCAGGAACAGCAGCGGAATGCCGCGCTGGGCGCACAGCTCGATGAAATGCGCGCCTTTTTGCGCCGACTCGGAAAACAGGATGCCGTTGTTGGCCACGATGCCGATGGGATAACCGTAGAGGCGCGCAAATCCGGTCACCAGGGTGGTGCCGTAGCGCGCCTTGAACTCGTCGAACTCGCTGCCGTCCACCAGGCGCGCGATGATTTCGCGCACATCGTAGGATTTCTTGCTGTCGCAGGGAATTACCCCGTACAGTTCTTCCGGGTCGTAGAGCGGTTCATTGGGGCTGTGCAAATCTAGGACAACGGGCTTTTTCCAGTTGAGATTGCCGATGATGCGCCGGCAGATTGACAAGGCGTGGTGGTCGTTCTCGGCCAGATGGTCGGCCACCCCGGAGACGCGGGTATGCATGTCACCGCCGCCGAGATCTTCGGCCGAGACTTCCTCGCCCGTGGCGGCTTTCACCAGCGGCGGGCCGCCGAGGAAGATGGTGCCCTGATTCTTGACGATGATGGCTTCGTCCGACATCGCCGGCACGTAGGCGCCGCCGGCGGTGCACGAGCCCATCACCACGGCGATCTGCGGAATGCCCTGGGCTGACAGGTTGGCCTGGTTGAAGAAAATCCGTCCGAAATGCTCGCGGTCGGGGAACACCTCGTCCTGCGTCGGCAGATTGCCGCCGCCCGAGTCGACCAGGTAGATGCAGGGCAGGCGGTTCTGCTGGGCGATCTCCTGGGCGCGCAGATGCTTTTTCACGGTCAAGGGGAAATAGCTGCCGCCTTTGACCGTGGCATCGTTGGCGACGATCACGCACTCGATGCCATTGACCCGGCCGACGCCGGTAATCACGCCGGCCGATGGCACTTCGCCGCCATACATGCCGTGCGCGGCTAGCGCCGACAGTTCGAGAAAGGGCGCACCCGGATCGAGCAGCGCATTGACGCGATCGCGCGACAGCAGTTTGCCGCGTGCCAGATGCTTGCTGCGCGTTTCGGCGGAAACGCCGCGCGCGACCGCTTCGGTCTTCTCGCGCAGATCGTCCACCAGTTGGCGCATGGCGGTCGCATTCGCCTTGAACTCGTCGGAGCGCAGCAGCAGTTTGGATTTGAGAATGGTCATGGGCGCTCGCTCAGAATCCGCCGGTCTTCAACCAATGTTCGATCTGCGGCAGGCGGTCGGCGCCCCAGAAAGGTTCGCCATCGACGATGAAGTAGGGTGCGCCGAACATGCCTTTGGCGATCGCGCCGTCGGTTTCGGTTTTCAAACGTTCCTTGATTTCCGGCTTGGCAACGGCCTCGGCCAAGGCATTCTTGTCTATACCCAAGCCGGCGGCAATTTTCTGCACTACGGCAAGATCGGCAATGTCGCGGCCATCCACCCAGTAGGCGCGGAACACGGAGTGGGAAAACGCTCGCGCCTTGGCGCAATCCTGACCATGCAGCCAGTAATAGGCACGCGCCGCCGTCTGGGTCGAGAGGGGAAACTTGGCGGGAAATTTGAAGGTGATGCCGTAATAGCGCGCCGAGCGGATGATGTCGTGCTTCGAATATTCGCCCTTGAGCGGGATCGTGACCAGCAGCGGCAGACCGGTCTTCTGAAAAGTCGCGCCGAGCATGATGGGCCGCCATTGCACCTTGCGACCATATTTTGCCGCGAGCTCGTCGATCATCTCGCTGCCGAGATAGGCATAGGGCGAGGAGAAGTCGAAATAGAATTCAATCGGGTTGGGCATGATCGTTTTCTCCTGCTTTAAGGCCTAATTAATGCTAAGGAGCGCAAGAGGCTTGGGGAGTTTGTCCGCCCTCCCGGTGCAGAAAGCGCACATATCGGTCGGCCAAACTCCCCAAGCCTCCTGTTTTGATCCGGGTTGCTGCCTTTTGCAAAAGGCTGACCCCCATTAATTCCAGCGCTGGTCTGTGGTTTCGATTCGGCGATATGTGCGCTTCCCAGCACCGGGAGCCGGAGCGAAACCACGGACCAGCGCATGCACCCAGACGAAATGCCCTCTGGGTTCAAGTGATTAATTCTCCGTACCCAAGGCCCGCCCGATCACCATGCGCTGGATATCGGACGCACCTTCGTAAATCTGGCAGACGCGCACGTCGCGGTAGATGCGCTCGACCGGAAAGTCCGAGACATAGCCGTAACCGCCGTGGATCTGGATGGCGTCGGAACAGATTTTCTCTGCCATTTCGGACGCGAACAGCTTGGCCATCGAGGCTTCCTTGAGACAGGGCTTGCCGGCATCGCGCAGGCTCGCGGCGTGCAGCACCAGCTGGCGCGCCGCCTCGATCTGCGTGGCCATGTCGGCAAGCCGGAAGTTTACCGCCTGATGCTCGAAGATCGGCTTGCCGAAACTCTCGCGTTCGTGCGAATACTTGAGCGCGGCTTCGAAGGCGGCACGGCCCATGCCCAGCGCCTGGGCAGCGATGCCGATGCGGCCGGCTTCAAGGTTGGCCAGCGCGATGCGATAGCCACCACCTTCGGTTCCGAGCAGGTTCTCCGCCGGGACGCGGCAGTCCTCGAACAGAATCTGCGCTGTGTCGGAAGCATGCTGGCCCATCTTCTCTTCGATGCGCGCGACCTGGTAGCCGGGTGTATCGGTTGGCACGATGAAGGCCGAGATGCCTTTCTTGCCGGCCGCGGCATCGGTTACGGCAAAGACGATGGCGACCCGGGCGTTCTTGCCGGTGGTGATGAACTGCTTGACGCCGTTGAGCACCCAGTGACCGTTTTGCAATACCGCCTTGGTGCGGATTGCAGAAGCGTCCGAGCCGACATGCGGTTCGGTCAGGCAGAAGCAGCCGAGCCATTCGCCCGATGCGAGCGGCTTGAGGAACTTCTCCTTTTGCACTTCGCTGCCAAACGCCAGAATCGGCCCGCATACCACGGAGTTTTGTACGGCGATGATGGTCGCGGTGGCGCCGTCGCCGGCAGAGATTTCTTCCAGCGCCAGCGCCAGCGAAACATAGTCCAGGCCGGCGCCGCCCCATTGCTCGGGCACCACCATGCCGCAGGCGCCCAGTCCGGCGAGTTCCTGCAGGGCGGCGCGCGGGAAGGTGCTGTGCTTGTCCCACTCCGCGGCGAAAGGCGCCAATCGCTCGCGGGCGAAGTCGCGCATGGCGTCGCGGATCATTTCCTGTTCCTGAGTCAGCAGCATCGGCTTAGTTCCGCGTCAGACCAGTTCGATGCCGACGGCGGTGGCTTCGCCGCCGCCGATGCACAGGCTGGCCACGCCGCGCTTCTTGCCGTACTTTCTGAGCGCGCCGATCAGCGTGACGATGATGCGGGCGCCGGAAGCGCCGATCGGGTGGCCCAGCGCACAGGCGCCGCCATGCACGTTCACCTTGTCATGCGGCAGCTTGAGATCATGCATCGCCGCCATGGTCACCACGGCGAAGGCTTCGTTGATTTCCCAGAGATCGACACTGTCGGCGCTCCAGCCGGTTTTCGCCAGCAGCTTCTTGATGGCGCCGACCGGCGCGGTGGTGAACAATCCAGGTTCCTGGGCGAACGTGCTGTGCGCAACGATGGTGGCGAGCGGCTTCAGCCCAAGCTTGTCGGCGTTGGAACGGCGCATCACGATCAGGGCCGCGGCGCCGTCGGAGATCGAGGAGGAGTTGGCCGCGGTCACCGTGCCGTCCTTGCGGAAGGCCGGCTTGAGGCCGGGAATCTTGTCGAGCTGCGCCTTGAACGGTTGCTCGTCCTTGTCGAAAACGGTATCGCCCTTCTTGCCGGCAACCGTGACGGGTGCGATTTCCCAGGTGAAGGAACCGTCGCTGTTGGCCTGCTTGGCGCGGGTGGTGGAGGTGATCGAAAACTGGTCCTGGGCCTCGCGGGTAAACTTGTATTGATCGGCGCACTCCTCGGCGAAAGTGCCCATCAGGCGTCCCTTGGCGTAGGCATCCTCGAGCCCGTCGTAGAACATGTGGTCGAACACCTGACCATGGCCCATGCGGAAACCGCTGCGCGCCTTGGTCATCAAATACGGCGCATTGGTCATCGATTCCATGCCGCCGGCAACCATGACCGTGTTGGTGCCAGCCAGCAGCATGTCGTTGGCGAACATCAGCGAACGCATGCCCGAGCCGCACATCTTGTTCACGGTGGTGCATCCCGCCGCCAGCGGCAGGCCGGCACCCAGGCTGGCTTGCCGCGCCGGCGCCTGGCCCTGCCCGGCGGGCAGCACGCAGCCCATGATGACTTCGTCGATCTGCTCGGGCTTCAAGCCGGCGCGTTCCAATGCGGCCTTGATCGCCACGCTGCCCAATTGCGCGCAGCTCAAGGAGGCGAAATCGCCCTGGAAACCGCCCATCGGGGTGCGGGCGGCGGATACGATGACGACGGGATCATTGCTCATGGTGAACTCCAGAAGTATTGAGGAAAATTATTTCGGCGGTATCGACACGGTTACCAGTAGAGGTCTTGCGCTTTTTCGGCGACATAGGCAGGGAAGGGGCAGGAGCGCCGCGCCACGGGATCGAGGCAGACCACCGTGAATTCGCAGGTGGAGCAGACTTCACCGGTTTCTGTATTGAGCAGTTCATGGCGGAAGCGCAGCACTTTTTCGCGTAGCTCCAGCACTCCGGTGCGTACCGCGATGGTGTCGCCCGGATAGAGTTCCTTCTCGTAGCTGATGTTCTGCTGGACTGCGGCCATGTTCACCGCGCCGCTGCGCAGCAGGGTGGCAGTGAGGCCGAGCATGGCATAGAACTGCCAGCAGGCCTCCTCAAAAAACTCCATGTAGGCACGCACGTTGATGTGGCCCATGTGATCCTTCTGCCACTCATGCACGGTGCCGCGTGCGGTTTCGACCAATGCCATGTTTTCGGCTCCTGTTACATCGTTTCAGAGAACAGTTCGCGTCCGATCAGCATGCGTCGAATCTCGGACGTGCCAGCGCCGATCTCATAGAGCTTGGCATCGCGCCACAGGCGGCCAGTCGGATAGTCGTTGATGTAGCCGTTGCCGCCCAATGTCTGAATTGCCTCGCCTGCCATCCAGGTGGCTTTCTCGGCCGAATAGAGGATGGCACCGGCGGCATCCTTGCGCAGGGTCCGAGCGTGGTCGCCGCGATCGCAGGCCTTGCCCACCGCATACACATAGGCGCGGGTGGCCTGCCAGGTCGAATACATGTCGGCGACCTTGCCCTGCATCAGCTGGAATTCGCCGATGCTCTGGCCGAACTGCTTGCGCTCATGGATATACGGCACCACCACGTCCATGCAGGCGGCCATGATGCCCAGCGGTCCGCCGGAGAGCACGGCGCGCTCGTAATCGAGGCCGCTCATGAGCACCTTGATGCCCTTGCCGGGTTCGCCGAGCACGTTCTCGACCGGTACTTCGCAGTCGTCGAAAAACAGCGGGAAGGTATTCGAGCCGCGCATGCCGAGCTTGTCGAGATGGGTGCCGTGGGAAAAGCCTTTCATGCCCTTCTCGATGATGAAGGCGGTGTGGCCCGGGTCGCTGCGCGCATACACGACCAGCGTATCGGCGTCGCCGCCGTTGGTGATCCACATCTTGGAACCGTTGAGGACATATCTGTCGCCTTTCAGTTCGGCGCGCAGCTTCATGCTGACCACGTCGGAACCGGCATTGGGCTCGGACATGGCGAGCGCCCCGACATGCTCGCCCGAGATCAGCTTGGGCAGATATTTCTTCTTTTGCGCCGCGCTGCCGTTGCGGCGGATCTGGTTGACGCACAGGTTGGAGTGGGCGCCATAGGAAAGGCCGATGCTGGCCGAGGCGCGCGAAACTTCTTCCAGTGCGACGATATGCGCGAGATAGCCCATCTGGGTGCCGCCATACTCCTCTTCCGCGGTCATGCCGAGGATGCCGAGATCGCCAAACTTGCGCCACAGATCGGCGGGAAACTCGTTGTCGCGATCGACCTGCGCGGCACGCGGCGCGATCTCCTTGGCGGCGAACTGGGCGATGCTATGCCGCAGCATGTCGATGTCTTCGCCGAGATCGAAATTCAGTCCTATCATTTTTTCATCTCCAGGGTGTCGGGTTTGCCGTGCATGGTCATGAGAGTTTGCTGCATTGTCGCGCAGTGGCTGCTGCGTCCATTTTTTACCACAATCACGTCGCCGCGCGTGATCACGAGATTCTTGCCGGGCTTGATGATTTCGCCGGTGGCGATCAGCAGATCGCCATCGCCGGGTGCCAGCAGATTGAGCTTGTATTCGACGGTGAGCACCGTGGTGCCGGGGGGCATCAGGCTGTAGCCGGCATAGCCGCCGGCATTGTCCACGATCGCGCCGATGATGCCGGCCTGGAAAAAGCCATGCTGCTGGGTGAGTTCTTCTTTGTAGGGCAGGCGGATTTCGCACCAGCCGGGCCTGATGCCGGTGAGTTCGGCACCGAAAAAGGCCATCACTTTCTGGCGGGCGAAGCTGTCGCGGATTTTCGCTTCCCATGCGGGATCGCGCGGCTCGAACGCCGGAACCGTCGGTTTATGCTGCGTCTGGTGCATGCATCCCTCTTGTTTCGTTTTGCGGATTGTACGTTGACGTTGACGTTAACGTCAACTTCCGGGTTTCCAACTTGCTCAGGCTGACTGGCGTACGCGCTTGGTCTTGGCAGGGATGGCGGCTGCCGCTTCGTTGGCCAGGATGTCCCGGCACTGTTGTTCGAAGCCGTTGATTTCGGCCAGCAAGGCTTCGATGTCTTCGCGTTGTTGCTGCAACGCGGCGCGCCGTTGCTTGAGCGCAGCCAGGAACTTGACCAGCTGGCCTTCCTCGTCGCGCGCCGTGTCGTACATGTCGATCACGTCCTTGATCTCGGCCAGGCTCAGGCCCAGGCGCTTGCCGCGCAGGGCCAGCTTGAGCCGGGTGCGGTCGCGTTTGGAATAAACGCGTTGCAAGCCCTCGCGCCGCGGAAACAGCAGCCCCTGATCCTCGTAATAGCGGATGGTGCGCGGTGTGACGTCGAACTCGCGGGATAGCTCGGTAATGGTAAAAGTGGATTGTCCCATTGGCTACATAGTGAATTTCTGGAACGTGCGGCCAGGTGCTGCACTGCGGTATGACAAGGTAGAATATCAGATTCTGCCGCGCCAGCCCGCAAGGCAAGTCCGGCAGACCTCGAAATTCTAGGCCAATTTCTTCCCACGAGAACCAGTGCAAGTCACCTATCCCTACGATTTTTCCCCGGAACCGGGTACTGCCCGCGAAATAGTTCCGGGCGTGCACTGGGTGCGCATGCCGTTGCCGTTCGCGCTCGACCATATCAACCTCTGGCTGCTGCAGGATGGACCGGGCTGGACCGTGGTGGATACCGGCGTCGCCCTGGACGGCCTGAAAGACTGCTGGCGCAAATTATTGCCGGTCTATCCCCTGCTGCGTCAGATTGTCACCCACTGGCATCCGGATCACATCGGCCTGGCCGGCTGGCTGCAACAGGAAACCGGTGCGCCGCTGTGGATCACCGAGAGCGAATATCTAACTGCGCAGATGGTCTACGCGCAAATCGGCAGCTTCGGCAATGCGCCCATGGTGGAGATGTTCCGGCAGCACGGCCTTGATGCACAGCGCGTGGAGGAAATGAAGAAAGTCAGCGGCACTTATCAGCGCAACTGCTCGCCGGCGCCGCTCGGCTATCGGCGCATGTTCGATGGCGAGCGCATCGATGTGGGCGGCCGCGCCTGGCGCGTCATGGTTGGTCATGGTCATTCGCCCGAACACGCGGCGCTGTACTGCGACGAACTCAGGGTGCTGATCTCGGGCGACATGCTGTTGCCGCGCATTACGACCAATGTCAGTGCGCGGCCTTCCACCCCGGACGGCAATCTGCTCGGACTGTTTCTCGATTCGATCACCCGCTTCGAGCCGCTGCCGCAGGATACCCTGGTGCTGCCCTCGCACGGCGCGCCCTTCAGGGGACTGCATGCGCGTATTGCGGCGCTGCGAGAGCATCATCAGGGCCGCTTTGCAGCCTTGCTGGCAGCCATCGATCATCCCATGACTGCTGCTGAACTGGTGCCGGTCATATTTTCCCGGCCGCTCGACGATGCCTTTCAGGCCATGTTCGCCATGGGCGAGACCATCGCCCACCTGAATTATCTGGAACATAAGCAGCAGATCGCAGGTTCCGAGTCGAACGGCATCATTCGTTTTGTCAAATTGAATTCATCAGGAGAAAAGTGACATGCCCAGCAAGGACACCCCGGAAAACAAGCAAGAGATTCCCAACCCCAAGGAAATCGCCAAGACCTATGCCGAAGTGGCCCAGCGCGCGTCCAAAATGATCGTCGATCACATGCAGCGCCAGATCAAGCAGGGCGTGAGCGCACCGGCGGACGAACTGGGCATTGCCCAGGCCTTCATGGACATGATGGCCAAGATGCTCGCCAACCCCTACAAGATGGCGCAGGCGCAGATGAATCTGGTGTGGGATTATTTCTCCCTCTGGCAGCATTCGATGATGCGGTTCACCGGCGTTCATGGCGTCCCGATTGCCAGTCCTGCCAAGGGCGACAACCGCTTCAAGGATGCCGAGTGGGAGGAGCATTTCCTGTTCGATTTCATGAAGCAGTCCTACTTGATTACCGCGCGCCACATTCACGAAACGGTCAGCAAGGTTGAAGGTCTGGAGGACAATTCAAAGAAGAAAGTAAACTTTTTTACTCGCCAGTTCATCGATGCCCTGTCGCCTTCCAACTTCGCCATCACCAATCCGGAAGTGCTGCGCGAAACGCTCAAGAGCCACGGCCAGAACCTGCTCAATGGTTTCAACAATCTGTTGCGCGACATCGAGGACGGCGAGGGCCAGCTGCGCGTCAAGATGACCGATCCGACCGCCTTCGAGGTCGGCCGCAACGTCGGCACCACGCCCGGCAAGGTGATTTTCCAGAACGAACTGATCCAGTTGCTGCAGTTCAACCCGACGACCAAGGACGTGCTCAAGCGCCCCCTGCTGATCATCCCGCCCTGGATCAACAAGTACTACATTCTCGATTTGCGCCAGTCGAATTCCTTCATCAAGTGGGCGACCGACCAGGGCCACTCGGTTTTCGTCATTTCCTGGGTCAACCCGGACGCCAAGCTTGCCCAGAAAGGCTTCGACGCTTACATGACCGAAGGATCGCTGGCGGCGCTCGATGCAGTCTGCAAGCATACGGGCGTACAGGAAGTCAATCTGATCGGCTACTGTCTCGGCGGCACGCTGCTCGGCACCACGCTGGGCTACCAGGCCGCCAAGAAGGACAAGCGCATTGCTTCCGCCACCTTCTTCGTGGCACTGCTCGACTTTTCGATACCCGGCGAACTCGGCGTGTTCATCGACGAGCAGCAAGTCGCCAGCTTGGAAAAGAAGATGGAAAAGCGCGGCTACCTGGAAGGTTCGGAAATGGCCGGCACCTTCAACATGCTGCGCTCCAACGACCTGATCTGGTCGTTCGTGGTGAACAACTACCTGATGGGCAAGCAGCCCTTCCCCTTCGACCTGCTCTACTGGAACTCCGATTCCACGCGCATGCCGTACAAGATGCACAGCTTCTACCTGCGCAACATGTACATGAAGAACCTGCTCAAGGAGCCTGGCGGCATCGAAATCAACGGCGTGCCGATCGATATCGGCAAGGTCAAGGTGCCGTGCTATTTCATCTCCACCATCGAAGACCACATCGCACCCTGGAAAAGCACCTACCTTGGCGCCACCCGCCTGGGCGGCCCGGTGCGCTTCGTGCTCGGCGGCTCCGGCCATATCGCCGGCATCGTCAATCCGCCAGCGGCCAACAAATACGGCTACTGGACCAATAACGCCAAGAGTTTGCCGGAAACACCCGAGGCCTGGTTTGAAGGTACCAAGCAAAGCGAAGGCTCCTGGTGGACCGACTGGCAGAAATGGGTGACATCGCTGGACGCCACCAAGGTGCCGGCACGCGATCCCGCCAAGGGCAAACTCAAGGTAATCGAGGATGCACCTGGTTCCTTCGTCAAGTTCCGTCTCGACACGCAGAAAAAGAAAGTCTGACCAGATTTGCCCGCGACAGACCGCTGAGCGGCGAGGGCCGCGTGGTCTGGCTACACGCTTGTCCTGGACGGAGCGCGGCCACCCTAAATTCAAGCGAAACGCGATTACCCACAATGGTAAGATATGATCATTTGCAAAGTCACGGCATCACGAGGAGATACCCGGATGTTTTCGCGCAGCCTTCAAGCAAAATTTGTTTTACCCGTTTCAGTCCTTGTCGCTATAACCACCTTGGTTCTTGTTGCGGTCATTTCGATCAGTAACAGTCGCAGCATAGAGCAGTCCGCCCAGGATGAAATGCAGGAGAAGCTCTCCAACGTGGGTAGAGTACTCACCGTTACCGACGCCATCATGATGGAGCGGGTGAAGGGTTCCATGAAGCTGCTCATGGAACGTGGCGGCAGCATCGGCACCCCGCGTCAGGGCGATGCCGTGGAAGTCAACGGCAAAACGGCGCCCGATCTGATTTTCGGCAATCAGGCACAAGCCAACCGCTTTGACTTGGTCGACGGCGTGACCGCCAGTCAGGGGGGAACCGCGACCGTGTTCTCCAAGACCGGCGAGGATTTTGTCCGCATTACCACCAACGTGAAGAAGGACGGCAAGCGCGCCATCGGCACATTGCTCGACCCCAGCGGCCGTGCGATCAAGGCCATCCGCGAGGGCAAGGCGTTTTACGGGCAGGTGGATATCCTGGGCAGTCCTTTCCTCACGGGGTACGAACCCATACTGGATCAGCAGAAGCAGATCGTCGGCATCTGGTATGTGGGCTACAAGATCGACATGCAGGCTTTGCAGGAGTCTATTGCCAAGAGCCATATCCTGGAGCATGGCTTCATTGCCCTGATCGACGACAAGGACAAGGTGCGCTTCCATTCGGAAGGAGTCACGCCCGAAATCGTTCTGAAAGCTGCCGGCGGCAACGCCCAAGGCTGGGAAGTGAAGAAGGAGAAATTTGTTTCCTGGGGCTTTACCATGGTGGCGGCTTATCCCAAGGATGAAGTGAATGCCACTGTAAGAAAGGAAGTCATCGCCGTGGTGGCGATCGGTGTGGCGCTGGGAGGCATCCTGCTGGGGTTGCTGTTCTGGTTGTCCCATGCGCTGGTGATTGTGCCGCTGAACGAGGCGGTTGAGTTCGCCAGGAAAATTTCCGATGGCGACCTGTCTTCATCGATGCATACACGGCGCGAAGATGAGATTGGCGCCCTGATGGCGGCATTGGATCATATGCGGGAATCCTTGCGCCAGATGATCGGCAAGATTACCAGTAACGCCCAGAGCATCTCCGAACTGTCCGCCTTGCTCTCTTCCACTGCCGGCGAGGTGGCGAACCAGTCGGAACAGCAGAGCGAGGCGGCGGCGTCGGCTGCTGCCGCAGTGGAAGAAATGACGGCGAGCATCGGACATGTCTCGGAAAATGCGCGCAATTCCTTCACTCTGGCGCAGCAAGCCGGAGAAAACGCCCAACGTGGCGGGCGTATAGTTGAAAGCGCCTCGATGGAAATGCGCAATATCGCCGACAGCGTGAATCAATCCTCCCAGAGGGTTCATACGCTGGGCGAACATTCCGCGAGCATTTCGGCGATTGCCGGCGTGATCAAGGAGATCGCCGATCAGACCAATTTGCTTGCCCTGAATGCGGCCATCGAGGCGGCGCGCGCGGGCGAGCAGGGACGCGGTTTTGCGGTGGTGGCGGATGAGGTCAGGAAGCTTGCTGAACGTACTGCCAAATCCACCGAGGAAATCACCGCGATGATTGGCACTGTCCAATCAGAAACGGAACAGGTTGTGGAAACCATGCGCCAGGCCCAAGAGCGCGTCAATACCGGCGTCGCGATGGCGAGTGAGGCGGGACGCGCCATGAGCGAGATTAGTGACGGCTCCGATCAGGTGGTGGATACGGTCAACGGCATTTCCGTTGCCCTCCAGCAACAGAGCACTGCCAGCAATCTGATCGCGACAAATGTGGAGAATATTGCCGGCATGTCCGAGAAGAACGCCTATGCCATCCAGGATGTCGCCAAGGCTTCCGGTCAACTGCAGGAATCCGCCAATTCCCTGCAAGCGGCAGTGAAGCTTTTCAGGGTGTAATGTTCCGGCCAGGTTAGGGGCGGCGACATGACGACTGCCGAACGGAAGCTTCAAGACACGGAACAAGTGCTGTTGGAGTCAGAACGCCGCTATAACCAGCTGGTGCAGAAGATTCCAGACGGCATTTATATCTTCCAATTCGATCCCGATGGCGCAATGGGCTTCAAGTACGTCAGCCCCAGGTATTGCGACATGCTCGGGGTTAAAGCTGAAGCGGTCTTGCAGGATTACCATCTGGGGTTTGCCCCGGCTCATCCCGATGACCTGGATAGTCTGATTCAGGCCAACGAAACGGCCCGAGTCACACTCTTCCCGTTTCGTTGGGAAGGACGATTCATCATTCACGGCAAGACTCGCTGGATGCGCATATCCTCCGATCCCACTGCGCTGCCCAACGGCGGCAGCTTGTGGCACGGTCTCGTCAGTGACATCACCGAACGGAAGGAGGCCGAGGGCAGTGCAACCCGAAACGCCGAGCATTTCAAGCGAATCCTCGACAATCTCTTTGCTTATGTCGCATTGCTGAATACAGACGGCTTGGTTCTGGAAATCAACAAGGCGCCGCTTGATCGGGGTGGTTACCGCAGGGAGGATATTATTGGCCGGTATTTCCCGGATGCACCGTGGTGGTCGTACGAGGGAAAGGTCCGGTCAAAGATAATCGCCGCGGTCGAGACCGCCAGAGAGGGAAAATCAAGCCGGTTCGAGATCGTCACGAAAATGGGCGATGAACTGGTTCCCATTGATTTCCAGATTTCGCCGGTGCGTGATGAAAGCGGGAAGATTGTTGCGCTGCTGCCCACTGGAGTGGATATCACGGAGCGCAAGCACGCCGAGTCCAGGCTGCGTCTGGCGGCAGCCGCTTTCGAGTCCCATGAAGGCATGATCATTACCGACCCCCAAGGCGTGATCCTGCAAGTCAACCAGGCCTTCACCGATCTCACCGGATATTCGGCCGAAGAAATCGTGGGGCAAACGCCGCGAATCCTTAAATCGGGACGCCACGGCGACGACTTCTATCGCGACATGTGGGTTCAACTCGAGCTTACGGGCCTGTGGAACGGGGAAATCTGGGACAGGCGCAAGAACGGGGAGATTTATCCAAAATCGCTCACAATCTCGGCGGTCAGGAATGAGGATGGCGCCATTACCCACTATATTGCCACGCAGCACGATATCACCGAGCGCAAGCAGGCAGAAGAAAGAATCAAGGACCTGGCCTACTTTGACCAGCTTACCGGGCTGCCCAACCGCGTCAGCCTCCAACAAAAGCTTTCCCAGATGGTGGGACTGGCGAGTCGCAACCACAGGCAATTTGCGCTGATGCTCCTTGACCTGGACAACTTCAAATCCATCAACGACACCTTGGGGCATCAGACCGGCGACGTAATGTTAACGGAGGTGGCCGATCGATTGAGTACATCGGTTCGGCAAAGCGATCTCGTGGCACGGCTGGGAGGCGACGAGTTTGTCATCATCCTGCCAGACATCGACGGGCCGGCCGACGTTGCCCGCGTCGCCCAGAAAATTCTGGTGGAAATATCCGCGCCTTACTTTATCGACGCCAGGGAACTGCATACTTCTCCCAGTATCGGCATCTGCCTGTATCCCGACGATGCGACCGAGAATGAGGATTTGATCAAGAAGGCCGACGTGGCGATGTATCACGCCAAATCCTGCGGCAGGGGAAATTATCAATTCTTCAAGGAGGAAATCCAGGCCGCTGCCGTCAACCGTCTCGCGCTTGAGGCTGACTTGCGTTCGGCACTCGAAAAACAGCAGTTCATGCTTCACTATCAACCCCAGCTGGATTTGCGTACCGGACGCTTGATGGGCGTCGAAGCGCTGATCCGCTGGCAGCATCCGGAACGCGGAATGATTTCCCCCCTGGATTTCATCCCGATCGCCGAAGAAAGCGGGCTGATCCTGCCGATAGGCGACTGGGTTTTGGAGGAGGCATGCGGACAGCTCGCTGCATGGCGAACCGAGGGAATCGAGCACATCAAGATGTCCGTCAATCTTGCTGCCAGCCAGTTTTCCGATCATAGACTGCCATTGCGTATCGAGGAAATACTGGCGAAAACCGGCCTGCCCAAGGGTAGCCTTGACCTTGAAGTGACGGAATCGATGACCATGCAGTCGCCTGCCGAAACGGCGGCAATGATGAAAGTGCTGACCGGACAGGAGCTGTCCTTGTCGATCGACGACTTCGGCACGGGGTATTCCTCGCTGGCCTATCTCAAGCTGTTTCCCATCAACACCCTGAAGATCGACCGCTCCTTCGTCAAGGACATAGAAACCGACCAGAACGACGCGGACATTTGCGATGTGACCGTGCTGCTGGCCCACAAACTGGGACTGGATGTGGTCGCCGAAGGCGTTGAAACGAAGGCTCAGCTCACCTATCTGCTGTCCATCGGCTGCGAGAAGATTCAGGGCTATCTGATCAGCAAGCCGCTTCCCGCCGGCCAGATCAAGACCTTCATCCGCAATCACACCCCCCTATCGGGTCTCGGAACGGTTGAGCTCTGGTGTGGTGATGCGTCCGCGCCCAAGTGAGAACCGCCCGCCGCGATGCCGCGATGTCCCCGGGCTGGCGATCCGGCAAGAATTGGATTATCTTCAGCCACCATGAATAGCCCGTCCGATTCAACCAAGGATATTTATCTGGGCAAGCAGCCGCTGATAGACCGTGCCCAGGCGGTGATCGGTTACGAACTGCTGTTCCGCAACACGGCCGACAACTTTTCGGTGATTACCAGCGCCAAGGCGGCCACGGCCGACGTGGCCTGCAAGGCCTTCGCCGAACTCGGGCTGGCCAATGCGCTCGGCAACCAGAAGGCTTTCATCAATGTCGATGAGGATTTTCTGTGCGAAGACGGCATTGCCGAGTTTCTGCCGAAAGAAACGGTCCTGCTCGAAGTCGATGCCAGCCAGGACATTTCTCCGCGCCTGCTGGAGCGCTGTGGCGAATTGCGGCATGGCGGCTACGAATTCTCGGTGTCGGGTATCAATGAAATTTCAGAGCCGGTAAGCCGGTTGCTGCATCTGGCTTCCTATTCAAAGCTGGATGTCAGTGCTGTTGCGGCGAACCGGAATACGTCCATCGTCTCCCGCCTGCGCTCGTCACCGACCAAGCTGATCGCCAACCGGGTCGAGTCGCTTGAGGAAAAGAAACTCTGCAGCGATCTGGGCTTCGATATTTTCCAGGGATACTTTTTCGCCCACCCGGTCATCGTCGAAGGCCGCAAGCTGGATACCTCAACCCAGGGGCTGATGCGCATCATCAACCTCATCAACCAAAATGCCGACGTTGCCCTGATCGAGGCTGTCTTCAAAAGCGAGCCGGGACTGGCCATTAATCTCCTGCGTCTGACCAATGCGGTGGGCATGGGGGCGCATTCGCGGATCACCTCGATTCGTCATGCCATCACTGTGGTTGGCATGCGGCAGATTCAGCGCTGGCTGACCCTGCTGTTGTTCAGCCAGACCGGCGGCAACGCCAATCCCGGCAACAATCCCCTGATGCAAACGGCGGCGTTGCGCGGCTGCTTCATGGAACTGCTCGCAGCGCGCTGTTATCCGGCCAAGCGTGACTTGCGCGACCCCGCCTTCATCGCGGGCCTGATGTCCTATATGCCGGCGGCGCTGGGAATGACGATGACCGATATACTTTCGCAGATTGCCGTCACCAGCGAGGTCAGGCTGGCCTTGTCGCATCACGAGGGAGAACTGGGGCTGCTGCTGAACCTGACCGAGAATTACGACAACGAGAACATCGATGCAACCGCCGCGCTGCTCAAACGATTTGGCAACAAGATCACCTTTCAGACCCTGGGCTTGTGCCTGAGCGAGACGATCGCCTGGGTACAGCAACTCGGCCGCGAAGTGGAGTAATTCCTTTCCCAAATCGCCCGTGACTTTGTCCCCCAAGGGGACTTCCTTCGGGGCGTCGTTTCACCTCGCCGTGCAGTAGCACTGTCCCACAGGGATTTCCTGCGGTCATCTTCGGCTCGTCTTCGCGGCACGCACAATTTTGGAAAGGAATTTAACTACTTCTTCTGGCCCTGCTCGGCCCGCACCTTCTTGATCAATTCATCGAGGATCGCTGGGAGGGCTTCGTTGCTGTCGACCATGTTGTTCGAGGTGAAGTATTTTCCGCCGACGACGATGGCTGGCACGCCACGGACGGCATGGGCCTGGGTCAGTTCCTGGGCGCGGTTGATCTTGCTTTGAACGGCGGCAGAATTGTAGGCGGCGGAAAATTTGCTGCGCTCAATACCTTGTTTTGCCAGCCATTCCCCGACTTCAGCCTCGCTGGTGTGGTTCATGCGTCCGACATGGATCGCGTCGAACAGCGCGCTGCGCAGGCGGGTCTCCTCGCCCAGCACATCGAGCGCGTAATACAGCCGGGCCGCAGGCGCCCAGCGCGCATCGAGAAAGATCGCCGGAATGCGGCGGAAGGCGACATCCTTGGGCAGCGTCTGCAGCCACTGGTTGATGACGGGTTCCAGTTCGAAGCAATGCGGGCAGCCGTACCAGAAGAATTCCGTGACTTCGATCTTGCCGATGGCTTCGGTCGGCTGCGGTGCGATCAGCTTGTAGTCTTCGCCTTCCTTCAGTTCGGCCCGGGCGGCGCCCGCAAGCCAGGACAACAGCAGGACGACGAAGACTAGGGCAATGCGGCCAAGGCGCATGGGCGACTTTATTTTCTGCCCTGTTCGGCGCGTGCCTTGGCGATCAGATCATCCACCAGTTTCATCATCTCGTCGAAACTGCCGGGATAATTGTCGGGAGTGCGGTATTTGCCGGCGACGACGAAAGCCGGCACGCCGGGTATGCCGTATGCCCCTTGCTTCTGTTTGCTGCCCTGGGCCTTGCTTTGCACCGAGAAGGAATTGTAGGTGTCGCTGAATTTCTTGCGATCGAGCCCTTTCTTGACGGCCCAATTGGTTACGTTTGCTTCGTTGCCGAGGTCGGTGTTCTCGCGGTGGATTGCGCTAAAGGCGGCACCATGGAGCTTGTCCAGTTCGCCCAGCGCATCCAGCGTGTAATAGAGCCGGGCGGGCGCTTCCCATTGCGGCCGGAAGATCACCGGAATGCGCGTAAACACGACATCCTTGGCCAGGGCCTTGTGCCATTTGGCGACGACCGGGTCGATGTGGTCGCAGTGGGGGCACATGTAGGAAAAGAATTCGAGCACCTCGACCTTGCCTTTTTCTGCCGCTTGCGGCGGGTTGACCAATTCATAATCGCGGCCTTGCTTGAGCTCGGCCTGGACGGTTGCGGCGACAAACAGCAGCATCAAGCCGGCAAGGATACGGGTGATTTTTTGCATGGATTACTCCTGAACGATTTTATGGATGGGCGGGGGCCGCCGGGCTTTCCTTGGCTTTGACCACGCTCGCCTGGATTCCGTTCTGTGATAACTGGGTGCGCACACGATTCATCTCTTCCGGTTTGGCAAACGGACCGACCCTGACCCGGTGCATGATCCCCTTGTCAGGAATATTCACTTCCTGCACGCTGGCTTCCAGCCCCATCAGGGCCAGCTTCGCCTTGAGATTGTCGGCATCGGCGGGTTTCTGGAAAGCGCCCGCCTGCAGGTACAGGGTTTCGACGGGCGGCAGCGGAACTTCGGCCGCCGCCGGTGCAGCATTTGGCTGCGGCTTGGCATCGGCGGGCGCCGGCGCAGCTTCCTGGCCGCTCGGCAGAATCTTGTAGAACTCGAAGCGCGGTTTTTCATTGACCTTGTCGCCGGGCTTGCCGGGGAGGGGCTGCGGCGCCTGGGGCGCTGCGCCCGGCTTGGTTTCCGGCTTTTCCGGGCGGGACAGCTTGTCGAGAAAAGGCAGGGGTGTCTTGTTGAGATACCAGACCACGCCGAAGGCGATCATTACGCCGATCACCAGGCCGAGGAACAGCCCGAGCAGCGTGCCGCCGCGTTGTTGCTTGGAATTGCTTGAGTCCATCTTACATGCTCTCCGGCGCCGTAACACCCAGGATTCTGAAACCGTTGCGCAATACTTGACGCAGCGCCGCGATCAGCGCCAGGCGCGCCGAACGCTGTGCCGTGTCCTCGACCAGGATGCGCTCGGCATTGTAATAGCTGTGAAAATCGGCGGCGAGATCCTTGAGGTAGAAGGCTATTGCATGGGGGGCATAGTCGCGGGCGGCGTCCTCGATCACCGCGGGGAACTCCGCCAGGCGCGAGCACAATGCCAGTTCCCGCGCGTTGCTCAGCAGAGCCAGATCGGCGGCGGCGTAGTCGGCACAGTTGGACAAAGCGTCACCTGCGGTCTGCGCCAGCACCGAACAGACCCGGGCATGCGCATACTGCAGGTAGTACACCGGGTTGTCGCTGTTCTGCGCTTTGGCCAGGTCGAGATCGAAATCCAGCGCCTGGTCGGCCTTCCTGAGCAGGTAGAAAAAACGGCAGGCGTCGTTGCCGACTTCGGCGCGCAGTTCGCGCAAGGTCACGAACTGGCCCGAACGCGTGGACATCGAAACTTTTTCCTTGCCGTGCCAGAGCGAAACGAACTGCACCAGGATCACGTCGAGCTTGCCGTCGTCGCTGCCGAGCGCACGCAGGGCGCCGCGCACGCGCGGGATGTAGCCGTGATGGTCGGCGCCCCAGATGTCGATGATTTTGTCGAAGCCGCGCTCCAGCTTGTTGAGATGGTAGGCGATATCCGAGGCGAAATAGGTATACAGGCCGTTGTCGCGCTGGACTACACGGTCCTTCTCGTCGCCGAAGGCGGTGGAGCGGAACCACTTGGCGCCATCCTGCAGGTAGATGTGGCCGTTCTTCTCCAGACGTTGCATCGCTTGCGCCACCATGCCGGTGTCGTAGAGGGCGCGTTCGGAAAACCACTGGTCGTAATGCACGCCGAATTCTTCCAGGTCGGTGCGGCAGTCGGCCAATTGTTCGGTGAGTGCATGCTGGTGGATATAGGCCCAGTCCTCGCCGAGCAAATCCTTGGCGGCCAGGATCAGGTTGTCGAGTTGCACCTCGATATCTGCGGATTGCGGCACGCAGGCGCGCAGCGCCTCGGCCGAATGGCGGTAGCGTTGTCCGTGCGCAGCGTGCATCTGCCGCGCCATGTCGATGACATAATCGCCCTGGTAGCAGTTGGGCGGGAATGTCAGTTCCTCGCCGCACAGCGCCAGATAACGCAGCCAGGTCGACAGCGCCAGGATGTCCATTTGCCGGCCGGCATCGTTCACATAGTATTCGCGCTTGACCGCATACCCGGCCCAGCTCAACAGATTCGCCAGGCTCGCGCCGAAGCTGGCGCTGCGGCCATGGCCGACATGCAGCGGACCGGTCGGATTGGCCGACACGAATTCGACCTGGATGCGCTGGCCGCTGCCCAGAGTGCCGCGGCCATACGCATCCCCCTGTTCCAGGATGTCCCTGACCACCTGGGTCTTGGCGGCGGGCGCGAGCCGGAAATTGATGAAGCCTGCACCGGCCACTTCGACCTGGTCGACCCAGGGTGACACCGCAATCTCGCGTGCCAGCCGCTGCGCGATCTCACGCGGATTGGCCTTGAGGATTTTCGCCAGTTGCAGCGCCAGGTTGCTCGCGAAATCGCCATGACTGGCCTGCTTGGGGCGTTCCAGCAGAATGGCGATGTCTTGCTGGCCCGGCGCAACGCTCGCCAGCGCAGCGCTGAGCAATTGGCGCAGGTGGGCTTGGGGATTGAATGACATGGGTGGAATTATACCTGTAGCGATGCAGCTTCCCGGAGGTGCTTCGAACTCCGGGTGAAGCGAATGCCATGTTGAATATTGCGCCAGAGATTCAGTGCCTGGGAACAACGAGATTGCAAATCTGGAACAAATCGCTGGGGTTGCTTATGGAATCGAGATGCGAAATTGCCGGAGCGAGTTCCGGCAATGCCAACGGTCAATCAGCGCCCAGACGCTGATCGGCGTTGACCATGGCGATGATCTGGTCCGCCGGCAGGGGGCGCGAGAACAGGAAGCCCTGGATCTCGTCGCAGCCAAGGCTTTTGAGAAAGGCCAGCTGATCGAGGTTTTCGACGCCTTCCGCGATGACGTTGAGGCGCAGCTGCTTGGCCATGCCGACGATGGCGCCGGCGATGGCGCAGTCGTCGGGATCGTTGGGTGTGCCGGTGACGAAGGAGCGGTCGATCTTGAGCGTATCGATGGGGAAGCGCTTGAGATAGGAGAGGCTGGAAAAACCCGTGCCGAAATCGTCCAGCGAAAGGCTGATGCCCATTGCATTGAGCTCGTCCATCATGCCGATGACGCTGTCGGTATTGTTCATCAGCATGCTCTCGGTCAGCTCCAGTTCGAGCCAGTCGGGCGTCAGGCCGTGGCGGTCCAGCAGCGCGCCGATGCTGTGCGGCAACCTGGGACTGATCTGCCGCGCGGAAATATTTACCGCCAGCTTGAGCGGCGGCACGCCTTTTTGCTCCCAGGTGCGCGCCTGGGAGCAGGCTTCCTCCAGCACCCATTCGCCGATGTTGACGATGAGTCCGGTCTCCTCGGCGATGGGAATGAATTCGGCGGGCGATACCATGCCACGCTCCGGGTGATTCCAGCGCACCAGGGCTTCGGCGCCGATGATGCGGCCGGTGTTGATATTCACCTTGGCCTGATAGTGCAGCAGCAGTTCGCCGCGTTCCATGGCGCGGCGCAAGCCGGACTCGATGTTGAGACGGCCCACCGCCATTTGGTTCATCTCCGGGCTGAAAAACGCATAGCTCTTTTGCGGTGACTGCTTGGCCCGGTACATCGCCACGTCGGCATAACGCAACAGTGTTGCGCTGTCGGGACCGTCGTCGGGGAAAATGCTGATGCCGATGCTGGCGTCGATGCTGAGTTCATGACCGTCGAGCAGAATCGGCGCATCGAGCGCATCGAGCAGTTTCTGCGCAACGTTGCCGGCATGTTCGCGCTTGGTGATGTTGAACAGTGCGGCAACGAACTCGTCGCCGCCCAAGCGCGCGACCATGTCGGCGTTGCGCAAGGCGGTGCGGAAACGCTGGCCGACTTGCTGCAGCAGGCGGTCGCCGACTTCGTGGCCGAGCGTATCGTTGATCGGCTTGAAGCGATTCAGGTCGATGAACAGCAGGGCGCCGAGTTGCTTGCCGCGCTTGGCTTCGACCAGCGACTGATCGATGAGGATGTTCATCAGGCTGCGGTTGGGCAGGCCGGTGATGGCGTCGTAATAGGCGAGATAATTGATGCGCTCTTCGCTGCGCTTGCGTTCGGTGATGTCGGAAAGGTAGCCGATCAGGCCGTTGGGCTCGCCGTGATCGTCGCGCAGCAGCGACAGCGAGAGGCTGGCCCAGAACACCTCGCCGGATTTCTTGCGCCGGCGCACTTCCATTTCGCGGCCGCCGTGTTCGAGAAAAATATCCTGAAGCTGCAGGTCCACCTCCTGGTCTTCGTCGACATAGAGGAACAGGATGTTGTTGCCGATCGCCTCCTGCGCGGTGTATCCGAACAGGCGCTCGGCGCCCTTGTTCCATTGGGTGATGAAGCCGGCCAGGTCCATGGCGATGACGGAGTCATGAATCTGGTCGAGGATCTGGGTTTGCTGCTGGACTCTCGCTTCGGTCTGCGCCAGCTCCCGGCTCAGTCGTGCGACTTCGGCGGCGAGATCAGGCATTGCGTTAGGCACCCTGGCCCACCTGGATGGTCCAGTGGCAGGCCTCTACCAGGCAGCGGGCATAGTCGGCCGGGTTCATTCCAGCGGCTGCCAGAAGCTCGCCGAACGCGGCGTCCGGCGTCGTTTCCGCCCGTTCCGCCAGGGTCAGCAGACCGCCCAGGGACCCTTCTCGGCGCAACACTGCCGCGACCACTTCGTCGGCCAGGTTCAGCGGCGCGAGGATTTCCGCCAGGGGCATGGCGAACAGGGCATCGAGGAGGGAGAACATGCCGGCCATGAAGGCCCGCTCCTGCGCTTCGCGATCGCCGCCCTGCATCTTGCACAGCGCCTCGCAGAGGCTGGCGCGCAAAGCGGCGAGCGCCATCAGCGGGTTTTGCGCGTCGCCGTTCTTCTGCGCGTAGAGCAACAACTGCAGCCAGCGCTGCAACTGGCGGCGGCCGAGCAGGGCGATGGCGTGGCCAAAATTGGAAATCTTGGTGTTCAGGGAGAAGCTTACCGAATTCACGAGCCTCAGCAGCTGGTAGGAAAGTGCCGGCGTCTGCTTGAGCAAATCCTCGATCTCGTGCGTCTCGCCGTCGCTGGTGACCAGGCCCAGGAGTTTCAGCAGCAGGGCGCGCGAGGGACCTTTCTGTTGCTGGGCGGGCAGGGGATTGAGCGGGTACCTGCCGGCATAGCGGCTGAAACCCGCAGTCTGCGCCGCCGCAAACAGCGTCGGGGTGTCTACGTCGAGCGCCAGGTGCGGCCCGGGCAATGACTTGGGCGGAGACTTCCAGCCGCCGGATGCCTCCGCTGCGGCCGACAGTGCGGTGACTGCCGGGGGCAGATTCTGTCCTGGCCCTGGGATGCCCTGGACCATCAGGCGGAATCCCTGTCGCTGCAGTCGTTCGAGTTCGACCGTGGCATCTGCGGCGAGACAGCTTGCCAGGGGAAACAGCAGCACCGTGCTGGCGGCAGGGAAGACTGCGGCGAGCGCTGGTGTCACGGCTTGCGGCCCGGCGACCGGCACGATGCAGGGCAAGCCGCAGAGCGCTTCCTGCAGCGCGAATTCGGTGAAGTAGTGCGCCAGCGCGGCCAGGTTGCCGGCGGGATGGTGATCCACAAACAGCGCTGCCCAGCCATGCTGGGCATTCGTTACCGGTCGCAAAGAGACCAGGGGAAAGTCCTGCGGAATCGTTTGGAAGTCCTGCGGACTGGGCTCAGACACTGACATGGCGCTCCAACTGGGGATGACCCGTATGATGCCATGTAAAGCGCATAACCGAAAAGGCTTTTGCGCAGAGTATTCATTGCGGCCAGTGCGCGATGCGCGAGGAGAAAACGGCAATCCCGCCTTCCGTGACCACGGCGTCGAGCGGAATGTCGTGAGGAGCCGGGTGAATGCTGTCCACCCGCGCCAATTCGAAACCGACGCCGATCGTCAGGGGATGCCGCCCTTGTGCAGTCAATTGCGCCAGGGTGCGGTCGAAATATCCGGCGCCATAACCCAGGCGATAGCCGGCAGCGTCAAACGCATTCACCGGCAGCAGCAGGACATCGGGGAACAGGATTTCACCTGTGGCAGGATAAGGGATGCCGTAACGGTCCCGCAGCATCTCGCTGTCCGGACGCCAGGCGCGAAACTCGAGCGCCGTTCCGGGCGCGCTGACTTTGGGCAGACAGCTTTGCGCTCCTCTGGCGCGCCAGATTTCGACCAGTGGCCGGCAGTCGAATTCGGCGCGGATCGGCCAGCAAAAGCCAAGAATGCGTGGCGGGCACTGTTGCAGCAGTTTCCCCAGGCTGGCTGCGATTGCCTCCGATAAACACCGGTGTTGCGACGGACTCAGCGCTTCACGCGCAGCAACTTTTTCCTGTCTCAGCGCGGAACGTTCGAGCGGGTGAACTGCGCTGTTTTCCGTTGGCTTATCCGGTGCTGGAGTAGTGCGGGGCATGTGCTATTCTTGAATTGACGCGATTGAATTGACCAAGCTAAATTGACTCAGCGACTCACTATAAACATGAAACACTGGCTTTGGCTACTCTGCTTGTTCCCCACGCTGGCCTTGTCCGTGCCCGGCGATGACAAGGTGCTGGCGGCGCGCGAGGCTTTTCGCAACGGCGAGCGCATCAAGCTGGGCAGGCAACTCGATTCCCTGCGCAGTGTGGGAGGTGTGGGAGGCGTGGGCAGCGTGGGCAGCGTGGGAAGAGTGGGCAGTCTGGACAGCAGTCTGTCCGGCCAGCACGATCTGCAACCCTGGGTAGAGTACTGGTATCTGGTGCAACGACTCGAAGATGGCGGCGATGAGGATGTGAAGGAATTCCTTGCGCGCCCCGGTCTCATGGGCAGTTATCTGGCGGAAAAGCTGCGCGGAGACTGGCTCAAGCTGTTGGGCAAGCGCCACCAGTGGGATGTTTTCCAGCGCGAATACCCGGCACTGCAACAGCCCGATCAGGAGCTCGCCTGCTATGCGGCGGAAGGTCGATTGGCCGTGCAGCAGGACCCGCTGGCGCTGGAGGAAGTTCGCCCGCTGTGGTTTACCTCGGCGGATCTGCCGGATTCCTGCACCCCCTTGATGGGACAATTGATTGCTGCCGGACGCATCGATGCCAACGATGTCTGGGAACGTGTGCGGCGCCTGCTTGAGGCCAAGAAGCTCAAGCAGGCCAAGCAGGCTGCGGAGCATTTGCCCGAGGCGCAGATGCCGGCGGGAAAAACCATCGATGCGATTGCCGCCAATCCGCTGCGGGCGCTCGACCGGCTTGCCCAAGGTTTCGCCGCCACCCGGCCGGGACGCGAGATGGCGCTTTATGCCGTGCAGCGACTGGCGCGCAACGACCCGGCGGTTGCCGCTGCGCATTGGCAGAAAATCCAGGACCGGTTTTCCGACAGTGAGCGCGGTTATGCCTGGGGGCAAATCGCCATGCAGGCGGCGCAGCGCCATCTGCCCGAGGCCCTCGGCTGGTTCGCTTTGGCGGGCGGCATCCGGCTTTCCGAGGAACAGTTGGCGTGGCAGGCGCGAGCCGCATTGCGGGTGCATGACTGGAACACGCTGCAGCAAACCATCGAGCGCATGCCCGCAGCCATGGCGGCCCAGTCCGATTGGGTCTATTGGCTGGCGCGGGCGCTCACGGCCCACAACCGAGCCGACGAAGCGCGCAACTTGTACCAGAAGATCGCCGGCCAGCCGAATTTCTACAGCAACCTGGCTGACGACGAACTCGGCCGGCCGATCAACATACCGCCGCGCGCTGCGCCGCCGAGCATGGAAGAATTGCTGGCCGCACGCGAGAATCCAGGCTTGCGTCGAGCCCTGGCGCTGTTCCGGCTGGACATGCGCATCGAGGCCGTGCGCGAGTGGAACTGGACCATGCGCGGCATGGATGATCGTCAGTTGCTCGCCGCCGCCGACCTGGCGCGGCGCAGCGAAGTGTTCGACCGCGCCATCTACAGCGCCGAGCGTACCCAGACCCAGCATGATTACGCCTTGCGCTACCTGGCGCCGTTTCGCGAGAGCGTCGAACCCCAGGCCAGGCAAATGGAGGTGGACAGCGGCTGGGTGTATGGCCTGATGCGCCAGGAAAGCCGTTTCGTGATGAACGCCCATTCCGGCGCGGGTGCGAAAGGCCTGATGCAGCTGATGCCGAAGACTGCGCAATGGGTGGCGAAGAAAATCAAGCTCAGGGATTTTCATCAGACGCGCATCGCCGAACTCGAAACCAACCTCAAGCTCGGCACCAATTACCTGCGGCTGGTGCTGGCCAGCCTCGACAATCATCCGGTGCTGGCCTCGGCGGCCTACAACGCCGGTCCCGGACGCGCCCGCCGCTGGCGTGCCGAGATGCCTCTGGAAGGCGCCATTTACGCCGAGACCATTCCCTTCAACGAAACCCGCGACTACGTGAAGAAGGTGATGAGCAACGCCGTGTATTATTCGGCCTTGTTCGAGGACAAGCCGCAATCGCTGAAAAGCCGTCTCGGCACGATTGGCGCGCGCGGCAAGGGCGGCGCTGAGAACGACCTAGACTTGCCCTAAGCTCTGCCCGGTTTAGCAGCCCCGTTTCCCAGGAGTTCAACGTGACCCCCAAACGCATCCTGATGCTTGGCGCCAGCGGTTTTCTTGGCGGCCATCTGGCGCGCCAGCTTTCCCGCGAGGGTCATTTTCTGCGCGTGGCGACGCGCCGCCGCGACCGCGCCAAACAGCTGCTGACATTGCCGACCTGCGAGGTCATCGAGGCCGACGTGCATGATCCGGCGCAGCTCGCGAAGCTTTGCCGCGGCCAGGACACGGTCATGAACCTGGTCGGCGTGCTGCAGGGAGGTCGTGGCGAACCTTATGGCGCCGGTTTCGCCCGCGCCCATGTCGAATTGCCGCGCAAGATCGCCGCCGCGGCGCAGGCTGCCGGGATGCGTCGGGTGATCCATGTTTCGGCGCTGCAGGCCGCTGCCGCTGCGCCCTCCGGCTACCTGCGCTCCAAGGCCGCCGGCGAAGCCGTCTTGCGTGAAGCCGACCTGGATCTGACGGTGTTTCGCCCGTCGGTGATTTTCGGCATGGGGGATCAGTTCCTCAACGTTTTTTCCTCCCTGCTGGCGGCGGCGCCTTTCCTGCCGCTGGCGTGTCCCGCTGCGCGCTTCCAGCCGGTCTGGGTGGAGGATGTCACGGCCTGCATCGACGCCAGCCTGCACCAGCCCGAGAGCATCGGCCAGACTTACGAATTGTGCGGACCGCATCAATACAGCCTGCGCGAACTGGTCGATTATGTCGGCATGGTGACCGGCCAGAGAAGGCCGATCCTGGGCCTGTCCGATACGCTTTCCTACCTGCAGGCCTGGGTCATGGAATTCATTCCGGGTGCACCGCTGTCACGTGACAGCTATGACTCGATGCAAGTGCCGAGCGTTTGCAGCACGCGCTGTACGCTGCCCACGCTACCTTTTGGCCGTCGCGCCACGCCGCTGGAAGCCATCGCGCCGCTATACCTCAGCGATGCACACCGGCGTGCCCGCAATGACATCTTGCGCAAGAAGGCGCGACGTTGAGCAGGGGGCTTCCCGACATGACGGGCCGGCTGCGGTGCAGCGTCAGCGGAAATCGAGCGGGATGAAAATTTATCGCGTCGGCGGTGCGGTGCGCGACGAGTTGCTCGGCATGGGCGTGGTCGATCGCGATTACGTGGTGGTCGGCGCCACGCCCGAAGCCATGCTGGCGCAAGGATTTCGCCCGGTGGGCAAGGACTTCCCGGTGTTTCTCCATCCCCACAGTCACGAGGAATACGCCCTGGCGCGCACCGAGCGGAAAACCGCGCCGGGCTATCACGGTTTCGTTTTCCATGCCGATCCGGCGGTGACGCTCGAAGAGGATCTGGCACGCCGCGATCTGACCATCAATGCCATGGCCTTGGACGAGGCAGGCGCGTTGATCGATCCGTTCGGCGGCCGCGCCGACCTGGCCGACAAGGTATTGCGCCATGTTTCGCCGGCCTTTGCCGAGGACCCGGTGCGCATCCTGCGCGTGGCGCGGTTTGCGGCACGCTTCCCGGAGTTCTCGATTGCCCCGGAAACTCTGGCGTTGATGCGTGCGATGGTCGACAGCGGCGAAGTCGATCACCTGGTCGCCGAGCGTGTTTGGCAGGAACTCGCCAAGGGGCTCATGGAAACGCGGCCGTCGCGCCTGTTTGAAGCCCTGCGCGAGTGCGGCGCGTTGGCGCGCCTGCTGCCGGAAGTCGATGTGCTGCATGGCGTGCCGCAGCGTGCCGACTATCACCCGGAAATCGACACCTTCGTGCATGTGATGATGGTGATCGACATGGCGGCACAGCTGCGCCTGTCCCTGCCGGCGCGCTTTGCCGCGCTGACCCACGATCTCGGCAAGGGCGTCACACCGGCCGCGGTGCTGCCGCGCCATACCGGCCACGAATCGGTCAGCGTGGCTTTGCTGCGGCCGCTGTGCGTGCGGCTCAAGGTGCCGGCCGAATGCCGCGAGCTGGCGCTTCTGGTGGCGAGCTGCCATAGCGACATACATCGGGTGGACATCCTGCGTCCGGCCACCCTGGTCAAGCTGCTGGAACGTTGCGATGCCATGCGCCGGCCGGAACGTTTTGAGGAAGTGCTGGCGGCCTGCGAGGCCGATTACCGGGGCCGGCGCGACCATGCCGAACGCGACTATCCGCAGGCGCGGTTGTGGCGTGCGGCCCTGGCGGCGGCGCGCAGCGTCGATGCCGGGGCGATTGCCCGTTCCTGCAGCGACCCGGCGCAGATTCCTGTGCGCATCCATGCAGCGCGCGTCGCCGCGGTCCGGCTGATGGAAACGGGCCAAACACCATGAATGCGCCTGACAGCCTTGAGGTGTTGAGCAAAATTCCCGGCGGCAAACAACCCGTCCACGAAACCCCGCTGCTGTTCATCCACGGCGCCTATACCGCCGCCTGGTGCTGGGAAGAGCACTTCCTGCCCTGGTTCGCCAGCAAGGGATATGTCAGCCATGCCGTGAGCCTCTCGGGCCATGGCGCGAGCCGGGGGCGCAAGCAGATCGACAGTTTCTCGATCAACAATTACGTCGACGATGTCGCCACGGTGGTCGACGCCCTGCCGGTGCCGCCGGTGCTCATCGGCCACTCGATGGGCGGTTTCGTCGTGCAGAAATATCTCGAACGCAGCATTCAAGAGTCGTCTCGCGGCGCTGCCGGCAGCAGACCCAACATCCCGGCCGCGGTACTGATGTGCGCGGTGCCGCCGCAGGGCCTGATGTCGTCCGCCTTCGGCCTGATGTTCCAGAAGCCCGGCCTGATGAGCGAACTCAACAATCTCATGGGCGGCCGGCGCGTTTCCGTGGATACCCTGCGCGAGGCATTGTTCGCCCAGCCCCTGAGCGAGGCCGACCTGCAGCGCTACCTGCGTTACTCGCAGCGCGAGTCGCATCGCGCCATCTGGGACATGACCCTGTTCAACCTGCCCCACCCCTCGCGCATCAAGGACACACCGCTGCTGGTGTTGGGCGCCGACCTGGATCACCTGATCCCGGCTGCGCTGGTGAGCATGACCGCCAGCACCTATGGCGTTCAGGCGCAGATTTTTCCCGGCATGGGCCACGGCCTGATGCTGGAGCGCGACTGGCAGACGGTGGCCGAACATATCCGCGCCTGGCTCGATCAAAGAGAGATATAACCAAGGGAGACTCAAATGCTTGTCATATTCCAGTCCCAGGCCGCCGGCGATGTCATGATGTTCGGCGATGTTGCCAAGAAAATGATGGAACTGATGGGCAAGGAACCCGCCGAACGCGGCATCGTCAGCATCGACCAGTTGCCCGAGGCGATCGCACGGCTCAAGGCCGCCGTCAGTGACGACAAGGTCGCTCAAGCCGGGATGCAGGAGGAAGACCTGCCGGCCTATGAGCAGGCGCCGGACGGCACCAAGCGCGACTATGTCAGTCTGGCACGCCGTGCGATTCCGCTGATTGAGTTGCTGGAATGGTCGTTGAAGAAAAAGGTGCCGGTGACCTGGGGCGTCTAGCCCAAAATCTTGAACAACTTTTCGAAATCGCCTACCGGCAGAGGCCGGCTGAACAGATAGCCCTGATAGGCCTGGCAGCCGAGACGGCCGAGATAGTCGCGCTGCTCTTCGGTTTCCACGCCTTCGGCGATGACCGACAAGCCCATGGTCTGGCTCAAGGCGATGATGGCCTGGGCGATCGCGCCATCGTTGAAGTCGTTGCAGACATTGTGCACGAAAGACTGGTCGATCTTCAGCTGGTCGAGCGGCAGGCGCTTGAGGTAGGAGAGCGAGGAATAGCCGGTACCGAAATCGTCCAGCGAAAAACTCACGCCGGCTTCCTTCAGTGCGGCCATCTTGACGATGATGTCCTCGATGTCATGCACCAGCATGCTTTCGGTAAGCTCCAGCTTGAGCTTGTGCGGCTTCGCCCCGGACTGTTCGAGCACGGCGCGCACCTGGGCGACGAAGTCCTCATGGTGAAATTGGCGCGCGCTGACGTTTACCGCCAGGCTCAAATGCGCCGTGGCCTCCTGCGCCGCCCAGGCCACGAGTTGAGCACAGGCCGTGGCCAGCACCCAGTGCCCTATCGTCAATATCAGTCCGGTGTCTTCGGCCAGCGGGATGAATTCGAACGGAGGCACCAGGCCGCGTTGCGGATGCTGCCAGCGCACCAGCGCCTCGGCGCCGATCAGGCGGCCGGCAGCGTCCACCTGGGCCTGGTAATACAGGAGCAGTTGTTGTTCCTGCAGGCCTTTGCGCAGGTCGGCTTCGAGTGCGGCGCGTGCGGCAACCACGGCCTGCATTTCCGGATCGAAAAAACGCATGGTGTTGCGTCCCGCCGCTTTGGCCTGATACATGGCGAGGTCGGCACGCTTGAGCAGTTCCTCGACGGAATTCTTGCCGCTGCCGAACAGGGTGGCACCGATGCTGGGCGTGCTGTGTTGCTCACGCCCTGCGAGTTGATAGGTCTGGTTGAGCGTGGCGAGGATTTTCTCGCCGACGGTTTCGGTCTGGGTCGCTGCCTCGCGCGCGCTTTTGCTGAGGTCTTCGAGCATCACCACGAATTCGTCACCGCCCAAGCGCGCCACCGTGTCGCCTTCGCGCACGCAGGTGACGAGACGTTGCGCAACCTGCTGCAGGAGCCGGTCGCCGATGTCGTGACCGAGGGTGTCGTTGAGATCCTTGAAATTGTCGAGATCGATGAACAGCAGGGCGCCTTCGCGGTCATTGCGCGCTTTCGCGGCCAGTGCCTGTTGCAGGCGGTCCAGCAGCAAGCGGCGGTTGGGCAGGCGGGTCAGGGGATCGTAAAAGGCGAGATGGCGGATTTCGTCCTCGGCCTGCTTGCGTGCGGTGATGTCGGTCAGGGTGCTGACGTAGTGGGTGGTCTCTCCCTGGCTGTTCTTGACCGCGGTGATGGTGAGCCATTCCGGATAGACCTCGCCGTTCTTGCGCCGGTTCCAGATTTCGCCCTTCCATACGCCGGCGCCCTTGATGCTTTTCCACATCTCGGCATAAAAGGCCGCATCATGTCGTCCGGATTTGGTCAGGCTGGCATTTTGCCCGACTGCTTCCGCGGCGCTGTAGCCGGTGATTTCGGAGAAGGCGTGGTTCACCTTGAGGATCACGCCTGCCGCGTTGGTGACAAATATGCCCTCCTGCGATTCGAATGCGGTCGCGGCGATGCGCAACTCCGCTTCGGCATGGCGCATGCGCGTTTCAAGCTTTTCCCTGACCAGGGCATTGCGTATCGCACGCCCGAGGGTGTCATGGTCGAAGTGCCCTTTGAGCAGATAATCCTGGGCTCCGGCTTCGAGCGCGGCGACGACAAGTGCGTTGTCGTCGCGCCCGGTCAGCACCACGATCGGGATATCGGGCGCGGTTGCCCGCATGGCTTGCACCGTGGCCAGGCCGGATGAATCGGGCAGCGTGAGATCGAGCAGGACAACGTCGGGCTGCTGCTGCCGGCACTGTTCTATGGCCTCGGCCAGACTCTTCGCCCAGCGCACCGAATCGACACCACGCTCGAGCTTGGCAAGGCGCACGCTGATGCGGATCAGGCCGAAATCGCCGGGGTCATCCTCGACCACAAGTATGGTCAGAGCTTGTGGAATTGCTGCGCTCATGAATGTTCCGCCGGTATCCCCGGGGTGTCAGGCAGAGTGAAAGTGAAGGTGCAGCCCTGGTTTTCTCCTGGGGACTCAACCCAGATGCGGCCGCCATGATGTTCGACGATCTTGCGGCACAAAGCCAGGCCGATGCCGGTTCCCGGATAGCGGCTGCGTGGCTGGAGCCGTTCGAACACTTTGAACAGCCGGGCTTCCTGGCCCGGCAGGAGTCCCGTGCCGTTGTCGCGCACACTGCAGCGCCACTCGCCGCCGCCGCTTTGGGCATTGATCGCGATTTCCACCGGGCGTCCTTCCACCCGGTATTTCAGCGCATTGTCTACGAGGTTCTGCAACAGGCGCAGGATTTCGTGATGATTGCCGACAAGCTGCGGCCAATCCCCGTCTATGTGCAGCGTCGCGCCGGCTTCCGCAATCGCCGGCCGCAGAATCTGCTGCACTTCTTCTAGTATCGCGCGACTGTCGAGGGTGGTCATGCGCTCGCGCTGGTGGCCGAGGCTGGAATAATCGAGCAGTGCCGTGAGCATCTGGTCCATGCGCTGCGCACCTTCGGTGGCATAGTGAAAATTCTGGCGCGTCTCGTCGTTGAGCAAGGGTTCGAGCTCCACCGCGAGAAGCTGCAAATAGCTGATCACCATGCGCAACGGCTGGCGCATGTCATGCGAAGCGGCATAGGCGAACTGCTCCAGATCGGCATTGGAGCGCTTGAGCTCGGCCATGTTGAGCTCGAGTTCGCGCGTTCTTTCGGCCACGCGCCGTTCCAGGCTCTCATTCAACTGCCGGTTGGCGCTGAACTGTTCGGCGAGCGAGTCCGCCATGCTTTTGAAATTGCCGATCAGGCGATTCGATTCATACAGGGTGGTTTCCGGCAGGGTGGGTTGGGTACCCGCAACCACGGCGGCGGGCAGATTCTGCGTCAGTTCGCTGAGTTGTTCGGTGGTCGCCGTAATCCGGCGGCTCAGCAACTCTGCCAGCGCCAGCGCCGCGAAAAGCATCAGGAAAAGCAGTGCCAGCGCGTCGGTATAGCGGGCGCTGAGAATTTTCTGGAACGGCGCCACGGGTTGTTCCAGGATGAGTTTCCATTCGGCCATGTGGCCGATGCTCGATTCCGTGACATAAGATGCTTTTCTCCAGCGCTCCGCGCGCGCCAGATTCTGCACCGTTTGCGGTATCCACAGCGAAACTCCAGGGTCGCCAAGCTCGAACGATCCCGCGCCGCGCACAAAGGGCGTCATCACCTTCTGCTCCGGGCGATTGGTCAGGATGATGTTGCCGTTCCCGTCGAGCAGGGTGTAAAGCAGAGTATCGCTCTCGGCGCTTTTTTCGAGGTAGTCGCGGATCTGGCCCAAGCTCAGGACGCCGATGACATAGCCGCCGTATTCGCCGTGGATCACCACCGGCGCAAGCATGCTGACGACCGGTTCGAGCGAACCTATGCGCGCCATCACGACTTCGGAGAGCATCGGCTTGAGCATCTGCTTGAGCCTCGGGACGAAAGGACGATCGGCGAATTTCTTGCCGAGGTTGGGTTGCCCCTGTTCATCGAGCAGCGGCGAGATGGCCGTGATGCTGGCCTCCTTGTCCAGCAGTCCGATGCGCTGGTAATTGATATCGGCGGCGTGCGCCTGTTCCAGCCTGGGCTGCATCTGCGCCGGCGGCAGTGTTGCGGCCATCTCGGCCAGGTTGGTTATGGCCTTGGACCGGTTTTGCACCCAGACTTCGAGGCGGTTCGTCACGCTCAGGCTGCTCTGGCGCAGTTTGGCGCGGATGCTGCGGTCGGTCTCGGTGAAATCGCTGTTGCTGGCCACCATCAGCAGAATCAGCGCCGGACAGAGCGCGAAAAAGGCCAGCAGGTTGTAGATGACGTCGCGATAGGCGATTAGCGCGCTGCGCGTGCCGAGCGCGATGCCGATATAGATCAGCCGGGCCAGCAGGGCATTGGCAATACCATTCACCGCTTGCTTGGTCATGATGATGGCGGTGTTGCTGAGCGGAATATCCATCGCGCCGTGGTAGAACAGGTAGACCAGCGGCATGCAGACGAAAAGCCAGGAAAGCGCATCGGCCAGCACCAGGCCGAGCTTGTGACGGCGCGTCAGCCAGGCGACCGCTGCCGTTTCCGCGGTCATGATGATGATGGCGTAAGGGTGGTCCCAGATGAAATAGGTAATCGTCGCGATCAGCGCCGCCGCAACCATGCCCCGGGCCGGGCCGAAGAACTGCAGGGCCAGCATGGCGAAGATGCTGCCGAACAGGAAGTCGATATTGAGGAAAATCGGATACCGGAAATAATTTCCCCCCAACCCGGCGGCGATCAGCGCAAGCAGGAACGGGATGGCCAGGCGGTTGGAGGCAATGAGTTTGAGCGGTGGGGAATCAGTCATTGCCGGCAAGCTTTATGCGGGATTGTCTGGCAAGCGCACCAACTTGAACCAGTATTCGCCGAACTTGCGAATTGCCGTGACGAATTCGTTGATGTCGGTTGGTTTGGGGATATAGCCCGCGGCACCGAGCGCATACGCGGCGGCCACGTCGGCATCGAGTGCCGAGGTGGTGATGATCACCACCGGGATGGCGCGCAGCAGGCCATCCTGCTTGATTTGCGCGAGGAACTCGAGGCCGCTCAAGCCGGGCATCTTGAGATCGAGCAGGATCATGTCCGGGCGCGGCGACCGGCTGAAAAGTTCGCCTTCGCGGCGCAGGAAGCGCAGCGCTTCGAAACCATCGCGGGCGCCATGCAGCTCGACGGCGTAATCGTTCTTCTGCATCGCCAACTGCATCAGGCGTGCATCGCCGGGCTCGTCCTCGACGATCAGGAGACGCAGTTGGCGATCTTTCATGTATGGATGTCTTTCAGGCTACGGACGCTCGAGCGTCGGCCGGCAGTATACGCGAGTCAGGGCCTGGCAGGCTGTGACCAAGGGACCTCTTCACCGGGTATCTTCGACATGCAGCGGCAGCACGACGCAAAACCGGCTGCCCTGCCCTGCGCCCGCCGATTCGGCCCAGATCCTTCCGCCGTGATGCTCGGCAATCTTGCGGCACAGCGCCAGCCCCACGCCGGTGCCTTCATAAGCGGCGCGGGCATGCAGGCGCTGGAATACCTGGAACAGCCGTCCGATCTGGTCTGGAATGATGCCGATACCGTTGTCGGCGACCACGATGCGCCATTCCGATTCCGTCGTTTCGCTGCTCAGGGTGACCTCGGGCATGCGTCCGGCGACGCGGAACTTGAGCGCATTGCCAATCAGGTTCTGCAGCAGGCGCAGAATCTCGTCCGGGCTGACAAAGACCTGCGGCCATTCGCCTTCAATATGCACAACGGCCTTGGCCTCGGTAATCATCGGCTGCAGCAGCAGCAGGGTCTCGTCGCGCAGGTCGCGGCTTTCCACCCAGGCCGGCGGTTCGCCCATCCGTCCCACCCTCGAATACTCGAGCAGCGCCACCAGCATCTTGTCGAGGCGCTTGGCGCCATCGATGGCAAAGTCGAAGAATTCGCGCTTCTCTTCATCGAGTTGCTCGACAAAGGCCGCTTCGAGCAGTTGCAGATAGCTTGAAATCATGCGCAGGGGCTGGCGCATGTCATGCGAAACGGCATAGCTGAACTGCTCCAGTTCGGCATTGGAGCGCTTGAGTTCCGCCGTGGCGATTTCCCTGTCGGTGATGTCATTGATAATCGAGAACAGCAGAACGCGACCGGCGACCTCGACCGGGGATGAGCGCACTTCGACGGTTCGCACCTTTCCGCTGGCCAGTCGATGGGGGAAGACGAAGACATTGCTTTCATTCTGGACCGCCTGTGCCCGCTTCCCGGCAGTTTCTTCCGGAGACAGGATGTTGATCTGGTCTATCCGCATGGTCTTGAGCTGCTCGATCGAATACCCGTAGAAACGGGCGGCGGCGGCATTGGCGTCGACCAGCTCGCCGGAACCCGGATCGAGCAGCAGCATGACCGTGTCGTGTTTCTCGAACATTCTGCGGAAGCGCGCCTCGCTTTCCTGCAGGGACGCTTCCATCTGCACGCGTTCGGTGATGTCGCGCGCCGTGGCATAAATATAGACCTGGTTGATGGCTTGCGTGGTTCTCCACTCCAGCCAGCGGTAGCTGCCATCCCTGCAGCGATAGCGATTGACGAAATTGAGGAGGGCTTCGCCCGCCACTTGCCTGCTCACCGCTTCCCGCGTTGCCTCCTTGTCTTCCGGGTGGACAAAGTCAATGAACGGTGTGGCGAGGATTTCCTGCTCGCTGTAGCCGAGCAAACTTTGCCATGCCGGATTGATCTTCAGGAAGTTTCCGCTGGTCGTGGCGATGCACATCAAGTCCGGCACAAGCATGAAATAGCGTTCCAGCCGGTCTTCGGCCAGCCTGAGTGCGGTGATGTCGCGCGCCGTGGCATAGGTCACGCCATCCGTCTTGTCATAGTAGGCGGTCCACGACAGGGTGATGACCTTGCCATCCTTGCAGACGTAACGATTCTCGAATTGCATGGAGGGGCGGATCGCGACCTGCAGTCGCATTTCCTCTGCGGTTCTCTGCCGATCCTCGGGCAGGACGAAGTCCAGGAATGGCTTGGCGACAAGCTCGGTTTCATCGAAGCCGGTCATCCGCATGAAGGCCGGGTTGACCCGCTTGAAGCAGCCGAAAGGATCGGCAATGCACATCGCGTCGGTCGACAACCGGAAGAACCTGAAATACTCTTCCTGGCGTTGCCAGGCACGGCCTATCAGAATCACGAATGACAGCGCCAGCAGGATGAAGATCCCCGTCAGCGCGGATGCGATCCAAGTCTGGTAGCGTATTTCGGCCCGCATGGGTTCGCGGGCGATGCCGACATTCACCGTGAATCCGTAGTTGTTGTTGCGCCGGTAGGAGTAGGTGCGGCTGACGCCGTCCGGGGCCGTTGTATCGCTGACCAACGTGCCTTCCTGCGGGTTAATCTTCAAGGCTTCCTGGAAAGCTGTCGATAATCGCTTGTCTCCTGGAAGAATAAGGTGGGTGTCGTCGAAAGTGCTGCGGGCAATCAGGCCCAGCTCGGCATCGCGAACTGAGACAACGCTGCCAGGTTTGAGTTTGATTTGCGCCAGCAACTTCTCTATGTCATCGATTTGAATCGCGGCAACGACCACGCCACCAAACGATCCGTCCGGCTTGTTGATGCGCCGTGCAAAGGGCCAGAGCCACTTCTTGGCGATTTTTCCGATGATGGGTTTGGCAACGTACAAGCCCGCATTCGGGTTATCCCGCAGCGGCGCGAAAAACTCACGATCGGCATTGTTGACAGGCGGTGACGGAATGTCCGGACCGTAAATGATTTCCCCGCGTTCGTTCGAGGCTCTCAGAAAGGCCACGTGACGCAGGCGTTCCTTCTGCCGCACCAGATAGCGGGTGATTGAGGCGCCATCAAGCTTTCCGGCCGCCATTTGCCGGCTGATTTCATCGCCGGATGCCAGCATCGCCACGTCGAGCGTGTCGATCAGGTTTTCGATCGTCTGTTCCACCGACTGAGTCAGGTTCTGCGTGACGATAGCCGCCCGTTCTTCGGCCTCGGCTTGCAAGTGCGTCAAGATCAGCCGCGTAACGATGACTGCGATGAGGATGCTTCCCACCACGCCAGCATGGAGAATGGCGCGATTGCGCTGGAATAGCGAGAGGTTCAGCGGGATGCCTTTCGCTTGCATCGACGAGGGGCGCCATGCGCCCGATCTTGACTAAATAGACCGGGGATTGTAGGTGAATTGCCGTTGCCCGGTTTGATATATATCAGCATTAAATAATGCGTTTCCGGATGGTTGAAGAAAACCCGAAACGGCGGCAGGACATCGCAGATTTCGGGAAGCCGTGGGCTTCTCGCCGTCTTTCCGCAGCTCCCGCTGCTTCCTATTCGAACAGGATCGCTTCAATCCGCGCTGCCACGTCATCCATGATGGTCGCCGGGACCGCTTCCTTGAACTTTGCTTTGCGGCCTCGCCAATCCAGGGATTTCAACTGGTGGCAATGGACTGCGCCTTGCGTATCCGTGCCCGAGCCCATCAGCGTGACCACCGTGCCATAGGTTCGGGCGCTGGCCGCTGCGCCTTGCGAGATGGGGCAGATCATCGCCAGGCCCCGGCTGTTGAAGGCCTTGGCGCTGACCACCAGGCCGAAATGCGGCCCTTTCATTTCCTGGCCGGAAGCCGGGTCGAATTGCAGATGCACAATGTCTCCGCGATCCGGCGTGTAGGCCATCAGGGCGCTTCCTTGCCGACCGGTTTCATGGCATCCCAACCCTCAACGCGCGGCAATTTGCCCGGCATCTCGGCCAGCAAGTCTGCCAGCTTGTAGCGGCGCTTGCGCGGCGCGCTGACGGTCATGCGGGAACCTTCCAGCAGGAGCTCGACCTGCGAATTCTCCTGAAGCTGGTTCTGCTCAATAAAGGCTTTCGGCACCGTCATCACCAGCGAACCGCCGGCGCGTCTCAGGGTTTGCAGCATTTCTGTCTCTCCGACACACCAAGAAAGTCCTATTTTAATAAGACCAAAAGTTATACGCAAGTAGGATTAGAGTTCCTCCGCTCCGCGCTCATCGTGCAGGCGCAGGGAGGATCAGGATTTCTTGCGTGCCGCGATTTCCGCTCGCAGCCGCTCGATCTCGCGCCGCTTGGCTTCCTTGGAACCCCATCTGGGCTCTTGTATTCGAGGATTTTCACTAAAGTACCGGCGCCAGCCACCTTTCGGCTGCGGCGATGTCCATGCCCTTGCGTTGCGCCCAGTCTGCGAGCTGGTCGCGGCCGATCTTGCTGATGGCGAAATAATGCGCCTCGGGGTGGGCGAAGTAAAAACCGCTCACCGCCGCGGCCGGCAGCATCGCGTAGCTCTCGGTGAGATGGATGCCGGTGTTTCCGGGCGCGTCGAGCAGGTTGAACAGCGTGGTTTTTTCGGTGTGGTCGGGGCAGGCGGGATAACCGGGCGCGGGGCGGATGCCGCGGTATTTTTCGGCGATCAACTCGGCACTGGCGAGCTGTTCGTCGGGCGCATAGCCCCAGAATTCCCGCCGCACGCGCTGGTGCAGCCATTCAGCGCAGGCTTCGGCAAGGCGGTCGGCAAGCGACTTGAGCATGATGGCGTGGTAGTCGTCGTGAACTGCCTCGAACTCGGCGAGTTTGCGCTCGATGCCGAGGCCAGCGGTCACCGCGAAAGCGCCGAGCCAGTCGGGCGTGCCACTATCGCGCGGCGCGATGAAATCGGCCAGGCTTTGATTCGGCTTGCCGGCCGGCCGTTGCTGTTGCTGGCGCAGGCAATGCAGGGTGGCGCGCGTGGCGGTGCGGGTCTCATCGGCATAAATTTCGATGTCGTCGCCGCTGGCGTTGGCCGGAAACAGGCCGAACACGGCATTCGCGGTGAGCCACGGGTCGGTTGATTGCGCGGCGACGATCTGCGCCAGCATCGCCTGGCCGTCGCGGAAGACTTCACGCGCGGATTCCCCGACGATCTCGTCTTCGAGAATTTTCGGATAGCTGCCGGAGAGTTCCCAGGTCTGGAAAAACGGTCCCCAATCGATGTAGGGTACCAACGCTGCGAGATCGATGTCGCGCAGCACGGTGACTCCTGACACCTTCGGCGCGACCGGTGCGTAGGCGAGCCGGCCGCGATTGGCGCGCGCCGCGGCCAGGGATACCATTGGCACGCCCTTCTTGGCCCCGTGCTGGGCGCGCAGTTTTTCGTAGTCGGCAGCAACTTCGCTCCGGTAGCCGGCCGCCTGGTTGTCGGACAGCAGCTTGGAGACCACGCCGACGGCGCGCGAGGCGTCGGGCACATACACCACCGCTCCGGCATAGTTGGGCGCGATCTTGATGGCGGTGTGGGCGCGGCTGGTGGTGGCGCCGCCGATCAGCAGCGGCACGGTGAAGCCCTGGCGCCGCATTTCGGCAGCGACGTGGCTCATCTCTTCCAGCGAGGGTGTGATCAGGCCCGACAGACCGATGATGTCGGCATCATGCTCGCGCGCGGCGGCGAGAATCCTGTCGGCCGCCACCATCACGCCGAGGTCGAAGACCTCGTAGCCGTTGCAGCCCAGCACCACGCCGACGATGTTCTTGCCGATGTCATGGACATCGCCCTTCACCGTGGCCAGCACGATGCGGCCCTTGGCCTTGCTGCCTGCGCGCAGCTTCTCGGCTTCGATGTACGGCAGCAGGTGCGCCACCGCCTGCTTCATGACGCGCGCCGACTTGACCACCTGTGGCAGGAACATCTTGCCGGCGCCGAACAGGTCGCCAACCACGTTCATGCCCTGCATCAGCGGGCCTTCGATCACCGCCAGCGGCGGCAGACCGGCGGCGAGCGTGGCCTGCCGCGCTTCTTCGGTGTCGGCGCCGATCCAGTCGGTGATGCCCTTGACCATGGCGTGCGCCAGGCGCTCATTCACCGGGAGCTGGCGCCATTGCGCGCGGCCGGCGTCTTCCTGTTCCTTGGCGGCGCCCTTCACCGTCTGGGCGAACTCGACCAGGCGTTCGCCGGCATCAGGGGATTGGTTCAGCACCACCGCCTCGACGCGGCTGCGCAATTCCGGCTCGATCTCGTCATAGACGCCGAGCTGGGCCGCATTGACAATGCCCATGCTCATGCCGGCGCGGATCGCGTGAAAGAGGAAGACGGTATGGATGGCCTCGCGCACCGCTTCGTTGCCGCGGAAGCTGAAGCTGACGTTGGAGACGCCGCCGGAGACCTGGGCGTGCGGCAGGTTCTGCCTGATCCAGCGCGCGGCGTTGATGAAATCGACGGCGTAGTTGTTGTGCTCTTCGATGCCGGTGGCGATGGCGAAGATGTTCGGATCGAAAATGATGTCCTCGGCCGGAAAGCCGATGCCGAGTAGCAGATCGTAGGCCCGCTGGCAGATGCCGGTCTTGCGCGCGTAGGTGTCGGCCTGGCCCTGCTCGTCGAAGGCCATGACGATGGCGGCGGCGCCGTAGCGGCGGATCAGCCGCGCCTGGCGCAGGAAATTGTCCTCGCCTTCCTTGAGCGAGATCGAGTTCACGATGCCCTTGCCCTGCAGGCATTTGAGGCCGGCTTCAAGCACTTCCCACTTCGACGAGTCGAGCATCACCGGCACGCGCGCGATGTCGGGCTCGCTGGCGATCAGGTTGAGAAACTTCACCATCGCCGCCTTGGCGTCGAGCATCGCCTCGTCCATGTTGATGTCGATGATCTGCGCGCCCGCCTCGACCTGGTTGCGCGCCACCGCCACCGCCTCTTCGAACTGGTTGTTGAGGATCAGGCGGGCGAAGGCTTTTGAGCCGGTCACATTGGTGCGCTCGCCGACATTGGCGAACAACGAATCGCTGTCCAAATTGCATGGCTCCAGGCCGGCCAGGCGCAGCATTTTCTGCGGCTGCGCCAGCGGGCGCGGCGCCATGCCATGCAGGGCGGCGGCGATGGCGCGGATATGCCCGGGCGTGGTGCCGCAGCAGCCGCCGGCGATGTTGATGATGCCCGCAGCGGCCCATTCGTGCAGCGCCTCGGCCAGCATCTGCGGCGTCTCGTCATAGCCGCCCATGGCATTCGGCAGGCCGGCGTTGGGATGCGCCGAGACGAAGCAGTCGCACTGGCGCGCGAGTTCTGCGACGTACTGACGCAGCTCGCCGGCGCCAAGCGCGCAATTCAGGCCGAAAGACAGCGGCCGGGCGTGGCGCAGGGAGTTCCAGAATGCCTCGGTGGTCTGTCCCGACAGGGTACGGCCGGAAGCGTCGGTGATGGTGCCGGAGATCATGAGCGGCAGGCGCTGCTGCAGTTCGTCGAACAGGCATTCGATGGCGAACAGTGCCGCTTTGGCGTTAAGCGTGTCGAACACGGTTTCGACCAACAGCAGGTCGGCGCCGCCGGCGGCGAGCCCGCGTGCCGCTTCGAGGTAGGTCGCGACCAGTTCGTCGAAATGCACATTGCGGTAGCCGGGGTCATTGACTTCCGGCGAGAGCGAGGCGGTGCGCGAAGTCGGACCGAGCACGCCGGCGACGAAGCGCGGCTTGGCCGGATCCTGCGCCGTGAATTGGTCGCAGGCGGCGCGGGCGAGGCGCGCACCGGCCAGATTCAGTTCATGCACGATGCCTTCCAGCCCGTAATCCGCCTGTGAAATGGCGGTGGCATTGAAGGTGTTGGTCTCGATGATGTCGGCGCCGGCCGCCAGGTATTCGGCATGAATGGCCTGGATCAGGGCCGGGCGGGTCAGCGACAGCAGGTCGTTGTTGCCTTTGAGGTCCTTGCCGTGCGCCGCGAAGCGCTCGCCGCGATAGTCCGCCTCGCCGAGCCGCTCGCGCTGGATCATGGTGCCCATCGCGCCATCGAGAATCAGGATGCGGCGGCTCAGAAGCGCGCGGAGTTCTTGGCTGCGATCGGCTTGCATGGGCGGAGCGGGGGGGGGGTGGTGAGGTGAGGTGGGGCGCAATTTTATCATGCGCCAGGCCGTGCCCCGCCTGACCAGGCTTGAGGGCCAGCGATCGAATGGAGGCTGGGAGAGCATGATTTCGGAGGTTTATTCGCCCAGGGCCTGACCGACTGACATCCGGCACCGACGATGGGAAACTTCGTTTCACGCCGCCTGGTGCGCATTTCGTCGCAAACCGGTTTTCCCAAGGGGCCAGGTCTTTTTATAGTGGGTTCGGAACTTTCCTGAACCCGATGAAAGGATAAGCAAATGCAAGCGACGACCTCGACCTATCTCAAAACGAAACTCGGCACCAGACTCTTCGCGGCAGCGCTGGCCCTGGCCGGATCAGGCACAATGGTGGGCGGAAGTCTGGGCATCGCCGAGCACTATGCGTCCAATGCCGGCGCCGGGCATCCGCTGGCTGCCATGCACGGCCGCGCACCTGGCCAGCTTGCGCGGAATTCATGTCCGGACAAGGCGTCATGAGCAAACCTTGAGTCACCGGGATGGAGTGTTGACGCAATGACGACGCTGCAAAAAGAAACCTTGCTCCGCATGCTGCGGGTTGCGGTAATTACCGCCGCCTTCAACACGGTCGTGACCATGGTTCTTGTTCCCATGCTGGACAACAAGTTCTGGGATCTCTTGATCAGCGTGCAGGTCGTCGGTTTTACCCTGCTGGCTTTGCTCTATCCGGCGATGAGCATCAGGATGTCGCGGCTCTGGCGCGCCCTGAGCGTTGCTGCCGCGCTTGTTGTTGGCGCTTTTTTTGGCACGGTGCTGGTGGTTCTCGTCAAGGGTCGCGACCTCGGCATGATGTTCAGCGACAAGGAGAAACTGTGGTCGTTCGTCCTTACCGCAGCCATCGGTTTCATCTTCGGCTCCATCGCCGTCACGGTGTTGGCAACCCGTGCCAGGATTGCCAGGGCGGAAGCCGAACTGATGCGATCGGAAGCCGACCGGCAGCGTCTGGCGCGCAAGCATGCCGAGGCGGAATTGAAAGTGATCCGCGCCCAGATCGAGCCTCACTTTCTCTTCAACACGCTGGCCAACTTGAGCTTTCTGATCAAGAACAATCCCGAGCAGGCGCTGGCCATGCTTGAGAATCTGATCGACTATCTGCAGGCCGCCGTGCCGCGCATCCGCGGTGAAACCAGCACGCTGCGCAATGAACTGACCATGGCCAGCGCCTATGTCGCCATCCTGCAGATTCGCATGGGAGACCGGCTCCAGGCTGTCTTTGAAGTACCGCAGGAACTTCTGGCGCTGCCATTCCCGCCGATGATGCTGATCACGCTGATTGAAAATGCGATCAAGCACGGCTTGAACGAACTCCCCGAAGGCGGCACCATTACGGTCAGCGCCTGCCGCCGCGCCGGCAGCCTGATGCTCAGCGTCGCCGATACCGGCGCCGGTTTGCCGCAATCGGGCAATGATCTGAGGGACGGCATCGGACTGAGCAATATCCGGGAACGCCTTGTCTCGATGTATGGTGAGCGGGGTAGATTGACGCTGGCGGCGAATCAACCGCGCGGCACGGTCGCAGTGCTGGAGGTCCCCGTGGACGTTGGCCTGGATGCCTGAATGAAACACGCTTACCGGGTATTGGTAGTCGAAGACGAGCCGCTGTTGCGCAGGCAGCTTTGCGATTCGCTGCACGAGCTGTGGCCCGATGTCGGCGCTATCGTCGAGGTGGAATCGGGCGCCGCAGCCATGCGGCAGATAGCGGAAGCAGTGCCTGACATCGCCTTTCTCGACATCAACCTGCCCGACATGAGCGGCATCGATATCGCCACCGTCTTGCGCGATCGCTGCCAGGTCGTGTTCGTGACCGCTTACAGTGAATTTGCCATAGCCGCTTTCGAACAGCATGCGCTTGATTACGTGTTGAAGCCCGCCACGACGAGGCGCCTGGCTGACACCGTCGCGCGACTCAAGACGCAGATGGCCGGCTCGATTCCGGCAGCATCGCCGCAGACGGGCATAACCTCCGAACTGCTCGCCGAACTGCGGCGGCAATTGACACCGCAAGCAAGCGCCCTGAAATGGATCAGCGCCTCGGTCGGCGCGACAACCCAGTTGATTCCGGTGAGCGAAGTAATTTGCTTCAACGCCGACGACAAATATACGGAGGTCCTGACGGCGACCGGCGAGGCCTTGATCCGCAAGCCGATCCGGGAACTGGTCGAGGAACTGCCCGAGGATCAGTTCTGGCAGATTCATCGCAGCACCATCGTGCGCGTGGCGGCCATCGATCGCCTGGTGCGCACCGACGCCGGGCATCTCGAAGTCAAGCTGCGCGGGCTGGAGCGCAAATTCATCGTGAGCCGAACCTTCGCCCATCGCTTCCGGCAAATGTGACCCGATCTCCCTGAAACATTGCCTGGCGGGGGGCCGCAGGCCCGTATTGACATCCCGAGGCTCGGCTCCATAATGCTGTCGCTGCAATTCCGGCTTCCGAAAACCTTGAAGGGCGAAGACATGAAACGTCTGACTGCGGCAGCCGTATGAGCAAACCCCTGCGCGGCTTGCCACCCGCCGCACTGGCCTGGCTGATGTGGGGGCTGGGCGCCCTGCTCTACCTGATTGCCTTCTATCAGCGCGTCGCGCCGGCGGTCATCACCGACCAGCTGATGGGCGAGTTTGCCATCGGCGCCGCCGCGCTCGGCAATCTTTCGGCGTTCTACTTTTATTCCTACGTCGCCATGCAGATTCCCACCGGTGTGATCGCCGACCGCTGGGGACCGCGCAAGCTGCTGACGCTCGGTGCGGCGGTGGCTGCGCTGGGCAGTGCGCTGTTCGCGATGGCGCCGACGCTGTGGTGGGCCAATGCCGGGCGGCTGCTGATCGGCGCTTCGGTGGCGGTGGCCTTCGTCTCGATGCTCAAGCTGGCCAGCCACTGGTTTCCGCAACGCCATTACGCCCTGGTCTCGGGCATGGCGATCCTCATGGGCGTGATCGGCGGCGTCTCGGCCGGCGTGCCGCTGCGCCTGCTGGTGGAAGCCTTCGGCTGGCGGCCGATCATGGGCGTCTCGGCCGGACTGACGGCGCTCCTGAGTCTCGCCACCTGGCTCTTGGTGCGCGACGATCCGGTCGAGCGCGGTTATGCCAGCCACGTGCAGGCCGGACACGATCACGGCGACCGGACGCCGATCCTGCGCGGACTGGCGGAAGTGTTGAGCTACCGCAATATCTGGATCATGTTCCTGACCCCGGTCGGCGTCGTCGGCGCGGTGCTGGCCTTCGCCGGCCTGTGGGGCGTGCCCTATCTGCGCCAGGCGTATGCGCTCGATGCCAAATCGGCCGCCTTGATCACATCCACCCTGCTGGTGGCCTGGGCGCTCGGCGGACCGCTGCTGGGCGCCTGGTCGCAGCACCTGGGCCGGCGCAAACCGCTGTATGTGCTGACGACCGCGCTGGCCCTGACCGGCTGGCTGGCCGTGGTGTTCCTGCCCTTGCCGCTGTGGCTGTTGGTGACGCTGCTGGTGCCGCTCGGCTTTTGCTCGGCCAACATCACCATCGGCTTCGCCTGCGCCAAGGAATCGATTCCGCTGCGCTTGACCGGAACGGCTTCCGGCGTCTGCAACATGGGGCCGCTCCTGGGCGGCATGCTGCTGCAGCCGGCCATCGGCTGGATGCTCGACCGCCACTGGGCGGGGCAGATGAACAGCGGCGTGCGCGTCTATGCGGCGGATGCCTGGCAGGCCGGGTTTACCCTGATCTGCATTTTCGTCGCCGTGTCGCTGGTCCTGATCTGCCTGATGCGCGAGACCTACTGCAAACAGTCATTGGCGTGAGGCGCGCTGCGGCGCGCGGTAATGCCAGATTGCAATGGCGAACACGCACAACCCCAGCAGCAGGAAGCCCGCCATGCCGCCGGCCAGGGTCAGCGGCGTACCCCAGAGCAGCGGCGCCAATATTGCAGCGGCGAAGGCACTGCTGCCGGTTTGCATGACACCCTGGCAGCTCGATGCCAGGCCGCGCTTCTCCGGAAATAAATCGAGCGCCAGCAGTTGCAGACTTGGCACCGCCATAGACATGCCGATGGTGTAGATGGGGAAGGGCAGGATGGCCCAGGGCACTTGCGCCTTGAACGCCATGTTCATGGCCAGATTGGCGGCCGCCGCCAGGCACATGACGATGTAGCCGAGCGCGATGGTGCGGCGCGGACTGAGCCGGCCAGCCAGGCGTCCCGAAATATACGAGCCGATCACCAGGCCGCCCACACAAGGTACGAACAGCCAGGCGAAGCCCTGCGGCGAAATGCCCAGATGCTGGGTGAGGAAGACCGGGGAAGACAGCACGTAGATGAACATGCCGAGGAAATTGAGGCTCAACGCGGCCGACAGCGACATGAATTCGGCATGGCCGAAGACGCTGCGGTAGGCGTGCCAGAGATGCACCGGATGCAGGCTTTGACGCTTCTCCTTGGGCAGGGTCTCGGGCAGCCAGCGCTGCACCGCAAGCCATAGCACGGCGCCGAACAAGGCCATGAAGACGAAGATAGCGTGCCAATCGAAGAAGGCGTGAATCCAGCCGCCGATGATCGGGGCCAGCGCCGGACCAAGCGCGAACATCATGCTGATGCGCGCCATCAGGCGTTGCGCCGCCGGACCGTCGAGCAGGTCACGCACGATCGCACGGCTCACTACGATGCCGACGCCCGCGCACAGCCCTTGCAGCGCTCGACCGAACCAGAGGTATTCGATGCGCGTTGCGAATACGCAGAACAGCGAGGCCAGCACATACAGCGCGAGACCGACCAGAATCACGCGGCGGCGCCCGAGCGCATCCGACAATGCGCCATGCCACATGATCATCAGCGCAAACGGCACCAGGTAGGCAGTGAGCGTCTGCTGCACGGCCACCGGGCTGGCGCCCAGCGACGCGCCGATCGCCGGGAAGGCCGGCAGGTAGGTGTCGATCGAGAACGGCCCGATCATCGCCAGCGCCGCCAGCAATGCCGCCATGCCGGCCGAGACGCTGGCGACGGGGCGGGGCGGAGGCAAAGGGCGGTTGGTCAAGCCTGGGCCAGGCCGCGGCGGTAATGCACGGCCTCGGCGACATGCGTACTGACGATTTGCGCGCTGGCGGCGAGGTCGGCGATGCTGCGCGCCACGCGCAGGATGCGATGGTAGGCACGCGCCGACAAGGACAGCCGGGCGATCGCCTGTTTGAGCAGCAATGCGCCGGCCGCATCCGGCTGACAGTGGCGGTCCACCTCGGCGGGCGTCAACAAGGCATTCGCTTTGCCCTGGCGCGCCAGTTGGATTGCACGGGCGTCGCACACGCGTTCGCGCGCGCGTGCGGAAGGTTCGCCGTCGCCGCGCGCCTGCAGTTCGGCATCGGACAGCGAGGGCACCTCGATCATCAGGTCGATGCGGTCGAGCAGCGGTCCGGAGAGCTTGCCGCGATATTTTGCGACCTGGTCGGGCGAGCAGCGGCACTTGCCGTTGGCATGGCCGAGCCAGCCGCAGGGGCAGGGGTTCATCGCCGCGACGAGCTGGAAGCGGGCCGGGAAATCGGTGCGGCGCGCAGCGCGCGAGACGGAGATCTGTCCGCTCTCGAGCGGTTCGCGCAGTGCCTCCAGCGTGCGTCTTTCGAATTCCACCAACTCGTCGAGAAACAGCACGCCCTGGTGCGCCAGGGAAATCTCGCCGGGGCGCGGCACGCTGCCGCTGGGGGGATAAGAGATCCGTGAGAAAAAGTGCATATTTGAGTGAGAAAAATGGCCATTTTGCCTATAATGGATTGCAACGAGCCTCCATTTTCAGGAGCTTTGAGCGATGCCGACTCGACGGATCAAAGCCAGTCCGGTCAAAGTTACCGGTACGGCGCCGGATGGACAGCAATTCGAATCCACGCTCGAGGAAGACTTTTTCATTTTACTTCGCTTCAACCGGTTAGTCGCCGGCTTCGAGTCTCAACCGTTGACCCTGAATTGGCTCGATGAGAAGAACAAGATCAGGGACTACACGCCTGACGTCCTCATCCATTACCGGACCGACCTGCCTGAGGCCGCCAACCTCCCGCCGATGCTATGCGAAGTCAAGCCCGATTCGAACGACGGGTCAGAATCTCCGCGGCGCCGGAGACCACCCCGCAAGGAACATGAGGCGGAGAATAGGCTCAAGTGGGCCGCCGCCGAAATTCACGCATCCCGGCAGGGGTGGCATTTCAAAGTATTCCGCGAAAGCGAAATCCGTACGCTTTACCTCAAAAATGCGAGATTTCTTCTGCGCTTTCTTGAGCGCCCGGTCGACTCGAAGTATGAAGCGGGCCTCCTTGAGCACATTCGCAAATGGGGCCAACTGACGCTTCGCGACTGGGCGGCGACCATTGGGTCGACGCCTGAACGGCGCGCCCAGGTATTGCCGGCCTGTTACGGGCTGATTGCGCGTCAACTGGTGGATGTGGACCTGAGTGTCCCGCTATCCCTCGACTCAGTGGTGAAGGCGCAGCCGGATGCTTGATCTAATCGTGCTCCGCGATGGCGCTCTCGTGTCTTGCGGCGACGAGAACTGGCGTATCGTACACGTCGAAGATTCAAGCCGGGTGCTGGCAACCTCCCTGGCGGACGGAAGGCACGATTTCCTGAAGATTGAGAATCTCCGCCCGTTAGATTCGGCATTATCCGCTTCCCTGCCCGCGGAACCGGATGCGATCCCCGAAGGCTCCAAAGCAGTTTCCAAAGCTGACCGACCGACGAGCAAGCAGTCCGCCTTCATTCGGCAACGTCGCGTTCGTAAGCTTCCAAACGCGGATGAAATAACCAAAAAGGAGAACAAGAAGCAGCTGGCGCAAAGAGCCAAAGCCGTCGAACAATTCCAGGACGTCCTGAAGATTCTCGCCAAGCCACGCGCCCAGCGGCGAGAACTCATTGAAGACATGTGTTCCAGGCTCCACATCAGTTCGGCCGCCGTCTATCGGAAAATGAAGATTGTCTCGGTGCACGGAAACGCCGATGCGCTGGTGCGCTCCGTCCGCAAGGATTCCGGCGGTTACCACCTCACCCCCGAATTGCAGAAATCAATCAAAACACATTTAAGGGAGCATCGATTCATCAAGGAGCCCAAGACGCTTCCCGACATATTGGTACTACTCAATGGGGACAGCAAAGAGAAGGGCTGGAAAAAAATTTCAATCACTACGCTCCGAAAGTTCGAACAAGAAACAACGCTGAAGACAAAACTCAAGTCTCAGGGCCGCAAGAAGAAAGCAGCCGATGCGTTTCGCCCGAAGGTCGGCCACTTGCCCGACAACGACTACCCCCTTGCCATTGCGCAAGTGGATCACACGCCGATCCAGGTCTGTCTAGTCGACGAAATCGACCGGCAACCGATCGGCGACGCCTGGCTGACGCTGGTGATCGATACCTATAGCCGCATGGTTCTCGGCTTCTTCCTGACTTTGGACGCGCCGAGCACGTTGTCCACCGGAATGGCGCTTGCGCATGCATTCCTCCCTAAAGAGGAATATCTTCGCCGCCAGCGCGTAACCGGAGAATGGCCAAGCTGGGGTTTCCCCGACATCGTCATTGTCGACAACGCTACCGAGTTGAACGGAAAAATGATGCATGGCGCGCGGCGACGGTACCGCTTCACCCTGCGCGACAGGCCGGTCGGGTCCCCGAACTTCGGCGGCCATGTGGAAAGCGCATTTCGCACGTTCATGAACGAACTCAAGGCTGTGCCGGGAACGAAGTTCTCGAATCCTGTCGAACGCGGCGAGTACGATTCGGAGGGGCGCGCGATCTTCACCCTCGCGGAATTCGAGGCGTTCTTCACGGAGTTCCTCGTCAACGACTATCACCTAAAGCAGCATAGGGGTGCAGGAATGGACGGCACCGTGCCCTTGCTCAAGTGGAAACAGGGCGTTTTCGAGGGCGACGTCCTGCCGCCCACCGGCCTGCCGGACCGCCCCGCGGATCCCAGGGCGCTGCGCATCTCGCTGATGCCGACAAAAATGCGCACGGTGCGTAACGGAATCGTCGAAATCTTCGATGAGAAGTATCACAGCCCTGCATTAACTCTCATTGGCGATTCCGTAAACCTCGAACGGCCCATCGATGAGCGGAGGTTTGAGATTCGCTACGACCCCCGCAATATTTCGACGGTGTGGCTGTACAACGAACCGACCGACAGCTATATCGACCTGTCGTCTGCCGACCTGGGCAACGAGCCGATCAGCCTGTGGGAGCACAACGCGCGAAAGCGGCGCCGCGGCAATCCTTCGGAGCAATTCGAAGATCAGCGCTACCAAAGCAAGCTGCGCCGCGAGGACATGAAGACAACGGCGGCGCTGAGAACCAAGGCCCGCCGCCTCGAGGCCGAAAAGGACCGGCGCCGCGCCGAAGGGGCGATCGTTCAACCCCCGCCGCGCCCCTCGAAGCCCGCCGCCCCCGCGTCGCGCAAAACCCGGATCAGCGAAGACCGCGTCAAGGCGCTGCGCGAGAAAGTTCATGCGGCCGAAGTCATTCCAAAGAAGACGCCCGGAGGCGACGATGAAACCTGAAGAGAAATATCCTCATCTGTCATCGGTCGCCGCATCGATGGCCGACCGCGATGACGAGGATCGAATCTCATATATCCGGCGCGATCGATTCCTGGCGCACACCAGAGCCGAAGAGGTGCTGAACGAGTTGGAGATGCTGTACCGGATGGAGGACGCCGTCCGGCCCCAGGGACGCCTCATCGTCGGGCGGCCGTTGATGGGCAAAAGCACCATCATCGACGCATTCCTCAGGAACCATCGCGCCAGCGACAACCCGGATGGAAACGCCGCCGTCGTGCCAGTGGTCATGGTGCAATACCCGGAAACCGCGTCGGAGGGCGTGTACCCGGTCATCCTCTCGAAGTTGAACGCCCGAATGCCCGTAAACGCCAAGCCGCAGGCACTCCGCGAGGCGACAGTGAAATTGCTGCGGGCTGTAGGCATGAAGATCCTCCTCATCGACGAACTGCATAACGTCATGGAGGGAAGCGCGAACGCGCAGCGGAAAGGGTTGAACTCCATCAAGTTCCTGATGAACGAGCTTCGCCGCCCCGTGGTGGCCGCCGGCACGCTCGAGGTTTTCAACGCGATTCAGACCGACCCGCAAATCTCCAGCCGGCTGAGACGCCTTCCCCTGGAACGGTTCAAAGATGACGCGCAGTTCCAGGAATTGCTGATCTTGTTCGAAATGGCCCTGCCTCTGCGCATGGCATCCGGCCTCGACGATCCCGTGCTCAGCAGCTTCATCTTCGAGAGGACGATGGGCATCGTCGGGCATGTGGCCGATCTTCTCAACTCCGCGGCAATTCAGGCGATCAACTACGGCGTCGAAAAGATTACCGAGGAAGTGATAAGGAATGCCGGCTGGGATGCTAGCCGCGACGATGCAGATCTCAAGGCATCGGTTTGACTGGCGTCATCCTCGTGTGTGACCAGGCGGCACGACAGGCAGGCATCGAAAACGGGATCGGCGTGGCAGCGGCGCGCATGCTGGCACCCACCATTACGCTCCTTGCGCGTAACCTTTCGAAAGAAGCAGAGGCAATGCACAACCTGGCCTGTTGGGCTGGCAGTTTTACGCCCCGGATCAGCCTGACGCCCGATACTCTGCTGCTGGAAGTTGGCAGTTGCCTGCGTCTGTTTGGCGGATTGGAGAAACTTGTCGTTGCTACAAGGGAGGGTATTCAGGCACAACACTTTACCGTCGCGACAGCGGCAGCACCGACACCCCTTGGGGCTCAGTGGCTGGCTCAGACAGGAACGGATGTGCATTGCTGCGATTGCGATACGCTGCGCCAGCATCTGAAATCCTTGCCGATAGCGGTATTGCCAAACAAGGTCGCCAAATCGCTCGCACAATTCGGTGCAACCACCCTGGCCAATGTGCGCAAGCTGCCCTCCGCTGCGCTGGCTCGGCGCATCGGCGTGGACACCCTGCAACTGCTGGCCTGTGCATTTGGAGAAATACCGGATCCGCGTGCAGACTTCGCTTTCCCCGATCAGTTTGCCTTGTCGCTCCAACTTCCGGCATCCGTGGAGACAGCTTCCGGACTGCTATTCGCCGCGCGCCGTCTCACGGCGGCGCTGGCCGGCTGGCTGGCCGCCAGGCAGGCTGGGGTGCGCGAGATCAAGTTGCAACTGCAGCATGAACAACAAGAAACCGAGCTGGTCTTGCAGTTTGCCGACCTGACCGCCGATAGCGGACGGTTCGAGCGCGTGCTGCGCGAGCGGCTGGAGCGTATGTCGCTCCAAGCCCCCGTGGAATCGCTGAGACTGGAAGCGACCAACGTCGCCTTTCGTCCGCAACGGAATCGCGCTCTGTTCGACGATGCGCATGCCGAGCAGGACGCCGTCGGCGCGTTGCTTGAGCGCCTGCGCGCCAAGCTCGGAGATAAGCAGGTTTATCGGGTGACACCCAATGACGATCATCGCCCCGAATGCGCCACGCAGTGCACTACGCTGTTTGAAAAGAACACCCCAGACAATGGAACGAGGCTACCCCGTCCTCTATGGTTGCTCCACAAACCCGAGCCTCTGGCGGAAATCGATGGGCGTCCTTATCGCCAAGGCCATTTGAAGTTGCTGGCGGGACCCGAGCGCATCGAATCGGGCTGGTGGGATAGCGACGAAGGGGGCGAAAATGGCGATAAGACAACGGGCGACGTCCGGCGCGATTACTTCATCGCGTTGTCTAGCAATGCCTGCTGGCTGTGGATTTATCGCGAATGCAAGGCGCCCGGCGGGTGGTTCCTGCAGGGGTACTTTTCATGAAAGCACCCGTGGCATTGCCCGATTACGCTGAGTTGCACTGCCTCTCCAACTTCAGCTTCCTGCGCGGCGCCTCGCATGCCGAAGAACTGGTGGAACAAGCGAATGCGCTCGGCTATACGGCGCTGGCCATCACCGACGAGTGCTCCTTCGCCGGTGTGGTGCGGGCGCATGTCGCCGCCAAGCAAGCCGGACTCAAGCTGCTCATCGGTACTGAGTTGGTTCTGGCCGATGGCATGAAGCTGATTCTGCTGGCACAGAACCGTGCGGGGTACGGCAATCTATGCGCCATCATCACTCTTGGCCGGCGGCGTGCGGAAAAGGGAAGCTATCAGCTGAGCCGCAACGACCTGTCGCGCGGCGTGCCCGACTGCCTGGCGCTCTGGCTTGCGCCGACGGCAGCGACCACCGAAGAAGGACTTTGGCTGAAAGCCGGTTTTCCGGAACGCTGCTGGATCGCCTACGAGCGTCATCTGCAGCCGGGCGATGCCGAGAGACTCGCGGCGCTGCAAACCTTGTCGGCGACGACCGGCCTGCCGCTGGTCGTTTGCGGCGACGTGCATATGCATGTGCGCGGACGCCGGCCCCTGCAGGACACAATGACGGCGTTGAACCTCAAGACCGCCGTGGATCGCGCCGGCCATGCCCTGTTCCCCAACGGCGAGCGTCATCTGCGTTCGCGCTTGCGATTGGCGCGCCTCTACCCGCCGGAACTGCTGGCGGAAACTCTGCGGATCGCCGCACTGTGCAACTTTTCCCTTGACGAACTGCGCTACGAGTATCCGGAAGAAATCGTCCCTGTCGGCCAGACCCCCGCCGGATACCTGCGGGCCGAAACCGAACAGGGACTGGCCGTGCGCTATCCGGAGGGCGTGCCCGACAAGGTTCGCAAACAGATCGAGCACGAACTGGCCCTGATTGCCGACATGCACTACGAGGCTTACTTCCTCACGGTTTACGACATCGTCAAATTCGCCCGCCAGCAGGCGATCCTTTGCCAGGGCCGCGGCTCGGCCGCCAATTCGGCGGTGTGCTACGCCCTGGGCATCACCGAGGTCGATCCCGCGCAGTCGGACATGCTGTTCGAGCGCTTCATCTCCCGGGAGCGCAACGAACCGCCCGATATCGACGTCGACTTCGAGCATCAGCGGCGTGAGGAAGTCATTCAGTACATCTACGCCAAGTACGGACGCGAACGCGCCGCCCTAACTGCGACGGTGATCAGCTACCGGACGCGCTCGGCGCTGCGCGATTGCGGCCGCGCCTTGGGGATAGACATCGATCGGATTAACGCCCTGACCTCATCCTTAGGCTGGTGGGACAAGCGCGAGGAGCTTCAGGCGCGGTTTGCAGCCGTTGGACTCGATCCTGACAGCCCGCGCGTGGCGAAGTGGCTGATCCTGGCCAAGCAACTCATGGGTTTCCCACGCCACCTGTCGCAGCATGTCGGCGGTTTCGTCATAAGCCGGGGGCGTCTGGACCGGCTGGTCCCCATCGAAAATGCAGCGATGCCGGAGCGCAGCATCATCCAGTGGGACAAGGACGACATCGACGCCCTGGGCCTCATGAAGGTGGATGTGCTAGCCCTGGGCATGCTGACCGCCATCCGGCGTGCGCTCGATTGCATCTCGAAGCGGGACGGCAAGGGTTTTCGGATGCAGGATATTCCCCGCGAAGATCCGGCGGTCTACGACATGCTCGGCCATGCCGACCCGATCGGCGTATTCCAGATCGAATCGCGCGCGCAGATGACCATGCTGCCGCGGCTCAGGCCGCGTTGCTTCTACGATCTGGTCATCGAGGTTGCCATTGTGCGGCCCGGACCGATTCAGGGCGACATGGTCCATCCCTTTCTGAGAAGGCGACAGGGTCTCGAACCCGTACGCTACCCCTCCGAAGCTGTGAAGTCTGTATTGCAACGCACGCTTGGCGTGCCCATCTTCCAGGAGCAGGTCATGCAACTGGCGATCGTCGCGGCCGGCTTCACGGCGGGCGAAGCCGACCAGTTGCGGCGTTCCATGGCAGCCTGGAAGCGGCGCGGAGGCGTCGAGCATTTTCGCGACAAGCTCATCGGCGGCATGTTGGAGCGCCACTATTCCCGTGAATTCGCCGAAGCCATCTTCCGTCAGATCGAGGGCTTCGGGGAATACGGCTTCCCGGAATCCCATGCGGCGAGTTTTGCGTTGCTGGTATATATCTCGGCATGGCTCAAGCGCCATGAGCCGGCAGCTTTCCTGGTCGGATTGCTGAATGCCCAGCCGATGGGGTTCTACTCGGCTTCGCAACTGGTCCAGGATGCCCAACGCCATCGGATTGAGGTACTGCCGCCGGATGTGCTTCACAGTGCCTGGGAGACTGCATTGGAAGCGGACACAAGCTCGGCGGTGCGCCTCGGGCTGCATCAGATCAAGGGACTCGGTCACGAGGCCGGCGTGCGCATCGCTGAGGCACGGCCTTTCCGTGACGTGGCGGATCTCGCCCGACGGGCCAAATTGAGCCGCGATGACCTGGACCGGCTTGCGGCGGCGGGCGCGCTGGCGGAGCTTTCCGGGCATCGCCGTCAGGCGGCCTGGGCGGTGGCCGCCGTGCCGATCCAGCGTGACCTGTTGCTGGAAACGCCCACCAACGAAGCTGCTGCGGTATTGCCAGCGCCCAGCGAGGGCGAGGAACTCGTGACGGACTATGCCACCCTAAGTCTGACACTTGGCCGCCATCCCCTGAGCCTGCTGCGCCGGCATCTGCAACGACGGCGCTATTCCACCGCCTCGGCCTTGCGCGAACTCGGCCACAATTGTCCCGCCCGCTGCGCCGGCATCGTGACGGGGCGGCAGCGCCCGGGCACGGCCAGCGGCGTGATTTTCGTGACGCTGGAAGACGAGACCGGCTTCGCCAACGTCATCGTCCATGCAAAGCTCGCCGAACGTCAGCGCCGCGAATTGCTGGCTTCCAGACTGCTTGGGGTGCTGGGCGTTTTGCAGCGGGAGGGAGATGTCGTACATTTGATCGCGAAACGACTCATGGACCACACCGACCTGCTGGGGCGACTCATGACCAGCAGCCGGGATTTTCACTGAAAGCATTCAATCCACACCGATGACAGCCACGTCCGCACTAATGCAAACCAACCCGGCAAGAGACTATCTGTCTTCCCTAAACGAACAACAACGCCACGCCGTCGAATACGACGGTCGGCGCGGGCCGCTATTGGTGATCGCCGGCGCCGGCTCGGGCAAGACCAATACCCTGGCGCACCGCGTCGCACACCTCGCGGTCCAGGGAGCGGATCCGCAGCGAATTCTGCTGCTCACCTTCTCCCGCCGCGCAGCGGCCGAGATGGCGCGGCGCGTCGGCCTGATCATCAACCGGGTGATCGGCGCCCCCGCGGAACAACGTCCCCCCAGCTTTCCCTGGGCGGGCACCTTTCACGGCATCGGCGCGCGGTTGTTGCGCGACTACGCCGAACGCATCGGCCTGCATCCCTCATTCACCATTCACGACCGGACCGACTCTGAGGATCTGTTGGCCATCGTGCGCCATGAGCTCGGTTTGGACGCGACGCAGAAGCGCTTTCCGACCAAGGCGACCTGCATGGCGATCTACTCGCGCGTCGTCAATAGCCAACAAGCCTTGGGCGACGTGCTGATTGAGTTGTTTCCCTGGTGCGCCCCGTGGGAAGCCGAACTGAAGCGCCTGTTCGAAAGCTATGTGATCGCCAAGCAGGCGCAGAACGTCCTGGATTACGACGACTTGCTCCTCTATTGGGCGCAGATGGTTGCTGAGCCTTCATTCGCAACCGAGCTGGGGGAGCGTTTCGATCACATCCTGGTGGACGAATACCAGGATACCAACCGTCTGCAGGCGGCTATCCTGCTGGCGCTCAAACCCAAGGGTCACGGCCTGACGGTAGTGGGCGACGATGCCCAGTCCATCTATTCGTTTCGCGCCGCGACCGTGCGCAACATCCTCGACTTCCCGAACCATTTCGATCCTCCGGCCCAGATTGCAACGCTCGAGCGCAACTATCGCTCGACGCAACCTATCCTGGATGCGTCCAATGCCGTGATCGGTTTGGCGGAAGAACGATTCACCAAGAATTTATGGACCGAGCGGATCGGTTCCGGCAAGCCGCGCCTGGTATCGGTCAAGGACGAGGCCGACCAGGCGCGCTATGTCGCCGAACAGGTTCTCGAGTGCCGCGAAGGCGGGATGGCGCTCAAGGCCCAGGCGGTGCTGTTTCGAACCTCGAGCCACAGCGCCCAGCTGGAACTGGAGCTGACTCGACGCAATATCCCCTTTGTGAAATACGGCGGACTGAAGTTCCTCGAATCGGCCCACATCAAGGATGTGCTTGCCGTGTTGCGCTGGGCGGAGAATCCGCGCAGCCGCATCGTGGGATTCCGTGTGGCGCTGCTGTTGCCGGGAATCGGGCCGGCGACGGCGGGCAAGATCATAGATGGGATGGATGCCGCTCAGGATCCTGTTGCCGCAATGCGAGAGGTTCGCGTGCCCAGTGCTGCCAGCGACGACTGGAAAAGCTTCCTAAAGCTTTATACCGCGCTTCGTCAGGGTCAAAGCGGACAGAACGGTTCGAACTGGCCAGAAGAAGTGGAAAGCGTCGTCGATTGGTATGAACAGCACTTAATGCAGCGCTACGATGACGCCGCTGTGAGAATGGGTGACCTGATCCAACTTCAGCGCATTGCCGGCACCTTCGGTACGCGCGAGCGTTTCTTGACCGAGGTGACTCTGGACCAACCGGAGGCCACGAGCGACGAATCCGGCGTTCCCCATCGCGACGATGACTTTCTGATCCTGTCGACCATCCACTCGGCAAAAGGGCAGGAGTGGAAGGCCGTATCGGTTCTCAACGTGGTCGACGGATGCATCCCCTCCGACCTGGCGACGGGATCCAGTGCCGAGATCGAAGAAGAGCGGCGGCTTCTGTATGTGGCGATGACTCGCGCCAAGGACCACCTGCAGTTGATCGTCCCGCAACGCTTCTATGTCTATCAGCAAGCCAGCGCCGGCGATCGCCACGTCTATGCCTCGCGCAGCCGTTTTATTACCAATGCCGTGGCTAGCCAATTCGAGCAAACCGCCTGGCCGCTGGCATTGGAAGATCAAGAGAGCTCGCAGAACAAAGATGCATCTGCGAAAGTGGACATTGCCGCCCGCATGACGGCGATGTGGAAGTGACGTTCACATCAGGCAATGAACGCGATATTCTGATTGCCATGTGCGGACGTTACGTCGCCCCGGACGAGGCGGATATTGAGAATTTTTGGCATATCGGGCGCAGCAACTGGCGCAGCCCGTTCGAGAACGTTCGCCATGCTCGTTTCAATGTGGCGCCGCAACAGGGCAATCCGAGAAACTACATTCCGGTGATCCGCGCCGATACTGATGGCACGCTGGAACTTACCGACATGCAGTGGTGGCTTCTGCCGTTCTGGTCCAAGGAACCGCGAATCAAGTACTCCACGTTTAACGCTCGCGTCGAGAGCGCAGCTACGAGTTCCAGCTTCCGGGAGCCGTTTAAGAAGCGGCGTTGCCTGATTCCCGCCAAGGGTTGGTATGAATGGCAGCAGCTTCCTACGGGAAAGCAGCCATGGTATTTTCAGCCCGCCGATGGCATGCTCTTGGCCTTCGCGGGACTTTGGGATCACTGGGAAAAGGATGGTCAGGTCATCGAGTCCTGTACTGTAATTGTCGGCGAACCCAATGCCGCTGTGCGGCAGATTCATGACCGGATGCCGTATCTGATTTCGAGCGACCGACAAGCTGCATGGCTCGCTCCAGGTCTTACCGACCCTGCACAAGTGCGGGAGCTGCTTCAACCTGTTCCAGAAAGCGCGATATCCTTCTATCGCGTGAATTCCAAAGTCAGCAATGCGAGGACAGACGGACCGGACTTGATTGAGCCATCGCCCTTGGATGTCTCAGACGACGGCGACGAGTGACTTTATATGTTCCTAAGGACAGTGAGGTTCCGGGTTTGAGCGATTCTGCCTGAGGCTCTTGCTAACGCGATCCCGTTCAACTACATTCGCCATCCAATTCTCAGGGTCGTCTTCATGAATATCTACCACTGGACTGGTTACTCCATAACTTTCCCCAAGGGCAACCGTGCTCTTGGGGTGATTGTGGAGAAACACGATGAAGAACATGAAGCGTGCGCAGAGGCGCCACCACTCTGCTCGTCTCAAGGCGGCACGAAGGTGGTATCACGGGACTGACCAGTGGCAAAACGCCAAGTGGATTGGCAAAGCATTACATACGCCGCAGCTATGCAGTTGCTGGCTCTGCGGAAACCAGCGGAAATGGCTTGGTCCGACGCTTCAGGAGCTTCGTGAACTGGGTCATGGCATATGTGTCGGCACGCGTTGAGGAAGGCGCTGTTTTAAGGTCGCAATTTGCGACCTTAAAACGCCAAATTCCCATGCGAGGAACTCTACGAATACTTTAGTTTTCCATTGCGCACGGAACAGAAGTTCCTGGCTACCTTTCTGATATCGTTGTGGCTCCCATATTCATATTTCTCCGCTAGCTCCGCACAAGATTTCGTGTGCAAGACTTGTGCAGAGCCGTCAACGTGGTCGAATCGCTGCACCGACATCTGGGCTGAGTTTCCGGAGGTAAAGGAGGTTCGACTTACCGCGTGCGGCAATCGCGAGATTCCAGTATCCCGCTGCTTTGAGCGAAGCAACTGAATGCGTAGTTCACAACGCGCTCTAACCCACCTGAGCAGAACGCATATACGAAGCCTGAGTGTTGCTGAGTGGCTTGTCTTTCTTGATTAGCGGCGTGCGAAGCTACTACCAACCATATCTTGATCTCATGCCGATTATGGCAATCCGCACGCTGCCCAACGGTTGCTCGGTATGCTAATATTGTTCAGTATTTAGCATCAAGCTGACGAGTCCTCAGTCGGCTAGAGAACGGGGCCCAAAAAACTGCCTCGCTCATGAAATCTCAAGATGCGGTGCATGGGCAACGCATTGACTAGGTCATGGAGCGAAGCATGATTGGGGTCTGCCGGTTGGTTACTTCCCACTCCGTTTTGATAGCGCACATTTGTCGATGTCGTTCAGCAGTGGACGACTTGTATCGATTCGCGCACGCCCATCTCCCACCAATCCGGATGTGGCCAAGACATTCCACACCAACATTAACGGCCAACATATCCGTCAACACGGATTGGCGCGATAAGGCCGCGCCTGCCAGTTATGTAAGACCCTCTACTTTAGCAATATGGTGTTCCGCCATTGTTAACCTTATTGCATGGTTTGTTGTTCCAGCGCTTTTACTCAGTGGATGTGGTGGCGGAGGTGGGTCCGTATCAGACCAATACTCATCAGCACCCCAGCCTACATCATCATCCCAGCAAGGATTGCTGGCCTTACTTGCAGGTTCATCAGGTGGTCCTGGAAATATTGATGGTATAGGTGCTGCGGCAAGTTTCTTCGCTCCGGCAAGTGTTGCGTTAGACAGCGCGGGAAATGTATATGTAGCCGATGCGGGCAACAACACCATACGTAAGATCACCTCGACCGGAATTGTCACTACACTGGCAGGCACTGCCGGCGTAGGCGGTAGCACCGACGCCACAGGCGCGGCAGCGCGCTTTAGTCAGCCCAGCGGTGTTGCCGTAGATGGCGCAGGAAATGTTTATGTGGCCGATACAGGCAACCTTACCATACGAAAAATTACCAAGGATGGAGTTGTCACAACACTGGCAGGCACTGCCGGCATAGGCGGTAGCACCGACGCCGCAGGTGCGGCAGCGCGCTTTAGCCAACCCAGCGGTGTTGCCGTAGATGGGGCTGGCAACGTTTATGTGGCCGACTCGGGTGCCTACAATGTACGCAAGATCACCCCGTCCGGAGTCGTCACTACCTTGGCAGGCAGCACTGCCGGTTTATTGGGAGTATTAAGTGACAACGTTGACGGTACGGGCACAGCAGCACGTTTTAGCGCGATCCATAGCCTCGCTGTGGATGGCGCGGGCAATGTTTTTGTTGCCGACTATAACAACCACACCATTCGCAAGATCACCCCGGCTGGGGTTGTCACTACCTTGGCGGGCACTGCCGGTATTCGCGGTAGCAGCGACGGCATAGGCACGGCAGCAAGTTTCGACTATCCCAATGGCATCACAGTGGACGGTGCGGGAAATTTGTATGTGACCGATTTTTTTACTTTGCGAAAGATCACGCCGGCTGGGGTTGTCACTACACTGGCGGGCACTGCCGGTAAAATCGGCAGCGACGACGGCATAGGCACGGCGGCAAGTTTCAACGCACCGACGGGTGTTGCAGCGGACGGCTCGGGGAATTTATATGTAGCCGATATGAACTGCACCATACGCAAAATAACTCCGGATAGAACAGTCACGACGTTGGCAGGAGCCGCCGCGATATGGGGTAACACTGACGCCACAGGCGATGCGGCACGTTTTGGCGGGTATTTTCGTAATCTCCAGTTTTTCAATATTCCCCCAAGTGTCGCAGCGGACAGTTCGGGAAATGTCTACGTAACCGATATGAGCAACGCAACGATACGCAAGATCACGCCGGCTGGAGTCGTCACTACGCTGGCGGGTAATGGCGATATAGGCAAAACTGACTCCGCAGTTGGACCGGCAACCTTTACCAATCCCAAAGGTATTGCAGTGGACCGCACAGGAAATGTGTATGTGACCGATAACTGTTCCCTACGCAAAATAGCCCCGGACGGTTTTGTCACAACGCCCATAGACCGGGCAGATCAATTGTGTTTCGGCGGTGAAATAAGCCTTGCAACAGACTTCGAGGGCAATATTTATGCAAATAATACCGGCAGCGAAACCGTAAGCAAGATCACCCCGGAAGGAGTTATCACTGCATTGGCAAGCACAACTGGTATAGGAGGCAAATTCAGTCATTCCTATGGTGCCGCAGTGGACGACGCGGGGAATGTTTACGTGACCGCAGGCAATACCATACTCAAGATCACTAAGCAGGGGAGCGTCACTACTCTGGCTGGCACTGCCGGTCAGTTCGGTAGCGCCGATGGCATAGGCGCAGCGGCTCGTTTCAACGATCCCAGCGGCGTCGCAGTGGATGGTCCGGGAAATGTATATGTTGCAGATCGGGGCAACAATACCATCCGTAAGATATCGCCGGCTGGGGCTGTCACCACTGTAGCGGGGGAAAAAGGCTCATTCGGCTTTGCACCTGGCACACTACCTGGTGTTCTGAGAGCTTTGGGTGGCATTGCAATTTCAAACTCGACTTTGTTTCTTGTGACCGGCCTAGCAATTGCAACCATTAGCCCTTTGCCTTGATGATGTCTATAAGGCACAGTAACAACATGGTCGTAACTCGACCACAACATGATGTCTAACACAGCGACGGAGTCGGGTATTCGTCCAAACACAGCACAAGACCAGTGTCTCCAAGCGCTGAGATTTGCAAGTATTGGCTGCCTGGTCGTGGGTACTATGTATGCTTCTTTTTATGCGACTCTATCCTTGGTGTGGCAATCGTGGTCTTCGCGGCAGTTGCCGTGGTGATGCCAAAGGCCTGGGAGGAAGGTGTCAATATGGCGCTCGGGGTTTGGTTGATTATTTCGCCCTGGGTTCTCGGCTTTGCCTCTCATAGAAACGCAACTGCGGGCGCGGTGATCGTTGGCGTTTTAGTTACATTGCTTGCTGCCTTAGCGATGGCGCACGATAAAGGTTTCGAGAAGTGGTGGGATGACCACCACGTTGCGCCCTAACTATCGTCAAAGCGAATGTTTTACCTGCTGTCTTCCTGAGAACTATCGGGAAGGCAATGAGACGACGCATAGGAGGAAGATCGGTTCCTGCAAAGCCTTTCGATTACAACCCACGCCTGGCACTTTGATCTCTGGCGACTACTGGCCAAGTGCGCTTAAGTTTGCCCATCTTTTGTGAGCGGGTATTGCAGAGTGTCTCGGGACAATAAATGTCAAACTAGGCCATGTAGCAGCGCAAGATTCTCAATCGACGAACTCCAACTCAGCTTTTAGAATATGATGATCCGAAGCGGAAGTTGGCACCACCGAATGACGCACGAGTCGAAAGTGCCGGCTGTAGAATATATGGTCAAGAACTAAAGGCCGTCGGCGCCAAGTGGCCTCGTTCATTTGTACCGTTCGAAAACCGGCACCGCCAAACTGCCGTACCAGAGATTCATGCTGGCTGACATTGAAGTCGCCCCCAATTAGGGTAGGGCCTTGCGACGTACGCAGTTGATCGAGAACGAGTGCTCGCTGGCCATTGTATTTCTCACTAGATGAGTTGAGCATGAAGAACGCCAACAGGTGCGTGTTATATATTCTCAGCTCATGGCCGGCGAGTGTAGTTGTTGCTCCGATTAACAGGCGGTCGGTAGGCGTTGTGCATTTTCCGTTGAATTCGAATTGGATCGGCGGCGACGGTAGGTCCTTTCGGATCGTATTGCGCAGCGATGCCTTTGAGAAGATAGCCAACCCGACGCCAAATGGCAACTCACGTAAATCGGTTTTGGGATACGAAAAAAATCCTTCGTATCCGCCCAGTTCGACACACAGCCGCAAATAGTTCGGTGGCGGTATTCTTTGTGCGCCGTCTAGTTGCACTTGCTCGACCTCTTGCAACAGGATGACGTCCGCATCATGGCCGCGAATATCTGCAATGGTCAGTTCAAGGTCAATAGGTGCGTGATCAGGGTCGCCGTTGTCCCAGCGCCGACCAAACTGCATATTGAACTGTAGGACTTTGAAGGTACTCATAGGACACCCGTCGGTGGCTTGTCCGAAAATTAGAGAATCGGAGCCGAAGTAGGTTCAATTTAGTCTATTGGTATTTGAGATTCTTTCATTGCGCTCGGGTTGTAAAATTGAACAATATCGACGCGGCCCTGAAACGCCATTGGCAACTCTAGTCGGTGCTTCCAATTCGTTAAACGCTGGGTGGAGTTGAAGGTACGGCGACACATGATGTGAGCCCGGAATCGTCAGGACTCGGCTGGGGGCGGTGGAGCACGCAGTGGTTGAATGACCCCGTGGGGCTATTCGATGGTTATAAGGTGCGACCCAATCTGCAGAAATCACTCTCCGCAATTTAGGTCACATAACCCGTGGCATGAAGCAGGCAGGTGAGCGTAGTGCGGGAGGCCCGCCCGCTACGTTCGAAGTGGCGGCTGGAAACGTGACGATGAACGCCGGATTGAGGGCCACCGCGAAAGCTGTGTATTACCCACCGGATCATTGGGTCGGCGCGCCAGTCCTGGACCCTACCAAACCAGAATGGGCGATCTTCGGCCTTGCATAGTTGGCAATGACGGCAGTCGAGGCTGGAGCGGCCTCTCAAACTCTCGAGGTCTGCGACGGCTTGTTGGCGATTTGAGTCAACGAGCATCTCACATTCACTGCCGAATACCCTAACCAGGTGGTAAACCAGCTGGCTCCATCAGCCGTCGCCGTTTTCGCGGGCTAAGTTTTCCCCACTCACGGATCAGCGCAGCCAAGTTTTCATCCTCGCAGTAGAGATAAGCGGGCGGTATGTTCAGCACAGCGGCCAGCTTCTGGGCAAGAGCATATGGTGGTTGATGAATCCCGGTCTCATACCTGCTTATTCGTGCGCTGGCACAGCTCTTGTCAAGGCCGATCATGACGTCGAGGCGAACCTCGGGGGTCCGTAGCCGTCTCGCCTCATGGACATCGTCTTGGCCGTTTGTCGGCGGCGTACGTTCAGGAACACGCATCTTGAGGTCACATTTTGTGACCTCAAGATGGTTAGTTGTCATGCACTGTACTCTAGGAGCACCTATTCTGTTGCTGACGGATTATAGTCACATTCCAGTCTCTGACAAATCGTCGTTACAGACGGATTAGCCCTTTCTTACCTGGGGTCAGCCCAACGTTGTCGCCTGGGTCAAAAATCGCATCGGCACCAACACCCAGACGAAACAAGCGAAAGAGGTCTGTTTGTTTCAATTCCCGAAATTCAGCAAGCCGGCCTTAAGTTCGACAGCGTCCAGCAGACCGAAACGCGATGGCCTGTGATCTTTGAAGAGTTCTTCTAGCCGGATTGCGCAGGAATTCGTTGAACGGCGAACTATCCTGCCCTTGATTGTGTATGTCTTCGCTGCTTCACCGAGATTGATTACTATGGCAACCAAATCATCCTGTTTCATTGGGGGCATTGTATGCTGGCTATCATTGCTGCGCAGGCCCACTACCGATTCAGAAAAATCGATGAGGACGCAGGGATAAGGTGGCTCGCCTTTCTTTAGATAAAGCACGACCGGCACATGGGTCTTGCCGCGCAAGTTATGCAGCTGGTCGGTGACGATGAGGCTGTCAAAGTTTGGATCCAGGAGGATCATTTTACTGTTCGCGTAAGGACCATCTTCCATCGTGAGCTGTTCCGTTACTTCTGTTGTCATTGTCGATACGCCTTTAACACCTGCATTAGCTATTAGGGTAATGACATTGCCTTTGAGAAACTGCCGCGCCCGGCCGATGATGGCCCTACGATCATAATTCAGGGTTCCTTCGAGGTCCGAAGTGTCGGGTACAAGCAGGTGTAACTGTTGAATATGGTCCACCGCCAAGTCCGGCTTCTTTTCATCGATTACAAGAGCCATTGGGTCACCGTGGCTGTCTGACTTAATGGCTTTGTGAGAATAGATGAAATGATCATTGACGCAATACGCCACGATGATCGTATCCAGGACAACGGCAAGATGAGCATCTGGGGAATAACGCAGCGCCTTGCCAATGGAAAAAAACTCTTTAAGTGCTTTCAATTTGGCAGCATCAATCGCCGCTTTGGGATCGGTTAGCGAACGCGGCAACGACCCTTCACTCCTTGTCATATCAATTAACATGACAATTTTCCTTCAGTCTTGCATGGCCCAAAGAGAAATCCACTCTCCTAGCCGTGTGGCTCCCTGTGTTGTAAGGCTGAAATGCTCGTTAGATCCGACATTTTGCAGTCCTTAAAGCCGTCGAAGTTTCCCTTCTCGTAGTTAGATCGAAAAATTTATATCATACTGGCGCAACTGGCGCTGTGAGTCAGTTCACAGTATTCAAGAATTTTCGAAGACAGAACGAAAGATACGGAGTCGCCCCACCAGATGTCGGGCTTAAGCGAGTTTGAAAATGAGTGCGCAGCCTGCCCAATCTCCCGAAACGCATGAGATCTGGTCCAGGTTGGACCAGATTCTCTCCAGGCTTTCGGCGTCGGATCTATGGTCCTTAGATAATGAAATCAAGTTTCTCGAAGCGTTAACGGCAGTCCCGGATCGGGATTTGGCAGACTTGGCAAGAAACAAACTAAGTATCCTGCGAACCAGACACTAGCCGGAACATCGAAAGAGGTCGGCACGCTGGACGCCAGGCACCAGCATCTGCAATTGGTCCGGCAATCGGCACAGAATTTCTGGTGGAGGTAGCCGCGTCTGGCAGGCAGATTACTGGACAGTGCAGAAACACTTTTGTGCAATTAGCAGCTTATGTAACTTGGCGCAGCCGCTGTTGATCAATTCGCTGGCAGTCGGCACGGTTATTCCCTTGTATTTGGCATCCGGCACGGAATCAGTTGGCTTCGACGCATTTTCGGCGGGCTAGATTGCCCTGGAAGCCTCGTTTTCGGAACAGAATCACTGGGTAAGAGCGGAACAGAACTTATTCGAGGGACAGCACGAAGGTGGTATCACGGGACTGACCAGTGGCAAAACGCCAAGTGGATTGGCAAAGCATTACATACGCCGCAGCTATGCAGTTGCTGGCTCTGCGGAAACCAGCGGAAATGGTTTGGTCCGACACTTCAGGAGCTGCGTGAATTAGGTCAATGAGTAATTGTCGGCGCGCATTGAGGAAGACGCTGTTTTAAGGTCGCAATTTGCGACCTTAAAACGCCAAATTCCCATGCGAGGAACTCTACGAATACTTTAGTTTTCCATTGCGCACGGATCAGAAGTTCCTGGCGCCGCCGACCGTAACCTAAACTTGAGGACGCAAAATGCGACCTCAAGACGGTTAAGTCGCCAATTTCCGGTTGTCTAGGTAAGCATAATCAAAACCTAAATTCGGTAGAGCCCAATTCCGCACTGTCGACAGGAGATGCTTCTGTTCTTGTCGGCGGCCGAAAGCATGCCCCAGCTTCTGAAATTCTTGGAACCACATCGATAGCATCGAGGGCCCGATGGTGTCTTGCACTCCGGATGATCTCTCCAGTATTCATCGAGCGTTGGCAACTGAGCCCATGATTTGCGCTGCCGGAATGAGTGAAACGCAAGAATGCCAACAACTACCGCGAGAAAAGTGTAGAAAATCACAGTCACTGCGCAGCTCCTGATCGCTTCGCGTCTTCGGCCTTCCGCGCGGCGTCGAAGACCGCATAGCAGCGGTGCGATGGTTCGATGTGCGGTAGCGGCTTGCCGTCGGCATCGTTGAGCACGGCGAGCAGCGGGTTTCCCTTGCCCGAAGGCGGTTCGATCCAGCGGGCGATTTGCCCGGGTACCAAGCCGGAAATGTCGGTTTCCTTCGTTGTCGAGTAACCCTTCATTACCTTGCAGTTTTTCGTAAAGACGACGCTGTACTGGTGCCGGCGCGAGTCATGAGTTATTGGCGCAATCAAGGTGTCGATAAGGAGGCCTGCGGCTGTTCCTGTTCCCATCCGGGTACCCATGGATTGGCTGGCGACGATGCCGCTGGTGACTTCACCCATAGTCGTGCCTGGTGGTTTGGCGTCATATTTGGCTATATCGATGGAGTTTCGATCAGGCTCCGGCGTGACATCGGCGACAATGACGGCATCACCCACAGCGGCATTCATCTCCGCAGCTGTTAGCGAGAAGGCAGCTTCGACCCAGACGACAAGCAAGGCCGCAATTATGGGTTTGACGTAGTTAATCCTGGCGAATAGTCTATTTTGGACTATTCTAAATTGGACTGCAATCTATCGGCACCCACAACGGTGTACCGATGGAAAAGTCCCTTCATTCGCTGGAGTACAAACTTCTGCTCGAGATGCTTCGTGACATCCGCGAGGCAGCTGGACTTACTCAAGAGGACATGGCGACCAAGCTCAACGCGACGCAGTCATTCGTCAGCAAATGCGAGCGTGGAGAACGCCGACTTGATGTCGTTGAGCTACGATGCTGGTGCGCGGTCATTGGAACGCCGTTTCCGGCCTTCCTAAAGAAATTCGATCTGGCTTGCCGGCAGCGATTTATGTAGCGGAACGGGAACTTCTGCTACGGCCGAACGCGGCGCGAAGAACGCGCACGGTAGTTGAAAAGCGCAGCGACTGGTGTGCGAATGAAACCGAAGTGGAACGCTACCCTGACATCATCGCGAACCGAATTCTGCTTGGTAAGGATGGACACTATTCTTTAAGGTCACAAATTGTGACCTTAAACGTGTAACGTTCCCCAAACTGGGGATTCCGGTCACGTTGACCACCAGTGCCGGCGCTTGTTGACCAGTAGCTACGCTTATTGCTGGTGATGAACGCTTACTGGCTGATGCTCTCGGTCCCTTACGTGTCCCAGTTCGGCCACTACCGGTATTTGAAATTTCTTGATTGCGGTCGTCCCGCACGACTGGTGTAGTTCGCTTAGCAGACCTTATTCGCACTTACGTGAAGGCTAACTCATCGGCCTAAGGAGAAGGGCAGGGAATATCGAAGCTAAGCATCCGCGAACGGCTGCTTACTAATTCCTGCAAATCGTACTCCTTGGATAGCCCATCAACCTATTGTTCCTCCAACAGGCTACGCAGCATCCAAGCGGTCTTTTCGTGGACATCGAGTCGCTGAGTCAGCAGGTCCATCGTTGGCTGATCGTTGGCCTTCTCGACGGCGGGGAAAATCGACCGGGCGGTTCGGGCCGTGGCTTCCTGAGCCGATACAAGGTGCCGGACCATGTCCATGGCCTTGGGCACGTCATCGACCTCCTTGATTGAGGCCATCTTGACGAACTCCTTGTAGGTGCCCGGAGCCCGAAAGCCAAGGGCACGAATCCGTTCCGCGATGAGATCCAGCGCATTCCATTGTTCGGTGTATTGGCCCATGAACATCAGGTGCAAGGTATTAAACATGGGACCGGTGACGTTCCAATGGAAATTGTGGGTCATCAGATACAGCGTATAACTGTCGGCAAGCAGCGCGGAAAGACCCCCCGCTATCTTTTCGCGCTTGGTCGCATCGATGCCAATGTCGATGGTAGGGGTCTTGGATGGTTTCTTGCTCATGGCTGATTCTCCCAAACTGAATGATTAAGCCGATCTTGTTTATTGAATTAAGATGCCCGGTTGAGTCCGTGCTGCATAGGACTTCTAAGAGTCATCCTTTGAAATTACTAGGTCGAAACGATCAAGGTTCATCACCTTGCTCCAGGCCGCTACAAAGTCATTGACGAACTTCTCCTGTGCATCGCTACATGCATAGACTTCCGCGAGAGCGCGCAGCTGGGAGTTGGAGCCGAAGACGAGATCAACAATGGTGCCCGTCCACTTGAGCTTGCCCGTCGCCCGATCGTTTCCCTCCAACACGCCTTCCGATGTGGCGGACGTCTGCCACTTGGTGTTCATGTCGAGTAGGTTGACAAAAAAATCATTGGTCAATGTTTCTGGCCGCTTGGTGAACACACCGTGTTTGGCCTTCCCGAAGTTTGCATTCAATGCGCGCATGCCGCCGATCAGGATCGTCATCTCGGGAGCAGTCAGCGTCAGCAACTGCGCTTTGTCGATCAGCAGCTCAGCCTCCGATCCCTCGCATCCCTTGCGGACATAGTTGCGGAAGCCGTCCGCGATCGGCTCCAGTACCGCGAACGCCTCCACATCGGTCTGCGCCTGAGACGCATCCATGCGCCCCGGCGAGAAGGGAACCTTGACCTCAACGCCGGCCTTCTTCGCCGCTGCCTCGATGGCTGCGCAGCCAGCCAGAACGATCAGGTCCGCGAGCGAAACTTTCTTGCCACCCTTGGCCTTCTTGTTGAAGTCGACCTGGATGCCATCGAGCGTCTTCAGTACCTTTGTGATCTGCGCCGGCTGGTTGACTTCCCAGTTCTTCTGCGGGGCAAGGCGGATGCGCGCGCCGTTCGCACCGCCGCGCTTGTCGGAACCGCGGAAGGTGGACGCTGACGCCCAAGCCGTCGATACGAGCTGCGCCACGGACAGCTTTGAGGCGAGGATATTCTTCTTGAGGTCGGCAATATCCTTCTCGCCGATCAGCTTGTGATTGACCGCGGGAATCGGATCCTGCCAGATCAACTCTTCCTTCGGCACTTCCGGTCCCATATAGCGGGCGCGCGGACCCATGTCTCGGTGGGTCAGCTTGAACCATGCGCGCGCAAAGGCATCGGCAAAGGCCTGCGGGTCGTCGAGGAACCTGCGCGAGATCTTCCCGAATTCCGGATCAAAGCGTAGCGTCAGGTCGGTGGTCAGCATGGTCGGCTTGTGTTTCTTCTTCGGATCGTGCGCGTCGGGAACGATCTCCGGCGCGTTCTTGGCCACCCATTGCTTGGCGCCCGCAGGCGACTTGGTCAGCTTCCATTCGTAATTGAACAGGTTCTCCAGGAAGTTGTTGCTCCACAGCGCCGGGGTCTTGGTCCAGGTCACTTCGAGCCCACTGGAGATCGTGTCGGCGCCGTACCCCGTGCCGTGGTCGCTCATCCAGCCGAGGCCCTGCGCTTCCAGCGGCGCGGCTTCCGGATCGGGCCCTTTGTGCGATTCCGGGACGGCGCCATGGCACTTGCCGAAGGTATGGCCGCCGGCGATGAGGGCAACCGTCTCTTCGTCGTTCATCGCCATTCGGCCGAAGGTGGCACGGATGTCCTTGGCGGCGGCGAGGTAATCGCCGCTGGCGTTCGGACCTTCCGGGTTGACGTAAATTAGGCCCATGTGGGTTGCGCCGAAGGGTGGCTGTAGATCACGCTCGCCGCTGAACCGCTTGTCGGCGGCGAGCCAGGCGAGCTCGTCACCCCAGTTCACGTCCTGGTCCGGCTCCCAGACGTCCGCACGGCCGGCGCCGAAGCCGAAGGTCCTGAAGCCCATCGACTCCAGCGCCACGTTGCCGGTGAGAATGATCAGGTCGGCCCAGGAGATGGCCGCGCCGTACTTCTGCTTGATCGGCCACAGCAGGCGGCGGGCCTTGTCGAGATTGACGTTGTCGGGCCAGCTGTTGAGCGGGGCGAAACGCTGCTGGCCGCGGCCGGCGCCTCCTCGGCCGTCATCGACGCGGTAAGTTCCGGCGGCGTGCCAGGCCATGCGGATGAAGAACGGCCCATAGTGGCCGAAATCCGCAGGCCACCAGTCCTGCGAATCGGTCATCAGCTTGACAAGGTCCTTCTTCAGCGCCTTGAAGTCGAGGCTATTGAATTCTTCCGCGTAGTTGAACTTCTCGCCCATCGGATCGGACTTCGAGGAATGCTGGTGCAGCAGCTCCAGCCGCAGTCGATTTGGCCACCAGTCCTGGTTCGTCCTGCCGAGGCCGGCGACATGGTTGAACGGGCACTTTGTTTCGTTTGACATGGTGTTTTCCTTTGGCTGTTTGGAAAAGAGTATTGTGTTAGTAGTCAATACATGGCCAGTAAGTAATGCGGCAACGCTGGAAAAAGTGTAGTCCGAAGCGCGAATCACAAGTTGACGAATATCATTACACCCGTCGATTTAACGCTTCAAGGCCGCCCTCAACCCTGCTCATGTGCTCATGATAGGTACTTTGGATAGATTATTCCAATGAATTAAAACGATATTGTGAATAGTCAATAGCTATTGATCACGGCGTTCTGGATACGTCCCAGCGTACATCGTCTGACCTGGCCGACTGCGTTGGCGCGAGACTTCAACAATACTCAAATCCATAATAGAGCTTGATTGGTGAAATTGTTATCGAGTGTAGTGGTTAGTAGATCAGGTAAGGCTGCTTCACTTCCCAAAGTGGCCTTCCAGAACTCGTAAGCATGAAGGGCGGCTCCGGGCACTTCTCGGGCTTTGGGCTGAAAGCTGAAGCGGACGTTCGCCGGCGAGTCGCGGTCAACAGCAGCAGAGTCGATCAACGTCGGCAGGAACATCGGTCAACGGAGGCCAGCGCCCGCACCAAACCGGGGCCGAAGCCCCGGTTTGGTGCCCTTACTTCTTTTTGTTTGGCGCTGCTGGACGGACTCTCACACGTTCCTTTTCGGTGGTCGCTGGATTCTGCTTCGTGGGTTGGCCAATTCTGGGAATGCGTAGCTTAGAATCATCGGAATTTCCGCACCGATTGAGGAATCATTGTGCGCACGCTATCCCTGCCTAGATTCTTGCTCGACTTAACAATTGCCTCTCTCCTGGTTGCCAGCAACCCTGCGCTAGCTAAGAAAGAATCCTTCACAAGCGCTATCGCAGGAGCCGTTGATGAGCTGATCGATAGGTATGAATCGATCAGCCTACCGGCCAAGGGAACAGTGGAGGTGGCGTTCTCACCCAAGGGCGGTTGCACTGCCGCAACTGTTCGATTTATCGGCGAAGCCAAGAAATCGATCCGGCTAGCCGCTTATGGGCTGACCTCGAACCCCATAGGCAAGGCGTTAGTCGAAGCGAAGAAGCGTGGCGTTGACGTTCGCGCCGTCCTTGACCGCGAGCATAACGGGAAACGAGACAATCCCAACAGCGTGGCCAACTTCCTCGCTGCCAACGGGATTCCCGTCCGCATCGACAAAGCAGTGAGGATTCAGCACAACAAGGTGATCATCGTAGACGGCCAGTCGGTGCAGAATGGAAGCTTCAATTTTACTGCTGCAGCGCAAAAGTCGAATGCCGAGAACATCATCATTCATCGTGGCTTCCCGGAATTGGCAAAGACCTTTACCGACAACTGGAATCACCTGTGGAGCGAATCGGAAGACTACAAGTCGTCGTATTAAGGTAATGCGCCTTCGATGAAGCTTTCGAAGCACGGTAAGCGGAATGGACCACTCATCTGTCTCCTTCAGCGCCTTGGAAAGGCTGGGCGAAGGAACTTTTCGGCTCGAATGGTTCGGTAACGTCATACGTGGCGCCACGGACAAAGTCGTCGTGGTGTTCGCGCCCTGGGAAATGGACCCGGATACGGGCGAGGTACGATCCAATTCCGATAAGCGCATTTCTGTTTCGGTCCCCGTGGCCTACCTTCGCAAGTTTCGCATAGGCGACATTTGGGAAGACGGCATCAATACCGGCCGGCGCGATACGTCCACGCGCGAGACGTTTCAACTCGATATCGCTGAAGGGACCGCACAGGTCATGCCGGTTGGCGTTCCTATAAATAGCGATCGACAGAATCCCGAGTATCCGTTGCCCTTCTCGGCATTCGGGAGCCACAGGAATCACACTCATGCCCAGTGCGTACGCATCCAGTTGGACGACAATTCGACATTCGTCGTGCCGTGCATGGAACTCGTTCGCTTCTACTTCGGCGCGAGCGGCAGCTTTCTCAAGCGGCTGTTCTCGGGTGCCTTTGCGCTCGACAAGCTTTATACCCGCGCTCGAATCAATCGGAAGACATTTACCGCCAACATCGACCTGGCGCCGGATCTGTCCGGTGTGGCCGCAGCAACTGTGGCAAGGATAGCGCTCGACCGACAGGCCAGAAGTGCTGCGCGGTGGATCGTCAACAGCGGCACCGCCACTTCGGCAAACGTCGTCAGCTACTATCCGAAGACCACTTTCCCGTTTTTTGGGGCAACCGACCTGACGGTCTATGGGCGTTGGATCATTCAAGGCGATCGACGCGTGTTCTTCGCCGAGCAGCTCGTCAGATGCACTCATTCATTTCCGTTTTTCACGCTCTACTATACGACCAGCAGGTCGCTAATGAAGCGCGCTGAGGTGACCGGTGCATCCAGCCGCGATCCTGACAAAGTGCTCGCAAACATGCCCGAGCCGGACTTCCCGACGACCCATCTTACGGAGCAATCGGTTTCCAGCGTTCTGCAGCCAGTTGGGATACCGATAGACGATGAAAGCGAAGTGCCGTTCCCAGATCTGGCGGCAAAGAAGGTCTGCCGCGTCAAGGAATCGAAAGAAAACCTCCAATCCTCGGACTTCAAGGATCCCATTGAGGAACTGTCGGCAGGTGATGAAACCGCGTCGAGTTCGACAAGGGCTGCCGAAGTGTCCGCCGAGTTGCCTGAGGTCGCGATAGAGGAAGTGCAGCCAGACGCCGCGGAGTCGTTCGCGTTTGCAATCAGCGCACACAATGGCTTTAGGCCCGGCCACATGACATGGGTTTCGCTTGTCGGCGACCGTTCAAACGGGGTAAAGCCGCCAGAGGGTTTCGTACGGGGCAACACCGTGGTCAACTCGGGGGATAGGCGTCTTCAAGATATCTGGTGCGGGCTGATAGAAGTCAGGAACGGCCCAATCCTCTCCACATTGCTCGTACTGATACGCGACAATGTCACCCAAGACGTCCACGATCACGTGCTCATGCTTCGTATCGATCCTTCGATAATTGAGCGCGATGATATCGAGAAATACTGCAGTGCCTTTGCCGCCGGCGGCCAATCTGAGGTCTATAGCCAGAATATCGTGGATATGATCGGATCGCAGAGTGCTTCAAACTTGTACATGATATTGATAAGACTTTCGAACATGGGATCACGGCTTACAATCTACTCACGTTTCGTCGGTGATTGGCCTGCCGATGAAGTTCTTGTTCGAGATCCAGCCGGCGCACCTGAAAATTTCACGACTTGGCCACCGCCTTTCGAGCGAACTTCCCGCAAGAAGTAATTTCGGCAGGCTCATTTAATGAGCCACTGCTCTGCTTATCATTTCTCCATTAGCCTGACATTGGGGAATATGATGAGCAAGAAAGATGATTTGACCTGGCGACTGCTCATGGTTATACCCTCGCTGCAGCGGCTGGGCTCTTGATATTCGCATTCTGGCCATTTAGACGACGCTCTTTCCTGCTTGTATTGGTGAGTCACTAATACCCTCTACTATGAATTTGGTAGATAGTATTGGCCCATTGCATTCCCTGTGCGAGTGTCAAATAGGGTAATTGGTATTGGCCTAGCGAGGGTGATGTAGCCCCTGAATTCAGATACGGATACGGATTCGGATAGTTACTCATCGGGTATAAAGGGAATGGGTCGTTAACAATAACGTCCCCCCTGCCATTTGAAACGTCGTAGCCTATCAAGACGGCGACATGTTGAGATAACAATGCGCAGCCTGATGGCCAAGCTGGGGTTGAAATACCCTTGATTGCGCCCCAGAATCTCATTCTGCGGACTTGATCGACCGGTTGATTGATGCTTCAGCCATGCTCGTATCCCCTGCGCGCTATGCCTTGGCGATACCGCTGGAGGCATTCCCCATATCTCTGTGTACGACCGCCCCATCTTCTATGCCGGGCCTCTTGAACACCGGATTGAGACGACCCTTCGGGATCGTGTCAATCCTTCCGGGTTAGCGAGAGAGAGAATGCGTGCCTACTTCTTGGCTACAGCCTTAGACAGGCAATTGACCTCGATGTATTCGTCTAGAGTCATACAGTTGAACTTGGTTGCCGCAGCAAACAGAAAGTCGTTTGCATCAATAAAGTGCATTTTTGCATTAGGTACCGGTACCTGATTTTTGGTACTTAGCAAGCGGAGACTTGCCTTATTCTTCCTCAAATCATGCTTAACTATAGACTGGAGTGGTAGCTTCATTGTAGTGGTCTCCTTATGTTCTGTTCATTATGGTTGTGGCTTTTCTATAGGGGGGAGAAAGGCTCGTATACAAGTACGTGGCGACGGAAAAGAGAGAAAGTATGTCTGCGCAGACATACCCAAAATGGCTATCGATCTCCATGTCAAAAAAGTCCTCTTCGTGGCAATCCATACACAAAAATCCGAATGAGCCTTTCTCGAAAGGATGTTCGGCGTCAACGTGCTGCTCAAAAACCGTCCAGAAGTCGTGAGACACCTGGCTGTAACGTAATGTCATCGGCACAATCAAAGTAGACTTGTAACACTGCTCCGCTGCCGCATTGCTGCCATCGGCGCCGCCGTTCCAACAATTGATCCAGTTGTTATCCGGCGCCGGCTGGTTGCGGGAGCAAGCGCGTTTGAGTGACCATCTCCACGATGACGAATAGTCGCTCGCGCATTCACGGCGAAGCCTCGGGTTAACATATCGACCTCCCTTCGTCTCAGTTGGTATGTCGTTGCAGAAGAAGAAGTTACCGGATTCTCCAACGGAATGGAACCCGGTGTTCTCCTGAATTGCATCGGTAATCGGCTGTAATCCTCCAGACTGCCCTCGATCACGCAAGAACGTAAAGACGTGACCTTTACGTACCAGTTTGATACAGAATCTCGGCTCATGAAGATTCGACTTGCGGCCTAAGGAAAAGTGCTCTTTCAACGCATCAAAAGTTGCTTTACATGCTTTGGCATGGCCGTGTTCCAGAAATTGGGTCAACTGACTGAGGCACCGCCTGACTCCCTTGAGCGATGGGCGTCTCTTGGGATTCTGGCCGTTACGCGAATCATATACTTGGACCGCTTCCCTTAGGGCCTCATGTTTTGTTCTGGCTATCAGTGCGTAGTCGGCCAACTGCCCTTGCATTTCACAAATATAGTTCTTATGAACCAGCGACAGATGCTCAAACTTCTCTTTGTAGTTACTCTGTCGAAGGATGTGCATTCCGGTAAGGATGCCTCGGGCCGTAAGCGAAAACTTCGATAGCGTGGTCATGGTTGTAATTGCTGGATATACGTAACAAAATCAGGGAAATTATGGTATCGCCTTCTAGCAGTTAATAGACGCACCTTCCGGTCAGCCTGTTACTAAATGGAAAAGCGGACTCAGAAAACCATCTTTGTTTTAGATGCATTATGCCCCAATTTCTTGTCTCAGCTATAGGAGCGAACCCAAGGGGTCAGCAGTCGCCTCGCCTCATGGATGTCGTCTTGGCCGCTTGCCATCGGCGTCATCACAGTCCATGTACCGAAGAGCTCTACCGCCGGGTACATACAGCGCTGAGTATTCTTCGGCTCTCGCTTTCAACCAGTCCTCAGTTTTGCATTCGACCCAGCCGGCGAAGCCTTCCTTCAGGATGAAGAAGTCCACGGTCGGGACAGTAGTAAGCGTCCGGCCAGCGCCGTCTGGTATTGAAAGCTAAAAGCGTAGAAGCTTGGTTAAGCGGACGCTTGATGGTGTCCGCCTAATTCTTAGCGGACACGATATGGCGAAACGACGGACCCACAGTCTCGAATATAAGCGAAGCGCAGTAGAAGCAAGCAACCAGTTGGGCGCCTCCATTGCGGGCGTAGCAATGGCCCACGGCATCAACGCCAACCAACTACACAAATGGCGGCGGCAGTTGCTGACACCAAAACCTGCCATCACCGAAACGCAGATGCTCCCTGTGACGATCACTAGCGAGCCTGAGCCTGTTGATACGATGCCCGTGCCGGAAGGTATCATCGATATTCGCTTCGCCCGAGCCAGCGTTTCGGTACGCGGCCAGGTCGATCTGGACGTTCTGCAAACCATTCTTGCTACCTTGCGTTCGCGATGATCAGCCTGCCCGGCGGAACAAACATCTGGCTTTCGGCCGGTGTCACCGACATGCGTCGCGGCTTTGATGGGCTCGCTCCCTCGAAGAAATGGAATGCGTACGTGCCGAGCAGGCTGCGAGCGCCGAAGTAACGGATGCCCCGTCGGAATCGACACCGAACGCACCCGCAAAACCCAAGCGCAAACCGTTACCTGATCATCTACTGCGAGAGTCGGTCGAACATCTGCCATCGGACTGCTGCTGCCCGGACTGTGGCGGTGCCCTGAAGAAGCTGGGCGAGGACGTTTCGGAAGTTCTCGAATACGTCCCCGCAAGTTTCCGGGTCATCCGGCACATTCGACCCAAGCTCGCTTGTGCTGCCTGTGACATCATCGTTCAGGCAGCGGCGCCGAGCCGGCCTATCGCCAGAGGCCTAGCCGGCCCCGGTCTGCTTGCCCATGTGCTGGTGGCGAAATACTGCGATCACCTGCCGTTGTATCGGCAAAGCGGTATCTACGCCCGCGAAGGCGTGAAACTGGAGCGTTCGACGCTGGCCGACTGGGTCGGTCAATGCAGTGCGCTCATGCGCCCACTGGTGGCGGCGCTGCAACGGCATGTACTCGCGGGCGACAAGATACACGGCGATGATACCCCGGTGCCGGTGCTCGCGCCCGGCGAGGGCAAGACAAAGACTGGTCGATTGTGGACCTATGTACGAGATGACCGACCGGCTGGCGCGGTGACACCGCCAGCGGTGTGGTTTGCCTATTCGCCGAATCGGCGCGGCGAGCATCCGCAAGCGCATCTGAAACCCTTCAAAGGCATTCTTCAGGCCGACGCCTATGGTGGCTTCAATGCCTTGTACGCGGATGGGACGATCCAGGAGGCGGCGTGCTGGGCCATCCTACGCCAGTTACACGCCCACAAGCGCCTGCGCACCGTCACACAGCACCCTTTGCTGCCATCACCAAGGTGTCTGGCTGAATGCAGTTGCGCGGCATCAGGAAGCCGCGGTTCCCCGCACTTTCGGCGCAAAGTGCGTCGCCCGCATCGTCAAAATTCTCACTTATCACTTTTCTCATTTAAATATATCATTTTCTCACTTAAATAAAACACCCCCAGCCGCCACCCACCAGTGCCGCGCTCGAAGCCGAGTGGTGCGGAGCGCGATAAGGGCGTCGGCCCCAATTCTCGATGCGGAACATCCCCGCGAGCGATTGCACTGCCGCGCTTTCCAGCGCTTCGGCGTCGGTCATGGGCGGCAGGATGCCGGGGAAGCGGCTCGCCAGCATCGACTTGCCGGTTCCCGGCGGACCCGCGAGCAGCAGGCTGTGGCTCCCGGCCGCCGCCACCTCGAGCGCCCGCTTGGCTTGCGCCTGGCCCTTGATGTCGGCGAGGTCGGGGTATTCGGGGTGGGCCGGCGCTGGCTTGCCGGCGTAGGGTTGCAGAAGCTGCTGAGCATTCAGGTGGGCGCATACCTCCAGCAGCGATCTGGCCGGCAGGATGGTTGCAGAACTCACCAGGGCAGCTTCCGCCGCGCTTTCAGTCGGCAACACAAAGCTGCGGCCGGCGGGAGCGTTGCGGCACATCGCCGCGCACATCGCCAGGGCGCCGCGGATCGTGCGCAGTTCGCCGCCCAGCGCAAGCTCTCCGGCGAACTCGTAGCTGTCCAGTCCCGCGCCCTTGACCTGCCCCGAGGCGATCAGGATGCCCAGCGCGATCGGCAGGTCGAAGCGGCCCGATTCCTTGGGCAGGTCGGCCGGTGCGAGATTGACCGTGATGCGCCGCTGCGGGAATTCGAAACGGCAGTTCTGGATTGCCGCGCGCACCCGGTCGCGCGCTTCCTTGACCTCGGTGTCGGGAAGACCGACCAGATTGAATGCCGGCAAGCCGCCCGCAAGATGCACCTCGACCGTGACTTCGGCGGCATCCATGCCGGCCAGGGCGCGGGATTTGAGAACGGCGAGAGCCATGACAAATGGGAGTAGCAATGAATGCGGCGATTATATTCTGTCACCGCATTCATCGCCGGATCTGTCCCGCCATGCTTGGAGTCCGCCGGCTGCATGCCGCCGCCATTGCGGCGCGCATTCAGCCTGTCATGGCGTTAATGTCTGTGTTCGGCTGCGGCGGTTTCCGCAAGATGACCGTGAGCCGGGCTGGCTGCCGCTTCGTAGATCCGCTCGACCGAATGAATGTACTCGACATAGGCCTTCACATATTCCTGTCCGGCCGCAACGTCGTCGGCCTTGAAATTTTTCTTCGCAACGGCGTGCTTGAACTGCCCGCCGACGTTTTTGTGCACCGCCTGCGTGAGCAACTTCGCCAAGGGCTCAACGGACCCGGTTTCCAGCGCCTTGTCGCCCGCCGGCACCGCCGGGCCAAGATCGCGACCCGCAGGCTTCAGTCCGGTGTACGGCGCGCCTTCTCCGGCACGATGCGTGCGTACCAGGGTTTCGAAGAAGTAATTGTCAGCCAGATCCCTGGCGGAAGGATTCAATTTCCTGACATCGAGCGTCTTGCGGAATGCGTCCTTGATCTGCGCCTCGTCGGCTTGCTGTACCCAGATCAGGACGCGATTCACGTTTCCGCTTTCCAGCGCCTGCCGTGCCGCCTTGATCACCGGCCCGTCGAGACCGTCGCAATGAGCGGATGCAGGGGCTGCACCGAATAGCAGTGCCGTCGACATGGCCGTCAGGGCCACGGCTTTGGCGGCGAGTGGTTTAAGTTTCATGCTAAGCAACCCTCCAATAGAAATAACCAAGTTCGTTTGATCCATGATGTGCCGCAACCAGCGATGAGCGGGGCACCCGGTTCGGTCCGATTTGAGCGGACCTTGCACGGATAAACGAAGCTGTTGAGGATTTGTTCCCGGATTTTTCGATCCGCGCTGCGTCCGCCTACCGGGCGCCCGCGCTATGGTACGGATTCTGTTTGAGGAGCAGGTCGGCGAGGGCTGCCTGCTGCTGCGCATTCAGCATCTCGCGCTCCTTCAGAAGTTGCGCGATGATGTTGCGTTGCTGTGCTTCCTGCAGCGCGAAGATCGCTGCGCGTTCGCGTTCGATAACGGATGCGTCCGGTTGCGCGGAAAAAATCGCATGCACCAGGCGTTCGCGATGAGCCTGGATCTTGTGGCCGGCGTCATTCAGCGATGCCACGAAATCCCTTTCCGTGGCGTGCCAGTGTTCGCGCTGCGAGCGATCAAGCTTCAGGTAGTCCGGCACGCGATCGTGCCCCATCCCGAAAAAGGCCAGTTCGGTCGTGCCCTCAGCGCGCCAGACCTGGAACCAGGCGCCAGCCAGCACGCCCAGATTGACAAGCAGCGACAACGCAAGCAGCAGATAAACCCAGTAACGTTTCATGTCAGCGCTCCAGCGGATTGCAGGTTTGCCGGGTCGGGCACAAGGCCAAGGCGCCCGGAGGAATCGCGGTGAAAGCGGCCATCTGTCGCATCGCCGGTTGTGCCGTGGCCTGGGAGCCAAGCATCAGCATGCTGCCAAGATAGGCGCCCAGCGAGAGCGAAAGCACGCCGCCGAGTGCCAACGGCACGGCTTGCCACCAGCGCATGCGCTGCGGCGGCGGCCGTGGCGGTGTCTGGGGCTGCGCGGCGGCCGCGGCGATGCGGCGATCCACCAGCGGGGCGATGTCGACGTCGGGCGCAAGCTCGGGCAAGGCGGCAAAAGCGCCATGCAATTGCCTGAACTCGGCCAGCACCGGTGCGCAGATCGCGCAGCCTGCGACATGCGCCGCCAGCTCGGCGCGCACTGCTTCACCCAGTTCATTGTCAACCCAGGCCGAGAGCGCCTCGGTTCTTGGGCATTCTTCCGCAGGATTCATGGCCGTCTCCTTGCGTGAATCTCGATCAGGGCGGCACGCGCCCGCGCCAGCCGCGACTTCACCGTGCCCTCGCTCAAGGCCAGCACGTGCCCGATCTCTTCGTAGGACATTTCTTCCACCTCGCGCAACAGTAGTACCTGCCGGTGTTCCGGCGCCAGTTTTTGCAGGCTTGCTGCCAACTGCCGAACTTCCTGCGTGGCTTGCGCCTGGCGCTCCGGATCCGGACCGGAATCCGGCGCGTCGAACGATTCTTCCAGCGGCACGAATTCGACCAGCTTGCGCCGCCGCAGGGCATCGAGTGCCGTGTTGCTGGCAATGCGGAACAGCCAAGTGCGGAACTGCGCTTCGGGTTGCCACTGCGGCAGCGCCTGCCAGGCCTTGATGAAGGTGTCCTGGCTCAGTTCCAGCGCGTCTTCGTGCGATCCGAGCATGCGCAACAGAAAGCGGTAGATTGCCGTCTGATGTCGCCTGACCAGTTCGGGAAATGCGGTCCGATCGCCTGTCTGTGCGCGTCTTATCCAGTCTTCGTCAGTTCCTTCAGGTGCCAGCACACTGCTTACCTCATGCAAGAAACGAACGGCGGCGGAAAAGGTTCCACAAATAACCTGGGCCGTTGCCCTGCCGCCCTGCTTTACCGCGAGGCGCTTTGCCTGGATACGTTGGTTTTCGCGCCCGCACGGAGACGTGGTTTGAGGAAAGGCAACATGCGTCGCAGTGTGTCGTCGCATTCGATCAGGTGATGCTTGATCGCCGCTGCGATGTGGATCAGGACCAGGACAAGCAAGGTGTAATTGAGCGTCTCGTGAATTTCCTTGAACGTGTCGCCGAGCAGCTTGTCCTTGCCGACCAGGTCGGGCAGGGGGATCACGCCGAGCCACACGACCGGGAAGCCCATCGCCGAACTCATGAGCCAGCCGGTCAGGGGCACGGCCAGCAGCAGCAAGTAGAGCAGGTAGTGCATGCCCTGCGCGGCGAGCTCCTGCCAGCGCGGCATGCCGGGGAGCAAGGGCGGCGGACGGTGGCGCAAGCGCCAGAGCAGCCGGATTGCCAGCAGCAGCAGCACCGTGATGCCAATCCACTTGTGGTACGAATAGAGCTGCAGCTTGCGCGGGCTGAGCTGCAGTTCGTGCATGTACACGCCGAGCGGGAATGCGCAGAAGATCGCCAGCGCACTCAGCCAGTGCAGTAACACCGCGGTGCGGGTATAGGCCTGTTCCATGAGATCTCCAAGACACGCCCGCAGGCGTGGACCGTCCAAACGATCAGGGCGTGGGCTGCTGATTTGTCCTTGCTTCCAGCGCGACGACGCGGGCTTCCAGTGCGGCAAGTTTCTCGCGGGTGCGCGCCAGCACCTTGGCCTGGATATCGAATTCTTCGCGGGTCACCAGATCGAGGCGGGCAAAGGCGCTGGTCAGTAGTGCGCGCGCGTTTTTCTCGATGTCCCGAGCCGGGCTGGCGGCGGCCAATTGCGACAGGCGGCTGGAAATGTCATCGAACAAATTCGGATTGAGCATGGCTGTTTCCTCGAACGGTGAGGAAAGTTTAGCACAGCGATTTAGGGCCGCTCTGCGCCCCTCCGCGCCTGCGCATCGCTTTGGTGCAAGTTGGCTGTAGGCTGCCACATCTCGGTGCAACGGCACCGGGGTTGATTTCACCTTGATTTCTTATTCATTGATTTGTATTGGTTTATTGCTTTGGCACAGATTGTGCACTAGCAGCATCGTGTTCCTCACCCTTTGGAGAATTGCCATGCAAAAAAAACTTCTTGTCGTTAGTTTAGCCACTGCCCTGTTGTTCCCGGCCACAAGCTTCTCTCAGACTGCAGCGCCTGCCGCTGCCGCCCCCGCGAGTCCGTTCACCGGCAACTTCATGCTGGCGTCGGAATACCTCTATCGCGGCATTGCCCAGACCGGCGGCAAGATGGCGGTGCAGGGCGGCTTCGATTATGCCCATCCGAGCGGGCTCTACATCGGCACCTGGGCCTCGAACATCAGCTGGATCGGCGATGCCAATCCGACCCTGAATACCAGCGCACCGATCGAGGTCGACATTTATGGCGGCTACAAGGGCACCCTGCCCGGCGACATCGGTTTTGACATCGGGGTTCTGACCTACAACTATCCCGGTTCGCGCAAACCGACCGGCAATGCCAAGCCGCAAACCATCGAAGGTTATGGCGCGGTGACCTGGAAATGGTTCACCGTAAAATATTCCGTCAGCACCGAAAGCCTGTTCGGCTGGACCAGTCCCACCGGCCGCAAGACCTCGGGCAGCGGCTATCTCGACTTGACCGGCACGTATGACCTGGGCAATGGCTGGGGCGTTGTGGGCCATGCCGGACACCAGAAAGTCAATCATCGCACTTCCGCTTCCTACGACGACTGGAAGGTCGGCGTGACCAAGGATGTCGGCATCGGCACGGTCGCCCTCTCCCTGCTTGGCACCAACGCCAAGGACTCTTGCAGCAAGGGCCAGGACTACTGTTTTAGTGGCTACGAAGCCGGCAAGACCCGTGCCCTGCTCAGTTTCGGCAAGACCTTCTAACAAGGAGCCCGACATGAAACTCATCACTGCCATCATCAAGCCATTCAAGCTTGACGAAGTGCGTGAAGCCCTTTCCGCCATCGGCGTGCAAGGCATCACGGTCACGGAAGTCAAGGGATTCGGCCGTCAAAAAGGCCACACCGAGCTGTATCGGGGCGCGGAATACGTGGTCGACTTCCTGCCCAAGGTCAAGGTTGAAGCTGCAGTCAAATCCGCGCTGCTCGACCAGGCGATCGAAGCCATCGAAAAATCCGCCAGCACCGGCAAGATCGGCGACGGCAAGATTTTTGTTTTCGATCTGGAGCAGGCTATCCGCATCCGCACCGGCGAAACCGGTGAGGAAGCTCTTTAAGGGGAACATGATGAAGAAACTCATAGCAATTCTTCTGACGGTTGCGGCCGTTGGTTTCGGCAACATCGTCAATGCCGAAGACAAGCCGGCCGAAGCTGCGGCGCCCGCAGCCGCGCCCGCAGTCGCGGCACCCGCTGCACCGGCCGCCGCAGCGGCACCCGCGGCTGCTCCGGCGGCGGCACCTGCCCCTGTGCCCAACAAGGGCGACACCTCCTGGATGATCGTCGCCACCGCCTTCGTCATCCTGATGTCGATCCCCGGCCTGGCCTTGTTTTATGGCGGCCTGGTGCGCAGCAAGAACATGCTTTCGGTGCTGATGCAGGTGTTCGTGATTTTCTCGCTGATCAGCGTGCTCTGGGCCGTGTATGGCTACAGCATCGCCTTCACTGAAGGCAACGCCTTCTTCGGCAGCCTCGACAAGCTGTTCCTCAAGGGCATCACGCCGGATTCGGCCGCGGCTACCTTCAGCAAGGGCGTGGTCATACCCGAACTGATCTATGTCGCCTTCCAGGGCGCCTTCGCTGCCATCACCGTGGCGCTGGTGATCGGCTCTTTCGCCGAACGCATCAAGTTCTCGGCGGTGCTGCTGTTCTCGGTGCTGTGGTTCACCGTCAGTTACCTGCCGATCGCGCACATGGTGTGGTATTGGGCCGGTCCCGACGGCTATGTCGACGCTGCTGCCGCGGAAAAGCTGGGAGCGACGGCGGGCTGGCTGTTCCAGAAAGGCGCGCTCGACTTCGCCGGCGGCACGGTGGTGCATATCGACGCCGCCATGGCCGGCATCGTCGGCGCTTTCCTGCTCGGCAAGCGCGTCGGTTACGGCAGGGATTCGATGGCGCCGCACAGCCTGACCATGACCATGATCGGCGCTTCGCTGCTGTGGTTCGGCTGGTTCGGCTTCAATGCCGGTTCGGCTCTCGAAGCCAACGGCGGCGCCACGCTGGCCTTCGTCAATACCTGGCTGGCAACGGCGGCGGCGACGCTCTCCTGGATGAGCGCGGAATGGCTGGTCAAGGGCAAGCCCTCGATGCTCGGTGCGGCTTCCGGCGCCGTCGCCGGTCTGGTCGCGATCACCCCGGCATGCGGCTTTGTCGGCGTCGTCGGCGCCCTGGTCATCGGCTTGCTGGCAGGGATCGTCTGCCTGTGGGGCGTGAATGGACTCAAGCGCCTGCTCGGCGCGGACGACTCGCTTGACGTATTCGGCGTGCATGGCGTCGGCGGCATCCTCGGTTCGATTCTGACGGGCGTGTTTGCCGCACCCAGCCTGGGCGGCACCGGCGTCTATGACTACGTGGCCAACAAGGTCGGCGATTACGACATGAATGCACAAGTCATCAGTCAGCTCTGGGCAGTCGGCACGGCCGTGGTCTGGTCAGGTATCGCCGCCCTGGTTTGCTACAAGCTGGTGGATATCGTGATCGGTTTGCGCGTGCCCGAAGACGAAGAACGCGAGGGTCTGGACATCACCTCGCACGGCGAGTCGGCCTACCACTACTCCTGAGTTTCCTCCCTGTAGTAATTTTGGGCGCCCTGGTCGGGCGCCCTTTTTTCGTGTGCCGGGCAGGCGCCGATCCGATTCCGCACAGCTTCGCGCTAAACTGTTCCTCGAACTATCAACTATTTCACAATCCGTCATGACCATCATCGACCCAAAGTACAGCATCGGCATAGACACAATGGATGCCCAGCATGCCAAATGGATCCAGCTGATCGAAGAATTTCGCTCGGCTGGCGCCGGACATCTGCTCGACCGTATTGGCGTTGAGGCCGCCAAACTGGCGCTGGAACAACTGCTTGCCTACACGTGCACGCATTTCGTCAGCGAAGAAAAGTTGCTGGCCGAATACAAGTACCCCGGTCTTGCAGCCCACAAGCAGCGTCATCAGGAACTGGAGGCGGCGGTGATCAAATTGCTTGACGAGATTAATGCGCACAAGACCAAGGTCACGCCGCTCAAGCTCAATCTCTTCATCACCGTTTGGCTCATGGAACACATCATTCAGGAAGACGACAAGTACGCCCGCTTCATTCTGGGCAAGCCCCCCAGAACCTGAACAGCACCGGAGTTTTCCCGTCATCTCAAGGCATCGCGAAAAAGAAGATGTTCTTTAAGGCAAGCCGCACTTATTCCCGGGATATCTGGTTGACCGTTGCCATGACGATCGCCATGGCAATCGCCTTTGGCGCTTACGTGAAATCCGAAAAGCAGATTGATCGCGCCAATGACATGCGCCAGATCTCCTTTGTGCTGTCGGATCAATTGCGCCAGTCGTCGGACGAGCTGACCCGAATGGCCAGGGCCTACGTGGTGACCGGCGATACCCGCTACAAGCAGTATTACCAGGACATACTCGCTATCCGCGACGGCAGGAAGCCGCAGCCGCATGAATACACACACGTCTACTGGGATCTGGTACTGGCGGACGGGCAAGCGGGCCAGGCCGGCAGTAGCCAGGCAATCGCCCTGTTGGAGCAAATGCGGCAGGCCGGATTTTCCGCAGAGGAACTGGACAAATTGGCAGCAGCCAAGGCCAATTCCGATAGTTTGTCTTCCATCGAGCTCGAGGCCATGAGACTGGCCGAGGGCGTCGGTCCGGGCGTCCCGGCCAAACGGGCCAAGGCATTGCAATTGATGCATGATGCAGACTATCACCGCGCCAAGGCGGCGATCATGCGACCGATCAACCAGTCGTTCGAGTTGATGGACAGGCGGACTGCCGAACAAGTTCGGGATGCGGAGAGTACGGCAACAAGGTTCCGCATAGTATTCATTCTCTTCGTCCTGGCGGCGCTGTTCATGCTTTGGCGGACGTACACCAACCTGCGCGCAATCCTTGGCGCGCCGGCAGAAGAGGTTCACTCGCACATCCGCAAAATTGGAAGGGGCGACCTTTCCGGCGAAATACACGTCGCACCGAACATGGCAGAAAGTGTCCTGGCGGGCCTGGCCGACATGCAGGCCCGGTTGAAAGTCATCCGGCGCGAAAGCCAGCAGGCTGAAACTGCATTGCGCACCGGCGCAGAGCGCCTGAACGAGGCGCAACGCCTGGCCAGGATTGGCAGTTGGGAACTGAATCTGGTCAGCGGCCAGTTGATCTGGAGCGATGAGATCTTCCGTTTGTTCGAGATCGATCCAGACCGTTTTGGCGCAACCTACGAAGCATTCCTCAACGCCGTTCACCCGGAGGATAGAGATGCGGTGAACCAGGCTTACACCGATTCCCTCGCGAACCGGGAGCCGTACCAGATTACCCATCGCCTGCTGCTGGCGGATGGGCGCATCAAGTGGGTGCAGGAACGTGGCGAGTCAGACTTCGACGCCACAGGCAAACCGTTCCGCTCGGTGGGAACGGTTCAGGACATCACCGCGCAAAAGCTGGCCGATGCGGAGTTGCGCATCGCCGCTACGGTTTTCGATTCGCAAGAGGGCATGATGGTCACTGACGCGCAGCGCGTGATCCTGCGGGTCAATCGTGCCTTCACCGAAATCACCGGATATGCGGCTGAAGAAGTGGTGGGCAGGACGCCGCGCATGCTCCAGTCGGGACGTCACGATCAAAGCTTTTATCGCGCCATGTGGGAAACCATCCAGCGCACCGGCTTCTGGCAGGGCGAAGTCTGGGACCGGCGCAAGAATGGCGAGGTGTACCCGAAATGGCTCGCCATTTCATCCGTGAAGGGAGAGGACGGCGTCGTCACCCATTATGTGGGCACCCATTTCGACATTACCGAACGCAAGCTGGCCGAAGAAAAGATCAATGACCTGGCCTTCTACGACCAGCTCACCAACTTGCCCAACCGGACCCTGCTGCTGGATCGCCTGAAGCAGACCATGGTTTCCAGTGCGCGCAGCAGCAGCTATGGTGCGCTGTTGTTCATCGATCTGGATAATTTCAAGACCATCAATGATACCCAGGGCCATGATATCGGCGATCTGCTGCTGAAACAGGTCGCCCAGCGTCTCAAGAGCTGCGTTCGCGAAGGCGACACTGTGGCGCGCCTGGGTGGCGATGAATTCGTGGTGGTGCTTGCCGGTCTGAGCGTAGACCAGGAGGCTGCCGCAACGGACATTGAATATGTTGCGGAAAAAATTATTGACACGCTCAACCGGAGTTACTACCTGGGCAACTTGGCGCACTACAGCACGGCCAGCATCGGCGTCACCCTGTTCAAGGGTGATGGCACAAGCGTCGACGATCTGATGAAGCAGGCCGACCTGGCGATGTACAAATCCAAGGAAGCCGGGCGCAATACCGTGCGGTTTTTTGATCCGAAGATGGAATCTGCGGTCAAAGAGCGAGTTTCGCTGGAGGAAGATCTGCGCCAGGCGATTGAACAGAAACAATTCCTGCTGCATTACCAGGCGCAGGTGGCGGGAGGTCGGCTGTCGGGCGCTGAAGTCCTGGTGCGCTGGCAGCATCCGCAGCGCGGCGTGGTGTCGCCGGCAAACTTCATTCCCTTGGCTGAAGAGACCGGCCTGATCCTGGCGCTGGGCCGCTGGGTTCTGGAGACCGCTTGCCGCCAATTGGCGGTGTGGACCCGTCAGCCCGAAATGGCCGAGCTGACGGTGGCCGTGAATGTCAGTGCGCATCAATTCCGCCAACCTGACTTCGTCGACCAGGTGCTGGCGGTGCTCAACAGTACCGGCGCCAATCCGCAGCGGCTAAAACTGGAGCTCACCGAAAGTCTGCTGGTGCATAACGTCGAGGACATCATCGAAAAAATGTTCGCTTTGAAGGCAAAGGGCGTGGGTTTCGCGCTGGACGATTTTGGCACCGGCTACTCTTCGCTGTCTTACCTGAAGCGTTTGCCGCTCGATCAACTCAAGATCGACCAATCGTTTGTGCGCGATGTGCTGAGCGACCCCAATGATGCTGCGATCGCCAGGACCGTCGTGGCGCTGGCACAGAGTCTCGGTCTCGGCGTCATTGCCGAGGGCGTGGAGACCGAACTCCAGCGCGATTTCCTGGCCAGTTCAGGCTGCCATGCCTATCAGGGCTATTTCTTCAGCCGGCCGCTGCCCATCGAGGACTTCGAGATGTTTGCACGGCAGGCGTGAAGACTGCCTGTTATCATCCGGGTGGCTGCAAGGAGATCTGGAGAGCCATGAGACAGCTTCCCCAGGTAGTAAAATCAGTTTCGTTGCCTGAAGCAAACAACACATACAAACCCTGACGGGTGTTTCCCGAAGATGAACCAGCCCAAGAACCCAACCGAAATAGCGCGAGAAACGCTCAAGCGCCTGGCGGCCACCCATCGCGCACCGACACCTGAAAACTTCCAGGCTTGTTACAACGAAATCGCCGATATTCCGGCCAAGGCGCCGTTTCCAGAGCCGCAACTGAGGCATCTGGCGGCGGCGCTGCCGACAGACAACACAGCCCAGAAGAAGCAGCTTTCGAATCTGAATGCTGCGATCAGCCGGCATAGCTGGCAGGGCGTTGAAAAGGCATTGCTGGGTTACCTGGAAGGCTTTGCCGTCGTGCCGTCCGAAGATAATGTCGAGTCCGGCGGCATCCAGGGCATCCAGGGCATCCAAGCCATCCAAGGATTGTCGGCAGAATTTCTGGAGCAGCTTGCCGGTTTCTTCGAAAGTGTCCTGACTCCGCTGGTCAGCGAGGGAGAGCTGGAATCCGATGCGGTCGGCCTGTTGCTGCAGGCGCTGCGAAAATCGCCCGCCGATCTTCAGTTGGTCCGGAATCTCCTGGCCGACCTGGGCCATCAGATGCAAGCTTCAACTGAAGAAAAAGCGCAAATCAAGCATTCGTTGCTCAAGTTGCTGCACCTGATCATTGAGAATATCGGCGAGCTGGCGCTGGATGAAAGCTGGCTCAAAGGCCAGATTGACGGATTGCTGGCCGCGATCGAACCCCCCATCACGCTGCGCCAGCTCGACAACATGGAACAGCGGCTGCGCGAAGTGGTCATCAAGCAAAGAGAGATCAAACGCCAGTCGGTCGCAGCGCAGGATGAAATGCGCGAGATGCTGGCCGCCTTCATTGTGAGTCTGGCGGCAATGAACAAGTCCAGCACAAGTTTTCAGTTGAGGATCGAAGAGGGTGCGAGGAAGATCGACAAGGTCAGGAAGATTGAGGATTTGTCCCCGCTTCTCAGGGATGTCATTGAGGCAACCCGCGCCATGGCTGAGGAAACCTCAAACACCCGGAATCAGTTAAGGAGCATGCAGGAAAAGGTTGAAGCCACGGAAGCCACTTTGGTCCGCTTGTATGCGGAACTCAATAATGCCAGCGCACAGGCTCGTCATGATCCCCTGACCGATGCGCTCAACCGCAAAGGCCTGGATGACGCGCTGGCCCGCGAAATCGCCAACGTTCGCCGCAGAAACGTGGCCTTGTCCATCTGCCTGCTGGACATCGACAACTTCAAGAAGCTCAATGACCGGCTGGGGCACGAAGCGGGCGACAAGGCGCTCATCCATTTGGCCAATGTCGCCCGGCAATGCATGCGCCCGAACGACACGCTGGCGCGTTACGGCGGGGAGGAATTCGTCATTCTGATGCCGGACACGACGCTTGAGGATGGCATTGAGGCAATGACCCGCCTGCAGCGCGAGCTGACCAAGAAGTTCTTTCTCAACGACAAGGAGAAAGTCCTGATCACATTCAGTGCTGGGGTGGCGCAGTTGGGGGTGAATGAGGATGGGACGGAAGCCATCAGTCGCGCCGACCGAGCCATGTATCTGGCAAAGCGCGCGGGGAAGAACCGGGTCATCGGGGGCTGACGCGCCGTCGCGGGCCCTACCCCGATAGCATTTTTTCGGCTGCTTGCTTTACCTGTTCCAGCGTCAGTGCATCCAGGCAATCGCTACGGCTGTCGAGATGCCGGTCGCAGCCTTCGTGCAGGCAGGGCACGCAGTCACCGGGACCTTGCAGGAGGAACACATTGCCCTGCCGCGCGCTGCCGCTGCGCTGCCAGGGACTCTCAAAACGCTTCCAGGCGTGCGGCCAGGGTCCCCACTTAACCGGATTGGAAGGCCCGAACAAGGCGATGGTCGGTGTTCCCGTGGCCGCCGCGATATGCGTCACGGCGGTATCCGGCCCGACATAAAGTTGCGCATGGCGGATCAGTTCTGCGGTTTCCGCGAGCGATAAGGTGCCGGCAAGGTTGACGATCGTGCCGGGCTGTCCCCGCACTATTTGATTGACATAGGCCATTTCCACTGGCTCGGCGCTACCCGTGATTGCCACGCTCAGGCCGCGCCCGGCCAGCCAGGCGGCCAGCCCGGACCAAGCCGCTTGCGGCCACATCTTGTAGCGGTACTTCGGGCAGGGATGCAGCACGCAGAAAGGCGTTTTGTTGATGAGCTTGCCCAGTTTCTCCTGGAATGCCTCCAGTTGCCGTGGGGCGAGCCCTGGCGGCACGACTTCGAAGCAGGGTGCGATGTCGAGCAATTGCGCCAGACGCAGGCCCATGCTGACGCTGTGCGTGTCGCGGTCATCGAAGCGCAGCCATTGGTTCAGCAAGAGCGTTTTGCTGCGCTCTTGCCAGCGTGGCTGAAGAAACCCCAGGCGCCGCCGTCCTGCAGCCCAGCAATACAGCCGGGCGCGATCGGTGGGCAGTGGCGTCAATGCCAGATCGTAATGTCGCCACAGACGCCGCAACAGCCGAAAGTTCGCGGCGAAGCCGGAACGCGGCGGGACCGCAATCACCTGGGCAATATCGGGATTGGCGGCGAGCACGCCTTCGGTTCCCGCGAACACCAGCAGGTCGATTGCGGCTGCGGGCCAGGCATGCTTCAGCGAACGCGCCAGAGGCGTGGCGAGCAACACATCGCCGATCCGCTGCGGGCATGCCAACAGGATATGACGCGGTGCTGGACCTGCGGCCTGCGAGGGACTCATGCGGTGGCTGAGAAATGCGGCACGGGAAGCGCCTATAATAATGCCGTTTGTTAGCCACCGAAATAGGCTCTTACATGGGCAGTTCCGTCAATTCGATTATCCTGATTCTGCCGGAAAATGCCGAAGCCACCCTGATTATCCCGGTGCTGGGCAGCCTGACCCAGGTTCAGCTGAATCGGGAGTTTCCTCTGCAGGCCGTCGTTTGCGGCGACGGCGGCGAGAGCGCACAGGCATTTCCCGGCCTCGACTGGCGCAGGGTGGCGGGCCGTGGCGGCCGTTACAAACGGATGCTGGCGCTGATCCGTTTCTTGCGCGACGAGTACCGGCGTCAGCCGTTCAAGTTCGTGATCACCCTGGACACCGAAGCCCAACATGCGGCCGGTTTCTGGCGCGCGCTGTTTTCGCCGCAGGCCTTCAATCTGCGCCTCTGGCTGGCGACCGAGACTTTGCAAAAATCTTTCTGGCAGCGCCTTACCCGCAACCGCCAGACCGCCTGCAATGTGTTCGCTTCCGTCGCACTGGCCGAGGCCATGGGCTCGAGCGGCAATCACGATCTGCTGCTCGACAACCCGCTCATCCTGCAAGGGCGAGGCCTGGAGGACGCGGAGAACATCCGCTGCCTGCACGCCGCCCTGGCGGCCCTGAGCCAGCCGACGCGGCAGCGCAACCGCCTGAAACCGGCCCTTGACGCCTCGCATATCCGCCTGACCTACATCACCCACTACTACCTCAACCAGGACCGCACCGAGACCATTACCGCGCTGCTCGAGGAATATGCGGTGTATGACCCGGAGCTGCTCGACCGGATCCATTTTGTCGTGGTGGACGATGCTTCGCCGTTGCGCATCAACCCGCCCGACCTCGGCCTGAATTTGACCTGGCTGCGCATTCGCGAGGACATCCGCTGGAACCAGGGCGGCGCCCGCAATCTCGGCGTGACTTACGCCAAGTCGGACAACATTCTGCTGACCGACCTCGACCTGCACTTCCCCGAGTCGACCCTGCGCGCATTGGTCGAGGCCGGGCCGTGCGGCAAGAACATCTACAAGTTCATGGAGCAGGACCGCGCCAGCGGCCAGCTGCGCAAGGGGCACCCGAACACCTTCTTCCTGTCGCGTGCCCGCTTTATGCGTTTCTACGGCTATGACGAAGAATTCACCGGCAACTATGGTGCGGAGGATTTCCGCTTCGTCAAGTTTCAGAAATCCCAGGGCTCGCGCCAGAAGTATTTCGACAAGCGCCATACCTATTTCGTGCGCACCGAGATCGACAGGAAACGCGCCTATCACAGCCTGCAGCGCGATCTGAGTGCGAATACGCCGGTCGATTCGCGCAAGCGCTTCGAGAATGAACAATTCGGCCATGAGTACGGCCATTCCAGGATGTTCCTCGACTTCACCTGGGATATGATTTGCCAGCAGCGCCGCAAGAACGTTCCCGTCCCGCTTGAGGATCGTGGTTGGAAGCGCCGCTGGATCTTGCGGAGTCTGTTGCCCTGGTGATGTCGTACCCATCAAGAATCAAGCTCGCCGGCGCCTGGTGCGCCATTGCGCTCGGCTTTGCGATCCCGGTGTCGACCGCGGCGAGCAATCTGCTGTTCGCTCTGGTCATAGCGTTCTTTGTCCTGTCGGGAGATTTTCGGGGGAAATACCGGGCGCTGGCGGCCAACCCGGCGGCGCTCGCCATTCTGCTGTTCTGCGCGGCGGCTTCGCTGGGTTGCGCGTATGGAGCAGGCAGCGCCAGCGAGAAGATGGCTTCCCTGGGCAAGTACTTTACCTTGCTCATGGCGCCCTTGCTGATTCCTCTCCTGGCCGAGCCGCAGCATCGAATCTATGCGCTGGCAGCTTTCTGCGCTGCCATGCTGCTGACGTTGGTCCTGTCTTATTTGATTTACTTCGGCTGGTTTCCGCCCGACCTGCTGATCGCGGTGCGGGAGAGGGACCCCGCGGCATGGGGGGCGCACAATCCCGTGGTCTTCAAGCTGCACATCACGCACAATTTCCTGATGGCTTTCACGGTCTTCCTGCTGGCCGTCGCAGTGCGCCATCTGACTTCTCTTCGGCTGCGCTGGCTGGTGCTGGGCCTGAGTATTCTGGCGGTCGGCAATGTGCTGCTGATGGTCAAGGGGCGCACCGGCTACGCGGTGCTGGCGCTGCTCGCCGCCTTCTTCATCGCCTGCCGTTTCGGCAGGAAAGGCCTGGTCGCTGCAGCCGTGGCAGTGCTGCTGCTCGGCACAATCGCTTACCAAGGGTCGAAAGCGTTTCAGGAACGCATCGATATCACCATCGCCCAGGCGGGTGCGTGGCGTCCGGGCCAGAGCGGCGAACAGAACTCGATCAGCCAGCGCCTCGACTTTTATACCAATTCCATTGCCATCATCAGGGATCATCCGCTCTTCGGCGTCGGCATCGGCGGATTCGATGCGGCTTATGCCGAACGCGTACGCGGCACGAGCATGGTTTTTTCGAGCAATCCGCACAACCAGTATTTGATGATCTCCGCCCAACTCGGTCTGGCCGGTCTGTTGCTGCTGGCCTTGCTGTATTTCACCTATTGGCGTCAGGCCGCGCGTCTGAGCGAGCCGTTCGGACAGATCGCCCGCGGTATGCTGCTGGCGATGCTGCTTGGCAATCTGTTCAATTCCTTCATGATCGATTTCACCGAGCGCATGTTTTTCGCCTGGATCAGCGGCGTGCTGTTTGCCGAACTTTCTGCGCGTCGCGTTCAGCCCGATCCAAGCTAGGCGCCTTATTTCGTCGCCTAGCTGCGGTGCGGATTACTACCGGTAATTGGGTAGTGCAAAATACGGTTTCCAGGGTATTTCGCTGTTCTTTTTCACCCGATATATTTAATCTGGGTCAATTGCGGTAATCAACTGCAACAACCCGGAAAACCAAGGGTGGAGAAGAAGTCATGCTGCCGGCCAGGCAAAATGAATTGGCTCCGAGTGATCGCGACAGCAACGCCGGGTCTGCACCCAGCGCCGAGGAGGCTTTTGCCGACTGGATTCCCGGCGCCAAGGAACGCAAGGACCTGATCGAGGTCGCTGCCTACCATATCGCCCAGCGCGGCGGCTTCAAGCTGGATTCGCAGGCATGCTGGGATGCCGGTGAAGCGCAGATTGATCTCATGCTGTCCTTGCGCGAAAACCAGCTCAAGCTGCAGACCGTTCTCGACAACTCCCTCGATGCCGTGGCGATGATCGACTCCGACAGCATCGTTACCGGCTGGAATCCGCAGGCGGCAAGGATTTTCGGCTGGACTCAGGCGGAGGCCCTGGGCCAGCCTCTTCATGGCATGATCATTCCACCCCGCTACCGCGAGGAGCATGCGCAGGGAATAAAGCAGTATCTGGCGACCGGCGCAGGACCCTACATCAAGACACTCATCGAAGTCCGCGCCCTGCATCGCGATGGTCATGAGTTTCCCGTCGAACTCACCATAGCCCCGGTCAGGTCGGCCGGCAAGCTCGAATTCAGCGCCTTCATCCGCGACATCACCGAGCGCAAGCGCATCAACGGCATCCAGACGGCGCGGTTGCGCTTGCTCGAATATGCGGCCAGCCACTCGTTGAAGGAACTGCTCGTCGCAGCGCTCGATGAAGCGGGCGCATTGACCGACAGCCCGATCGGATTTTTCCATTTCCTCGATGCCGATCAGAAATCATTGTCCCTGCAGGTATGGTCAACCCGGACGACGCGCGAGTTCTGCACGGCAGCAGGCGAAGGCAGTCATTACAACATCGACAATGCCGGCGTTTGGGTGGAATGCGTGCGCCAGCAACGTCCGGTGATCCACAATGACTATGCCGCACTGCCCGACAGGCACGGATTTCCGCCCGGCCACGCCGTGGTGTTGCGCGAAATGGTGGTGCCGGTGTTCCGCAAGGGCCTGGTCGTCGCCATCCTGGGAGTCGGCAACAAGGCCACACCTTATCTGGATGCGGATCTGGAGACGGTCACCAAGCTTGCCGACCTGGCCTGGGACATTGTCGAGGGCATGCGCGCCGACGCGGAACTGAGTCGTTCCAACGCCGAGCTGGAACAGTTCAGCTATGCCGTCTCGCATGACATGCGCCAGCCCCTGCGCATGATTTCGAGTTACCTGCAATTGCTGGACAAGGGACTCGGCACGACGCTCGATGCCGAAAAGCGCAAGTACTTGAACTTCGCTGTCGACGGCGCCAAGCGGCTCGACCAGATGCTGGTCGGCCTGCTTGAATACTCGCGGGTCGGCCGCAAGGGCGAACCACCCGAGTGGCTGGACAGCCGTGCCCTGCTCGATGAGGCCATGTTGTTCCTGCAGCCGGCGCTAGACGAGGTGCAGGCGGAAGTGCGCATCGAAGGCGACTGGCCGAAAATCCTGGCCAGCCCGAACGAAATCATCAGACTGCTGCAAAACCTGATCGGCAACGCGCTTAAATTTCACATCGCGGGGCGCGTACCGCTCATACTTGTGCACAGCGAGAAATGCAACAAGGAGTGGCGCGTCAGTATTACCGACAATGGCGTCGGCATCATTCCGAGCCAGATCGGCCGGCTGTTCCAGGTGTTTCAGCGACTCCAGTCGCGCGCCGTCTATGAAGGCAACGGTATTGGCCTGGCCTTGTGCCGCAAGATCGTCGAGCATCATGGCGGCAGGATTTGGGCGGAATCCGCGGGGGAAGGACAAGGCAGCCGGTTCTGCTTCGTCCTGCCGCAGCAGGAATTCGAGAAGCATTAGGGCCTGTCAGTGTGCCGCTTCCCAGTTCGGTCCGATGCCCACTTCCACCAGCAAGGGCACCTTGAGTTCGGCGACTTCGCCCATCAGTCGCGGCAGTCGTTCGCGCACGGCGGCCAGTTCCGCATCCGGCACTTCCAGCACCAGTTCGTCATGCACTTGCAGGACCAGCTTGCTGGCCATGCGTTCGTCATCGAGCCAGCACTGTACCGCCAGCATCGCGAGCTTGATCAGGTCGGCGGCGGTGCCCTGCATCGGCGCATTGATTGCGGCACGCTCAGCGCCCTGGCGCCGGCCGGCATTGTTCGACCGGATCTCCGGCAGCCACAGGCGCCGGCCCAGTACGGTCTCGACGTAGCCCTGCTCGCGTGCGGCGTGGCGCGTCTCTTCCATGTAGCGGGCGACGCCGGGATAGCGGGCGAAATAACGTTCCATGTAGGCTGCTGCGGCGCTGCGCTCGAGTCCCAGTTCGCGCGCCAGGCCAAAAGCCGACATGCCGTAGATCAGACCGAAGTTGATGACCTTGGCGGCGCGCCGCTGGTCCGGGCCGACCTCGGGCGGCGTTATTCCGAAGATCTCCGCGGCCGTGGCGCGATGCACGTCCTCGCCGCGGGCAAAGGCATCGAGCAGGCGGGCATCGTTGGAGAGATGCGCCATGATGCGCAGCTCGATCTGCGAATAGTCGGCGGAGACGATGGCATGTTGCGGCGGCGCGATGAAGGCGGTGCGGATGCGGCGGCCCTCAAAGGTGCGCACGGGGATGTTCTGCAGGTTCGGATCGGAACTGGCGAGACGGCCGGTGACGGCTGTGGCCTGGGAAAAGCTCGTGTGGACACGGCCGGTTCCCGGATTGACCATGCGCGGCAGCTTGTCGGTATAGGTGCCCTTGAGCTTGGCCAGACTGCGATGCTCCAGCAGCAGCTTGGGCAGCGGGTAGTCGAGCGCCAGCTGGGTGAGCACTTCCTCGTCGGTGGAAGGGCCGCCTGACGGAGTCTTCTTCACCACCGGCAGCCCTTGCTTGTCGAACAGGATTTCCGCAAGCTGCTTTGGCGAGCTCAGGTTGAAGGGCTGGCCGGCCGCCTGGTGCGCCAGCGTTTCGAGTTCCATCAGGCGTCGGCCGAGCTCGTCGCTTTGCTGCGCCAGAACGCGCGCGTCGATCAGCACGCCGTTGCGTTCCATGCGGAACAGCACTTCGGCCACCGGCAGCTCGATGTCGCGATACAGCTTTTCAAGCTTCCCTATTTCGGCGAGCCGCGGCTGCAGCACCTGATGCACGCGCAGCGTGATGTCGGCATCTTCGGCGGCATAAGCGGCGGCCTGCTCGAGCGCCACCTGGGCAAAGGAAATGCGCGCCGCACCTTTGCCGGTGACGTCATCGTAGGCAATGGTCTTGAAACCCAGGTGGCGCGTGGCCAAGGCGCCCAGGTCGTGCGACTTGTCGCTCTCCAGCACATAGGATTCGAGCAGCGTGTCGTCATGGATGCCGCGCAATTCGATGCCGTGGTTGGCGAAGATGTGGCGGTCGTACTTGAGATGCTGGCCGAGCTTGCCATGCTGTCTGGATTCGAGCCAGGGACGGAGCTTGTCGAGTACTTCCGCGAGCGGCAGTTGCGCTGGCGCTCCCGCATAGTTGTGGGCCAGCGGCAGGTAGGCCGCCTGGATCTTCCCGTCCTGTTCCACTGCGAAAGACATGCCGACCAGCCGCGCCGCAAAGGGGTCGAGGTCGGTAGTTTCGGTGTCGAGCGAAACCAGCGGCGCGGCTTCGATTGTTTCCTGCCAGTGCGTCAGGTCGTCCCAACTCAGGATCGTTGCGTAAGCGCCGCGATGGTTTTCCGTCAGCACTGGTTCGATGGCGGGCGTGGGGGTACTTGCACTCAACTCGCGCAGCCAGGTCTTGAATTCGAGCCGGGCATACAACTCGGCAAGCTTGCCTGCATCCGGCGTCTGCGGCGCGAGTTCGGTCACTTGCAAGGGCAATTGCAGATCGCACACCACGGTCAGGAGCTTCCTGCCCAGCGGCAGGAAATCCAGGGCGCGGCGCAGGTTCTCGCCGACCGCGCCGCCGATGTCGGCGGCATGGGCAACGAGATTGTCGAGCGTGCCGTATTGCGCCAGCCATTTCACCGCGGTCTTCGGTCCGACCTTGTCCACACCCGGCACGCCATCCACCGCATCGCCGGTCAGCGCCAGGTAATCGACGATGCGTTCGGGCGGCACGCCGAATTTTTTCTCAACGCCGGCAGCATCGAGAACTTCGTTGCTCATGGTGTTAACCAGGCGTACATGGCGATCGACCAGTTGCGCCAGATCCTTGTCGCCGGTTGAGATGACGCACTCGATGCCGGCAGCGGCAGCCTGGCGCGCCAATGTCCCGATCACGTCGTCGGCCTCGACCCCCGGGATCATCAATAAGGGCCAGCCCGTGGCGCGGATGCACTCGTGCAATACTTCGATCTGGCGCACCAGATCGTCGGGCATCGGCGGCCGGTGGGCCTTGTATTCGGGGTACCAGTCCTCGCGAAAGGTCTTGCCCTTGGCATCGAACACCACCGCACGGTAATCGATGCCGTCGGCTGCCTTGTAGTCATGCGGCAGCCGGCGTAGCATGTTGAGCACGCCATACACCGCGCCGGTTGGCTCGCCGGCCTTGTTGCGCAGGTCGGGCATGGCGTGAAACGCGCGGTAGAGATAGGACGAGCCGTCGACCAGCAGCAACGTGGGCATGGAGAGTTCCGCCAGTGAAAATTAATTCGCAATCATGAGCGTCAAGAACAAGCTTCCGCGGATTCTGAATCCAGAAACCGCCTCGTCCGCAGCGCAGAGTAACGCGTCGCGCGAATCATGGCGGGTGCTCGGCATTATGTCAGAATTCATCGAGGCGACCGACCGCCTCAACGCGATCCGACCGGCGGTGAGCATCTTCGGCAGCGCACGCGTTGCACCCGACTCGGAGTATTACCGCCTCACCGAACAGATCGCGCGGCTGCTTTCGGATGCCGGCTTCAGCGTCATCTCGGGCGGCGGCCCCGGCGTCATGGAGGCCGCCAACAAAGGCGCCTTCGCCGGCAAGAGTCCCAGCGTCGGGCTCAACATCCAGTTGCCGATGGAGCAGCAGACCAATCGCTATCAGGATGTCTCGCAGACCTTCCGCCATTTCTTTGCGCGCAAGTACATGTTCGTGCGCTTCGCTGCGGCCTATGTGGTGATGCCCGGCGGTTTCGGCACGCTCGACGAATTGCTTGAGGCGCTGACCCTGATCCAGACCAGGAAGTCGCCGTGCATCCCGCTGATCCTGGTCGGCCGGACATTCTGGCAGGGGCTGCTCGACTGGCTGCGCGAGCGTTTGGTGAGCGAGGGCATGATCGATCCCGAGGACATGGACCTGATCCAGGTGATCGACGAGCCGCAGCAGGTGGTCGAGGCCGTTTTCAAGCACTACGAGCGGCGCGGTTTCGACCGGCTGCCCGAAGAACACGAGTTGCTTCTGAACCTTTGATAGAATGGGTTCATTCACTAGGAATAAGCCCATGCGCCGCATTATCCTGATTCTTGCCCTGCTTTTCGCCCTGCCGGTGATGGCCCAGAAGGAGTCGGCCGGACTGCAGCCGATCCCCGAACCGCCGCCGCCGCCCGAAGGCCTCAATCTCGACCCGGCGCTCGAGCCCCAGGTCACCATTCTCAAGCGCGGCGACGATCGCGTCGAGGAGTACCGGATCAAGGGCCGGCTTTACATGATCAAGGTGACGCCGCCGCATGGCATTCCTTACTACCTCATCGACGAGAAGGGCGATGGCCGCTTTGCGCGCCAGGAATCGCTCGACACCGGGTTGCGCGTGCCGATGTGGGTGATCGGCACTTTCTGAGCACGCCAGGACATTGTCATGAGCGACCCGCAGCCACTTACTTCCGTTCCGGATGACGCCATACTCTTGCCACCATCGATTCGAACGGTCTCCGTGGAGCGGGGTGCGCAGTGGCTGGGCGCCGGCTGGCGCGTGTTCCTCGCCGCACCGGGGGTCTGGCTGGGCATTACCGTCGTGCTGTTGCTCGCGACCGCGCTGATCAGCACTGTGCCCATGTTGGGCCAGTTCGCCATCGCCTTCCTGATGCCGGTGGTAGCCGCCGGACTGCTGGCGGGCTGCCGCGCCATCGAGCAAAAAATGGAATTGCGCTTCGATCATCTGTTCTTCGGTTTCAAGCAGAACACCGGCAATCTCGTGATCATCGGTGTGCTGTCCCTGCTGGGACATCTGGCGATCGGCCTGGTGGTCTTCGCCATCGCTGGCGGTGCCGCGCTCTCCGGCATCATGAGCGGCGCCGTGCTCGGTGCCGGACCGGGCGCCCTGCTTGCCGTCAGCGGCATGCTGTTCGCGCTGCTGCTGGGTACGGTATTGCTGTTGCCCTTGGCAATGGCGCTCTGGTTTGCCCCTGCTCTGGTGATGTTCGACAATCTGGCGCCGGTCGCCGCGCTCAAGGCCAGCTTCGTCGGCTGCCTCAAAAACACCCTGCCGTTCCTGATCTATGGCCTCGTCGGTTTGATCCTGCTGGTGCTGGCCCTGCTGCCGGCGCTGTTGGGTCTGCTGGTTTTCATTCCGGTGCTGATCGGATCGATCTACGCTTCCTACAGCGACATCTACCGCCCCGCTCCTTCTTCCGCCACTGTGGTCGTGTAGCGCATGCAGGCTCGTCATCTGCCCGCCTCGCGCGGGGCTTTCTGGATTGCTGCCGGTTTCCAGCTTTATCGCCGCAATCCCCCCCTGCTGAGCATGCTGACGCTGGCTTATCTGCTGCTGGTGGTGGCCTTCGGGCAACTGCAACCGGTGGGACCTTTTCTTCTGCCGTTGTTCCTGCCCACCCTCACGGCGTTGATCGCCAACGGCTGCCGCGCCATCGACCGCGGTCCGCCGCTTCCCCGCGGCGCGCTCACTGCCGGCTTGCGCGAGCGCCGCGGCGCCCTGTTGCGGCTCGGCGGCTTGCATTTGCTCGGCACCTTCCTGATACTCGCCATCGACATCCTGCTGCAAAACGGCGCCCCGGGATCGCTGCTCGGCAGCCAGGACGAGGGCGGCGCCGTGGCCAATCCGCTCGATGAGGCCGAACTGCTCTGGCATATGCTGCGCCTGCTGTTGATTGCGCTGCCGGTGCTGCTCGCATTCTGGTTTGCTCCCCTGCTGACCGCATGGGATGGCGTGCCGGCAGCCAAATCGCTGTTCTTCAGTCTGGTCGCGGTGTGGCGCAACTGGCGCGCTTTCCTGGTGTATGCCCTGACGGCAACGCTGCTCGGCGTCGTCCTGCCCGGACTGGTGCTGCTGCTCGCCAGCCTGGTTTCCAAACCGCTGGCCGAAGTGCTTTCCATCGCGCTGCGCATGCTGTTGCTGGTGGTGTTCGCCCCGGTGCTGATGACCGGCATCTACCAGAGTTATCGCGACGTGTTCACCTCCGGTGAAAGAGACGCCGATGTCTGATGTGGCAGCGCCGGCCGTGCTTGCGCCGGAGCCTCTCGGCATTCTCGGCGGCACTTTCGATCCGCTGCATTACGGCCATTTGCGCCTTGCCGAGGAAGCCTGCCAGGCGCTTGGCCTCTGCGGCGTACGCTGGATCCCGGCCGGTCTGCCGCCGCATCGTGCGGCTCCGGCAGCGAGCGCACAAGATCGGCTGGCGATGGTGCGTTTAGGCATCGCTGCCAATCCCCTGTTCAGCCTCGATGACAGCGAAGTGCTCAGCAGCCAGCCGTCCTACAGCGTGCCGACCCTGCAGCGGCTGCGTAGCCAGCTTGGCTTGCAGCGGCCGCTGGTATTGCTGCTGGGCGTCGACGCTTTTCTCGGACTGACGGGCTGGCATCGCTGGCGCGAACTGTTCGATCTCGCCCATCTCGCCGTGGCCACGCGACCCGGCTATGAACTCGCCGCCGACCAGCTGGAAGATGTCCTGGCGGAAGAGTTTCGCCAACGCCAATGCCATGCCGCCGCGGCACTGGCTGCAGTCCCGGCCGGCCGGATACTGACTTTCCGCATCACCGCGCTCGACATCTCGGCCACGGTGCTGCGTGCCCTCTGCAAGGCCGGCGGTAGCGGGCGTTCCGGCGCGAGCGGGCGTTATTTGCTCCCGGATTCGGTTCTCGAATATATTTCCACTCACAAAATCTATTCCTGAAAATTAATGGACGTTCGCAAACTGCAAAAACTCGCCGTCGCGGCCCTGGAAGAAATCAAGGGGCGCGATATCCAGGCCATCAATACCAGCAAACTCAGCCCACTCTTCGAACGCATGATCATCGCCAGCGCCGATTCGACCCGGCAGGTCAAGGCATTGGCGCGCAATGTTTATGACAGGGTCAAGGAAGCGGGCGGTGAAGTCATCGGCATGGAAGGCGAAGAAACCGGCGAATGGGTGCTGGTTGACCTGGGCAGCATCGTCGTGCATGTAATGCAGCCGGCGGTGCGGCTCCATTACAACCTCGAAGAGCTCTGGCAGGCGCGGCCAAAGAAGAAGACGCAGCGCGCCGAAGAATAATTGAAACTGCTCATCGCCGCCGTCGGCACGCGCATGCCCGGCTGGGTCGAGCAGGGCTATGCCGAGTTTGCCCGGCGCATGCCGCGTGAAATGCCCATGGAATTGATCGAAGTGAAAGCCGAGCCGCGCACCACGGGCAAGCCGCTTGCCGCGTTGCTCGCGGCGGAAGCGGCGCGTCTCGACAATGCACTGCCGGCGCGCTGTCGGCGTGTCGTGCTCGACGAAAAAGGCAGCGATGTCACGACCCAGGGCCTGTCCCAGCGCCTGGAAAAATGGCTGGGCGGCGGTGAAGACGTGGCATTTTTGATCGGCGGACCGGATGGCCTCGACGATTCAATCAAACGACAAGCCGCCGAAACGCTGCGCCTGTCCAGCCTGACTCTGCCGCACGCACTGGTGCGAGTGCTGCTGGCCGAAGCGCTCTATCGTGCCGCCAGCCTGCTCAAGGGTCATCCCTACCACCGCGATTGAGAGCCTAATGATTCCCCGCGATCCGAAAATCTACCTGGCTTCGCGCAGTCCGCGCCGGCGCGAGTTGCTGCAGCAGATCGGCGTGCGCTTCGAGTTGTTGTTGTTTCGCTCGGCGCCGCGCGAAGATTCCGAGGTCGATGAGTCATACCTGCCTGGAGAAAGCGCGGACGACTACGTAGTACGCGTCTGTCGCGCCAAGGCGGAACACGGCGCCAGGCAGATACGGCAGCGGCGCTTGCCGCAGCGTTTGCTGCTGGCTGCGGATACGACGCTCGATGTGGACGGGGAGACCATCGTCAAGCCGCACGATGCAGCGGATGCGGCGGCCATCCTTGGGCGCTTGTCGGGGAAAACGCACCGCGTCCTGACCGCCGTGGCGGTGGTCGCCGCTGAGCGCATCGAACATGTGGTGAGCGTCAGCGAAGTACGCTTTCGCAAGCTGCAAAGCGACGAGATCCGCCGCTACGTTGCTTCCGGGGAGTCGTTCGACAAGGCTGGCGCCTATGGCATCCAGGGGCACGCCGCGATGTTCGTGGAAGAGATTCGCGGTTCCCACAGCGGCATCGTCGGCCTCCCATTGTGCGAGACGGCGCTGTTGCTGCGTAGGTTTGGCTATCCGCTGTAGAATGCCCTGACACAATTTCGGGTGCTGCCGCGCAGCGTCGGCTTGCGCGGCAGTGAGTCAAATGAGCGAAGAATTCCTCATCAACTTTACTCCGCAGGAGACTCGCGTCGCTTTGCTGCAGCAGGGGGTGGTGCAGGAACTGCACATCGAGCGCACGGCCAGCTGCGGCATTGTCGGCAATATCTACCTCGGCCGGGTGGTGCGCGTCCTGCCTGGTATGCAGTCGGCATTCATCGACATCGGCCTGGAGCGCACCGCCTTCCTGCATGTTGCGGATATCTGGGAAGAACGCCGTGGTGAGGGAACGCTGAACGGCAATGAACCGGTGCGGCCGATTGAGCGCATCCTTTCCGAAGGTCAGAATCTTCTGGTGCAGGTGTTGAAGGATCCACTCGGCAGCAAGGGCGCGCGGCTGACTACGCAGATGTCGATTGCCGGCCGGTTGCTGGTGTTCCTGCCGCAGGAACAGCACATCGGCATTTCGCAGCGCATCGAGGGCGAATTCGAACGCGAAGCTTTGCGCGCCCGCATCCAGAGCCTGCTGCAAAGCGGCACCACTGACCATGGGGGCGGCTTCATCGCCCGCACCGTGGCCGAGCGCGCCAGCGACGAGGAACTGGCGAGCGACATCGTCTACCTGCGGCGCATCTGGTCCGAGATCCAGCACCGCGCCAAGAGCGCCCGTCCGCCCGCGCTGCTGCACAACGACCTGAACCTGGCGCAGCGTGTCCTGCGCGACCTGGTGACGCCGGAAACCACGCGCGTGACGCTCGACTCGCGCGAAAACTTCCAGAAGCTTTCCAGCTTCGCCCAGGAATACATGCCGCAGATCGCCAGCCTGCTTGATCACTATGTCGGCGAGCGGCCGTTGTTCGATCTGCACGGCGTCGAGGAGGAAATCCAGAAAGCGCTGGCGCGTCGCGTCGACCTCAAGAGCGGCGGCTATCTCATCGTCGACCAGACCGAGGCGATGGCGACCATCGATGTCAACACCGGCGGTTTCGTCGGTCTCAAGAATTTCGACGACACCATCTTCAAGACCAATCTCGAGGCGGCGCAGACCATCGCCCGCCAGCTGCGCCTGCGCAACCTCGGCGGCATCATCATCGCCGATTTCATCGACATGGAGAACGAGGAGCACAAGCTGGCCGTCCTCGCCGAACTCAACAAGGCGCTGGCGCGCGACCGCACACGCATCTCGGTCAACGGCTTTACCACTCTCGGACTGGTCGAGATGACGCGCAAGCGCACCCGCGAATCGCTCGCCCACGTGCTCTGCGAAACCTGCCCGACCTGCGGCGGACGCGGCCAGGTGAAAACCGCCCGCACCATCTGCTACGAAATTCTGCGCGAAGTGCTGCGCGAAGCGCGCCAGTTCGATGCGCGCGAATACCGCGTGCTGGCTGCCCCGACCGTCACCAATCTGTTCCTCGATGAGGAGTCCCAGGCGCTGGCGATGCTTTCCGATTTCATCGGCAAACCAGTGTCGCTGCAGGCCGAATCGGGCTACAGCCAGGAACAGTACGATATCGTGCTTATGTAAACCACATCGGGTGCCGTAATAAGCTGAATGACTGCGGTGTTGCGTTCTGAAATGCGTTTCTTGAGATCAATGCGCAAGAACTTCCATGTGTTGCTTCTTTTGGCAACACTGACCATGAACGTGTGGGCAGCGAAAGCAGAAAGATTTAATGTCACCCAGGTTCTGGTTGAAGGCAACACGCTGTTGCCGGATGCACAACTCGCTGAACTGATGGCGCCGCTGGTCGGCAAGAGGCGCGTTGTTGACGACGTGGCGCGTACTCGCCTTTCCTTGAAGAATGCTTATCGGAGAGCGGGTTTCCCCGATGTCGAAGTGAACGTTCCGGAGCAGAAACTGCTCGGCGGAATAATCAAGCTGCGCGTTGTTGAAAGAATTCGCGTTGTGGCAATGGAAAACAAGGATGCTGCGCCTGATATGCCGTTCGTGACAGCCGAGGCCAAGCCTGCCCTGTCGAGTCCCGTCGAATCGGTCAGCCCATCCCCGCCGGAGGCGCAGCACGTCGAAGCCATTTCCGCTGCCGGGGCAGCACCGGCTACTGAGGAGATCAGGGACGAACGCTTCAGCATCAAGCAATTTCTCATCGAAGGCAACACCCTGCTGCCACCCGAAAAGCTTGCCGGGCTGGCCGCACCTTTCGTCGGCGAGAAAAAGGTCTATGGCGATGTCCAGCGCGCCCTTGAGGCAGTCGAGGGCGCCTACCGCGCCGAAGGCTACAACACCGTGCAAGTCTATGTTCCGGAGCAGGAACTGACCCATGGCGCAGTCAAACTGCAAGTCAGCGAAGGCGTGATCGACAAGGTGACGGTCACTGGCAACAAATACTTCAGCACAAAGAATGTGCGCGACGGCCTGCCCGCCCTCAAGGAAGGTGTTGCCCCGAATGCCCGCCAGCTCTCCAAGAATATCCAGCTCTCCAACGACAACGCCGCCAAGCAAGTCGAAGTCATTCTCGGCATGAGCGAAGAAGAAGGCAAGATCGACGCCAAGGTGGCGGTCACCGAGGAAAATCCGCTCAAGTACTCGCTGACCATCGACAATACGGGCAGCGGCGCCACCGGCAAGCATCGCACCGGCTTGGCCTACCAACATGCCAACCTCTTCGACCTCGACCACACCCTGACCCTGGCCTACACCACCTCGCCCGATGCACCCAAGGGCGTCACGGTGAATATCCTCAGCTTTGCCTACCGACTTCCGCTGTACGGCCTGGGCGACAGTCTCGACATGGTCTATGGCAAATCCAGCGTGAATACCCCCAGCGTCCAGTCCACCGGATTTGGCCTGACCGGCAAGGGCGATGTCTTCGCCCTGCGCTTTAACCATTACTTCGCCAGGCGCGGCGAATACTCGGCAAAAATCGCTTTCGGCTTCGACTACAAATACTTCAATACCCGCTGCAGCATCAACGGCGTAGCGCAATCCTTCGAGCCTCCCGTGCCGGCCATCGCCAGCTGCACGCCGCATACCGCGCGGCCGATCAGCGTGACTTACTCCGGCCAGAAGCAGGGCGCTGCCGCCATGCTCGACTACAACATCGGCCTCTCCTACAACCTGCCGCTCGGCAACAAGTACCTCTCCAACGGCAGCTTCGATTACTACAGCTTCATCGCCGGCCGCCCGGTGGAAGATCATTTCAGCGTCTTGCGCTTCGGCGCCAGCTATCTCACGGTGATGTTCACCGACTGGCAGGTCAAGGCGGCGATTTCCGCGCAATACACCAATACCGGACTCATCGCCGGGGAGCAGTTCGGTCTGGCCGGTTCCAACGCGGTGCGCGGTTTTACTGAACGTGCTGCCGCTGCCGACAGGGGCGAGATGCTGAATTTCGAGGCCTACTCGCCGGAACTGGCGAAACAGCTCAATATTCCGGGCAGCTTGCGCGGCGTGCTGTTCTACGACATTTCCCACGGGCGCAATATTGGCGTGGTTGCCCCGACGCCGGCCACCGCCGGTTCGCTCGCCATGGCTGCCGCCGGGTTTGGTTTGCGCTACAGCCTGCAGAAGGACCTCAACATCCGTGCCGATGTCGCCCAGGTTGCCAAGGCCGGTCCGCCGGGCACCGAAGCCCAGGGCGAATGGCGCGGGCATTTCAGCATGCTGTTCAGTTTCTAATATGGTGCGTGAATTTGTACATGGTCAGGAGGGTTGCTTTCAGCTATACAGAAAGCTGCAAGAGGCGCAGTGATGGCAGTTGAAAGATACTTCCCGAAATATTCCAGTCTGCTGCTGGCGGGGCTGCTGTTTGCCCATGGCAGCAGCCACGCCCTGCCGATCGGCCCGCAGATCGTCTCCGGCAGCGCGGTCTTCAACCAGGCCGGCCGCAACCTGACCATCAACAACAGCAACAACGCCATCCTTAACTGGCAGCAGTTCAGCCTCGCCACCGACGAGGTGGTCAGATTCAATCAGCCCTCCGCCGCAAGCAGTGTCCTGAACCGCGTGATCGGTAACGATCCGAGTGCCATCTACGGCCAGCTCAGTTCCAATGGCCGTGTCTGGCTGATCAACCCGGCCGGTATCCTGGTCGGTCCCAACGCCAGGATCGACACCGCCGGTTTTGTCGGGAGCACACTGAATCTGCGCAATGAGGACTTCCTCGCAGGCAGGCTGACCTTCGGTGGCAACAGCGATGCGGGCAGCAATACTGGAAAAATCGCCAACCAGGGCACCATCGCCACGCCCGATGGCGGCAGCGTTTATCTGATCGCAGCCAACGTCAGTAACGAAGGTATCATCACCTCGCCCAAGGGTGAAACCATCCTCGCCGCTGGTCAGACCATCAAACTGATCGACACCGCCACACCAGGGGTGAATGTGGAGGTCACGGGCGTTACGGGCAACGCGACCAACCTGGGCAGCATCGTTGCCGAAGCTGGGCGCGTTGGCATCGCCGGCGTACTGGTCAAGAATAGCGGAACGCTGAATGCCAGCAGCGTTGTCAATCAGGGTGGACGGATATTCCTTAAGGCGAGCAAGAATGCTGTGGTCGATGAGCTTGCTCGTATTGAGAGTAAGGGCACTACAGGCGGCAAGATCGAAGTGCTCGGTACCCGTGTCGCGGTGACGGGCCAGGCGCAGCTAGATGCTTCTGGACAGAATGGGGGTGGAGCCGTATTCGTGGGAGGGGACTATCAGGGCAAAAACCCTGACATTCAAAACGCCAGCGTGACTTATTTCGGCCCGAATGCAAATCTCAAAGCGGACGCTGGCTCCAATGGCGATGGCGGCAGGGTCATTGTCTGGGCTGACAATACGACGCATGCGTATGGCGGCATCTCGGCCAGGGGGGGAGCCAATTCGGGGAATGGTGGCTTCGTTGAAACATCTGGTAAGAGAGGGCTTGACTCACGAACGACCGTGGATACGCGTGCTCCCCACGGTACTGCTGGAGTGTGGCTGCTGGACCCGACCAATATTGCCGTGGCAACTGGCGGTGCGGCAGCATTGACGGATGTGGACGCATTTGCCGATAACGGCGCTTGCGCGAATTGCACCGTGGATCCCGCTTCCATCAATGGAAGCGGTGCTACGGTTGTCCTTCAGGCCGAAAACGACATCACGTTCACCGATGCAATCAGCATGACAAGCGCAGGTATCGGTCTGACAGCGCAAGCCGGCGGGAATATCGCAGTCAATGCAAACATAACCACCAACAATGGTAGCGTTTCGCTAAGTGCCTCTGATCCAGGTGCAACCACCCCATCTTCATCCGGAAGCGTTTCCGGAGCAGGTGATATTAACGTTGGCACTGCTGGGATTACGGTCACAACAAACAGCAGTATTGGCGGTATAAACCTTACCGGTGCACTGACTGCAGGAGCAACTTCAAGTTTTTCTACTGGTGCTGCGGCAATCTCATTGAATAACGCGGGCAACAACTTTGCTGGAGCAGTGAGCCTCACGAATTCAGGCAATAACAATGTCACACTGCGGGATACCGATGCTCTTGCCATTGGCACGGTGAGTGTCGGTACAGGGTCGCTGAATGTTCTTATGGGTGGCGCGTTAACCCAGACCGGAACGATTACCCAGGCCGCATCTGCCGGAACCTTGACGATCACTGCAACCAATGCCAATACTGATGTGGCGTTGGCCTCGCAAGCCAATGACATCTCGGGTACGGTGAGTCTGGGGGGGGCGGCAAATTTCCGTGATTTCGCGTTGCGCAACACCAACGTCAATGCTACGCCGCCGAGCTTCGCCGGAACCGGCCTGCGCGACCTGACCTTGGTCTTTGACAATGCTGCAGTCGCACTTCCCTCGACTACGATTACCGGAGCCATGCTCCTTACCGCGGGAGGGGCGATCACCTCGTCCGGCACAATCTCCGCCAGCTCACTCAAGATGACCTCAGTCAGCGGCGTCTCGGATGGATCCACCGGTTCCCTCGCCACTCAGGTCAGTTCCCTCAATGTCCAGAATACCGGGACGGGATCCATCAAGATCAGCAACTCCGCCAGCAATCTTTCGATCGCCGATATCGGCACTGTCGGCTATGGCGCGAAACAGCTCACCAGCGGGCAGTCTCTCCAGATCAGCAACGCGACCGGCTACAGCATCGGAGTCAACGCGAATGTCACCACCAACAACGGCGACGTGAGCATCTTTGGCCCGGCAGGCGTCTCCCTCGTCGCCAGCAAGCCGATCAGTACCTCCGGCGGCAAGGTGGATATCACCGCCGCTGACGCGAACGCTTCGATCAGCATGCCGGCCAGTTCACAAATGTCCAGCGGCGGCGGGGCAGTGACCCTGAAGGCTAATAATATTTCCTTCACATCAGGCGGCACACCCAGCAATATCGCTGCCGGCAGCGGAACCGTCAAGCTGACAACTTACGACGGAACCCTGGCGATTGAACTGGGCTCCGGAGCGACAGATCTGGCTGGGACACGTTTGGGATTGGACAATGACGAGCTGAAGACGATCACAACCAGTGGCACCCTAACCATCGGCGACTCGACCAACAGTGGCGCGATGACGCTGTATGGCGCTTTGGACTTGAGTACGGGATCCGGCCTGACCGGCGCGCTCACCGTCGAGGCCGGGACGAGTGGATTTTCCTTGGCTTATCCAATTACTGCTCCTGCCGGATTAAACATTGCCACCGGCGGAACACTGACGACGACTGCCAATATCGCGGCAGGCGGCAACATCAGCCTCACTGCCGACAAGATGACATTGGCGACGGCACAGACCATCAATGCGAGTTCCGGTACGGGCACAGTGAAGCTGCAGGCAAAATCCGGCAATGCGATCGATGTCGGAAGTACATTGGATTCGACCGCCAATACGCTGGAACTGTCCTCGGCGGAAATCAACAGCATCCAAGGATCAAAGCTGGAGGTGACGGGCGCAGTTTCAGGCAACATGACGGTTTCCACCGCAATCTCGCCGACCAGTGTCAGCAATTTCTCCCTCCAAAGCGCCGGCGACATCAACGTCAACAGCAATGTTTCAGCAACCGGCGATCTCAGCGTGGAGGCGATATCGACAGCATCGAGCAAGATAACCAGTATCGCCACATTAAGCGCCAGCAATGTCACTCTCAAGGCCGGCAAGATGGCGCTGGATAGCGGGACGATCAGCGCGACCACGAACGCCGAGTTGGTTCCTTATTCCGGCAATGCGGTTCATGTCGGAGCGACTGCTGCGAACGATCTGGTCAGCAGCACACTTGAGATATCCAATGCCGAGCTCAACACGGTTACTGCGAGCAAGTTGCTCATAGGCAATGCCAGCGGTGGTGCGGTCGATATCAAATCTGCCCTGCTCACCAGCACCGGAGGCGCTTTGGAACATATTTCCAGTTCGCTGAGCCTGAATTCCGGCAGCAGTATTACTCAGCAGAGCGGCGCCACGATTGCCGCATTATCAGGAGGACTCAAGCTGTCGGGCAGTTCTGTCAACCTGCCGGAATCCAATTCCAACAGCATAATTGCTGGCATTGCCTCAGCGGGCAACTTTGTTTATCGCTCGGCCAACTCGATCAATGTCAGTCAGGTTGATGGCGTCAGCGGACTGAGCGATGCGGGCTACGTGACTTTGGACGCTACCAGCGGGGGTATCACGGTCACTAACCCGATCAATGTCAGCGTGGGATCGCTGGACCTATGGGCTAGTGGCGCAGTGACCCAGAACAACTCGGTGGTACTTTCCGACGGCGGGTTTTTCACCGTGGCCGGAGTTGGTGGTTCTGGCCGCGCTGCTTCCTTTGCCAGCAACGTTTCCGGAACGATCACCACGACCGGCAGTTCAGATATATCCGGCGGCAACGTGGCGATCAGCACGACAGGTTCCATCGTTACGCAAAGCATCACTACCAGCGGCGGCAGCACCACAACCAGCGTCGGACGGAATGGGGGAAGCGTGGTGCTGCATGCCACCGATGGCAGCATTACGACCGGCGCCATTGTGACCAGCGGTAGTTCGGCAGCCAATGGGATGGCTTCACCACTTGGAGGAGGGTCAGCGGGTCTCGTCACCGTACAAGTGGATACGCCAACCGCCGCAAGAAGTATCAGCGTTGGCGCGATCACTGCCAAAGGCGGTAACGGCGGGGCAACATCGGCGGGTTACATCGGCGGTGCCGGCGGCAACGGCGGCAACGTCACCGTTTCAACTACCAGCAACGGCGCAGTCAGTACTGCAGGAATTGATACATCGGGTGGCACAGGGGGGGCTGGACCAAGCGGATTTTCCGGAGGCATCGGCGGTAACGCCGGCACGATCACCATCAGATCGTTCGGTGCGTCAAACGATACCGGCATCACCGGCAGCCTGACCTCGGCGGGCGGTACAGGGGGAGCGGCGGCAAGCGCGACCACGGGTGCGGGCGGTAGCGGTGGAACCTTCATCGTCAGCTCGGATCAGGGCGCAGTCTCCATGCTGGCATTCAATCCAGGAGGAGGAGGAGCAGGCGCGGGTGGAACACCCGGCTCGTCAGGGGCCGGCGGCTCTGCCAATACCATTACGGGGCCATCGGGCGTGACCATTAACGCGGGGAGCGGGGGAATCAAACTCGGAGACGTGACTGTGAGTAATGGCGGTGGGGCAGCCACGGGCGCAATCACCCTCATCGCCGACAGGATGGCGCTCGGCAGCACCGCGAATACGGTCGTTGCAGGCGCCGGCACACTTTGGCTCAAGCCGGGTACGGCGAGCTGGAATATCGATCTGGGGTCAGGTACCGATGTGGCGGCAAGCACGCTGGAACTGTCGGCGACCGAATTGACTACGCTTAGCGGCACCGGCACTTTGCGCATAGGCGCCACGACAGCTGGAAATCAGTACATTTCAGCTCCCATTTCACCGACCGGCTTCAGTTCCGGCGCGCTGGCGCTGGAGGCCGGTGGAACTGTCACCCAAGCCGGGTCCGCGACGATCACGGCATCCAAGCTGGCGATCAAATCAGTGGGGGATGTCACGCTGACCGAATCCAATCCCGTGTCGAATCTCGCCGCCCAGGTCGGCTTTGGCCTGACGACAAACAAGAACATGTTGTTCAAGAGCGGTACGGCGCTGAACATCAGCAGCGGCATAGACAGCGTGAGCGGCATCAGCATCGGGATCGACGCGAATAATTTCGATCCGCTTACTCCCAATGGCGTCATCTCACTCACCAGCAGCGGTGCGCTGACCCAGTCCGACGACACGACCTCGATACTGACCGGCAAAGCCGTCCAACTCACGGGGACTTCGGTGAGTTTCGGCGGCTCGGCCACTGCCGCAAACATGAAAAACCCGGTCGGCGTGATCGCGGGTGAGGCCACCACGGGGAATTTCACGTATCGATCCCTGAATGGCATCAACGTGAGTCAGGTCAACAGCATCAGCGGCATTACGGCCACCTCGGGCGACGTGAAGCTGGAATCGGCAAGCTCATCGGGAATCGGACAGACGGCAGGCAAGTTGATCGCCAGCACGGGACTGGCGCTGCAGACCGTTGGGCAGGTCGGCTTGTCCGAGGCGAATGCCGTCACGAATGTCGCTGCAAGTCTGACCGGCACCGGCAACTTCATGCTGAAGAGCATCAACAGCAATCTGAATATCGGCACGGTCCAGTCCATTTCCGGAATTTCGACGACAGGCGATATTGCACTGGGTACGACGGGCAATATTGTTTCGACATACAACGGAACGGCCGTGACCACGACCGGTGCGGTAACGCTGGTTGCGGGATTGAATGGCTCCAGCCAGGCCATCACGACATCATCCAGCGTCGTTGCCGGAACCGGCGACATCACCTTGACCAATGCCAAGATTTATTCCGGCGGCGCCATGACGGTTGTGGGAGGCAACGCCATCGGGGTGGATGCCACGGCGGCGTCTGCCGGATTCGAATCGGCGGTGGGTCAGACCATAAAAGCGAAAACCATCACGCTCACCGGAGGCACATCCGGCAGTGGCCTGAACGCCAGCCTGATCGCGAATGGCACACAAACGATTGCCTCTGAACAAATCTCCCTTTACGGCGGCGGTGGCGCATCCGGTTACAACAATTCCGCTTCCATTTACCAGAGCAATGCCAGCGGCAGCCAGAGCATCTCGATTTCCGCCGGGGGTACCCTGTCGCTGCAAGGCGGGAGCGGCATGGGTTTGCTGGGGTATTATCCGACAGATTGCACGGACTGCGTTTCAACGCCGCAAAGCGGCCATAACGTGGCCGAAATCGTCAACAAGGGCAGTGGCGGCCAGACGATTGATTTCCTCGCCGGCGGATCGCTAGCGCTGACCGGCGGCACTCTCGGAAAAAACAATTACGCCAGCATCAACAACACCACAAGCTCCCTGCAAAGAATAGGCAGTTTTACCAATACCGCCACGAGCAACTATCCTGCGATAACGCTGATTGGCGGCGCTTCGGGCGGGGCCTGGAATACCACCAACAATCTGGCGCTTGCCAACAGCGCTGAAATCGTCACCGATGAAACGGGTGGATCGCAGACCATTCAGGCCAACACCATCAGTCTGACCGGTGGCGGCGATTCCACGACGGTTGGCGGTGCCTTCATCGGCGGGGGAACTTCGCAAAATATCACAACCACCGGCAATGTCACACTCACCGGTGGAGCAAGTAACGTGACCACTCCCGGCGAGGGATACAACATTGCGACCGCAGCAGGAATCGGCGGAAAATCGGGAATCAGCATGACCGTCACTGTTGGCGGCAACCTGAGCCTGACAGGCGGTACCGGCTCCTCAGGCCCGGCGATCATTGGCTCGCCGAGTGGAGGTGCGACAGGTACTGTCACAGTGACGGGGACCACGACGATCACGCCGGGGACAAGTACGGCCCTGATCAATGCGAGTACCGCAGCCACGACCACGACCACGACCACCACAACTACAACGACTCAGGAGCCAGCTCCGGATCCGACAACTACCACCGCAACGACTACGACGACCACCGCAACGACTACGACGACGACGCTCACACCGACGACCACGACCACAGTTGCATCCACTACAACAACGGAGCCGACTACCACCACGACCACGCCGACGACCACGACCACGACCACGGCTGCAACGACCACATCGACCGAGGTAACCACGACAACTACTTCACCAACAACCACGACCACAGCGCCGACCACTACCACCACGGTGCCGACGACCACGACCACAGAAGCGACCACGACGACGACGGTGGTGACCAGCACGACCACGGCACCCACAACGACTTCAACCGAGGCGACGACCACCAGTACGACCATAGCGACGACTTCGACCGCCCCGGTCACGACGACGACGGTCACGGTAACCACTACGACGCTGGCCCCGGAAGTCGTGATCGAAAAGGAGGCCGCTCCAGTTGTCCAAGCCGTCGTGACCAAGGAGGTCGTCAGCGTCACCAGCACGGTGTCCAAGCCCGCCGGCCAATCTCAGGCTGCTGCACCGCCGCCCCCACCACCGCCGCCCACGGTGACGACGACCAGTTCGCCAAGCCTGACAATTCTGAAAGGCAACCAGACGATCGGTGGCACTGAAGGCACTTTCGGCGGTACCCCTTCTTCGGCCATCGCATCGGTCAGTTCCAACATCGGCACGTCAAGTTCAGCTTCCGCTTCGCTCGGGTCGACCGGGAGCGGTGCTGCCGGTTCCAGTAGTTTCGGCGGACCGGGCGGCTCGGCGACCGGCAGCAGCGGCAGCTCATCCAGCGCAGCCAGTAGCGGTGCCGGCGCAAGAAGCAGTACGACATCTGGCGCAGATACTTCGAGTACAAGCACTTCGAGCGGCAGCAACACCTCCGGTTCGGGATCGTCTTCCGGCTCGAGCAGCGCGTCAGGCAGCACGTCGAGTAGCGACAGTTCGAGCAGCACTTCTTCCAGCAACAGTCAATCCGACAAATCGTCATCGGACAAACCTGCCGACTCCAAGCCGGCCGACAAAGCTGAAGAGAAGAAAGAGGAGAAAAAGGAAGAGAAGAAGGACGACAAGAAAGAGGACAAGAAGGAAGAATCCGGAAAGAAGCAGGAAGAAAAACCCGCTTCCAAGAAGCCGGCTGTGTGCAGCTGATGCAATCATCATTTTTGCAAAAGATTTAATCCCATGAACTTGCCCCCGCGCTTGACCCTGGTTGCCATAACCTTCGCCTTGCTGTCCCATGGTCACGCTGTTGCTGCGCCGGCGGGGCAGGTGACGCACCTGTCGGGGATTCTGTCGGTAAAGCGGGCGGAAGCGCCGCCGAAGATGCTGTCGGTCAAATCGGAAGTTCAGGAAGGCGACCTGCTGACGACCGAATCGGAAACCTATGCGCGGATCAAGTTTGTCGATGGTGCCGAAGTGGTGATGCGGCCGGGGACGCAACTGAAAGTGGCGAGCTACAGCTTCGCCGAAGCCAAACCGGAAGCGGACAACGTCGTATTGAACATGCTCAAGGGAGGCCTGAGAGCGGTGACGGGACTGATCGGCAAGCGCAGCCGCGACCAGGTGAACTTCACCACGGCGACGGCGACGATCGGCATCCGCGGGACGCACTTTGGCGCGCTGAGCTGCAACAACGACTGCGGAGGGATACCGACGGTATCGGGGAGGCCGCCGGAGAACGGGTTGCACGTGGACGTTGCGGCGGGAGCGATCGTGGTGTCGAACCAGGCGGGACGGCAGGAGATCGGGACGGGGCAATTTGGATTTGTGAAGAGCCCGACGACG
>JACRAR010000004.1 GCA_016234745.1 Betaproteobacteria bacterium | reverse complement strand
CCAAATGGCTTACTCGGCGATGGTGACGGATGGCCTGGCGATTGCGCTGATGTGTTCCGCCGCCGTATGGACCATCGGCGGCATACGACAGATCGTCCCCATCATGGCCATCGGCGATGTCCTCCTCCTCGGCAGCGTCGCCATCTCAGCATTTGGATTGGCCAGGGCGCTTTAGCTTGGGCGACCAATAGCAGAATCACTCACTCACTGACAACACGGACAAAGAAAGGAATCATCATGTCATTGCAGGACTTCGTCGCTATGCCCAAGTTTGCGGAATACAAAGAGCGTTTCAAGGATCACTACAAACTTGAGCGTCGACCTGACGGGGTCATTCTGGCCCAAACACACACGCTGGGTGACTCCGTCCAGTTGAGCGTGCAAAACCATCGTTCACTCGGGATGCTGTTCAAGGCCATCGGCGCCGATCCTGAGAACGAAATCATGATCTTCGGCGGCACCGGTAAAGACTTCATGATGAATGCCGATCCCGAAGGCTTCAAGCTGGAGCAGGAGAACCTGCCTTACTGGGCCTACGAATACGCCTACAAGGACGGCCGCATCAACGTCAGTTCGCTGATCAACGATCTGGAGATCCCGACCATCGGCATTCTCAATGGCAGCGGTTTCCACAGCGAGATCTGCCTGATGTGCGACATCACCTTGATGGCTGAAGACGCGGTCATTTACGACCTGCACTACGACATCGGCTCGGTTCCCGGCGACGGCATCCACAGCTGCTTCGAGGAGCTGCTCGGGGTCAAGCGGGCGGCTTACGCCCTGCTGACGGGCGAGGCGATCGACGCCAAGACCGCCCTGGCCTACGGCATGGTCAACGAGATCCTGCCCAAGGACAAGCTGATCGAGCGCGCCTACAAGATTGCCGATCACATCATGACGCAGCCGCGCATCACCCGGCGTCTGACCACGCAGATCATCCGGCGGCCCTGGCGGCAGCGGATCAGCGACGATCTCGACGGTGGTTTTGGCATCCAGATGTTCGGCCATCTTGCCAAGGACAAGGCGGTACACAGCCGCAATCACATTGCCGATTGCGGCGCCTACGTCAAGAAGGGCAAGAAAAATAACTTCGATTGAGCGCAGCGCCATGTCTGCCGAAAAGCCTGATGCGGTCGTGGATCTGGTGGTGGTTCTGACGGCGAAAGACGTCAGTTCCCTGCCAGAGCTGCGAGAACTGATGGCGACACAGGTCGCCTTGTCGCGGGAGGAGCCCGGTTGTTTACGGTTTGAAGCGTTCGAATCTCAGACTGTGCCGGGAACCATCATCGTTGTGGAGCGATGGACAACACAGGCGGCGCTGGATCAACATCGCCAGGCCAAAGCCATTACCACCGTATATATGCCGAAAATTCTGCCGCTGGTAGAGCGCGTGCTACACGTCTGTTCGGCGCTGCCGCATTTCCGTACGCTCCGTACGAATTGAACTTCCGTCCTGCTAACCTCGGGACGGCGAGGGATAAGCTGAGGCCAATCCAACCGTCCTGGTGGGGCGGCGCATGTCGGGCAAGGGATATTTCATTGCTTCCTCGATCTTGGCTGGGCTTGCGCCCAGCCCCTGGAGGATGATCTGTACGATCTTGTCGCCGTAGCTCTTGCGATGGGGCATGTTTGGGTAGTCGATGAGGCGAATCATGCCCTGGTGCATGGTGCCCATGGCCAGATCGTAACCGACGTTGGCGTTTGCGCATGAGAAGCCGCCGGACTTGATCCCCAGACGGATATCGCGTAGCGGCGCCTTTAGGGCGAAGCCGCCGCGAAACCAAATGCTTGCGACAAAGCCGCACCACGGCGGGTCCGACTCGGCTTTTCTCATCCACAGGCGACAACCCATGCCGTGGCGTATGACGGGATCGGGAATGCTTTGAATCTCGCGTTCGATGGACTCGACCAGGTCATCGGTCAGCCAGGTTGACGTCGCCTGCAATAGCTCGCTGGTGCTCTTGAAGTAGTTGTAGAACGTTCCCCTGGCGATACCGGCTGCCTTGATGAAATCGTCGATGACGGGAGCATCGCGTCCCTTTTCCGCAAATACCTGCAATGCGGCTTCGATAATCTTGGCGACTGTCTTGGCGCGGCGATTGCGTCCGACGATGGTGCGATGGTTGACAACCACTTCCTCGTCTTCGGGGAGGTGGGCAGGCTCAGGGCTTTTCATGGGGGTCTCGGCTGATGAAGATCTTGCAATGAATTGTAGTCCAAAATGGACAAATAATCCAAGTTGCGCAAGAGATTGGATTCCTTGGCTGTTATTGTATCAGCCTCCCCCGTTGGGTGGATGGAGCTCCACAATATCTTCATCGGATATTTGAGCCTCCCGCACGGACACCAGGGTTCCATTCACGGCGGCGATTGCAATTTCCTCAACGGGCAACTTGAGTTGCGCCACCAGTTCTGCGAGGAGAATTGGTTTGTCCAGGTTGATCTCCATCCGCGAGGGATGTTGCGGGACATACCAGCTCAAATAGCTGCCGAGATGCAGCTTCACCTAGACACCTAACAAATCCGCGACCCACTCGATGTCGAGGTCGCGCAGACGGTCACGTGACGGTGCGGTGGTGTCGGGATTCCAACCTTTCAGGCGATACACCTCGTCCAAGGTTTTCTGAAACTCTTCCTTGTCGATTGAGGCACCGGCCATCGGGCCGTCTTCCACCGGCTGGAACATGCGCTCCGGCAAGGTGTCATCCTTGCGCGAGAATCCATTCAGGACATTGAACGCTCGCGCCAGGTTGGTGGCGCGCTCGCCGATGCGTAGCAGGTCGTCGACGGTCACATCTTCCCAACCAGTCGCCGCCCGGACCACTGCCAGAACCTCGCCGACCTGCATGTAGGAGCGTGGGGCTGGCCCGAAGTAGCACAGTCCCACCACTTTGCCGAAGCTGGTCCAATTTTCCAGGATCGTATAGTTGCGTGCCTTGGCCGCGCCAAGCTCGCGCGGAGGCAGTGCGGCAATTGCCAAAGGCTCGGTCCCCTTGAAGGTGATTGATTCAGCGTTAGCTACCAGGGTGTCATGGATTGTATACAAATGATCACCACCGTATTCACCGACTGAATAACCGATACCCACACCCACCTTGCCGCGTGGATCGTGCATGGCCAGTTCCATGCCCTTGACCTGAATTGCGTATAGATGAGCGTCGCCACCGATGGCTTGCGCCGCACGCTTGCTTCCTTCCGCCAGCAGATTGCCGATTCCCTCGCGTTTAGCGATCAACTCGACCACCTTGACCATGGCTTCGGCATTGCCAAAACGCAGATTCAGCCCGCCGGTTTCCTTCAGGCCGATCAAGCCGTGTTCAAAACATTCCATGGCGAAGGCGATAGTGGAACTGGTCGAGATGGTGTCGAGCGTGAAGCGGTTGCAAAGTTCATTGGCCTTGGCGATCGCCTGCAAATCATCGACGCCGCAATAGCCGCCAAAGCCCTCGACCGTCTCATATTCCGGCCCGCCATAGGCGGCGCTGACCTGGTAGCGGTCGTCTACTTTAACCTCACGCTTGCAGCGAATCGCACAGGCGTAGCACGTATGACGATCCGAAAGGATCTTCTCGTAGGCTTCCCACTTGATGTTGTCGACGCCTGCAAAAACGCCTTGGCGAAAGTTGCGGGTGGGCAGGAAGCCTCCCGTGTTGAAGGCACCCACCAAACCGGGTGTTCCCTTGACTTGCAGATCCCAGGCCTGCGGATGATCCTTGACGCGCTTGCCCAGGGCGCGTCCGATTTCAGAGATCGGCTTGATGTCATGCGCATGATCGTGATAACGCCCGGAACCACGCACGGCAATGGCTTTCAGATTCTTCGAGCCCATCACCGCGCCCATGCCGGTGCGTCCATTGAAATGGCGCAATTCGTTGGTGACAGCCGCATAGCGCACGCAATTCTCGCCGCCGATGCCGATTTGCAGCACACGCACACGCTTATCCGCCAACTCGGTGCGGATTTTCGCTTGCACTTCCTCAGGCTCGTAGCCCCACAATATTTTGGCGTCGCGCAGCTCGACCTGGTCATCGTGAATTGAGATATATACGGGGTGTTCAGCGCGACCGGTAATGATGATGGCCTCGAAGCCCGCCATTCTCAGCTCCGGCCCCCAATAGCCGCCGGCTTCTGATTCGCCATAGGAGCCCGTCAGAGGCGAACGCGCCGCCATGGTAAAGCGCGTCGTGGCGGAAAAAGGCGCACCGGTGAGCAGGCCGTTGGCAATGACCAAAACATTTTCTGGAGAGAGCGCATCGGTGCCTGGCCTGAGTTCGTTTAGCAACACGTAACCTGCCAGGGCCTTGCCGCCAGGATAAAGGCGATAGAAGTCTTCATCGAATTGGGCGACCTGAATTGATCCTTGCGTCAAGTCTATGCGCAGAATCTTTCCACTTGTACCATAAGCCATACATCGGTCCTCAAAATAGAAAAAATTCCCCGGGGATAACCCCGGGGAAAACCCCGAACATTTGGGGTGGGAGGAGACAACAACTGCGACGACATGCTTGGCCAGCGTTCATTTCTTGGGCAGATAGAGGTCGGTGATCGTGCCTTCGGCAATTTCGGCAGCCAGTGCCAGGGTTTCGGACAAGGTGGGATGCGGGTGTATCGCCAGAGCCAGGTCGCCGGCTTCGGCATCCATCTCCATTGCCACCACCGTTTCGGCGATCAGTTCACCTGCACCGACACCGACTATGCCGGCGCCAATGATGCGTCGGGTCTTTTTGTCGATGATCAGCTTGGTGATGCCTTCATCGCGCCCCGAAGCCAGCGCGCGGCCACAGGCGGCCCAGGGGAATACTGCTTTTTCGAAGTTGAGCCCCTGCTTGATTGCGGCTGATTCCGTGACCCCCATCCAGGAAATTTCCGGGTCAGTGTAGGCGACGGAAGGAATGGTGCGGGCCGCGAAGCTCACCTTGTGACCGGCAATGACTTCGGCGGCGATCTTGCCCTCATGTGTGGCCTTGTGCGCCAGCATGGGTTCGCCGCAGATGTCGCCGATGGCGAAAATGTGCGGCACATTGGTGCGCATCTGCGTGTCAACGTGGATGAAGCCGTGCTGATCCACTGCAACACCGGCTGCTTCGGCATTGATGGCACGGCCGTTGGGCTGGCGTCCGACGGCGATGAGCACGCGATCGTAGATTTTGGGTGGTGGGGTGTCGGGACCTGCAAATGAGGCGCGTATCCCTTCGCGCAAGGGCTCCAGCTTGGTTACCTTGGTCTTCAGGAGGATCTGCTCGTACTGCCTCTTGAGCCGCGCGGCGAGCGGTTTGACCAGATCTGCGTCGGCCCCGGGCATCAACTGATCCATCAATTCGACTACGCTGACTTTCGAACCCAGCGCGTGATAGACCGTGGCCATTTCCAGACCGATGATGCCGCCGCCGATCACCAGCAATCTGGCGGGAACGTCGGGCAGCGCGAGTGCACCGGTCGAATCGATGAGGCGCGGATCTTCGTAGGGAAATCCGGGAATCTTGGTCACCGACGAGCCTGCGGCGATGATGGCGTTGTCGAAGTTGACGGTCTGCGGGCCCGCAGAAGTTTCGACGTGGATAGATTTGGGAGAGGTGAACTGCGCCAGGCCTGTGACTACGGTGACCTTGCGCTGCTTTGCCAGCGCCGCCAGCCCTTTGGTCAGCTTGGCGACGACCGAATCCTTCCAGTTGCGCAAGGCAGTCAGGTCGATTTGCGGTTTGGCGAAATGTACGCCGGGCGTATCCGCCGCTTCAGTGATCACCTTGGCGACATGCAGCAGGGCTTTCGACGGAATGCAACCGACATTGAGGCAGACACCGCCGAGGGTGGTGTTGCGGTTGATCAGCACGACTTTCTTGCCGAGGTCGGCGGCGCGGAAAGCCGCCGTGTAGCCTCCTGGCCCGGCGCCGAGTACGACGACATCCGTGGTCAGGTCGCTCATAGTTCGTTCAGCCAGTCGCGGTTCTCGATGGTTTCCTTGAGGCAGCGCAGGAAGGATGCCGAGTAGGCACCGTCGAAGGCGCGATGGTCAAAGGATTGCGCCAGTATGCCGACCGGGCGGATGGCGATCACGTCCCCCTCAGGTCCTTCGATCACCACCGGTTTCTTGCGCACGCCGTCAGCCGAAAGAATCGCCGCTTGCGGCTGGTTGATGATGGATGTGCTGAATAGCGTGCCGAACGTGCCAGAGTTGGAGATGGTGTAAGTTCCGCCAGAGACTTCGTCGGGCTTGAGCTGGTTCTTTCGAGCCGCCGCCGCGAGCCGGCTGATTTCCGCCGCCAGGCCACGCAGATTCTTGTGGTGCGCATCCCGAATCACTGTTGCCAGGAGTCCCTCGAAATTCACATCGACGGCAATGCCCAGATGAACACGCTTGTGCACAATCAGTTCGTCGTTGCCGAAACTCGAGTTGATCTGGGGGTACTTGGCGATGGCTTCGCAGACGGCGCGGGCAATGAAGGGCAGGTATGTGAGTGAATATCCCTCGCGTTCTTTCCATTCCGTACCGATTGCCTGCCGTACTTTATCGACGGCATGAAAGTCCACCTCAACCGCTTGCACTGCATGCGGCGCAATGGTCTTGGAGTGCACCATATGACTGGCTGTGGCACGACGGACTCTGTTCAGCGGCAGCACCCGATCGTCATCGCCTGCGCTGATTGTTGGCACAGTTGCTGAAACATGGCTGGGCAGAACTGAGGCGGCAGCGGGCGACCGCGGACTGGTCAGGAAGTCGAGCACATCCTCGCGGGTGATGCGGCCATTGTTGCCCGTTCCATTGATTTGTTCCGGGGTAAGGCCGTTTTCGCCAAGCAGGCGTCGAACCACCGGGGATAGCCTGGGTTTTCCGTTGGCGGTCGTGAGTCGTGCCGGACTGTCCATCGCGGCAGCAAGACTGATCCGGGCGGCTGGTTTGACAGGCGTTGCGGCGATGTTTGTCGGAGCCGCTGCAGGCCTGGCGGCAGGGACCGCCACTGAGACCTCGCCTTCGGCAGTGATGACGGCCAGCACGGTGCCGACCTTCACTGTCGTACCCGCGGCTACGCGGATTTCCGTCACGACACCGGTCACCGGTGCCGGAATTTCGCTCGTGACCTTATCGGTTTCCACATCGAACAGCGACTCATCGGCCTGCACCTTGTCGCCAACTTTCTTGTACCAGTTGGCAACGATGCCTTCCAGCACGGTTTCTCCCAACTGCGGCATGATTACGTTCATATTTGATCCTCACCAAGTGACGGCGATATATTTTGATTCGAGATATTCGAGCAGGCCGTCATGAGCGCCTTCGCGCCCGACACCGCTTTGTTTCCAGCCGCCAAATGGTGCGGCGGGATCGGCGACGATGCCGCGGTTGATTCCCACCATGCCCGATTCAATCTTCTCCGCGACACGCAGAGCCTTTGCGAGATCTCGCGTATGCACGAAGGAAACCAGGCCCATTTCCGTATCGTTGGCCAGGGCGATGACTTCATCCTCGCTGGTGAAAGTGGCAATGGGTGCAACCGGACCGAAAATTTCTTCCTTCAGAACACGGGCGTCGTGTGCCACGTCGGAGAGCACCGTCGCCGGATAAAAGTAGCCTTTGCCTGCAGGAATCTTGCCGCCGGTGCGCAGCTTGGCGCCATGCGCGACGGCGTCATCCACCAGCTCGGCAATCTTGTCGCGGGTGTTGGCGTTGACCATGGCGCCCAGCTGCATGTTCTCATCCAGCCCGTTGCCCATCCTGATCTTGGTCATGGCGTCAACAAAGCGCCGGGTGAATTCCTCCGCGACCGGTTTCTCGACATAGAAGCGGTTGGCTGCCGTGCAAGACTCGCCGCCGTTGCGCATCTTGGCCACCATCGCCGCCGCTACTGCGGCTTCGATGTCGGCATCGGCAAACACGATGAATGGCGCATTGCCGCCGAGTTCCATCGAGCACTTGACGATAGTCTGCGCTGCCTGCGCCAACAGCACGCGGCCGATTTCGGTCGAGCCCGTGAAGGATAATTTGCGCACGCGCGAGTCGTTCAGCATGGCCTCGATCGCCTTGGCGGTGCGCCGTGTCGGCAGCACATTGACCACCCCGGGCGGCACGCCCGCCTGTTCAAAAATGGAGGCCATGGCCAAAGCGGTCAGGGGTGTTTCCTTGGCCGGTTTGAGTACCACGGTGCAGCCGGCGGCAAGGGCCGGACCGATTTTGCGCGTGGCCATCGCCGCCGGGAAGTTCCAGGGTGTGACGAACACCGCCACGCCAATGGGTTGACGGATAACGATGATACGGTTGGCGCCGCCGGGAGAAGTGGAAATCTCGCCGAGGCTGCGCACCGCTTCTTCACCGAACCAACGCAGAAATTCTGCTGCGTAGACAACCTCGCCACGTGCCTCGGCGATCGCTTTGCCACTCTCCTGCGTGATCAGGCGCGCCAGACCTTCCTTGTTGGAAATCATCAGTTCATAGGCGCGGCGCAGTAACTCACCGCGCTGTCGCGGAGGCGTCGCAGCCCAGGCGGGACCTGCCTGGTACGCTGCGGCGACGGCATCCAGACCGTCCTCGACGCTGCCATCGGCTACGCTTGCGAGCACTTCCTCGGTCGCCGGGTTGATGACGTCAAAATACCGGCCGTCCGTTCCAGTTTGCCACTTGCCGTCGATGTACAGGTCCTTGCCGATGCTGTTCAGGCTAATTTCCATTTGTTAGATCCTGGGCCTGAAATCCACTGACCGGCGAATCTCTGCGACGATCCGGTCTACCGACGGAATCACTGCATCTTCGAGGCCATCGGTTGCGGGCAGCGGGATGTGCGGCGTCGTGATGCGCACCACGGGTTGGTCGAGATCGAAGAAGCACTCTTCCGTGATCAAAGAGGAAATCTCTGCGCCCCAGCCGCATAAACGGGGGTTTTCTTCGACGGTAAACACCCGGCCGGTCTTAACGGTCTCCCGGATGATGGTCTGCATGTCGAGTGGCACCAGCGAACGCAGATCCAATACCGTCGCGGAAATCCCGTCTGCTTGCAGAATCTCTGCCGCCAGGAGTGAGCGTGGCACCATGGCGGCCAGGGCGATGATGGTGATATCTTTGCCGTCGCGCAGTACTTTGGCCTTGCCCAATTCGTCTACATACTCGCCATCGGGGACCTCGCCCTTCATCGCATAGAGGGACTTGTGCTCGAAGAAGACAACCGGGTCGGGATCGCGGATCGCCGCTGCCAGCAAGCCCTTGACATCGGCGGGACAGGAGGGTGCAACCACCTTGATGCCCGGGATCATCATTGCCCAATTCTCAAGGCTCTGCGAATGTTGAGCGCCGAAACGCGAACCGGCGCCGTTGGCTGTACGGATAACCAGCGGGAAGGAAAACTGACCATTGGTCATGTAGCGCGTTTTCGATATCTCGTTGGCAATATAGTCCCAGCACACGGCGAGAAAATCCGAAAACATGATCTCGGCAATCGGCCGCAGTCCGGTCGAGGACGCACCCATGGCCGCGCCCAGGATGGCTTGCTCCGAAATGGGTGTGTCGATGACCCGCTTCGGGCCGAACTCTTCCAGCAGTCCGACGGTGGCCTTGAAGCAGCCACCAGCTGCGGCGACATCCTCTCCCAGGAAGACGACGCGCTCGTCGCGCCGCATTTCTTGTGCGATGGCCGCGACCACCGCTTCACGATAACTTAGTTCCGCCACTGTATGCCTCCATTCGACCAGACATCCTTGAATGCCAGTTCGACTGGCGGTACTGGAGACGCCTTGGCCTCCTCCGTCGCAAGGTTCACTTTCTGCATGGCTTCATCTTCGATCTGCTTCAGCGTGGCCTCTTTAACACCCAGATCGAGCAAACGCTTCCGATAAATAACCACGGGATCTTTCTTCTTCCATTCGTCCAGTTCACCCGGCGGCCGGTAGTGGGCCGGATCGGCGCGCGAATGTCCGGATTGACGGTAAGTCATGCACTCGATCATGGAAGGGCCTTCGCCGGCGCGCGCCTTGGCCACGGCAGCCTGCATGGTGCGATAGACGACATCGGCATCGTTGCCATCGATGATGATGCGTTCCAGGCCGTAGGCGCTGGCGCGGTCTGCGGCAGGATGCTCGACTGCGGTGACCTTGGTGGTCACGGTGTATTCCCCGTAGAGATTGTTCTCGCAAACGAATATCACCGGCAGTTTCCACACTGCGGCCATGTTGAGCGCCTCGTGAAAAGCGCCGATATTGGCCGTGCCGTCACCGAAGAAAGCGACAGTGACTTGCGAGGTTCCTCGATACTGCGAGGACCATGCGGTTCCAACGGCTATTGGCAGCGACGCGCCAAGAATCGCGCAAGAAGCCATCACACCATGCTCGACGCTGGACAGGTGCATGGAGCCGCCCTTGCCGGAAAGACAGCCGCATTCGCGTCCCATCAACTCGCCCAGCACTGAAGTCATGGATGCGCCGCGTGCCAGCACATGGTGATGCCCGCGGAAGGTCGGGTAGGTGTAGTCATCCTTTTCCAGCGCCATGGCGACGCCGGCTGATACTGCCTCCTGCCCCAATGCCAGATGGCTGGTGCCCTTGACCAGGTTTTGCAGGAACAGATCGTAGGCGCGCTTCTCGCAATAGCGCGCTTCGACCTGGCTGCGAAACAATGCCAAGCGGATGGCAATGGGGATGTCATCTGCTGCCTTGGCGGCTTTCCTTGCCCCCGCCTTGGTGGTCTGTTTGGTTTTGACCATGCTCATATCTGCGAACCTCTCCCAAGTAATCCAACGAACCAACGAACCCTGATTAACGCAGGGCGCGTGACACTGATCGGAAGGTTAAGGGCAACGAGCGCCAAAGTCAACCAATAATTATATTGGTTGTATTTGGGTGTTTGGTGGGTGGGCTCTAGCCCCCCAGAAACACAGGCGGGTATTAACACCCCAGAAGCAAGGGCGGGCGCTAGTAGTCGAGAAGTCGGCGCCGGGTGGCACGGATGTGCTGGATCATCAGCTCGCGCGCGCGCTCGGCATCGCGACCCTTGAGCGCGGCGAAAATTTCCTGGTGCTCATTTTGATAGGTGAGGCGTTCATCGGATGTCTGTCCGCGCTGCCGCAGTGCGCCCCACATGGCCTGCTCGTGACGGACAGCGTGAATCAAGTCGTACATGCGCGTCGCCAGCTTGTTATGGGTGGCGGAGGCTATCGCCAGGTGAAACGCAGCATCCCATATCTCGAACTCTTCGCGCGTGGTGGCTCTTGCCCCGCGCTTGAGGCAGTCTTCCATGCGTTCGAAGTCGGCAGATGTGGCATTGGTTGCGATCAGCCAGGGAAGTTCCGGTTCAAAGCGCAGCCGGGTTTCGATGTACTCAGCGGGACTGATGGTTCCGTCCAGCCCTGTTACGCTGCTCGGAGCGTCGGGGGAAGGGCGGACAAATGTGCCTCGGCCGACCTGCCTGAGTATCCGACCATCGGCCTCCAGTTCCGCGAGTGCGCGGCGCGTGACCGCGCGGCTGACGTCGAGTTGTTCAGCCAGCTGGCGTTCTGTCGGAACACGGTCGCCGGGTCCAAAAGCGTTTTCCTTGATGGCATTGACGAGATAGTCGCGGACGCGAACGTATCCTTCATGGGCGAGTGCTCTATCAATCATTTCTGCCTGAACCGCAAGTCAAATCGGTGGGTAATTTATACCACAATCCAGCATTTTGCAAACCAATTAAACGACCAATATAGGTATTGGTTGACTAATGGTTTGTTTTGCAATACAGTTGAACACTCCAAGATGGCTGACTGGGAAGGCTCAATTCACCATTGCCATACTAATGAATTCAATAAAGGAGGAGACCGTGCGACGCGCGTTGGAACAGCCTGTACTTGGTATTTTTGCAACGGTGATTGCTATCGCCATACGGCAAATGCAATGCTGGGCGTGACTTTTCCGGTAATCGCCCTTTTCGGCGACGGCTTCGGATTCTGGCCATTGCTGACCCGTCCGCAAAATCGACCGTAATACTTTCTCGTATCCACTATCTACGCAGAGGGAGGATAGGATGAACAGCAAAGATTGGGATGTGAAATACGAATGGAAGGCGGTCGCCCTGATGTCATTGGGATTTGGACTGGTCGGCGTCGATCGCTTCATGATCATGCCGATGTTCCCGGTAATGTCCAAGGATCTGGGACTCGACTATCAGGATATGGGATACATCGCCGCGTCCCTGGCTCTGGCCTGGGGCGTAGCCTCCCTGTTCATCGGCAATCTCGCCGACCACATTGGCCGGCGCAAGGTGATCATTCCGGCCTTGTTCCTGTTTTCCCTGCTGGCGGGCATCAGCGGCCTGGCCACTGGCATCGGCAGCTTGGTGGTGATCCGCGCCATTATGGGCGTTGCCGATGGCGCCTTCGTCCCGGTGGGCATCGCTGCGACCGTCGAGGCATCCCATCCCAAACGCCACGGCATGAATGTCGGCATACAGCAGATGGCGCATCCGCTGCTCGGTCTCGGTCTTGCGCCCATCCTGGTGACACAATTACTCCAGTATGTCAGTTGGCGCTGGGTATTTTTGCTGGTGTCGGTACCCGGCTTGATCTGCGCCTACCTGGCCTACAGAGTCATCCGCGATCGCGATCCCCGCACCATGGCCGTGCATTCGGTCACCCATGACGTCACCGAACATAAGTGGACCGATGTCTTCCGCTACCGCAACATACTGCTCAACATGATCAGCTTTCTCTGCTGGCTGACCTGCATACAGGTTACCGGCGCGCTGCTGCCCAATTACCTGACCGATTACTTGCACCTCGATCTGCAGCAGATGGGTTTCGTGCTCTCCGCGGTCGGCCTGGGCGCAAGCCTGGGCTCGGTGGCGATGCCGGCCATTTCGGATCGCGTGGGTCGCAAACCTGTGATCATCATCTCGGTGCTCGGTGCCATGAGTTTTCTGTGGCTGATGATGGAAGCCGGGCCAAATCCCGGCCAATTGTTCTTCTACCTGTTCATGTGCCACTTCTTCAACTTTTCCTCAATTTGCCTGACCGTCGGACCGATCACCGCCGAATCTGTACCCGTGAAATTGATGGCGACTGCCACCGGTCTCATCGTCGGCACAGGCGAACTGTTTGGTGGTGGTGTAATGCCCGCATTGGCGGGATTTGTAGCCAAGAATTATGGCATCCAGTACATCATGCATCTGGCCATGGGCGGTCTGCTGCTCGGGTTGATGGTCGTTTTGTGTCTTAAGGAAACCGCACCATGCAGAGTCAAATAGCGAGCAGATTTTCACGGTTTTCGAGTTCCCCGCAATTTGACCATTGATCCGGGTGGTGGTCGCTGCGGATTCAAGGATTACGTGGGGCGCCCTGTTACATCCATCGCCGCCAATTGCTGGTCTATTGCAGCTCCGGTTGCCATGTGCTCTGGCAGTGGGTGGTTTTGCCACGCCTGCTCCTTGAATAGTCGATGCACCAAGGAGCGCATCCACTGATGCGCGGAATCGTTGTCTGTACTTTTGTGCCAGACCAGACGTACTTCGTAGGCCGGTGCGTTGGGGATGCCCCAGATTCTCAGTCCATAACATTGTTGCAAGTGCTTGGCATACATTTCCGGAACGATGGCGAGCAGATCCGAGGTCAATGTCAGGTTAGGCAAGGCGCCGAAATGACGGGCACGGAGCACGATGCGATCCTGCAGCTTCATCTGCACCAGCATCTTCTCCACGCTCCCGTGAAAGGTCGCTGTCGGGGAAGCCACAACGAAGGCTGCCTGAGCCAGCTGGCTCAGCGTCAGGGTGCGGCCACTCCTGCCAGAGGCTGGCCGCCATTGCGGTGAAGACACTGCCACATACCGTTCACTGAAAAGTAGCTCAGTGCGTATGCCCTGGTGCCGCGGATGAAGGATGCCGATAGCCAGATCAATTTCGCGTGCCTCCAAAGCATCTGGCACATCATTGACCGCCACCGAAATATTGGAGAGCCGTGCTCCCGGTGCCTGACTGCGCAGAGAGCCGGCTAGGTGGGGAAGAATGAGAATTTCGCCAAGGTCGGACAGGGACATGTGCCAGTGCATGGTGCTATGCGCCGGATCGAACTCCTCGTGGCCGGTAATCGCTGTTTCCAGCGCATGCAATTGGACCAGCACCGCCGGTGCCAGCTGTTCACACAGACGGGTCGGCTTGAGCCCTGAGCGCGATCGCACGAACAGTTCGTCTTTGAAGTAATCACGCAGCCGAGCCAGAGCGTTGCTGGTAGCAGGCTGGGAGAGCGACAGCGTTTTCCCGGCCATGGTGACTGAACCGGTACGGTGTATTGCGGCCAGAACGCGCAGCAGGTTGAGGTCGAGTTGGCGGAAGTTCATGTTGGCACCTGTGGCTGGAGTGGTCGGGCATATTATTCACCATAATGATGTACTCTATCAAAACAATCCATTTGTCAGATATTGGTTGCCTGCGTAGTATGAACAAAAACTGTGGTCAACCGTGCCCTCGTATGTTGATTTGGGCGACCAATTAAATGGAGGCAATCTGATGAGACTGTTGCTGAAGCGATGCACCACCAAGGCCGCCGATAACGGTGCTGCACACGCCGGGGGCTCACCCTGTGGCTGAGCGTTCTTTCGCCCACGAGGTGGGAAAACTAAGGCTTGGCGAGGGCGAAGAATTCCGTGGAGAAGGAATTCTCGCCGTCACCAAGGCCTTGCTGCAATCGGGTGTAGCCTATGTCGGCGGCTATCAAGGAGCGCCCATTTCTCACCTGATGGATGTGCTGGCGGACGCCCAGGACATCCTGAAGGAACTCGGGGTGCATTTCGAGCACTGCGCCTCGGAGGCAACGGCTGCCGCCATGTTGGCAGCGTCGGTGAATTATCCGCTACGCGGTGCCGTGACCTTCAAATCCACAGCAGGGACCAATGTCGCCTCCGATGCGCTCGCCAATTTGGCTTCAGGCGGGGTGACAGGCGGCGCCATGCTGATCCTTGGTGAGGACTACGGCGAGGGTTCCAGCATCATGCAGGAGCGCTCCCATGCATTCGCCATGAAATCGCAGGTGTGGCTGATCGACCCGCGTCCGAACCTGCAAAGCATCGTGCAGGCGGTAGAAATGGGCTTCGAGTTGTCTGAGGCCAGCAACACCCCGGTAATGTTGCAGTTGCGCCTGCGTTCCTGCCACATGCATGGCCGCTTTCCGGCGCGCGACAACCGGCGGCCGACCTACACACTGAAGGATGCAATGGAAACTCCCCGGCGCGACGTGAGCCGCGTCGTGCTGCCGCCAGCCACCTACGTGCATGAACAGGAAAAGATCGCCCAGCGCTGGCCGGCCGCAATCAAATTTATCCGGGAACACCAACTCAACGAGTTCTTTGCCGAGGATGCGGCGGATTTCGGCATCGTCATGCAAGGCGGGTTGTACAACGCTGTACTGCGGTCGCTGCAACTGTTGGGTCTAGCCAATGCCTATGGCGACTCGAAATTGCCGTTGTATGTGCTGAACGTGACCTATCCCCTGATTGACGACGAGTTCAAACGCTTCTGCGCAGGCAAGCGCGGCATCCTGCTGGTGGAAGAAGGTCAGCCTGACTTCATCGAACAAAATGTAAGCAGTATCCTGCGCAAGGCAGATGTGGTGACGCGGGTACATGGCAAGGACCTGCTGCCCATGGCCGGAGAGTACTCCGGTGCCGTGTTGCTGAAGGCTGTGACCCGTTTCATCAACCTCTACGCACCTGACTTGCTGCACGGCCGCGAGTTGCCGACCGAGGCCAGATTGGCTCTGGCAAGTTCGACGTTACCCCCAGAGACGCCGCAAACCTTGGCCATCAAGGCGGCAGCCGATGAGGTCCAGCCCCGGCCGCCGTCATTTTGCACCGGCTGTCCAGAGCGCCCCATCTTTACTGCAATGAAACTGGTTGAGAGGGAACTGGGGCCGCACCATGTCAGCTGCGACATCGGCTGTCACCTGTTTTCCATACTGCCGCCCTTCAATTTTGGCGCCACCACCATGGGTTATGGGCTGGGCTGGGCGTCGGCGTCGGCCTTTAATGGCAGCGATACTTCCCGGCGCAGTATCTCCATGATGGGCGACGGCGGTTTCTGGCACAACGGTCTGACCAGCGGCGTGGGTAACGCCGTCTTCAACCAGTCGGACAACCTGCTGCTGGTGGTGGACAACGGTTATGCAGCGGCAACCGGAGGGCAGGATCTGCCGTCCTCTCGCGCCGGAAACCTCAGGTTCAGCACCGGGCACTCCATAGAGCGGGCGGTGCGTGGGGTCGGCATCACCTGGGCGAAGACCGTCACCAATACTTACAGCCTGACGCAGATGCGCGACACGCTGCGTGCCGCACTGACGACTCGGGAGCATGGCCCCAAGGTCATTGTTGCGCAAAGCGAGTGCATGCTTAACCGCCAGCGGCGGTTGAAGCCGCAAGTCCGCCAGCAGATCGCCGCTGGCCAACGCGTGGTGCGCGAGCGCTTCGGCGTCGATCCAGACACCTGTACCGGCGATCACTCCTGCATCCGTCTGTCTGGTTGTCCTTCGCTGACCATCAAGTCCAACCCGGATCCATTGCGCCGTGACCCGGTGGCTAGTGTCATAGATAGCTGTGTCGGTTGCGGCCTGTGCGGCGAAGCGGCTCACGCGGCGGCACTTTGCCCTTCCTTTTATCGCGCTGAAATCATCAACAATCCAACAGCTTGGGACAAATTCAAGGCGCGGTTGCGCAGGGTCATTATCGGTTGGCTGCAGGATCGCATCGAGTACCGGCTAAAGGGAATACAGGCATGAACGACGATCGCGTGATCACCATCGCCATCCTCGCCATGGGTGGTGAGGGCGGCGGCGTGCTGGCCGACTGGCTGGTCGACCTGGCCGAGCAGAATGGCTACATCGCCCAGACCACCTCCATGCCCGGCGTGGCGCAGCGCACCGGCGCAACCGTGTATTACCTCGAAATGTTTCCAGAGTCGGTCGTGCCTGCGGGGCGCTATCCGGTGATGGCGCTAGGCCCGGTACCTGGCGAGGTCGATATCGTTATTGCCTCTGAATTGATGGAAGCCGGACGCGCGCTGCAGCGCGGTCTGGTAACCGCCACACGCACGACCTTGATCACCTCTACCCACCGCGTCTATACCATGACCGAGCGCACCGCCATGGGCGATGGCCGTGTCAGTTCGGAAAAACTGCTGGCTGGAGGCCGCGCTGCAGCACGCCATTTCATCAGCGCCGACTTTGCCAGACTGGCCGAGGCGGCCAACAGCCTGATCGGTTCCTCGTTGTATGGCGCGCTGGCCGCCAGCGGCTGCCTGCCTTTCAGCCGTGCCCAGTTCGAAGCGGCCATAGAGCGCGGCGGTACGGGGGTGCAAACCAGCCTCAAGGCTTTTGCCGCAGGGTTCGATGCGGCCGTGCTGGCTCGGTCTCCTGCTGTCGCCGCCACTGTGCCTGCACAGCCTTTGCCCGCGGTCGGGACGCGCTTGCAGGCCCTGGCGCAACGCATTAGAAGCGAGTTTCCACCTGGTTCCCATGCAACCCTAATCGCCGGCATTTCGCGCTTGGCCGACTACCAGGACGTCGCCTATGCTGCCAGCTATCTGGACCGCCTGCAGCCGCTGGCGGTCAATCCACTTGTTACACCAGTGTTGCTGGATGAAACGGCGCGGCATCTGGCGCTGTGGATGTCCTACGAGGACACGATACGCGTGGCCGACCTCAAGGTCAGGCGCTCGCGCTTCCAACGCGTTGGTGCTGAAGTGCGCCTTGGCGCTTCGCAGCAGTTGGACATCTACGAATTCCTCCATCCGCGGCTGGAGGAGATTGCCGACACGCTTCCCGCCGCCCTGGGGCGCTGGTTGCTGGTGACACCTTGGGCACGCGCCTGCGTAGCCCCCTTGCTCGGAAAAGGACGGATCGTACAGACCAGTTCGCTGTCGGGTTTCCTGCTGCTCTACGGAATAGCCGCCCTGCGTCGACTGCGCCGCGTTTCCCTGCGCTTTCAGAACGAGCATCAGCGTATCGATACATGGTTGGCCGCCATCCAGCGCCTTGCCTCGCAGCATCCGGCACTGGCCCTCGAAGTAGCCTGCATGCAGCAGTTAGTCAAAGGCTACGGCGACACCCACGCCAGGGGCTGGCACAACTTCCAGCGGGTGATGGACAAGCTGCCTCTGTTGCAGGATCGGCCGCAGGGAGCGCAGCAGTTGCAGGCATTGCGATTGGCAGCGTTGGCCGACGACGATGGCAAAGCTTTGGACGGGATGCTGGCAAGCCTGTAGATGGACAGCCTCGGGGCCTTGCCTAATCGAGTCGCTATATTGTATGCATGGGCCATGCTCTTGATTATGCGCGACAAAAAATCAACCGTTGCGGATGACCAACGTATCCATGTCCGCGGCGGCGTCTTATGCGGCTACCCGCAAGTAGATTGAATTAAAAAGTGTTGACTAATTCCCAAACCTTTCAAATAATACCGTCATATACTTTATATTTAAAATATCCGCGTTTGTTGTATTGTTGCTCGAGTAATCGGTTTGCGCAGGTTGGATATTTTCGGCAGGAACGCTATACGTAATTGCAATCCGGCAACGGCTCTGATTGGGAATCCAGAAGCACTCCGTGAGACTCTGGCGGCCGTAGCGGTAAGCAACAACCAAATTGAATTTCAGAGGAGGAACGATGTGAGCAACCTACAATCCAAGCAAAACTCCCTGAAGCAGGGGAAATGGATTAAGTCGACCTGCAAGATGTGCCTGCATTCCTGTTCAACCCGGGTGCACGTTACCGACGATGGCGTTATCAACAAGATCGAAGGAGATCCAACCAATCCGTCGAATGCCGGCAAGCTGTGCCCCAAGGGTAATGCTGGCATCATGCGCCACTACGATCCGCAACGCTTCAAGCAGCCGTTGCGCCGGACCAATCCAGTCAAGGGACCGGGTATTGATCCGAAATGGGAGCCGATTAGTTGGGATGAGGCCTTCGCGATCACGGCGCGCGAAATCAAGAAGTCGCTTGATGAAGATCCGCGCAAGATCATGCCTTCGCTGGAAGATTTCCAGAAGATGCATATCTGGAATTGGCCGCTGGCGCTAGGCACCCGCAACTTCTACCAGTCCGGCGGCACCATGTGCGGAGGGGCCTACCACCCGCTCAACGGCTACGTTCATTCCACCTTCGGCGCAGTCAACGACGCCAGGCATTGCAATTACTGGATCAGCAATGGCGCTGGCGACGGTTTCTCCTCGCATTTGCACGCGGCGGCAGCGTCGCACTGGGTGGCCAAGGCGCGCGTCGAGCGCGGCATGAAAGTGGTGGCGGTGGAGCCGCGCATGTCCATCGCTGGCGCCAAGGCCGAAGAGTGGGTGCCGATTCGTCCCGCCACCGACCGCCATTTCGCGATGAGCATGAGCCATGTCCTGGTGACCGAGGGATTGTGCGATTACGCGTTCCTGCGCAAGGACACCAACGCGCCTTACCTGGTGGGGCCCGACCAGCGCTTCGTGCGCGACGCCAACAAGCAGATCTATGTCTGGGATACCGCGTCCAACAGCGCCAAGCCGTGGAACGATGCGACACTGAAAAACGAGAATCTTGCGCTGGACGGGGAGTATGTCGTCAATGGCGTGAACTGCCGCCCCGCCTTTCAGGTCTATAAGGACATTCTCAGGGATGCTTCTCCGGAGGCGATGGAGAAGATCACCACCGTGCCTGCCGCGACCGTGCGCCGCATCGCGCGCGAATTTGCCAAGGAAGCGCGCATCGGTGCAACCATCACACTGCCCGACGGACGCACCGTGCCACTGCGTCCCGCCGCCTACAACTACTACCGCGGCGCCCAGGGACACAAGACCGGCATGATGACGAATCAGGCCTTTCAGCTGGTCAACATGCTGGTCGGGAATATCGACCATCCCGGCGGCCGCTGCGGCGTGACCCTTACCGACGGCTGTGTCGACAACAATCACTGCCAGCCCGGTGAATGCGGACAGATGCTCGGCACGCCGCACCAGCTCGGCCCCATGCCCGCCTTTTCGTGGCCGCCCAACGAGTACCACCTGGCCGGCTTTTTCCCGGTCGGCGTCCATCCGCCGCACCTCAACATGCTCTCCTTCCTGGAGCCGGAGAAGTACGGTTCAACCTTCAAGCCCGACGTCCTGGTGAACTGCCACTCCAACCCGGTGTGGGCGATCCAGGGACCGCGTGACAAGTGGTTGCAATTCCTGCGCGAGATGCGCTTCATCGTCTGTGTCGACGTCATCCCGACCGAGATGACCGATTTCGCCGACATCATTCTGCCCTCCAACGATTACCTGGAAACCTGGAACGGCACAATGATCGAACCGCCGTACACCGAAGGCATCTGCTTTCGTCAGCCCATCACGGCGCCCATCTACGATACCAAGAGCGAAGAGGAAATCTTCTTCGAACTGTCCGAGCGTCTCGGCGTGCTGGACCAGTACAACGAAGTCATCAACATGATTCTGGGGTTTGTGCAGAAGCCGCACCTCATGCTTGAACCCGGCAAGAAATACACCGACCGCGACATCGCCGAACGCGTTGGCCTGCTTTGGAACGACAAGCCGATCGAGTGGTACATGGAGCACGGCCACTCTTCCACCGAGCGCCGCCTCGACAAGCTCTACCGCCCGTGGGAAGGCATGCGCCTGCTGTTCTACATTGAAGACCTGGTGCATCAGCGTGAGACGCTGCGCCAACAGTTCGAAGACGCCAAAGTGCCGTTCCGCGACGAGTGGCCGTTCGACGACTATCAGCCGCTGCCGACCACGGTGCTCGATCCGATTCATCTCGAACCGAAGGAATACAACCTCTATGCCATCACCTTCAAGGACATCCAGATGAACTTCGGCGAGGGCCTCAGCAATCCCTGGCTCAAGGACATTACCTACCGCGACCCGGTGCACACCGGCCTGCTGCTGAACCGCGGCACGGCGCAGAAACTGGGTTTCGCCGACGGCGACATCGTCCTGGTCGAATCCCCCTATGGCCGCCTTTACGGCCGTCTCACCACGACCGAAGCGATGCATCACGAAACTCTGGGCGTCTCCAACTCGTTGTCTCGCACCAAGAACGAGAACCGCTCAGTGCTGATGTCGGGCGGACATTTCAACGACATGCTTCCCTATGACATGCGCAATACCGATGGCGCAACCGGCCAGCCCGAAACAAGCTGCCGGGTGAAGCTCACGAAACTCAACGACTGGCCCGATTTCCTCAAGCAGGGCTCGACCGTCTATGACTTTGTCGACTCCATCCAGAAAGCCGAAGGCAAGGGAGGGCAACACTGATGGCTAAATTGGGAATGGTCTTTGACCTCAAGGCCTGTATCGGCTGCAACGCCTGCGTGGTGGCCTGCAAACAGGAAAATTCCGTGCCGGATGGGGTGTTCTTTACCCGCACCCTCAGCCACGAATACGGTGAGTATCCGGGCGTCAAGCGGGTGTACATACCGACGATCTGCAATCAGTGCGAGGACGCACCGTGCGAGAAGGTATGCCCAAGTGGCGCCACATACACACGCGCCGACGGCATCGTCATGGTGGATGACCAGAAGTGCATCGGTTGCAGCAGTTGCGCAGTGGCCTGTCCCTACGACATGCGCACCATGCTGACCAAGGACGCGTTGACGACAGGTCTGTTCGGCACGGGGGAACTCACGCCGTTCGAGCAGCAGGGCTATGGCCGCTACACGGCGGGAACTGCGGTCAAGTGCGACTTCTGCAGCGAACGCGTCGACGCCGGTCTCAACCCCGCTTGTGTGGTGACTTGTCCGACCAACGCCCGTATCTTCGGCGATCTGGATGACCCGAACAGTGCTCCCAGTGTCTTGATCCGCGAACGCAACGGCCGTCAGCCGTTACCGGAAAAGAACACCAAGCCGAAGGTCTATTACGTCGATTGAACATGGCAATCAACGATCAACTATTTGGGGTGGGACGACGATGATACAAACGAGTACTGGCCTGGTTGGCAACTCCTTCAAACTGGGTTACCGCTTCCAGCGGTATTGGGATACCTCGATGGCCATTGCCTTCTTCTCCGCAGAAGTCGGTACCGGCCTGTTCCTGGTGTCGTTCTATTTCGACTTGCTTTCCGGCATGATTCTCGGGCTGGCGATCACGGGCACGTTAAAGCCCTATTTCCATCTGGCCCATATGGGCGTGCCGGGCAGATCCTGGCGGGCGATTCTGCGTCCGGATCGTTCCTGGATCAGTCGTGGCGCCATCTCCATTGGCTTGCTGATCGGCTTTGGCGTGCTGCACGTCGTTAATCGCAGCTTCGGTCTCGAGGCCACCCTCGGACTGCCCGCCGCGTTGGGCCAAGCGATCGCCTACCTGGCGGTGGCGGGTGCCCTGGTGGTGATGTGCTACCAGGGTATGGCCATGTCTGACTCAGAGGCTTTCACGCTGTGGGCCAGCCCACTGGTGCCAGTCGCGAGCTTCTGCTACGCGCTGACAGCCGGCGCCTTGGCCGCGCTTGCCGTGGGCTGGGGCGTGCTGAGCGAGGGGCAGCGGGCTACGCTATCGACACTGGCGCTGACGATGCTTCTGGTCGATCTGGCCGTTGTTGTCGCCATCCTCCTCCGCGCCAAGGGCAAGTCCAAAGGCGGCGCATTTTCCGTTGATCTGCTGGTGAGGGGCGAGTACGCGGCCAGCTTTCGCAATCTGGTAGTGATTCTTGGCTTGGTGTTGCCGGCGGCGCTGCTTGCTGTCGCAGGTTCGTTGCGCTTGGTGGAATTGTTCGCGTTGCTGGCAATGCTGGTCGGCTTTTTCTTTTTTCGCATGCTCATGTTCAAGGCGGCTGTTTTCGAACCGATTACTCACGATCTGGCGGGAAGTTTCGGTTTGCCCTCCGCACGCTAAGGCGCGTCAGCATGATGCGCGAAGATTTTGCGATCCGAGTGCCTTCATGGGCTGACTGACGAACAGGCGCGTATTGGAAGATAATGTATCAGCGCAATTAGTTCACATTGGAATCCTGCGCTTCATGTCATCACCGTCTTGATGACAAGACCCAGCAAAGCGCATCCAGCAATGACGTGGATGACATTGCGTTTGAAGTGAAATAGCGCCAGCGTCGCACCGATGGCAATTAAACCGGAAATCCAGTCGATCTGCCCGGTGAATCCTGATGGCCACAAGACGTGGTAGCCGAAGAACATGGCCAGATTCAGAATGACACCGACTACCGCTGCTGTGATGGCCGTGAGGGGGGCCGTAAATTTGAGGTCGTTGTGGGTGGTTTCGACCAGCGGACCGCCGGCAAGGATAAAGATGAAGGAGGGTAAAAACGTAAACCAGGTGACCAGGATCGCCGCTGTCGTTCCGGCAAGGAATAGTTCGTCCTGTCCAAAAACGGCTTTGACATACCCGCCGACAAAACCGACAAATGTCACCACCATGATCAAGGGACCAGGAGTCGTCTCGCCCAGGGCCAGGCCATCAATCATCTGCGCACCGGTCAGCCAGGCATAGTGGTCAACGGCGCCCTGATAGACATAAGGCAGCACAGCATATGCTCCGCCAAAAGTGAGCAAGGCCGCCTTGGTGAAAAACCAACTCATCTGCACCAGCGTGTGCTCCCAACCATAGAGCAAGGTCAGCAGAACCATGGGTACAGCCCAAAGCATTCCACCTGCAAGAAATACTTTTGACAGACGGTTCCACGTAAACAGCGCATGTGCGGGCGTCGGGGTATTGTCGTCAATCAGTGCGGGACCATAGGATGCTTTTCCGGCACCATGACTGCCGCCTGTCTTGAACGTGTCAGGCGCAATCCGCCCTCCAACATGGCCAATCAAAGCCGCGACAGCAACTATCGCTGGAAACGGCACGTTCAGGGCAAAGATGGCGACAAAGGATGCGGCGGCCAGGATCCAAAGAATATTGTTCTTCAAGGCCCGCGACCCAATGCGGTATGCAGCCTGGACGACTATGGCTGTAATGGCAGGTTTTATCCCGTAGAACAAGCCGGCAACGATCGTTACTTCGCCGAAAGCTATATAAACCCAAGACAGGCCAATCAGGATGGCCAGTGAAGGCAGAACGAACAAGACGCCGGCAATGATGCCGCCCCAGGTGCGATGCATTAACCATCCAATGTAGGTGGCCAGTTGCTGGGCTTCCGGACCAGGCAGAACCATGCAGTAATTGAGGGCATGCAGAAAGCGCCGTTCGGAAATCCAATGACGGCGTTCAACCAATTCCTGATGCATGATTGAAATTTGGCCGGCCGGTCCGCCAAAGCTGATAAAGCCAAGCTTCAGCCAGAAGTAGAACGCCTCAACAAACGGGACTGCCGTTGGTGGCTGTTTGATTATGCGCGCTTCTTGTGTGTCTGCTGTGTCCACAACCCCTCCTCGGAGTCGAACCGAATCGGAGCAGACCTTGGACGCTTGAAGCGTCTGTGCGTCGGGGAGGCTGCCGTATCCCCGCTGTTTTTCATACTAGCATATTCGGGGATCGGAACGTTACGTACTCAACCAATTGCAGCCGCTCAAACAAACCAAGCTACTGACTGTTCCTGCTGGTTCAAGACATAGGGTGAAACGAGTTTTGACTTGGGGAAGAACTGCGGTTGGCCGGCGTTTCGCCGTCATCTGCCGATAGTGCCAGAGTATCGGGGTAATGTCACAGTGATGGTTGTCTGGTTCTCCTGATCGCTGACCTTCAACGCTATCGTCCCGTATTGCGCTTCCGCAAGCAGTTTGGCCGAATACGTTCCGAGGCCGGTCCCGCCTTGTTTGTTGTGGGTAACGAATTTGTCGAAGAAGCGCTCGCGAATTTCGGCGGGGACGGCCCCCTTGTTCTGGATCACGATGCGCAGCGGGGTTTCATCAGCCATGGCGATGGTTACCCGACTATTTTCCGGAGCGGCTTCACAGGCATTCTTGATCAGATTCTGAAACATCGAATAACACAACATGGCATCACCCAACACCTGCACCACCGTCCTTCCATCAGGTTCGTAGATATCGGCAGCGACGGTAATGCGCTTCTCGGCGAAACTTGCGCGCGACATCTTGACGATGCGGCGCAGGATGTCCCCTATCTGAACCGGCTGTGGATCAAGCTTGAAGCTGCCGGTCTCGATCTTGATGAGTTCCGCGGACAGGTTGATCATGTTGAGCACCTGCAGCGCGGTCTCCTCGATCATGCGAAGCTTCTCGAGCTGCTGTTTGCGGTTCAACGTATCGTCGTCCGTCATGGACTGGACCAGGCCGATCACGCCGGCGAGTGGTCCCTTGATGTCATGGCGAGTAATGCGCTCGACATCCTCGCGTAAGCGTGCCGTCTCGAACATGCCGTCGTAGCTGGCCTGCAACTGCTTGTGCAATTCGACGTAGCGCAGAAAATTGCGCACCCGCGGTTTGAGCACCTCGGGATCGATGGGCTTGGTCACGAAGTCCACCGCGCCCAGTTCCAGTCCCTTCAGGCGTGCATCATTCCCGGTCATCGCGGTGACGAAGATCACCGGAATGATTTCCGAGGAAGGATGCTCCCGCATGCGCCGGGCAACTTCGAAGCCGTCCATGCCAGGCATCATGATATCGAGCAGCACCAGATCCGGAGGATTGTCCGATTGGCATATTTCCAGGGCCTTCTCGCCGCTTTGCGCAACCCGCACGCGATACGCATCCTTGAACATGTTCAGGAGCAGGTGCAGATTGGCGGGGGCATCATCCACCACCAGAATGGTGGAGCGAATGGGCTCCTCTGCAACAGGGGTCGCTGGATCGGCGACCGCGTCCGGGGCAGCCACCGGGATGGGCACCGGAGCCACGGCCAGAGGCTGTTCCTGCTGCGGTGTTGCTGGTCGCAACTGCGGAGCCAGCGCCTTTTCGATTCGTGCGCCAAGACTCTCCGCGGTATATGGCTTGACCAGCAGGCCGCTAACACCGCTGGCAATGGCTTCGGCAACACGGCCGCGATCAGCCTCGGCTGTAACCATGACAAAAGGCAAGCGCGCCAGGCCCGTGTCTGCGCGGATCGTGCGCAGCAGTTCCAGTCCTGTCATGCCGGGCATGTTCCAGTCCGAAAGCACGATATCCACTTTCTGCTTGCGCAGCAAACGCAAGGCTTCCGCAGCGCTATTGGCGGTCACGATGTTGCTGACGCCCAACGTACGCAACTGGGATGCCGTGACCTGGCGCATGGCTTCAAGGTCATCGACGACGAGAAACGCTGCCTGTTTGTTGAACATCACCTGTCCTTCCGCGCCCGGTCAGACCGTGCCGGCCTTCTCCTGATATTCCTTCTTCTTGCTGATGTCCGCATCGGAATCGGCAAAGCGTTGGGCGATCGCGCGGAACTCTTCCTGAATCTCGACAAACGCATCGATCATGTCGGGATCGAAATGCGAACCGCGGCCATCGATCAATATTTTTACCGCCTTCTCGTGAGGCATGCCTTCTTTATAGACACGCCGACTGATCAATGCATCGTATACATCTGCCACCGCCATCAGGCGCGCTGCAATCGGTATGTCGTCGCCGGCGAGCCCTTGCGGATAGCCTGAGCCATCCCATTTTTCCTGGTGGGAATAGGCGATGGGTTTGGCAAAAACGAGAAAATCCGCATTGGTCCCCAGCGCATTCTGGGCGTATTCGATGGCATCCCGCCCCAGCGTGGTATGCGACTTCATGATCTCAAGTTCATGCGGCTCGAAGCGCCCGGTATTTTGCAGGATGCGGTCGGGTATGCCCACCTTGCCTATGTCATGGAGCGGCGAAGTCTTGAACAGCATATCGATGTTGGCATCGGTCAGGAAGTCGCAAAAGCGGGGATGGTGGCGCAATTTCAAGGCGAGTGCCTTGACGTAGTATTGCGTGCGGCGGATATGGCCGCCCGTGTCCGAATCGCGTGTCTCGGCCAGAAAGGCCATGGCAAGGATGGTCACGTCCTGGTTCGCCATCACTTCGCGGGTGCGTTTGGCCACTTCCTGTTCAAGAAAATCGTTGTTGTCGCGCAGGAAATCCGCCAGCTTCTTCTGCCCCAGATGGGTCTTGACGCGTGCCATGACGATAGGTGGACTGATGGGCTTGGTGATGTAATCGACGGCGCCCAGTTCCAGGCCTTTTCTCTCGTCTTCCAGTTCCGCCTTGGCGGTCAGGAAAATCACCGGAATCTGGCGCGTCCGGTCATCGGCCATGATGCGCCGGCAGACTTCATAACCGTCCATTTCCGGCATTACGACATCGAGCAGGATCAAATCCGGTGGCGGATCGGCAGCGGCTATCCGGAGCGCATTTTCACCATTGGTGGCCACCTTCACTTTGTAATGGGGTTCCAGCAGCTTGTTCATCAAAGTGAGATTGGCAGGCGCATCATCCACGACCAATATGGTCGCCCTGCCTGGAAATTCGGGCGCCTCTTTCATAAGCGCATCCTTTCTCGTCAGTCTAGTTGAATACTCAGCTTCGCTGCAATGCGGCGTAACAACGCAAGCGCCTCGGCGAATGCAAAGTTCTCGATCAATTTGTCCAGGCAGCGGTAATCGTCTGCCAAGGTACTGTCCTTGAGCAGCGCTGCCAGCGGCTCGATCCGCGTCGTTGCCTCACCGTCGTCATCGGCCAGCAGCCGGGCCAAACCACGCAAAAGCGGCGTCAAGGCGGCAACATCGGGGGGCGTGTTCGACTTGGATGCATCTTCAGTCCCCTTAGCCTGCATGACGCGGTCGATTGCGGAGAACAGGCTGACCAGCAGGTTTTCAACCCTAGCCATGAGGTCCTGCGGTATTTCACCCCGTTCCGGCTGCAGAGCAAATTCGAGCTGCCGGGAAGCCTCGAACAGCTCGGTTGCGCCGATGTTGCCTGCCAGTCCCTTGAGCGTATGGGCAAGCCGCTCCGCGGTTTTGCGCTCGCCAGCTGCGCAGGCATTGCGAATCTCAATAATCACGTTGGCTTGGCTCTCACGAAACATGGACAGCATCTTGCGCAGCAGTCCTGCATTCCCACCAACCCGGGCCAGTGCCTCTGCCGTATCCAATCCCGCCACTCGCGGAACTTCCGCTACCTGCGCTGTTTTGCTCTCCCCGACAGTTTCGGCCAGAGGAGCATTGGGTTTTACCCAGCGCGCAAGCGTCGCGAACAGCTGGCCGATGTCGATCGGCTTGGCGATGTGGTCGTTCATCCCGGACTCGATACATTTTTCCCGGTCTCCCGCCATCGCATTGGCGGTCATGGCGATCACCGGCAGCGCATTGAAGCGCGCCTCGGCGCGGATCTTGCGCGTTGCCTCGAAACCATCCATCACCGGCATCTGGCAGTCCATCAATACCCCATCGTAGTCAGTCCGGGATATTTTCTCCAGCGCCTCCTTGCCGTTGCCGGCCACGTCGACGCGAATGCCCGCGTTCCCCAGCAGTTCCGTGGCCAGCTCGCGATTCATGTCATTGTCCTCAACGAGCAGCAGGTAGGCGCCGCGCAGGGCGTTTTCCGCCTCGCGGTATCCGGCATGGCGTTGTTGCTGCCGCAATTGCCGCCCGATATCCTTGCCGAACACTGCCATGATGCTGTCGCACAGCGTCGATGGGCTGACCGGCTTGATGAGCAGACCATCGATGCTTATCCGCGCTTCTTCCACCTGTTTGAGCAGTTCTTCGCGACTGTAGGCGGTTGCCATCATGCACACGGGCGCCGTGACCAGTTCCTGATCGGCGCGAATCCGCTTGATCGTCTCGACGCCGTCCATGTGCGGCATTTGCCAATCCATCAACACCAGCCCGTAAGGCCTGTCCTCGCGCTGCGCCTGATCCAGTTCCTTCAGTGCCTCGCTGCCGCTCCTGACAGCAGTGGCTTCGAAGCGCAGCGAACTCAGCATGGCGATAAAAATATCGCGGGCGCTGGCGTTGTCGTCCACCACCAGGACGCGCAGCCCTGGCAGGTGGTTGGCGATTTCATGCAACGGCCTTTGCTCGGCATGCAGTCCAAACCTGGCCGTGAAAAAGAACGTGCTGCCGACACCCGGTTCGCTTTCCACGTCGATCTCGCCATTCATCATCTCGACCAGGCGCTTGCTGATGGTCAGTCCCAGTCCTGTACCACCGTAATTGCGCGTCGTCGAACTGTCCGCCTGTGAGAATGCCTGGAACAGGCGTCCGCGCTGCTCCTCGGTCAGGCCCACACCGGTATCGGATACAGCAAAGCGCAGCCACGCGCCGTCCGCTTCCCTGGCGATGCAACTGACCATGACGGTGACCTCGCCCTCCTCGGTGAACTTGATGGCATTGCCGACCAGATTGGTCAGCACCTGCCGCAGGCGCAGCGGATCGCCTACCAGCGCCAGCGGCACATCGGCACCGACGTTGAAGAGCAACTCCAGGTCTTTTTCCTGAGCCTTGATCACCGCCAGGTCAGCCATCCCGTCCATGACATCGTCGAGATGAAAATCGATCTGCTCGTAGCTCATCTTGCCGGCTTCGATTTTCGAAAAGTCGAGGATGTCGTTGATGATTCCGAGCAGTCCCTTGGCCGCGCTATCGACCTTCTCCAGATAGTTGCGCTGCCGGGCATCCAGTCCGGTTTGCAGCGCCAGGTGCGTCATGCCGATGATCGCGTTCATCGGCGTGCGGATTTCATGGCTCATGTTGGCGAGAAACTCGCTCTTGGCGGCGTTGGCGACTTCGGCGATGCGGCGGGCTTCCTTGATTTCCTCTTCAGCCGCCTTGAATGCCGAGCGATCCTCGGTGATCCAGATGGTGCCAGCGGACGGGTCCCTCGGATCCGCGACGAAGGCTTTCAGGTTGCACCAGAATTTGCTGCCGTCCTGGCGCCGCACAAACATATCGCGCTCGAAAGGCAGGTTTTGCGACAGCAGAGGCCCCGCCAAGCGCCCTACCTCGGCATACTCCTCGTCAGAATCATATATTGTCCGCCCCAGCAGGCCGATGCCGGAATCGCCGGTGAAGCCGAACATGCTGCCGAAACTGTTGTTGTATCGGTAAATCTTTCGCTCACGGGTGAACACTATGCCCACCGATGCATTGTTCATGATGCCCTGAATTTCGCGCAGTGCAGTCTCGGCGATCTGACGCGACTTTTCGATTTCCTCTTCGGCCGCCTTGAAGGTCGAACGGTCTTCGGTAATCCAGATAATGCCGGCTGCCGGATCCATCGGATCCGCGATGAAGGCTTTCAGGTTGCACCAGAAATGGCTGCCATCCTGGCGCCGCATGAACATCTCATGCTCGAAAGGCTGGTTCTGCATCAACAAGGGCTTGGCCCGGCGCACCACCTCGGCGTAGTGCTCTTCGGAGACAAAAGTCACGCGCGGCCGCTGGCCGATGCCGGTATCGCCGGGGAAACCGAACATCCTGCCAAAGCTGTTGTTGTAACGGGAAATGCCCTGATCACGGGTAAACGCAATGCCGACCGAGGCATTGTCCATGATCCCCTGGATTTCCCTGAGTGTCGTCTTGGTGATGACGTTGGATTGCTGGAGGCGCTCAAGCAGTGCATCGCTTTTCTCGAACTGCTGCACGACCAGTTCCGCAGTGATTTTCGCCGCCTCGTGCGTAGTGCGCAATTCCTGCCGCAGCAGGTCGTTTTCGGCCAGTACCTCCTCGAGTTGCAGCCGGCGTTTGCTGAAGAGATCAGGCACTGCATGCATCCTCGGCATCCTCCATGGCAAGATTCAGCGCAAGCTGTGCCGCTGCGCTCACTGTTTGCACGCTGGCGACGCCCTCGTGGCCGATGACCGTGACCCGGGGCGGCGGACACTCCAGTATGGCCGGCATGATTTTCAGCAGGTAAGGCAAACCGGCTGCGTGATCGAAACCGCCGACGCATTGGCTGGCGATCTCGGCGGCGGAAAGCAGGATGATCCCGTCCGAGTCGGCGAAACCCGCTACCGCGTCGACGAATACCACGCGGCGACCGTCTTCAAGATGCCGCAGCAAGTCGAGGCCGGCGAGTCCGCCATCGACGACATCGACATCCGCCGGCAGTGATTGGGCTGCCAGGCAGTCATACACGCGCGGACCAAAGTCGTCGTTGCCCGCATAGCGGTTACCCACGCAGATAATGCGCGCGGCCATCTCGAATCCCTCTCAGCGGCGACGCACGCTATGCACAGCGCAGACAAGGCAGGGATCGAAGGAACGGATCACGTGCCCGGCCTCGATGGGATTGTCGGGATCGGCGACGGGTGTGCCGATCACGGCCTGTTCCCAGGCACCACGCAGGCCCCTGGCGTCGCGTGGCGACCCGTTCCAGGCTGTTGGTGTGATGACCTGGTAGCGGGCGATGCGGCCGTTCTCGATGCGTACCCAATGGCCGAGGGCGCCGCGTGTGGCTTGCACCAGGCCGGCACCTTCGCCGTCAGGTACATTGCCGTCGCCGGCGATGATGGGTGCACCATGGGCGGCAAGCAGTTCCTGCAACCAGGTTTGCATAGCCGGCAGCAGCGTTGTCGGGCGCGTCAGGCGGGCGAGCTGGCGCGTGAGCGCACTAACCTGGCCAGCGCCGACGATATCGACGAACAATGCCTGGCCATTGATGACGCCTTCTGCCAGAGGGCCGGTCTCCACGGCATGCCCGTCGTAGCGAGGTGCCTTGACCCAGGAGTAGGCCTGCCCCTGTTGCCCCGAGGCGTACGGCTCGGTTTCGCCGACGGCGGGATGCAGTGTGCCGCGATCCCGATACCAGGAATGGGAAACGTCCTCGCTGATGTGCGCGGTGTCAAAGTCGGCAACCGCTGTGCCACGTGCAAACCCGGCCGCGACCAATTGCCGGGTGGGGGCCAGAACGGCGGTCTCCCCGGGCAAGTCAAGCGAACCATAGGAGAGGAAGGCATTGAGTCCGGCGCCGATGGCGTCAAGTCCTGCTTCACGCCCGAAACGCAGCAGGAAGCCCACCTCGCTGTCGCGGTGCGCGGGGTTCTCGGCAAGCCAGGCATCAAGGGCAGCGCGACTGTCGACCTCGCGCCAGCGTTCAATCGGACAGCCAAGCACGCGACGTTCATACCAGCTGCGATAAGCGCCGACAATTTGCTGGCATTGCACGACATCGGCCTGCGACGGCGCGAAGGCGATACCGCCGGGCACCATGAAAGAGGAATGCGGCCACTGGCCGCCCAGTATGGCGATCACTTCCAGCACGCGCTTGGTTTCGCGGACCACGTCGATGACGGAACTGCCAGCTGCCGGTGCATACCGACGCAGCGCCTCAGCGTAGAGCGGGTGGGAGGAATGCGCCGGATGTGCAAAGTCCGCCATGTACATCAACACGGCGTGGCGCACGTCACTTTGCACATGTTCGGTCATCAGCGCCACATTGCGCACGCGCACGGCATTGTCCGGCAACGTCAATCCCGCAATGGCGTCAAGTGCGCGGGCGGCAGCAGAAAGATGGGTGGTGGAACAGATGCCGCAGATGCGCGGTGTCATCACCAGTCCGTCAAGAGCGCCGCGGCCTTTCATCAGGTTCTCGAAGCCGCGGTAGAGCGTGCCGGCGCTCCAGGCGTCGGAAACCCGGCCGTCGCTGTATTCGATGCTTACCTCAAGGTCGCCCTCGACGCGGTTGAATGGAATGTCCCGGATGATGCGTGTGCTCATGGGTGCGTTCAGACGTCCGTGCTGCGCATCTTGAGGCGCTCGGGCGCCGCCGCTGCCGCCATGTCCTTGTATGCCATGTAATGGGCGCGCCTGACGCCCTTGGGCAGTGCAAGCGGGATGCCCTCGATATTTCGGGTTGAAAAAAACGGCTGATCGGCGGGGAACTCAGGGTTAGTGCAGCCAAAGCAGGGAACGCCGACACGAGTCTTCGAAGAACGCTGGTTCCACAGCGCCTTGTTGCAAGTCCCGCCGGTCAGCGGCCCTTGGCAACCCATGTGGAAGAACAAGCAGCCTTTCTCGCCGAAGGTTTCTTCTTCGACGCGGTATTCATGATATTCGTTGCGCGTGCAACCCTGGTGTACCATAGTGCCGTACCAGTCGAGCGGTCGCTGAAACTCGTCGAGCGCCAGTTCCGCGCCGGCCAGCAATGCCATCAGTGTGCCACCCAGAACATCATGGTGGCAGGGGCAGCCAGCCAGGTTGAGAACCGGCAAGCCTGAGCCGGCGCAAAAATCCGCTCCCAGCAGGCCGCCACGTTTGTCTCGCGTGAATTGCAGCCCGGTGGCGTCGATCTCGCCCCCGACGCCCATGCCGCCAAAGCTGGCGCAAGTTCCTAGTGCAATGACGTAGTGTGCGCGCCGTGCCAGAGCCACTACCAGATCCTTGCGCGGACGACCGCCACGCGCATCAAACATCCCCGTGCCGGCGGGTCCTCGCACCATGGAGCCTTCTACAACCAAAACATCCAGTGGGGTCGTTCCTTCTGCCATGGAGTCCAGAAGTTGCTTCTGCTCGGGCGCCGAAATATTTGACAGCGAAGGATGCCAGAGAAGATTGACACCGATAGCCTGCATCAATGCTGCGACATCCGGTCGTTCCGTGCTGAGGAATGACATCGTGTCACCGCCACAGCCACCGGCCTGAATCCAGTAAAGGTTAAGTGCCATGGCAAAATCGATCCAGTGAATGAATGATCCTCTATGCAGGACCGATTATAGTATCAACATAGATTGTAAGGTTATATAAGCTAGGCAGCGGGAGCTGTCTCATTGGGGCAAAGGGCCTGCGCTATCTGCTCCCCAAGAGCAAAGCTCCGACAAGATGGAATTCAACAATGACCTCGTCCTTGACCGCAAGCAAGCCTCCTGCTACGGAATACGGCGTGGCCCCAAAACTGGTTTGTCGCAACACAAAGGCACCTTTGACGGCTAAGCGGTCGGACAATTCTTCAACACTTAGCGGCACCCACATCAATTGCTTCTGGCCGTGCATTTCAACTTGCATCTGTGCAGCGAACTTTGGCAATTCGCCGGTAATCTGGGTCGAGTGAATGCGTACGAATGGGAAGCGATCAGCCTGTAGGTTGTCCTCGCCAAGCATATGCTCACGTACCCCTTCGATAGCCGCCTTGGACAAGGGCGCTGCAAACGTGCCGCCCAACGCTTCCCGATACTGTGGATTGTCGATTTCCAATTGATCGAGACGAAACTCCAAGTCAAATTTTGCATCCGCGGAAACACTCCCGGGTAGATAGGCGAACCCGGTGAATTCCGGTGCAGACAGGACGTGGTTATGCCCTAGACGCCCTGCACGACCACCACGAAAGGAGAACATTCGCACCGTAGACAGTTTGGGGTCAAGCGCAAAAACCTTTCCATCTCCGATCCGTGCGAGCTCAAGGTAGCTTGATTTCATGGCGGCCGCGTTCCTGTCCTTGTCGGTAAGCGATTTCGCATCGACCTTGGGGATATCCCCAGGCAAACTTGAGCAACCAAGCACCATCGTGATAGCTGCGGCTCCTATCACGAGCTGAACGCATTTACAGAATGTCATGCCAAATTCCTTCCCAATAGAATCTGAGCTTATAACGCGTGCGATTTCCGGTGACCGTGATTGTGAGTCGGCTTACGAATTGGTCTCACGTATCTGTGGATAAGCCCACACGAGTCGAGATCGAGTGATCCGGGTGGTAATCGCTACGGATAAAGGGGAAACACATCGTGGGCAAGCGAATGACCCACTCTCCTAATCGGCCTGCATCCACGCAGCGGCATATCGCACCAAGAGTCTTCAATTTGCTGTTCCCGGTCTTTCGATACAAAACCCAGGGAACCGCCAGCGCAAGATAAAAAAGCAAAGACACAACAACAGACAAAAGCGACAACGCCCGCTGCATTCGCGCGGTCGTCCATCGGACGCGCCACAAATCGAATACGACGGCGCGATGGCTGATCTCTTCGTGGGCATGTCGATTGAACAAGGTCTTGACGAAAGGCGACTGTATATGGATCTCATTTTCACGGAGCAAGTACGCACCTGACACAGCAGCCGTCAGGTGTTCGGTTGCCGCCGACAAGCCCAGGCAGCGCGATGATGCAAAATGTTTTCGTGCATATGTCATGGCTGCCCCGATGGCGGCAAGGCCAGGGGGCACCCTGCCGAGGTGGTTGAGAAGGGAGGTGTTGAGTTTTCCGTGCATTTTCGAATGCATTGCTTCTTCCCGGATGAAATCCAGGCAGCGTTGTCTGAGCTCGGAGTCACTCTGCCCGGGAAGTTCGGCGGCTACGGCGCGAACCATGAATTGCTCCAACTCCGGCGTGACGAAACTAATCGCTTCCATGAAGCTAGTCAGCAGAAGGTTGCACTCGAACCAGGCCCCCGCCAGGTCTTCCCCGATTTCCACTTCTTCCAGCCTATTCACGGCTAATTCGACTTGCCTAGCAGGCGTTCCAGAACGCCGAAGGTTTCAGATTCCACCTGGTATTGCTCGTCCCCTCCATATACGTCTATTTCCGAATATGCGCCGCGTTCATCAGCGATGGTGATTTTTTTCGCCATCAATCCTGCATTGCTGTTCTTTCGTATCAGCTTCTCAACCCGGATGGTGCGGCGCAAACGGTTTTGTGAATCGTAAACCTTGGTGCTTAGCGCCAATGCAAATTCTTTGTCCACGCAACTGACAACTTCCTTGATCTGCAAAAGCGCAGCCGGCCTGGATCTGACCCAAAGACACCTGCGCCCATTTACTTCTCCCAATCCTTCTGCTGTCTGGCGAGGCCAATCCCACCACGTACCGAACAAATCCCAAATCACAAAATCGGTCTTGAAAAGCCCGGCAAACGGATCGACTGAAATAGGATGGCCCTCGTCATCCGGCCCATATTCGAAGGCGTTGATGGGGCCAGCCGCATTCTTCGCGGTCACAAGATAGTGGTTGCGAACGGCTTCAGGCGAGATACCCCTGACCAGGAATCTTTGCCTTTCTGCGCTTGCCTGCCCAATTACGGCGATCTTGATGGGAGGTGAACGAACCTTTTGCGCATCGACTGTCGTTATCGCAAGCCTCACCTCGAATCCGTCTGAATACCGCGCTTGCTGTACTGCCTCCAACAACCCGGGCGGCGTCTCCCGGCTGTCAGTCGCCCAGGACTGCCCGCACCCGGCCAGCAGTGCAATGACCAACAGCGGAGCTACCTGTCTATTCATGGCGCAGCGCCTGGGCAGGGGACAAGCGTGCGGCCATGCGTGCCGGATAAATACCTCCGCCTACCCCGAGGAATACCGACAAACCAAGGACAGCAAGGCAAAATGGGATGGAGAAAATCGCGTCTATCTTGCCGCGCATGAGTTCGGTATGTTCGAGACCGATTGCAAGCAATATGCCCACGGCGATTCCGATCAGCCCCCCCAGCAGCGCCAGCATTGCCGACTCGCAGATGATCATGTACATGATCCTTGAGCGCGGCCAGCCCAGCGCTTGAAGCACACCAATTTCCCGAGTTCGTTCGTTGATGCTCATCAACATGGTGTTGAAGACGACCAGAGCCCCGACGAGGGTTGCAATCAGGATTGTGACGTGGCTCATGGCCTTGGCGATCTTGACCACGGTATTTCGACTGACGAGTTCGCCGGAGGTTATCGCCGCGAAGCCTGGGAGCGTCTTGCTAACCTGCTCTTTGACAAAACTCGCATCTGCCTCTGTGGCTGTTTTGTCCATCTTGATATTCAGCACGTTGACTTTATTGGGTTTGTCGGTGATTGACTGTGCCCGGTCCAAGGTAATCAGGACAGCGCCGTTCTCCACCAGGGCAGAACTTTGGAATATTCCGATTACCTGCAGCGTTTGCCCTTCCAGTTCGATACGATCGCCGATGCTTTTGTGCAGCATTTCCGCTGCGAGGACACCGAGGACAGCAACCGGTTCGTTCCGGTCGGCGGGCCAGCGTCCTTGAAGGAGTTTTAGGTGATCCCAAAGATAGCTTCCGTAAGCCCAACCGAAAACAAATATCGGCGGGCTTTGCTCACCGATGCTCAGCATTTCGCTCAACAGGCCGGCGACTTCCTGGACGTGCGGGTAATGCGCCAGCTGATCGAGTAGTGCCGCGCCTACGAATGGCGAAGGCATTGCGTTCTGGCTGCCGGTCCGGGTAACGATCAAGTCGGTACCTCTGGCATCGTTCGCCTTTTGCCAACTCGCCTCGAAGCCCCATGCGATCGTGGTCAAGGCAACCACTGCAGCTATTCCGAGAGCGATCGCGGAAACGGTCAAGCTGCTGCGAGCCGGCCGGTGCCGCAAATTGCCGAGCGCAAGTGAAAGCAGGTTCATCCCCCTTCGCCCAAGGACTCGTTCCTGCCATCGTGCATGTGGATGACCCGATCAGCGCGCGCAGAGATGCTTCGATCATGGGTCACCATGACCAAGGTGATTTGTCTTTCCTCCCGTGAGCCGATTAGCAATTCCAACACTTGCTGCGCATTCACGCTATCCAGACTACCCGTCGGTTCATCGGCAAGAATAAGGCCGGGGTCGTTGATCATCGACCTGGCAATGGCCACACGCTGGCGTTCTCCTCCCGACAATGTTGCCGGAAAGCAATGCAAGCGATCGGCCAAGCCCATCCCCGATAGCAGCGAAGCCGCCTTGCTCCTTTGCCTCGCGGCGGACCAAGAATGGCCAAGGACTGGAATCATGACGTTTTCCAGCGCTGAAAGCGTAGGAATCAGGTTAAAAGTTTGGAAGACGAATCCGATGTGACGACTTCGAAAAAGCGCCATGTCGGCAATACCGGAATAGGGCTGACCCCGAAAATAGATTTCACCACATGTCGGGACGTCAAGCGCGCCGATCAGGTTCAGCAGACTGGATTTCCCGCTGCCGCTCGGACCATCTATAGCAACGAATTCTCCCTCCGCTATGCGCAGATCCACGCCATTGACCGCCTTGGCTCGCCCCTCGTCAAAATGCAGGGATACATTTCGAATGTCCAAAATAGGCGTGGCGCCATCAGGCGAGGGTTGCGCGCTCTGCGGAACGAGCTTCATTTGCCTGGTGCTAGGACAAGGTGAACTATTACGGCAATTTCCTTTGCTACGACATTCGCCTCATGCCATTCGCCACCACCGATTCCGAAATCGGAACGATTGATGACGAACTCACCGGAAACATCCAAATTACCGCTGGCTTGTTTCGTGCTCGTGAATTGCATGATCAAATCCCGGGTCTGGTTTCGGATGGTGAGCGCACCTTTCGCTTCGTAACGTCCCGGACTTACCGAACGAATGGCACTGCTTTTGTAGATTGCATAGGGCGCGTGCACTGCATCCAACCAGTTTGCATCGACGGCGATGGCGTCCGCATCGTCGTTACCCGTCGTCAGCGAACGGATTTCGATGCGCAACTCTGCCTTCGACCGCTCTGGCTTGGTGTCATCGATATCGACGAATGCCTCGAACCGCCTAAACCGGCCGGACACTGGAACACCCATTTCCTTTACGGTGAACAGGATCTCGCTTTGATTGGGTACGACAACTCGCGGCGTAGCAATCGCTTCTGCGGTCAATGCGGCAAGCGCGGCCAACAGCAGAAATGTCTTAAGCATGAGTTTCAACATGACTATTTCCTATGGTGCATTTCGTTGAGTTTCAGTCCTGGATTTTCATATGATGACTCCCCGGGCGACAGAAAGCCCTTCCTGGAACGATCAATTCTCAACTGGAATGGCTACGATTCCTGAGTTCCGCGCCGATACAAAATTGTGCCAAGAAACCAAGCAGCAACTTTCTTGCATAGTGGCGACAAGGACTTAGAGCACTTCGTCACCATTGCGCAACCAGGGAATATAGAGAGTGTAATGCCGCGAACTATGAATCAGTCGTTTCGGCACTGAGGATTGTGTTTCAGAATGTTTCGACGATTGTAGAAAACAGTCTGTTTGTTGACCTGCCCAACCTTATGTCATTTTGATGCCGGACATATTGTCACTCAAGGATTCGGCTCATAAAACCGGATCAAATTGCGTCCCTCCTGTTTGGCCTGATACATCGCCGCATCGGCACATTTAAGCAAGTCGTCTTGCCCGGCTTCATGCTGGCCGAACAAAACCACCCCGATGCTTGCTGTGCAATGATGCTCTACGGTTGCTGTCACGTTTCCTTCACGCTGAATTTTTAGCAGATACGGCCTTGACAGTGCTGCCCGAATTTTTTCCGCAATGATGCCGGCTTGTTCGGCAGATTCCTTTACATCCACATCCAGTTCGCTAATCATTACGACAAACTCATCGCCACCGAAACGCGCCACGGTGTCCATCTCGCGAACGCAACTCTTGAGTCGCGCCGCCGCTTCAATCAACAGCAGGTCACCGACCACGTGCCCATGCTTGTCATTAAGCGGCTTGAAGTTGTCCAGATCAAGGAACATCAATGCCCCGTGGAAGCCAATGCGCCTGCATGCGGCCATGGCCTGGCTCAGGCGGTCGCTGAGCAGGCGGCGGTTCGGCAGCTTGGTCAGGGGGTCATAGAATGCCAATTCTTGCACTTGACCCTCAATCTGCTTGCGTTCGGTGATGTCCGAGAACAGGGCGACATATTGTTGGGGCTTGCCTTGGGCATCCAAAACGGCACTGATGTTCAGCGTCTCGGCATAGACTTCGCCATTCTTGCGCCGGTTCCAGATTTCCCCAAACCATTGGCCCTTCTCCGTCAGGGAGCGCCACATGGCCGTAAAGAAATCCCTGCTGTGTCGTCCAGAACTGAGGATGCGCGGGTTGTGCCCCAGGACTTCGTCGCGACTGTAGCCCGTTATGAAGCTGAAAGTGTCATTGACATCGATGATCTTGCCCTCGGCATCGGTGATCGCAATGCCTTCGAGTGCATGAGTGAAAACGCTGGCGGCGAGGGAGAGTTTCTTCTCAGCTTGCTTGCGTTCGGTGATATCGACGTAAGTAGTGACGAAGCCGCCACCGGGTAGCGGCATACCGCGAATTTCCAGGGCTGTTCCGTTGGAGCGCACGCGCTCAATCTTGTGCGGTTGGAAGTCGCGGGCACGGTTTACAATGGCAGTGACCAGTTTCTCCGGATCGCCGGGTCCATATTCCCCCCGCTCCGCGTTGTAGCGAATAAAGTCCTCGAAATACACATCCGGTTTTTCGAACAGGGAATCCGGCAAGCCCAGCAGCATTTTGAATTGGTTGTTGTATGCCGCTAGGCGGAAGTTGGCATCGAACAGCGAGATCGCACCCGGAAAGTTTTCGATGACGGCAGAAAGCACCTTGTTCTGCTGCTGCAGCTTTTCTTCAATTCTCTTGCGCTCGGTGATATCCGCGATTACGCCGATCAGTCCATGCTCCTTGCCGCTGTTGTCGTAGAACCGCCTTCCGGTCAGGTGCCCCCAGAATTCAGTGTGATCGGCACGGCAGTAAAGCCGGTCCAGATCGACGGAAGGGATGGTGCTTGCCAGCAAAGCAAGCATCTTTTGGCGACCGATCTCCCTTTCTGAGGGATGAACTAGCGCGACATATTCATTTCCCTCCAGCATTTCAACAGGCCAGCCAAACATCTCGGCCATGCGCCTGTTGGCCTTTGTGATGCGCCCTTGCATATCGACCAGAAAGATGGCCACGCTGGATGTATCAAGAATTTGTTTGAGCAAGGATTCCCGACCCGCCAAATCCTCATTTGCCTTTGCCAATGCCTGGGTGCGTCCGGCCACTTTGTGCTCAAGCTCGGTTCGGTGAATGCGCAGCTTCATCACCAGCAAAGCCATATAGCTCAGCAACAGACTGAACAACAAACCAAGCACACTTTTGAACCAGAGTTCGCGAGGGTTACCCCATCCATTGGTTGGCGCAACGCTCAAAGTCCAGTTGCCATATGCCAAATCGAGGTTTTGCTCAATGGGATCGATGAGGGCATTGGGCGAGGAGGCAGCGATGATCAGTTTTTCTCCGCTCTCCGGATGTATGCGCCAAAGCTGGTAATCAATGCCCTGGTCGATCAATTGCGGCAGTCTTGCGCCTACCAGCACGTCGGGGAAACGTATCACAACATTAGTGAATCCCCAGAAGTAAGACTTGCCCATGGCGTCATTAAGAAATACCGGCAGGCGCCCGACAGCACCCATGCCACCCTGCACAAGAAACATCGGTCCTGCCAGGGTCAGCTTTCCCGTGTCGCGTGCGATAAAGGCTTCTTTGCTCTGAACCGGGTCCTTCAGTTGGTCGAATCCAATGGTTTTTTCGTTGCCTGCCAGTGGCACAGCGTGGCGGATGACGCCCCCTGGCGACAATGCCAAAGATGAGACGCCGGGATAATATCGAAGCAAATGTCCTGCAACTTCCTCGAGATTGCTGATTTCGCCTTTTCCCTGGCGTACCAGGGCAGCCAAAGTGTAGGTAGCCGACAAGGCCTGTTCGATGTTGGATTCAAGGGCATGCGCATGATCTTTCGCCACATCAGCGATGCGTGTTTGTTCCACTAGAAGATTCTGTTTTTCCGATAACCAGATCAGGCAGGTCGCGATCATGGCTGAGAGCAGGAAAGCGAGTATCGCTGCTGCGAGCGGGGCGCTAAAGCGGTACATAGCGATAAGCAGTTTTATGGTGTGAAAGCCGGTGGGAGGATATATTAGCTCAAACCCAAACCATCAGCGATCATATTGCGAGCGCCGCCAGCCCTGACGCCCAAGGGTTGTCCCAGAATCATCGGGATCAGGTTGCGCCAGCTTGATGCAGCGCATCGTGTTTTCGACACCTGGCATGGGAAAGCAGCCAGGCGCACGTAGTTGGTCATATCCATCAAGCCTGACCTGCTGCGGCCACTTCTTCCAATGCAGGGGCAAGCAAGTGATCTTTCACTGCTTGCTAATACGGCTGCATAAACGGCTATTCAGAGAATCCGTTCGGTAATACGGAATTCCACAGAGAAACATTGCAGATTTCGGTTGATAGTTCTAATCGGTATGTTAGGATTCCAGCCTCCTGAAGTGACAAGCTGCCAGCTTTTCAGACAGCTTGCGGTCGAGGCCCAAAAAACTGCCTTGCCCATGGAATCTTGAGACGAGTTTCTCTTGCGATACGTCCACTAGAACATGGAGCGCAGCAGCGTTGCCTTACTTTCTGGACACTATTCCCAACACGCTTTTGCCTGCCCGCTATGGCGTTGGTTTCTGGCGCCAATCGGACTGATTTCCCTCCCTGTCGCTATCGTGGCGCATGGAAGTATTTCTTTTCAACTTGTTTGCCCACTAAATCAAATCAAGGGAAGTAATAAGGCTATGGCAGAGTACCAAGGGAAATTGTATATTTTTGTGGACCACCTTCAGGAACCGGAATGCGCTTGTCCTGCAGCAGAACCAGGCAACGTCTTTGAAATGCGCAGTCCTGGCGAAACGCTCTGGTACCTCAATGGATGGGCGGTCGGGAAGAGTGCGCAGAATCGATACTGCGCCAGGACTTCCGTATCAAAGCAGCGCAGCTTTGATACTTTTTCCGAGGCCATGGATTTTGTGCGCAGGAAGCGCAAGGCGCGACCCAAGGATAATTTCTATCTCATTTATGAACTCGACGGTCGAAAGTCCATCGTCACTAGCCTGGAGCAGATACAGAACCAGGACAAACGCCATGCAGATCTGGAGGGTCACGGCTTGTCCGAGCTGGGAGATTCCCCAAAGTTGAAGACACTGACGGAGAAAGTTGGAAAAATTGTAGCAACGAATGCCATGGTCCTGAGCAGAACGCTGGCCAAAGAGGGTGAAGCTGCGGCAAGGGCGCGATTCTCGGCAGCGACCTATGAACGTTTGCAGCAAGTGTTGCAGGAAGCGGCGCTGATGGAGGGCAGGGCGTAGCCAGCGTATTTCTATTCGACAGGTTTTCGATGCATGCCGCTTCTGCCCTAACGCAACGCTCCAGGAAAACAAGCTGGAGTTTCTCCTATCGCTTTGGTGAGCTACCTACGCGGTTCAACGCTTGCCTCTGCGGCACGTAGCTCTGTTTCCCGAATGCCGATGTATTCGCGTGTCAGCGGCGCTGCCGTCTGGCGACGAACCAATTGCAGTTGGAATACGGCGACATTCTGGTGGTGAAAAGCTGCCTCGCACATGGCGAGATAGAATTCCCACATGCGGCAGAACCGTTCGTCGTAGAGGGCTTTCGCCGCGTCGCGCCGCGCCATGAAACGCTCCCGCCATTGGCGCAGTGTCGTGGCGTAGTGCAGGCGCAAGACTTCAATGTCGCTGACGATGAGGCCGGCGCGCTCGATGGCGGGAAGCATTTCCGAGAGCGCCGGCAGATAGCCGCCGGGAAAGATGTATTTCGTCAGCCAGGGGTTGGGTGCGTTGGGACCGTCGCACTGACCGATGGTATGCAGCAGCATCACGCCATCTTCCGCAAGCAAGGTGCGGCATTTTCGGAAGAAGGTTGCATAACTGGCGAAACCCACATGTTCGAACATGCCGACCGACACGATGCGTTCGAAGGTGCCCGCCATATCTCGATAGTCAGTGAGTTCGAAATTGAGGCGGTCGCTGATTTGCGATGCTGCAGCACGCTGGCGCGCCAAGGCCAGCTGCTCCCGGGACAAGGTAATACCGGTCACATGGGCTGCACCTGCGACATTGGAAAGATAGCGCGCGAGGCCTCCCCAACCGCAACCGATGTCGAGGATGCGATCTTGTGGTCGGATGTGAAGTTTCGCTGCGATATGCCGCATTTTGGCAAGCTGGGCGGTTTCCAGGCTGTCCTCGGGGGCCTCGTAATAAGCGCAGGAATATTGATTGTCGTCATCCAAAAAAAGTCTGAAGAGACGATGATCGAGATCGTAATGATGAGCGACATTGGCCTGAGCCGCGCTGCGCCCGATCAACGATGTCAGCCGGCGCAGGTAGAATCGGATCCGATCAAGCGCCTTCGCCCAAAGCGGATCGGGTTCACCCGCATTCTCGCGCAGCACCAGGTCGAGGAAATCGTAGATCGTTCCCTGTTCTACCTTGAAACGCTCCTCCATGAACAATTCGCCCAGGCGAAGTTCGGGATCGAGCATAAATGCCAGTTGCGCACCGCGATCGGCGAATGCCACGGCGACCGGCAAGCCACTGCCATCACCAAACGTGAAGCGCTGCCCATCCGCCGCTGTCACAGTGAGCGTGCCACGCGTAACGAGGCCGGCAAACACCTTATCCATTGCAGTATTCAGCACGGTTGCATCCCTTTGACCCCGTCGTCCGTCGTGATTGTGTCCATCATATCGCCCCGACCGTCCTGCGACAACAATGGGCGCACGAGGCAATACCTTCACAGGGTGTGAGCGTCCGGCTTACTTTCGGCTGAATGAAGTTCAGATCTGATCAGGTCATATGCTGGTCGCATTATTGTAGGCAGCCAAGGCCTGAGCGATTCTCCCGGTCGGGTTTGCGGCGTCGCCACTGCCAAACTCCTTTTGCCAGCCACCGACATTGCCGTCGATATAGACAATGGCGCCATTGAGATTATTGAGCCGATGCTGGATCAGATTGTCGTCGGAAGCCAGCAGATTCGCTTCTGCGGCAAATTTGGTGCTGAATTCTCCAATCGCGTCGACAACTGCCTGCTTGTTGTTTGCCAATGCGGCGACAAGCTGGCTGGTGTTCAATGACATCAGCCCCGTATTGGCATCAATGCTGATGCCCAGGTCCGCAAGCCCATTCAACCCATCCTTCGCACCGATGAACCTGCTTTCGATGACCTGATCCAGTTCATACAGAGGAAGTTCGCCTGCCTGGATATTCGCCAGCACGCCCTGGGGCTGCACATCGGGCTTGAAGCGTTGAACCCAGGCGTTGTACTGCCGGATGAAATCCTGCAGTCTGGCTTCGATGCTGTCGTGGGTATCGGTGGTGGCTGTATTTCCCAATTGTTGCGCTGCTTCCGCTAAGTGAGGCAGATGTGCATCCATCTTGCTCAATTCGGAATACTGGGCCTTGTAGGTGACATCCAGAACATTGATCCTGGTCATCATCGTATAGGCCGACATCGGATCGTTCAATGCCATATTGAATCCGGCTGAGGAACCGCCGAAACCTACGCCCAACGGTGCGCCCGGATTCTGCGATGCCAGGGGATTGTTGCCCCCGGTTTGCAGCCCGGACACAATGTCAGCAAAGGATGAATTGGCGTCAGAGCCGAGATCCATAAGTGAGCTTAGCATCTGCGTGCGGAAATTCGCGATACTCAAATTGATGGAAACGGACGATATGTTCATGGGTAAGGCTCCAGTGGGGCAGGGTTTGAGTTTGCTATCCGGTGCGGCTGATGCCAACTCAATAGCAAACTCGATGCCACCATGATTAATTAAGTAAAAACAATGTATTAGATTATAGTGTTTGGCGGAATGCCCGGAATAGAGGCAGAAATTGCCGTCAATTCTTGCCTTGCCGGGCGGCAAGCAGTATTAGATGCCGATGTCGTCCCCTACCGTGCCGCCGCTATAGCTTGAATCCCAGATACCGATTCTGCTCTTGTCCACTCCCGGGATCGAGCCGGCAAAGGTGATGGCATCGTGGTAATCGGAGACCTGGCGCCATGGATCGATATGGTGTCTCGGCAAGCCCTCGCTCGCACCAAAATTTCAGTGGTCGTAGACGAGCACAGCAAAACCGGCAGCGCAGAAAACCTCGGCGACCTTATCGCCGTATCAACATCTCGCCTGGAAGATCAGGGGTTTCTTCTGTTTCTGCTGAATTGAAGAATCTTTGCCCCGGACGCCGGATTCTGGCAAGTTCTCAGCCGGCTTATTCTGGCGTGAGATGCCTTCAATTCGGAGGGCATGGGTGCGTCCAGCCGAAGATGCAAGGTTCGCACGAAATGCGTGAGCAATTGACTTCTCATGATATCGCCCCTGTCGCGAGCTGTCGGAAGATGATTCTGTCGCTCCTTGGTTGCCGCTCAGTTTCCACTATCCACGACGATCGATTGAGGCGGCTTGGTCGAATAGACGATGAAAGAATGCCCTTCGTAAGTCTGGCAATTGCGCCAGCCATCTGCTGTCCTGATTCCCTGGCCGAGTTGAAGTTGCACCATCTGGCCAGCGACTTCAATCTGGCAGTTGCTGCCTCGGGCATATTGAGGACGGGCAGCACTCTGTTTCGGGGGCAGGATTTGCCCGAAGGCCGAGGCGGTTGCCCAATAAACCACAAAGCTGCTGACTACAAAAGTCGTGATAAACAAGGCAACAGGCCGAGCCATGACGCAATTCTCCGACAAAACCATCTTCGAACTGATTATATGCAGGCGTCGCCAGATTTAATGGCGCGAATTGAAGCGGGTTTGCCGAGCAATTTGGCGAATGGTCCCTTGCTATCGGTCGTGCAAGATCTCGCGTGCGGCATTATGACCTGGGACGCCGGTGACACCGCCGCCGGGGTGGGTGCCTGAACCGCACTGGTAGAGCCCCTTGATGGGCGTCCGGTAATCGCCATGGCCGAGCAGAGGGCGCGCGCTGAAAAGCTGATCAAGGGTCAGAGCGCCATGAAAAATGTCGCCATCCATCAACCCGAAAGTCCTCTCCAGATCGAGCGGACTGAATATTTGGCGTCCGATCACGCTGGCCCTGAAGTTGGGTGAGTAGCGGTCGATTGTTGCAAACATGACATCAGCAACCCGCTCACGTTCGTCGTCCCAGCTTTTCCCATTGGGCAGATGCGGCAGGACATGCTGGCAAAACAGGCTGGCTACATGCTTACCGGGCGGGGCCAGGGAATCATCGACGGTGGACGGGATCAGCATTTCCACGATCGGTTGTTGCGACCAGCCCAGACTGCGCACATCAAAGTAGGCTTGTTCCATATACCGCAAGGAAGGCGCCATGATGATGCCGGATGAATGGTGCGGGGCAGGAGCGTTGTTCGGTGTCGCCTGGCAGGTGAAGCGCGGCAATTCGGACAAGGCGACATTCATGCGAAAGCTGCCCGAGCCGCATTTGTAAGCAGCGATGCGTTTCTGAAAATCGTCGGGAAGTGCGAGCGGGTTGATGAGCGTTCGAAACAGTAACTTCGGGTTCAGGTTGGAGACCACCCGCTGTGCCCGTATTTCCGAACCATCCTCCAGTTTTACCCCGCAGGCTTCGTGTCCGGACTTCGTTTCGCGCAGCATCACTTCCTTCACTGCTGCGGAGGTGGAGATCTCGACGCCGCGAATTCCTGCTTCCTTGCCCAGCGCGACCGCGATCGCCCCCATGCCGCCAAGCGCATGCCCCCAGGTGCCGGGCTTGCCATTCACCTCACCCAGCACATGATGGAGCAGGACATAGGCCGAACCGGCCGTGTAGGGTGAGGCAAGATTGCCGACGATGCTGTCGAAACCAAAACACGCCTTGATCGGATCGGATTCGAACCACTGGTCGAGAATATCGCCGGCGCTCTTGGTGAAAAGATCGAGCAGGTCGCGGCGCAGGCTGATGTCGAGCGCCTTGAAACGTTTGCCTACCTTGACGGCCTGGAACAGATCTCTCATTCCCCCACCGACATTGGGCGGAGTTTCCAGCAGCAAGTCCTTGACCACCGCGGCAACGTCTTCGAGCATGGCATAGTAGGCGGGCAGCCGCTCGGCATCGCGTACGGAGAAGCGCGCGACTTCGCGCTGCGTGGCCGCCAGGCCGCCGCCTACCTTGATGTATTCGTTGTCGCCGAGCGGCAGAAAATTGGAATAAGGCCGCTCGATCACGCGCAGGCCGTGTTGGAACAGCCGCAGATCGTGTATTACTTTCGGATGCAGCAGGCTGACTGTGTAGCTTGCCGTGGAATTGCGGAAACCCGGATGAAACTCTTCCGTGACCGCGGTTCCGCCGATGATATGCCGGCGCTCCAGGACGCGTACCGACCAGCCCCTTGCCGCAAGATAGCAAGCGCAGACCAGGCCGTTATGGCCTGCGCCGATGATCAGGGCATCGTAGGTTTTTTTCAGTTGGGCTCTGCGGAAGCGTTGTGTCTGTCAGCCCTTCAGCACCCCGGCAATCGCGTCGGCGAGAGCGTCGATGTTGCGCGTATTGACCGCCGCCAGGCAGATGCGGCCGGTGCTCACGGCATAAATGCCGTATTCGGCCTTCAGTCGCTCGACTTGATCGACCGTCAATCCGGTGTAGGAGAACATCCCGCGCTGCTGGGCGACAAAGGAGAAATCCTGCTTGACGCCGCGCGCCTTGAGCTTTTCAACCAAGCTGGTGCGCATGCTGCGGATCCGGTCGCGCATGCCGGCGAGTTCCTCTTCCCACATCTTGCGCAATTCCGGACTTGCCAGGACGGCAGCGACAATGGCACCGCCATGGGTCGGCGGGTTGGAATAATTGGTGCGCACGATGCGCTTGACCTGGCTCAGCACCCGAGCGGATTCATCTTTGCTGGCGGTGATGAAGGACAGGGCGCCGACACGCTCGCCGTACAGCGAGAAGGATTTGGAGAACGAACTGGAAACCAGGAAAGACAGGCCTGAGTCGGCGAATAGCCTCACCGCCAGGGCATCGGCCTCGATGCCATCGGCAAATCCCTGGTAGGCCATGTCGATATAGGGTACGAGTTTCGCCTTGTGCATGGATTCGACAACTTCGCGCCATTGCGACTCGTTGAGATCGGCCCCGGTCGGGTTGTGGCAGCAGGCGTGCAGCACGACGATGGAACCGGCCGGCAGGGTCGCTAGTTTTGCTTTCATCGCATTGAAGTCGACGCCGCGGGTGGCGGCGTCATAGTACGGGTAGCTATCCACCTTGAACCCGGCGAATTCGAACAGGGCGCGATGGTTCTCCCAACTCGGGTCGCTGATATAGACCGTGGCATCGGGCAGTAAACGTCTCAGATAATCGGCGCCGACCTTGAGTGCACCGGTTCCACCCAAAGCCTCGAAAGTGATCACGCGGCCCTCGGCAATCAGCGGCGAAGCTGCGCCTAGAACCAGTTTTTGCACTGCCTGGTTGTATGCGGCCATTCCTTCGATAGGCTGATAGCCGCGCGGCGGCATGGTTTCCAGGCGCGCCTTCTCGGCCGCCCGGACCGCTGCCAGCAAAGGAACCTTGCCATTGTCATCGTAATACACCCCGACGCCGAGATTCACCTTGGTGGCGCGCGTGTCGGCGTTGAAGCTTTCGGTCAGGCCAAGGATCGGATCGCGTGGCGCCATCTCCACGGCGGCAAAGAGAGAAGAGGTGTTTGACATGGTTATGCAAGCTCCATAATTAAGCGTTCTGTAGGCGTCGAGCAGGTGGAAATTACGTGGGGTTATTTTAACTTGAATCACTTTGGTTGGGCTTTGATTGAGGGTAGTCGGGTAGGCCGGGGTGCGCTTTGGGGCGACTTTGGGGTATAAAGCGCATCTGTATTGCAGCTACTCGCCAGCGTGTCCGATTTCATAGAATTTCCTGAAAGCCCTTTTCGCCTGCACCTGCCGTTTCAACCGGCGGGTGACCAGCCCGAGGCCATCCTCAAGCTGGTCGAGGGCGTCAACGACGGGCTGATGTACCAGACCCTGCTCGGGGTCACCGGCTCGGGCAAGACCTTCACCATGGCCAATATCATCGCCCGCAGCGGTCGTCCGGCGCTGGTGATGGCGCCGAACAAAACCCTGGCGGCGCAGCTTTATTCGGAGTTTCGCGAGTTCTTTCCGGAAAATGCCATCGAGTATTTTGTTTCGTACTACGACTACTACCAGCCCGAGGCTTATGTTCCCTCGCGCGATCTCTATATCGAGAAGGATTCCAGCATCAACGAGCATATCGAGCAGATGCGCCTGTCGGCCACCAAGGCATTGCTCGAGCGCCGCGATTGCGTGATCGTGGCGACGGTCTCGGCCATCTATGGCATCGGCGACCCGGTCGATTACCACAGCATGATCCTGCATTTGCGGGCCGGCGAGAAATTGTCGCAGCGGGACATCATCCGCCGCCTGACCGAGATGCAATACGAGCGCAACGAGATGGATTTCAAGCGCGGCGTGTATCGCGTGCGCGGCGACGTGATCGACGTGTTTCCCGCGGAAAATGCCGAACACGCGATACGCATCACGCTGTTCGATACCGAGGTCGAGTCGCTGATGCTGTTCGATCCGCTGACCGGGCGCGGCAAGCAGAAACTTGGCCGCTTCACCGTCTTTCCCGCCAGCCATTACGTCACGCCGCGCGCCACGGTGCTCGAGGCGATCGAGAAAATCAAGGCGGAGCTGCGCGAGCGCATCGAATTCTTCCAGCAGCACCAGAAACTGGTTGAATGTCAGCGCATCGAACAGCGTACCCGCTTCGATTTGGAAATGCTCGATCAATTAGGATTCTGCAAGGGCATCGAAAACTATTCGCGCCACCTTTCGGGGCGTCAGCCGGGCGAGCCGCCGCCGACGCTGATCGACTATCTGCCGCCGCAGTCCCTGATGTTCATCGACGAAAGCCATGTCACCATTCCCCAGATTGGGGGCATGTACAAGGGCGACCGGTCGCGCAAGGAGAACCTGGTCGACTATGGCTTCCGCCTGCCTTCCGCGCTGGACAATCGACCGCTGCGCTTCGATGAATTTGAGAAGCTCATGCCGCAGACCGTATTCATTTCCGCTACGCCGGCAGATTACGAAGACAAGCATCAGGCCCAGGTGGTGGAGCAGGTGGTGCGTCCCACCGGCCTGGTCGACCCGCAGCTGGAAGTGCGTCCTGCCGCCACCCAGGTGGACGATCTGCTGAGCACGATCAAGCTGCGCGTTGCCTCCAACGAGCGGGTGCTGGTAACGACCCTGACCAAGCGGCTGGCCGAGCAGCTCACCGATTTCTTCGCGGACAATGGCATCAAGGTGCGCTATTTGCACTCGGACGTGGATACCGTCGAACGCGTCGAAATCATTCGCGATCTGCGTCTGGGTGAGTTCGACGTGTTGGTGGGAATCAATCTATTGCGTGAAGGGCTGGACATTCCCGAGGTGTCGCTGGTCGCCATTCTCGATGCGGACAAGGAAGGCTTCCTGCGCTCGACGCGCTCGCTGATCCAGACCATCGGCCGTGCCGCACGGCACATCAATGGCACCGCGATTCTCTACGCCGACCGGATCACCGATTCAATGCGTCGTGCCATGGACGAGACCGAGCGGCGCCGCGCCAAGCAGGTCGCTTTCAATACCGAGCACGGGATCGTGCCGAGCGGTGTCAAGAAGCGCATCAAGGACATCATCGACGGCGTGTATGACAGCGAAGAGGCCATGCGCGAACTGAAGGCGGCCCAGCAGCAGGCACGGTACGAAGCGCTGAGCGAGAAAGACCTGGCCAAGACCATCAAGCGCCTGGAAAAGGCCATGCAGCAGCATGCGCGGAATCTGGAATTCGAGGAGGCCGCCGCCGCCCGTGACGAGCTGTTTCGCTTGCGCCGTCAGGTGTTTGGCGCGGATCCCCACGAAGCGCCAGTGGCCCACGATTGATCTGGGCGGCTATTCCTGCCTGGGCATTAATCTGCCGCAGTGTTTTCAAGCGCACCCGCCAGGCCGCGCAACGCAAGATGCTGCGCGGTGAGCGTGGCCGTGGCGATTTCCGCCAGATAAGGCTGGAACCTGCCCTTGCTTTCGAAACGTTCGCGGAAGCGCGAAGACGCCATAAAGTCCTGCAGTTGCGGGACGATGCCGCCGCCAATGAAGACGCCACCACGGGCACCGAAACTTAACGCGAGATTGCCGGCGAATCCGCCAAGAAAGGCGAAAAACAGCTCCATGGCAGTGCGACACTGCGGATGCCTGTTGTGCACGCCCAGAGCGCTGATTTCCTCCGGAGAAAAGTTTATCGATGCAAGACCCTGCACCGTGCAGACTGCCCGCAGCAATACTGGCAGGCCGATGCCGGACAGCAGGCGTTCGGCGGAAACATGCGCGTGCTCCTGTCGTGCGGCCTTCAGGATTTCCGCCTCAAAATCATCTGCGGCGGCCAGCGTGGCATGTCCGCCTTCGCCAGGCACTGCGATCCATCCGTGGCGACTTGGAACCACTCCCGCCACGCCCAGGCCAGTCCCGGGACCCAAGGCAACCATAGGTAGACCGGGTTTCGGCAAGGCAGTGCCAACCAGATGGAAATCGGATGCGGCGAGTCCTGGCAGAGCATAGGCCAGAACTTCAAAGTCGTTGAATATCTGCAGTTGATCCAGGCCAAGCGCACGCTCCAGATGGCTGCGTTCGAACGACCAGGTACTGTTGGTCAGCTTGATGCTGTCGCCGTTGACCGCGGTAGCCACGGCAAATGCGGCGCGCTTTATGGTTTCCGGAGCAAGCTCAATTTCCTGCAGATAGGCCCGCGCGGCTTCGAGCGGACCGGCGAAATCAGCGCAGCACAGGGAGATTACGTCACTGATTTGCGCCGGATGAGAACAGGCCAGCGCAAATCGTGCATTGGTTCCGCCGATATCGGCAACCAGAATACGCTGGCTAATGCTTGGTCTCCACCATCTGCAGGGGCTCGTCGGGCAGAACCGGAGCGGGTTTAGGTTTGCGCCCAAGTGGCTGCGGCGCAACGCTGGTCGCAGCCTCCTGGGTTGGCTTATTGACGGTCTCGATCAGAACCAGGCCGGCTTTCTCCAGGGAGGCCGGCAAGTCTACCGCCGCCGCCGGCGCTGTTTGCGAAAGCGTTACCGGCGCAGGTGCCGGCGGCACTGGCGGCGAGGTTTCATCGGCAATTGCAACGGACGGTGGTTCAACGGCAACCGGCAAAGGCTCGCTGGGTACTGGCTGAATCGCCGTCGGAGCCAAGCTGAACGGAGCAGACTGCTCTGCCACCACGGGGAGTTGCACCGGAGAAGGTACCGGCAGCAATTCCGGCGTTGCAATTGACTCCGGGGGTGGCGCGAGCTCCATTTGCACGGGCGGGATTTCAGCAGCAGGCGGCGTCACGGCAGCTGCGCTTGATGTTGAACCGCCGTTCTGCTCCAAGCCGATTTCTTCCACGCGCTTTTCTCCGCGCTCGCTGCGGCCACCGCGCCGACCGCGTCGGCCGCGTTGCCCTTCTTTGCCTTGGGCTGCTTCCGATTCGTCGGCCGAGACTATTCCGGCGGCAGTTTCAACCGGTGTTCCGACTTGCTCCACCGGTTGTGCTTTGGGTGTGCGCGGAGGACGGGGCTCGCGCGGAGGACGTGGTTCGCGCGGCTCGCCGGCAGGACGGTCTTCGCGCTTCTCGCCGCGTGCGCGGGGAGCTTTGGCCAGCGCCTCGCTTTTTTCAGCTGGCGGCGGGGTTTCGCCGCGCGCAGGCCGAGTGTCATTGCGCTCGCGCTCCTGACGCGGTCCTTCCCGCCCCGGACGGTTGCGGCTGCCACGGCGTCCGTCGCCGCGAGGCTCGCGTCCGGGGCGTGGGGTCTTTGCCGCTGGCGCGCGCGCCTCGGCGGGTGTCTCGCCCATGAGCCAGGAGACAATCTTGGCGAAAAACCCCTTTTCGGCTTTGGCTTGTGCCGCGACGGGTCTGGGTTCGACGACAGGTGCGGGTTGACCGCTGGTAATGCCTTTGACCGCCGCCTCCTGGCGCGCCGGTTTCTCATCGTTCTGGGCGGAGGGAGGGGTATAGGATTCCTCAGTGGGTCCATCTACCATCTTGTAGCTGGGCAAGGTGATGTCTTCCTGATTAAGCTGATCATGGCGCAAGCGCACGATGTTGTGCTGCGGCGTTTCCAGGTTGATGTTGGGGATCAGCACCAGATTGACCTTGTGCCGCAGCTCGATCTTGGCGATGTCGGCGCGCTTCTCGTTGAGCAGGAAAGTGGCGACATCGACCGGCATCTGGCAATGCAGAGCGCCGGTGTTTTCCTTCATCGCTTCTTCCTCAAGGATGCGCAGGATATGCAGCGCCGAGGATTCGGTGGAACGGATGTGGCCGGTGCCGTTGCAGCGCGGGCAGGGGATGTAGCTGGTTTCGGCGAGGGTCGGGCGGAGCCGCTGACGCGACAACTCGAGCAGGCCGAAGCGGCTGATCTTGCCGGTCTGGACGCGGGCGCGGTCATGGTGCAAGGCATCGCGCAGGCGGTTTTCGACTTCGCGCTGATTGCGCGCGCTTTCCATGTCGATGAAATCGATCACAATCAGGCCGCCCAAGTCACGCAGCCGCAACTGACGGGCGATTTCATCGGCAGCCTCAAGGTTGGTCTTGAAGGCGGTTTCCTCAATGTCAGCACCCTTGGTGGCGCGGCCGGAATTGACGTCCACGGACACCAGCGCTTCGGTATGGTCGATCACGATTGCGCCGCCCGAGGGCAGTGTGACCTGGCGCGAATAGGCCGACTCGATCTGGTGTTCGATCTGGAAACGGGAGAACAGCGGCACATCGTCGCGGTAGCGCTTGACGCGGGAAACATTGTCCGGCATAACATGCGACATGAACTGGTGCGCCTGCTCGAAAACGTCGTCGGTATCGATCAGTATTTCGCCGATTTCCGAATGGAAGTAGTCGCGGATGGCGCGGATCACCAGGCTCGATTCCTGATAAATCAGGAATGCACCTTTCTGGGAGTTGGCGGCATTTTCGATCGCGCCCCAGAGTTGCAGCAGGTAGTTCAGGTCCCACTGCAGTTCCTCGAAACTGCGTCCGATGCCGGCGGTGCGGGCGATCAGGCTGGTGCTCGCCGGCACTTCGAGCCGATCCATGATTTCGCGCAATTCCTGGCGGTCCTCGCCTTCGACACGGCGCGAGACGCCGCCACCGCGGGGATTGTTCGGCATTAATACCAGGTAGCGGCCAGCCAGCGAGATGAAAGTGGTGAGCGCCGCGCCCTTGTTGCCGCGCTCGTCCTTGTCGACCTGGACGATGATTTCCTGTCCGACGTGAAGTGCGTCCTGGATGCGCGCCTTGCCGGGGTCAACGTCGGACTTGAAATACGAACGCGCGACTTCCTTGAAGGGGAGAAAACCGTGCCGCTCGGCGCCGTATTCAACGAAAGCCGCTTCGAGGCTGGGTTCGAGGCGGGTGATGACCGCCTTGTAGATATTGCTTTTGCGTTGCTCTTTGTTGGCAGATTCGATGTCGAGGTCAACCAGTTTCTGACCATCTACGATCGCGACGCGGAGTTCCTCTGCCTGCGTCGCATTAAACAGCATGCGTTTCATGTTTGCTCCCGCGCGCACGTGCACGGGCAAGACAAACCTTCCGCTTGGCTTTAACGCTGGGCGGTTGTCATGAGTATTGCAATAGCAGGGGCATGGTTGTCATCAGCCTCGGGCAAACCAATTCTCGTGTTCGTCTCAATAAAACTGCTCCGAGATATGCGGGGTGAAGCTTGCCGCTGTCTCAAAGCCGGGCATTCTTGCGGTGCTCGGTGCGCGCAAATCAAGTACTATCGCTGCTTCGGGTGAGCGAATTAACCTGGTGGGTTTGCTGGGCGGGCGGGCGATAATCTTGCACCATTTAGGGGTGTTCGACATATCGGACCAATTTCTGAAAAAATCCCCGTTCAATGCCGAATTGAACGCGCTTGGGCCGTGAATGAGTCCGGCGGAAGCGGCAATCGACAACGTCCCTGGAGCGCCACCAACGCCGCTTCGGGCTGTCGGGCACGCTTGCCAAAAGACGGCAAACCGGGGGCCAGTATATTGCAAATGAAGGGCTTAAGCAAAGATTCCGTGACTTGGCTGGAAGTTGGCGAGGAGACAGAGGGCCAACGAATAGACAATTTCCTGTTGCGCGTCTGCAAGGGCGTGCCGAAAAGTCACATCTACAGAATCCTGCACAGCGGTGAAGTGCGCGTCAACAAGGGGCGGGTTGGACCGGATCATCGCCTGCAAGTGGGCGACGTGGTACGCATGCCGCCGATCAGGGTGGCATTGCCGGCGGACACCATGCAGACTGCGCCACAATTTGCTCCACAACGAGAATTTGTGACCGTCATGGAAGACGACGCCTTGCTGGTCATCGACAAACCGCCCGGAGTTGCGGTGCATGGCGGCAGCGGTTTGAGTTTCGGGGTGATCGAGCAATTGCGCAGGCAACGGCCTGCGGCGCGCATGCTGGAACTGGTCCATCGGCTCGACCGCGAAACCTCGGGCCTGCTGATAATCGCCAAGAAGCGGTCGGCAATGACGCACCTGCATGATGCATTCCGCGCTGGCGCGATCAGCAAACGCTACCTGACCCTGGTCAAGGGACGTTGGCAGAATCCGCTCCAGCACGTGCGCCTGCCCTTGTTAAAATACCTTGCCGGCGATAACCAGCGACGCGTCAGCGTGTCCGATCAAGGCAAGGCGGCGCACAGTGTGGTCAGACTGCTCAAGCGCTGGGAAAACTTCAGTTTGCTGGAAGTTGAACTCAAGACCGGGCGCACCCATCAGATCAGGGTGCATCTGACCCATCTCGGTTTCCCTTTGGCGGGCGACGACAAGTATGGAGATTTTGCGTTGAATCGGGAATTGCAGAAAGCCGGACTGAAACGCATGTTCCTGCACGCCGCCCAGCTAGTTTTTGACCACCCGCTCAGCGGGGAGAGGATCGCCCTGGATTCACCGCTGCCACAAGATCTGCAGCAATTTGTGGCTCGGCTGGAGATCAATGAAAAAAGAGATTATGGCTAAACGTTTTGAGTTGATTGTGTTCGATTGGGATGGCACGCTGATGGACTCGGCGGGAGCTATTGTCACAGCTTTGCAGAAGGCCTGCCGGGATCTGGAGATCGAACCGCCCAGCGATGAAATGGCGCGTCATATCATCGGCTTGGGTCTGCAGGATGCCCTGCGCGAAGCGCTGCCGGAGCTTCCGTCCCAGCGTTACCGCGAATTGTCGGAACGCTATCGTTACCATTTTCTTGCCCATGATCATGAACTCGCCTTGTTCGAAGGGGCTTTTGAATTGATTGGCGAACTCGGCAACGCCGGCTTTCTTCTGGCGGTGGCGACCGGCAAGACCCGGACTGGTTTGGATCGTGCGATGCGCAGCAGCGGCCTGCAGACCAGCTTCCATGCGTCTCGTTGCGCTGACGAGTGCCATTCCAAGCCGCATCCGCAAATGCTCCTCGAGCTCATGGAAGAATTTTCCGTCGCGCCCGAAAATACCTTGATGATTGGTGATACCACCCATGACTTGCTGATGGCGCGCAATGCCAATGTGCCAGCGCTGGCGGTTGCTTATGGCGCGCATCCCCGGTCGGTTCTGGAAGCGGAAAAGCCGCTGGAATGCGCTGCAAGCGTGGCGGAAATGAGCGCATGGCTGACACGGAACGCATAATCTGTGCGTCGGCGGCGCTGCTCGAAGGTGGCGACGGCGTGCGTTTCAGTGTGCAGCGTCATGGCGTCAGCGAAGAGGCGTTCGTCATCCGCTATGAGGGAAGGGTACATGCTTACCTCAACCGCTGCGGGCATGTTCCTACCGAACTGGATTGGCAGTCCGGCCGGTTTTTTGACGATTCCGGTTTATACTTGATTTGCGCTACCCACGGGGCGCTCTACTCGCCCGCAAGCGGCCACTGCCTGGGCGGGCGATGCAACGGTAACGGCTTGATTCCCCTGGTCGTTACTGAAAACGATGGCAATGTTTATCTGAAAGACTAATCAGGCATGGACCCCACGCAGAACGATCCCAACTGGGAGCGCAACATTCTTGAAAAAATCGCCTTGGAGGGCCTGGTCGAGCAGCGTCGGGCGCGGCGCTGGGGTATTTTCTTCAAACTGCTGGGTTTTGCCTATCTGACCCTATTGCTGGTGATGGTGCTGGACTGGGGCGGATCAACGGACAAACTCGGCGATGGCGTCAAGCATACTGCCCTGGTGCAACTGACCGGGGTTATCCAGGCCAAGGGGGATGCGAGCGCCGAAAGAATCACGGCAGCGCTGCAGTCCGCTTTCGAGGACAAGGGAACGCAGGGCGTCATCCTGCGCATCAACAGTCCCGGCGGCAGCCCGGTGCAATCGGGCATGATCAACGACGAGATCGTTCGCCTGCGGGCGAAGTTTCCGAATATCCCGTTCTATGTCGTGGTCGAGGACATTTGCGCGTCAGGCGGCTACTACGTGGCGGTGGCAGCCGACAAGATTTTTGTGGACAAGGCCAGCATCGTCGGTTCGATCGGGGTGCTCATGGATGGCTTTGGCTTCACGGGCACCATGGAAAAGCTTGGTGTCGAACGACGCCTGCTGACGGCGGGACAGAACAAGGGTTTTCTCGATCCATTCTCGCCGCAGGACGCCAATCACAAGGAGCATGCGCAGCAGATGCTTGGCGAGATCCATAAGCAATTCGTTGAAGTGGTGCGCAAAGGACGCGGCAAACGCCTCAAGGAGACGCCAGAAATGTTCAGCGGACTGATGTGGACCGGCGCCAAGAGCATAGAACTGGGGCTGGCGGACGCCTACGGCAGCATCGATTCGGTGGCGCGCGACGTGATCAAGGCGGAGGATGTCCGCGATTACACGGTCAAGCAGAATCTCGCCGAGAAACTGGCGCGGCAATTCGGCGCGGATATGGCTGAAGGTGCGGCGGGTGCGCTCGCAAATTTCAGGTTGCGCTAAGCCGGCTAACTTGATGAGCTAGCTAAGGCAGGGCAATCCCTTCGGCGCGCAGCATGCGGCTTAGTGCGATCAGAGGCAGGCCGACCAATGCGGTAGGATCGTCGCAGCGCAGGTAATCGAGCAGGGCGATGCCCATGCCTTCCGATTTGGCGCTTCCCGCGCAATTGAGTGCGTCCTCCCGGTCCAGATAGCGTTCTATTTCGCTGTCAGACAACTCGCGAAAGCGCACTGCAGTGGGCACGCCGCAGGTCTGCTGGCCGCCCGTGGCGGTATTCAGCAGGCACAATCCGGTATGGAAAATCACTTCCTTGCCGCGCATGGAGCGCAGTTGCGCTATGGCATTCGAGCGATTGCCGGGCTTGCCGAAACGCTGTTTTCCGCTGTATGCCACTTGATCGCTGCCGATGATCAGGGCCTCGGGGAATTTTGTGGCGACAGCCCGAGCCTTGCTGATAGCCAGGCGTTCCGCGGTCGCGGCGGGCGTTTCGCTGGGCAGGGCCGTTTCGTCGGCCGATGGCGCGGCGACTTCGAACGGAAGTTGCAAGCGTGCCAGCAACTCGCGCCGAAAGGCCGATGTGGAGGCGAGAATCAAAGGTAACTTCATGGATTGCCGGGGGGTTGTCAGGGAGTTCATGGAATGGCTGTCGAATGGAACGGAGGTGGGTAGTGGTTCAGTTTGAACGCCTGACATTTACAGAATGCTAGCCGACAAATTATAGCTGTGCTAGGCTTATTTGATGAATACCAAAAGAACGAACCCGCGCAAGGACTTTACGCAGGTTGCCTTCAATATCGTGCAGCAGGCGATAGGTGATGCTGAACTAGCGAAACCATTAACAGGCAAGAAGGCCGATAGCAGTAAAGGTGGGAAGCGCGGCGGGAAATCTCGGATGAATGCGCTTACGCCGGAACAGCGTAAAGAACTCGCAAAAAAAGCCGTTGAAGCAAGGTGGGGAAAGACCGCGCCAGCGGTTGAGACTGGCGCGGATGCTACACGGTCAGTTAAACAGCGCTAACTGACCAGGATACGAGCGCCAATGCTGGCATACGTTTTCAATCCTTCCGTAACGAAGGCGAATGTATGCGCGAACAAATACGCTCTTGGCTTTAAAATACATGGGTTGCATATATTTTCTCCAAATTAATTGGAGAGCAATAGTTGCCTGCAACCCTTGAATGCGCTATAATTCAAGTGTCCAGCGGGACAAGTTGCAAGTGACAGAGGGGTGCCCTCACCACCATGTCATAGAAAGCCGAAGCGTTCGAGCGCTTCGGCTTTCGACTTTTTAAGCGCCTAAATTTTGGGTTTGGTGCTCCTTTTCATATTTAGCCAATTTATCGATTAACTCGAAAACAAACGACCGATCTTCTGGGGATAACAAGAAAATATCCAGCGTCGCTGAGATTGTAAGTTTTCCTCCGCTTTCCAGTTCTACCTCTCGCGATGTGCCTGTCACGCTCGGAGTTTCATCTCTTGGTTGTACAGGGGGTTTCTGGCGGGTCGTGGCGCGCTTTTTCACGCGTGTGCTGCTATTCCCACTTGTTGCTGCTCCGGGAACCTTAAATAGGCGGGAAATTGGGATTCCAACATACGTAACCGCCAACAGAAAAAATCTTACTGCTTTTTCTTTTGTATCCCCTGAAACGCTATATGCTTCTGACATTTTTGCGCTGAGTGCATTGGGTGTCGTTTTTTCCAAGTTAAGATCAAACAATGCCGCATACCTGTGACGCAAGATTGTTTCAAGTTGCTTCTTTCTCTCATTCTCATCAGGTACGGCAAGGGCATGAAGATCGTCAGTCGGAATGCTGTCATCAGAAATGAGACCCAGAAACTTCAGTGCTGCAAACAGTTGGTTTTGTACGCCACCGGAAAGAGTTGGGAAAGTGCTTCTATCAATGGGAGTTGGAACGCCATCAGCAAGATGTTCTATAGCGCTCCTAAAGGTTTGCCACGAAACATATACCGCAGATTTTTCGTCAGCCATAATACGCCTCGCATAAGAATTAAGAATCTGGATGTCAGTATACGGTATTTCGGTATATACCGCAATATATTTTTTGGTCGGTATTGCGCCTCGGTATAACTCTGGTATAATGTTCATTATGAATTGTGCCAGAGGTAACAATCATGAACCGCCTTTCCATCAAAGACCGCGCCAGAATCCTTGCTTCCCTCTGTGAAGGCGTAGGCATTAACGCCACTTGCCGGCTTACTGGCGCGTCAAAGAACACGGTTCTCAAGTTACTGGCTGAAGTAGGCGAAGCCTGCGCCCTCTACCAAGATCGCGTCATGACCGGCCTGAACCTCAAGAAAGTGCAATGCGACGAAATCTGGTCTTTTGTCGGAATGAAGGAGCGCAACGTACCCGAAGAACACAAGGGCATTTTTGGCCTGGGCGATGTCTATACCTGGACGGCCATTGATGCCGATACAAAGCTTGTACCTTGCTGGCACGTAGGAACGCGCGGAGTGGATTCTGCATGCGTCTTCATAGACGATCTGGCGAAGCGCCTTGAAGGCCGCGTGCAACTCACTACAGACGGTCACAAAGCCTATTTGACGGCCGTTGAAGGTGCCTTTGGTGTTGATATTGATTTCGCGCAGCTCATTAAGCTCTACGGCAACCAGACAGCTACCAAGGATGAGGGGCGGCGCTACAGTCCCGCAGAAGTGACAGGGATTGAGAAGCGCCAAGTTACAGGCAATCCGGTTATGAAGGATGTCTCGACAAGCTTTGTCGAGCGCGCCAATCTAACCATGCGGATGCACATGCGGCGATTCACTAGACTGACCAATGCATTCTCAAAGAAGCTGGAAAATCACATGCACGCGATCAGCTTGTATTTCATGTTCTACAACTTCTGCAAAATTCACAAGACGCTGCGGGTTACGCCAGCTATGGAATCTGGAATCTCTGATCATCTATGGGACTTGGAAGAAGTCATCATGATGGCCGAAACTATGCCAAAGAATTTTGTAACCGATGATTCTTCAAACTGAACCACTACCCGGAGGTGCTTATTTTGACTAAAGAAGAGAAAAATTATATTATCTATCGTTTGCACCGCGGCGGCATATGAAGCTAATTGACGATTATTTCATCAATAGCATCAAGTTTGCTTTTGAGGCACGTCATCTGGCTGGAGAGGTTCCGGTTAATTGTTTGCGGCGGCTATCGGATGCGCTTGCCGACGATGAAGGGAAACTGGCCTGGGAAGTGCAGGGCGGCCGTGATGATGAAGGCAAGCCTTATTTGCTGGTCGAGGTATCCGGCGAATTGCATTTGAGGTGCCAGCGCTGCCTAGCGGCATTGGATTTTGCGTTGAGCGTCAGGAGTCATTTGCAGCTTGTCGCACCAGGTCAAGACTGGCCCGACGAGTCGCTGGAAGACGATCGGTCTGATCCTATCGAAGCGCTGGAGGAACAGCCGTTGCTGGCCTTGTTGGAAGATGAAGTATTGCTAGCTTTACCGATTGCACCGCGGCATGAAATCTGTGCATTGCCGGGATACGCCGAGGATAGCGTTGCCGCTTCTCCTTTTGCGGCGCTGGCCCAGTTGAAGAAGCATTGAAACAACGATCTGAACGTTTTATTGAGGAGTATCGAAATGGCAGTCCAGCAGAACAAGAAATCCCCATCCAAACGCGGCATGCATCGTGCCCATGACTTTCTGACTGCGCCGCCGCTGGCGGTCGAGGCGACGACGGGCGAAGTTCATCTGCGTCACCACATCAGTCCCAATGGCTACTATCGGGGCAAAAAAGTTGCAAAAAGCAAAGACGAGTGAGTAACCCTCGATAGGACGCGCGCTTCTGGCGCGCACTGCTGGCAGGCTTCGGCCGGTCTTCGCTTAACAACAACCCTCCGCAAGAGATCTCGTAATGACGGTGACGCTGGCCATCGACTGTATGGGTGGTGACCATGGTCCAACGGTTACCGTGCCTGCCGCGCTTGATTTTCTGCGGCATGATCCGGATTGCTCCATGATCCTGGTTGGACTTAGGGATCAACTGTTGCCCCTGCTGGGAAAAGCCGAGGCCGAATTCGGGCCGCGCCTGACCATCCGTCATGCGAGCGAGCAGGTGGCCATGGACGAACCGATCGCCACCGCCTTGCGCAACAAAAAAGACTCCTCGATGCGTGTCGCGATCGAACTGGTCAAGTCTAACGTGGCACAAGCAGCGCTTTCAGCGGGTAACACCGGCGCCTTGATGGCGATCTCGCATTTTGTGTTGAAAACTTTGCCGGGAATAGATCGCCCGGCGATCGCCAGCGTTGTACCCACCTTGCACGGCCACACCTATGTCCTCGATCTCGGCGCAAATGTCGATTGCCAGCCGGAGCATCTGCTGCAGTTCGGCATCATGGGCTCGATGCTGATTGCCGCCCTTGAGAGCAAGGAGCGACCCAAAGTCGGATTGCTGAATATCGGTCAGGAGGAGATCAAGGGCAATGAGGTCGTCAAGCGCGCCGGTGAGTTGCTTAAAACCAGCGGACTGAATTTCTTCGGCAATGTCGAAGGCGATGATCTCTACAAAGGAACGGTGGACCTGGTGGTCTGCGATGGTTTTGTCGGCAACGTCACGCTCAAGGCCTCCGAGGGTGTGGCACGTATGATGAGTGCTGCACTGCGCGAGGAATTCAACCGCAATTGGCGGACCCGCCTGACAGCATTGCTGACTTTGCCGGTCCTGAATGCCTTCAAGCACCGTTTTGATCCCCGGCGCTTCAATGGCGCCAGCCTGCTCGGCCTGAAGGGGATCGTCGTCAAAAGCCATGGCTCGGCCGATGCCCTGGCCTTTTTCCATGCCCTCGAGCAGGCGGCGCTGGCGGCACGCAACAAGCTCCCCGAACGTATCGCCGCCCGCATGGCGGTGTCATCTGCCAGCGTATGACTCGGCCGACTGTTTTTTCGCAAATCACCGGCACTGGCAGCTACCTACCCGGTGCCCCGGTCAGCAACGACGACCTCGTCGCACGCGGCATAGACAGTAACGACAGTTGGATAGTCGAGCGCACTGGAATCCGTTACCGCCATCTGGCCGAGGAATCGGTTGTCACCAGCGATTTGGCGTTGCAAGCCAGTCTCCGCGCACTTGCAGCGGCCGGCAGGGCCGCCGAGGATGTCGATCTCATCATCCTCGCCACTTCGACGCCGGACATGGTTTTTCCCAGCAGCGCCGCCTTGTTGCAACAAAAGCTTGGCATCCGGAATGGTGCGGCGGCTTTCGATGTGCAGGCGGTATGCAGCGGTTTTGCCTACGGTCTGGCAATTGCGGACAAGTTCATTCGTTCCGGCTCGCATCGATGCGCCTTGGTGGTCGGTGCCGAGGTTTTCTCGCGCATTCTCGACTGGAACGATCGCGCAACTTGCGTCCTGTTCGGCGACGGCGCCGGGGCGGTGGTTCTCGAAGCCAGTGCGGAACCCGGCATCCTCGCCAGTGCCTTGCATGCCGATGGCAGCTATAGCGGGATACTTTCCGTACCGGGACAGATCAGCAGAGGCGAGGTGGTCGGTTCGCCCTTCCTGCAGATGGATGGCCAGGCAGTATTCAAATTCGCAGTCAAGATCTTGGCCGAGGTTGCCCAGGAAGTTCTTCATGAGGCAGCGATGAATGTGGCTCAGGTCGACTGGATGATCCCGCACCAGGCGAACATCCGGATCCTGCAGGCCACGGCCAGGAAACTGGGTTTGCCGCTGGAGAAAGTGATCGTCACGGTCGAGCGTCACGGCAACACTTCCGCTGCCTCGATTCCCTTGGCGTTGGACGAGGCGGTTCGTGATGGCAGAATCAAGCGCGGCGACGTGGTTTTGTTCGAGGGCGTCGGTGGCGGCTTCACCTGGGGCGCCGCGCTGCTCAAATATTGATGCGTGAGGCGATGATATGAAATTTGCATTGGTTTTTCCCGGCCAGGGATCGCAATCACTGGGCATGATGGGTGCATACGGCGACAACAGTGTCATCCGCGAAACTTTCGATGAGGCCTCGCAGGCGCTTGGCCGCGATTTGTGGCAACTGGTCACGTCAGGACCGGCCGAGGCGCTCAATCAGACTGTGAATACCCAACCGCTGATGCTGACTGCCGGCATTGCTGCCTATCGTTTGTGGCTGGCTCAGGGCGGCCCGCGGCCGGCGCTGGTGGCCGGCCACAGTCTCGGAGAATACTCGGCGCTGGTGGCGGCAGAAGCCATCCCTTTCAGGCAGGCCGTGCCTCTGGTCGAACTGCGCGCAAAGGCCATGCAAGAAGCGGTTGCCGCGGGCGAGGGTGCCATGGCGGCAATACTCGGGCTCGCGTCCGCTCTGGTGCAGGAGGCTTGTGCTGAGAGCGCGCAAGGCCAGGTGGTCGAGGCCGTGAATTTCAATTCACCCGAACAGACGGTCATCGCCGGTCATGCCGCCGCGGTACAGCGGGCGGTTGATTCTTGCAAGGCCAAAGGCGCCAAACGCGCGATGCTTCTGGCGGTATCAGCGCCTTTCCATTGCGCACTGATGCAGCCCGCCGCACAGAAACTCAAGCTTGGATTGGCCAAGGTGGCCGTATCCAGGCCGGTTATCCCCGTGCTGAACAATGCTGACGTCGTTTGCCTGCTGGATCCCGAACAAATCCGGGATTCCCTGGTGCGTCAGGCTGCTTCTCCGGTACGCTGGGTGGAAATCATGCAGACGATGGCAGCGCAGGGTGTCACGCATATTTATGAATGCGGTCCGGGCAAGGTGTTGGCGGGCTTGATCAAGCGCTGCGCCGATGGTGTGACAGGAGGTGCGCTTGCTGATCTGGCAGGCATCAATGCAGCCGTGACCGCTGTAACCGCAGACCATTCGCAGGAGCAACCATGTTAACTGGACAAATCGCGTTAATCACTGGCGCTTCAAGAGGAATTGGCTGGGCCATTTTGCAGGAACTGGGCGGACTGAAAGCTACGGTGGTGGGAACCGCCACAACCACGGAAGGTGCTGCGAAGATACAACACAGCCTCGACCAAGCCGGCATTGCAGGTTGGGGCGCCGTACTGGATATAACCGATGTTGACGCCTGTTCTGGCTTGATCGGAGAGATAGAACAGAAGTACGGCAGCGTCAGCATTCTGGTCAACAACGCCGGCATCACGCGCGACAACCTCTCCATGCGCATGAGGGACGAGGAGTGGGACAGCGTGATTGATACGAACCTCAAAGCGACGTTTCGGATGTCCCGGCTGGTGATGCGCGGCATGATGAAGGCGCGCCATGGGCGGATCATTAATATCACTTCGGTGGTTGGCAGTTCGGGCAACCCGGGACAGGCCAACTACGCGGCAGCAAAGGCTGGTGTCGCCGGCATGACGCGATCCCTGGCGCAGGAACTGGGCAGCCGGAATATCACTGTGAACTGCATTGCCCCGGGTTCTATCGATACCGACATGATCAAGACCATGTCTGAAGCACAGCACAAGGCCTTGCTGGAGAGAATCCCGCTGGGGCGGCTCGGTCAGCCTGAGGAGATCGCAGCGGCGGTGGCGTACTTCGCTTCTCCGCGTGCCGGCTATGTGACTGGAGCAACGCTGCATATCAATGGCGGCTTATACATGGCCTGAAGAAGTCCAGGTATCGTCTGTCGTCCGCCTTCTGGTAAAATGAGCGGGTTATTCACAACACCTGATAATCAGGGAAGGAGCAGTTCATGGAGAACATCGAACAACGTGTCAAGAAAATCGTCGCCGAGCAGTTGGGCGTCAATGAATCCGAAATCAAGAACGAGTCGTCATTCGTTGACGACCTGGGTGCGGATTCTCTCGACACAGTGGAGTTGGTGATGGCCCTCGAGGAAGAGTTCGAGTGCGAGATCCCGGATGAAGAAGCCGAAAAAATCACCAACGTGCAGCAAGCCATCGATTACGTCGTCGCTCACGTCAAGAAGTAATTCCGCAGTACTTACCCCAGTTTCAAATCGCACCGGGAGTTCCTTGTGTCACGCCGCAGAGTTGTTGTCACTGGTTTAGGCATCATATCCCCAGTGGGGAACACCATTTCCGATGCATGGGACAACCTGGTTGCTGGCCAATCCGGCATCGGCACGATCACGCGTTTCGACCCGAGTGCGATGTCGGTGAAGATCGCCGGCGAGGTCAAGAACTTCGATGTCACGCCGTATCTCTCCCCCAAAGAAGCACGCCGCATGGATACTTTTATCCATTACGGCATGGCGGCCGGGATCCAGGCGTTTCGCGACTCCGGCCTTGAGGTGACACCCGAGAATGCGGAGCGAATCGGCGTCAACGTCGGTTCGGGTATCGGTGGCCTGCAGATGATCGAGTCGACGCATAACGAATTTCTTGCCGCCGGCCCGCGCAAAATATCCCCATTCTTCATTCCCAGCACCATCATCAACATGATCGCCGGGCATCTTTCGATCATGTTTGGCTTGAAGGGGCCGAATCTGGCGATGGTGACGGCCTGCACTACGGCGACCCATTGCATTGGCGAATCGGCGCGCATCATTGAATATGGCGATGCCGACATGATGCTTTGTGGCGGCGCGGAATCCACCGTCACGCCTTTGGCGATTGGCGGATTTGCTTCGGCGCGCGCCCTGTCTACCCGCAACGACGACCCGGCGACAGCGAGTCGGCCTTGGGACAAGGATCGCGATGGCTTTGTGCTGGGCGAAGGTGCCGGAGTCATGCTGCTGGAAGAATATGAGCATGCCAAAGTGCGCGGTGCGCGTATTTACGCAGAAGTCGCCGGCTATGGCATGAGCGGAGACGCACACCACATGACCGCGCCAGCCGAAGATGGCGATGGTGCAAGACGCTGCATGCTGAATGCCTTGAACAATGCTCGACTGAATCCGGATCAGATTGATTACATCAATGCCCACGGCACATCCACTCCCCTCGGCGATCTGGCTGAGACGGTCGCCGTCAAGCGCTGTTTCGGTGATCACGCGAGGAAGCTGGTGGTCAATTCCACCAAGTCGATGACGGGGCATCTGCTGGGGGCGGCGGGCGGTGTCGAGGCGGTGATTTCAACCCTGGCCCTGCACCATCAGATATCTCCGCCGACCATCAATATTTTCAACCAGGACGAACAGTGCGACCTCGATTATTGCGCCAATGCCGCGCGCAAGATGGAGATACGTGCCGTTCTCACGAATTCCTTCGGTTTTGGCGGAACCAACGGCACCCTGGCACTTAGCCGCCTATAAGAACCGGCAGCCATGCAGCTGCCGATGACCCTACTACTTCAGGCATCCCGGCGTCTGGACGTTCTGTTGCTGGTGATGCATGGTGTTGCACTGGCCGTGCTTGGGGCAATCAGTGCATCGGGCTGGATACGGCTGATGCTGCTATTGCTGGTCTGCGCTTCGTTCGGGACGACCTGGCGGCGCACTCATGGGGCGAAGAGAATCGTAAGCCTGTTGTTGCGCGCCGACGGAAAACTCGAATATCTCCGTTCGAACGGTGAAACCGGGGAGACGCGGGTGCATCTGCATAGCACGGTCACGCCGCAATTGACGGTGCTCCTGCTGCGCTTCGGCAAGCGACTTGAGGCCTTGGTGCTGCTGCCGGATTCCTTGCCTGCAGAGGCCTTTCGCCAGTTGCGCCTCTGGTTGCGCTGGCAGGCGGATGCAAGCCAATACTGAGGGGGTCAGCCGCCGCGCGTCGGGCGCAGCAGGGTGTCGCGCGGTTGCGGCAGCAACTCCGGATAGTCGCGGCTAAAGTGCAGGCCCCGGCTTTCCTTGCGGCGCTGGGCACAGCGCACGATCAGATGGGCGGTCAGGACCAGATTGCGCAGTTCAATCAAGTCGTTGCTGACGCGGAAATTGGCGTAGTAGTCATCGATTTCGCGTTCCAGCAAGCGGATTCGATGCAGCGCGCGTTCCAGGCGTTTGTTGGTTCGGACGATGCCGACATAGTCCCACATGAAGCGGCGCAACTCATCCCAGTTGTGCGAAATGACGATTTCTTCGTCGGCGTCGGTGACCCGGCTTTCGTCCCATTGCGGCAATTTCGACGCTCGTCGCGGCTTCGCGGCAAGGATATCCTTCGCCGCCGCTGCCGCAAACACCAGGCACTCCAGCAAGGAATTGCTGGCAAGACGATTCGCCCCGTGCAGGCCGGTGCAAGCCGACTCGCCGATGGCATACAGTCCGGGCAGATCAGTGCGGGCATTCAGATCAGTCACGACCCCGCCGCAGGTATAGTGCGCGGCTGGCACTACGGGGATAGGGTCGCGCGTGAGGTCGATGCCGAATTCCAGGCAGCGAGCATGGATGGTTGGGAAATGCTCCATCAGAAAGCTTGCCGGCTTGTGGCTGATGTCGAGGAAGACGCAGTCGAGGCCGCGCTTTTTCATCTGGAAGTCGATCGCCCGGGCGACGATGTCGCGCGGCGCCAATTCGGCGCGTTGGTCATGCTTGGGCATGAAACGTGTTCCGTCGGGTAAGCGCAGCAGACCGCCTTCTCCGCGCACCGCTTCGGAAATCAGGAAGGACTTGGCCTGCGGATGGTAGAGGCAGGTCGGGTGGAACTGCACGAACTCCATGTTTGCCACGCGACAGCCGGCGCGCCAGGCCATGGCAATGCCATCGCCGGTGGCGGTATCGGGGTTGGTGGTGTACAGATAGACCTTGCCGGCACCGCCTGTGGCTAGGATCGTATGCGTGGCGCTGAAGGTCAGCACGCGGTCGGTCTCAATATCCAGGACATAGGCACCCATACAGCCCAGTTGCGGCTTGCCCAGCTTTGCTCCGGTGATCAGATCGATCGCGATGTGCCGTTCAAAGATTTTGATGCTTGGATGATGCCGCACCCTGTCGGTCAGCGTTTCCTGGACTGCCGCTCCGGTGGCATCGGCGACATGGATCACCCGGCGGTGGCTGTGTCCGCCTTCGCGCGTCAGGTGGTAGCCCAGCATCGAGGCATCGTCGCGGGTGAAATGCACACCCTGCTCGATCAGCCATTCGATGGCGTTGCGACTATTCTCCACGACAAAGCGTGTCGCCGCTTCGTTGCAAAGGCCGGCGCCGGCCGTAAGCGTATCCTGGATATGAGACTCAATCGAGTCGGCCGCGTCGAGCACCGCGGCAATGCCGCCTTGTGCCCAGCCTGAAGCTGAGTCCTCCAGGGTTTTTTTCGTTACCAGTGCGACGCGCCGGTGCGCCGCAAGCCTAAGAGCCAGAGATTGCCCGGCAAGGCCACTGCCGAGAATCAGGACATCAAAGTCGTTCATGGGGTATCCATCGTAAACCAGTGGTAACTATATCATGCGGGCTGGCAGGGGTTCGCAGTACTGCTGATGAACTATTTCCCGGCACGCTTGTCTTCTGTCATGACGATTGATACCGGATTGACAGACTTTCGCGGATATGACGCAGCGTTGGCTTGATCGACGAGTGCAGATAAGCGGTTAGCAGAGTGGGGTTTGAAGCATCGGGTATACTTACCCGTTCATTTTTACTACCGACGAAGCCAGCCGATGGGAGATCGCGAAACTGACCAGATTCTGGTTGAGCGCGTGCAGCAGGGGGATAAGCAAGCTTTCGGGCTGCTTGTCGCCAAGTACCAGCGCAAGCTGGTGCGTCTGCTATCCCGCTTGATCACTGATCCGGCTGAAGTCGAAGATGTCGCCCAGGAGGCCTTCATCAAGGCCTATCGTGCTTTGCCGGGTTTCCGGGGCGAGAGCGCTTTTTATACGTGGCTGTACCGTATTGGTATCAATGCCGCAAAGAATCACTGGGCTGCCAAAGGCCGTCGCGCTCCGGTGGCGACGGAATTTGACAATGAGGATGCGGAAGGATTCGAAGGTGGCGAGCACTTGCATGACAACAATACGCCCGAGCACCTGCTCATGTCCAAACAGCTCGGAAACACGGTGAATTCAGCGATGGACGCCCTGCCGGAGGATTTGCGCAATGCCATCGTTTTGCGCGAGATCGACGGCCTGAGTTATGAGGAAATCGCTCAGATCATGGATTGTCCGATCGGTACGGTGCGTTCCCGGATTTTCCGTGCGCGCGAAGCGATTGCCGAGAAACTGAAACCGCTCCTCGACACGGCACCGGACAAACGCTGGTAAGTTGGGAGCCAAGTTGGAAACTAAGTTGGAAAATCAGACGAAAGACAAGTGAAGCACGCAAGCAACTATGACAGGTGATTTGAACATGAAAAATCAATTATCGAGCTTGCTCGACAACGAGCTTGAGCCGGACCAGAATCAGGTACTGCTGACGGCCATGCGCAAGGACGCGGAACTGCGCAGTGCAATGAGCCGTTATGTGCTGATAGGTGATGCGTTGCGTGGCTGCGAGAATCTCTCCGGCGACATCACTGGCAAGGTCATGGCTCGACTCGCGGCTGAACCGACGGTGCTGGCGCCGCCCGCGAAGCGGCCAGCGAATCTGTTGAGCTCCACCGCGGCGCTTGCGGCTTCATTGACCGGTGTCGCCGTAGTGGCCTGGCTGGCTTTTGTACCCCCGGCACCGGAAAACATGCCCCAGCTCGCCAAAGCAGCCAAGCCCGAAGTGGTCGTCACTTCCGAGCGGATGCAGGAATACCTGATGGTCCATCAAGCCTACTCTCCCAGCAGCAGCATCCACGGTGGTGCCAGCTATATCCGCACGATCTCGGCCTCACGATGAAGCACGCTTCTGCTTTCCTGGTTTGTTTCCTGCTGTGGAATGCATCTCTGCGGGCCGAGCAGCAGGAAGGTCTCTACTGGCTTGGTCGCGTCGTCACGGCGGCACAGAAGCTCAATTATGCGGGTACTTTCTCGTACCGCAACGGTGGCATAGAGGAGACCTCTCGCATCACCCATCTTTTTGAGGCGGCCGGAGAGCGGGAGCGACTGGAAGTGCTGGACGGCAGCCCGCGGGAGCTGATACGCAACAATGATGAGGTGAAATGCTACCTGCCCGAGAGTCACACGCTGATTATCGACAAACGTGCGCAGCGGCGAACCTTTCCGGCTTTGCTGCCGGCATCCCTGAGCAGCCTCACCGAATACTACCTGATCCGCAAAGGTCCGCTGGGCCGTGTCGCCGAGCATGAGAGCCAGATCATTTATCTGGAACCGAAGGATGATTTGCGTTATGGGCAGCAATTATGGATCGACGTGAATAGCGGCCTGCTGCTCAAGAGCAGCTTGCTCAACGAGCGCAACCAGCCGATCGAGACCTTTGCTTTCACTCAGCTGCGGATCGGCGGCGCCATCGAGCCCGAAGCGCTCAAGTCAAAATATCTCGCGCAAAGCGGCAAGTGGCGGGTCCAGCAGGTGCAGGCAATCGACAGCCGCGCAGAGGACGCGACTTGGCAATTCAATGCGGAACTGCCGGGTTTCCGCAAGCTCACCAATTTGAAGCGGCAAACGCGTTCGGATGGCACGGAAAGCCTGCACATGGTGTTTTCGGATGGACTTGCCGCCATTTCGGTGTTTATCGAGGCCTTGCCCGACAAACCGGATCTGGGCATGGTTTCGATGGGGGCAATCAATGTCTATCGCCGCGCCGCCGGCAAGCATCTGCTGGTCGTGATGGGCGAAACGCCGCCGGCCACACTCAAAAGACTGGGCGATGGCATAGAGCCCAAGAGGAAGTAGGCGCTGTCGCGCATGCCTTGCATACTCATTGCATAGGTAAGGCGAAAGCAACCGGTAAAGCTTTTTTCATTTGTTCAAAGGATAAGTGCCCATGCTAAAAAAAGTTCTGCTGCCGTTTTGGTTGTTGCTGATTTCACTGGCAGCTATTGCCCAGACCCGGGAACTGCCCGATTTTACTGATCTAGTTGAGAAACAAGGCGCTGCGGTCGTCAATATCAGCACCACTCAGACCATCCGTGGCAATCGCGTCAATCCCTTTGGGCAGCAGATGCCTTTCGACGAGGATGATCCGGCTTTTGAAATGTTCCGACGCTTCTTCCCCCACCAGCAACCGGGCGTTCCACGCGAGCAGGAGAGCAAATCGCTGGGCTCCGGGTTCATCATCAGCGCCGAAGGACATATCCTGACCAATGCGCACGTGGTGGATGGTGCGGACGAAGTGCTGGTGCGCCTGACCGACAAGCGCGAGTACAAGGCCAAGGTGCTTGGCACAGACCGGCGCACCGATATCGCCCTGATCAAGATTGAGGCGAGCGGCTTGCCCGTCGCCAGACTGGGTGACCCAAACCGGCTCAAGGTGGGCGAATGGGTGATCGCAATCGGTTCGCCTTTCGGCTTCGAGAACAGCGTCACCGCGGGCATCGTCAGCGCCAAGGGACGCTCCCTGCCCCAGGAAAGCTATGTACCCTTTATCCAGACCGATGCCGCCATCAATCCGGGCAACTCGGGCGGTCCGCTCTTCAACATGAAAGGCGAAGTGGTTGGTGTCAATTCGCAAATCTACAGCCGTACCGGTGGGTATATGGGTTTGGCGTTTGCCATCCCGATCGATGTGGCGATGGAGGTGCAAAGCCAACTCAAGAGCAGCGGTCGGGTTAGCCGCGGACGAATCGGCGTGGTGATACAGGAAGTTACCAAGGATCTGGCGGACTCCTTCGGCTTGAGCAAACCCGCCGGCGCACTGGTCAGTTCGGTGGAGAAAGGTGGACCGGCGGACAAGGCCGGCATTGAGTCCGGTGACATCATTATGAAGTTCGACGGCAAGGCGGTCGGACAATCGAGCGATCTGCCGCGCCTGGTGGGAGGTACCAAGCCAGGCAGCAAGTCCACGATACAACTCTGGCGCAAGGGCAGCATCAAGGATGTGAGCGTGGTGGTGGGTGAAATTGCCGATGAGAAAGCCACCCAGCGCACCAGCAAGCGCGGCAAATCGAGCGCGCCGGCTGCGGCGAACCGTCTCGGGCTGGTGCTGTCGGAACTGAGCGCGGAGTTGAAAAAAGAACTGAAGCTTGATCATGGCCTGGTCGTCGAAGACATCCGCAACGGTTCGGCCAGGGCGGATTTGCGCCCGGGCGACATCATTCTCGGAATCGCCAGCAAAGGCACGCAGACCGAGGTGAAGTCGATCGAGCAGTTCAACAAACTGCTTGCGCAGATGGACAAGTCGGCAACCCTGACGCTGCTGGTCAGGCGCGGCGAGAATCAGACCTTCGTGATCATCAAAGGTCTCGGTGACAATAAATAAGCCGCGACTCACCCTGTATAGCAGGGGTTATTGCCATCTCTGCGAGGACATGCTCGGTGCGCTGGAGCAATTGCGCGCCGAGCAGGGCGGCGGATTCGACATCGAAGTGGTCGACGTCGATGGCGATCCGCGCTTGCAATCGCGCTATGACGAACTGGTGCCGGTGCTGGCGGCGATCGAAGCGGCGAATGTTCGCGAGCTTTGCCATTATTTTCTGGATCGATCAGCGGTTCTTGCCTATTTGGATGCGGTTGGTCAAACCCCTTGAGGCCACTTCAAGGTAAAATCCGGCGCCTTCAAGAATCCTGCAGAAATTAATTGCAGCACCGAAAATGCAGCGGATCCGCAACTTCTCCATCATCGCCCACATCGACCACGGCAAATCGACCCTGGCTGACCGCATCATCCATCTCTGCGGCGGCTTGTCGGACCGCGAGATGGAAGCGCAGGTGCTCGACTCGATGGATCTCGAGCGCGAACGCGGCATCACCATCAAGGCGCAGACTGCCGCGCTGTCCTACAAGGCGCGCGATGGCTCGATTTACAACCTGAACCTGATCGATACGCCGGGTCATGTGGATTTTTCCTACGAGGTGAGCCGCTCGCTTTCGGCCTGCGAAGGCGCCCTGCTGGTGGTCGATGCCTCGCAAGGCGTCGAGGCGCAAACCGTGGCCAATTGCTATACGGCGATTGAACTAGGCGTTGAAGTCATTCCGGTTCTGAACAAGATCGATCTTCCGGCGGCCAATCCCGAGGGCGCCCGGCAGGAAATCGAAGATGTGATCGGCATCGACGCCACCGAAGCCATCCTCGCCAGCGCCAAGACCGGCCTGGGCGTGGAGGACATCCTCGAAGCCGTGATTGCCCGGATTCCCCCGCCCCAGGGCGATCCCGACGCACCCCTGAAGGCGCTCATCATCGATTCCTGGTTCGACAACTATGTCGGCGTGGTGATGCTGGTGCGCGTCGTGGATGGCGCGCTGCGGCCCAAGGACAAGATTCGCCTGATGGCGGCCGACAGCGTGCATTTGTGCGAGCAAGTGGGCGTATTCACACCCAAGTCGCAGACGCGCGAACAGCTTTGTGCCGGCGAAGTCGGTTTCATCATTGCCGGCATCAAGGAAATCAAGGCCGCCAAGGTTGGCGACACGGTCACCCGGGTCGATCGCCCTGCGGTTGAGCCCCTGCCGGGATTCAAGGAAATCAAATCGCAGGTGTTTGCCGGACTCTACCCGATCGAGCCGAATGAATATGAGGGCCTGCGCGATTCGCTGGAGAAACTCAAGCTCAACGACGCTTCGCTGCAATACGAGCCGGAAGTCTCGCAGGCGCTCGGCTTTGGCTTCCGTTGTGGTTTCCTCGGTTTGCTGCACATGGAGATCATCCAGGAGCGGCTCGAGCGGGAGTTCGATCAGGATCTGATCACGACGGCGCCAACAGTGGTCTATCAGGTGCGGCTGCGCGATGGCAGCGAGATGTTCGTCGAGAACCCGGCCAAGTTGCCGGATGTCTCGAAGATCGAGGAGATCCGCGAGCCGATCATCACGGCGACGATTTTCGTTCCGGAAGAATATCTCGGTGCGGTGATCACGCTCTGCGAGCAAAAGCGCGGCACGCAGGTGAACCTGCTCTACCGCGGCCGGCAGGTGCAGTTGAGTTACGACATGCCGATGGCCGAAGTGGTGATGGATTTCTTCGACAAGCTCAAATCCATCTCGCGCGGCTACGCTTCGCTCGACTACGAGTTCAAGGAATATCGCGCCGCCGACGTGGTCAAGCTCGACGTGCTGATCAACAGCGACAAGGTGGATGCGTTGTCGACCATCGTCCATCGCGCCAATGCGCCTTTCCGAGGCCGCTTGCTGGCTGCCAAGATGCGCGAACTGATTCCGCGCCAGATGTACGATGTGGCGATACAGGCGGCGATTGGCGCCAACATCGTGGCGCGCGAGAACATCAAGGCGCTGCGCAAGAACGTCCTGGCCAAGTGCTACGGCGGTGACATCACGCGCAAGAAGAAACTGCTGGAGAAGCAGAAGGCGGGCAAGAAGCGCATGAAGCAGGTGGGCAGCGTGGAAATTCCGCAAGAGGCCTTCCTCTCGGTGCTCCGCGTCGGCGAAAAATAACCAACTGGAACCGCACATGAATTTCGCTCTCATATTGTTTCTGCTGCTGCTGGCTACTGGCCTGATCTGGCTGGTCGATCACTTCTGGCTCAAGAATAAGCGTGCTGCCGACGCCAAGGATCCGTGGTGGGTGGAATATGGCGCCAGTTTTTTCCCGGTGATCCTGATCGTCTTCCTGCTGCGCTCCTTCCTCGTCGAACCCTTCAAGATTCCCTCGGGCTCCATGATTCCGACGCTGCTGGTGGGCGATTTCATCCTGGTCAATAAATATACCTACGGCATACGCCTGCCGGTCATCAACAAGAAAATAGTGGAGATCGGAACGCCCCAGCGCGGCGACGTGATGGTTTTCCGTTATCCCGACAACCCTTCGCTCGATTACATCAAGCGGGTGGTCGGCGTTCCCGGGGACAAGATCGTGTATCAGCACAAGCGGCTCAGCATCAATGGCAAGGAACTGCCGCTGCAGAAGGCCCCGGAGTATCTCGACAAGGAGCGCCTTTTCTACACGCCGCGCTATGTTGAAACGCTGGGCAATACCGATCACGATATTCTGGTGGAAACCGACGCCCAGTCCGTCATTGCCCCGACGGTTCAGTTCCCCTTCCGCGATAAATGCCACTACAATAGTTCCGGCGTGACCTGCGAAGTGCCCGCTGGGCATTATTTCATGATGGGCGACAACCGCGACAACTCGCAGGACAGCCGCTTTTGGGGCTTTGTCCCGGATGAAAACATCGTTGGCAGGGCATTTTTTATCTGGTTCAATTTCGGCGATCTGAAGCGCATCGGATCGTTCAAGTGATGCGGGAGAAGGACATGAAACCATCCATTCGACGGCAGCGCGGAATCGGCGTACTGAGTTTGCTGATTGGCGGCGGCATGCTTTTCTTCGTCTCCCTGCTTGGCATGAAAGTGGCGCCGGATGTGCTGGGATACTTCACGGTGCTCAAGAATGTCAAGGCGACTGCGCACGATCCCGGAAACAGCGGCGCCAACGTCTCGCAAATCCGCAGTGCCTACAGAACTCGCACCCAGGTTGAGGGCGGCAGCAGCGTCACTGCCGAAGACCTGGAAATCACCAAGGAAGGGAACGAGATCGTGATCTCATTCGCCTATTCGACAAAAATCCCGCTTTTTGCCAATGTCAGCCTCATGATCGATTTTGAAGGCTCCAGCAAATAATTGATGCAGAGCGAGAGCGGTTCCGCGGCAAATTCAAAAGGGAAACAGAAGAACACCCGCCTGCCAAGACTTGAGCAGGCGCTGGGGCATGTATTTTCCCGTGCGGACCTGCTGCAGCAGGCACTGACGCACCGCAGTCACGGCACACCCCACAACGAGCGCCTGGAGTTTCTCGGAGACAGCATCCTCAATTGCGTAGTTTCGGCCCTGCTGTTTGAGCGCTTTCCTGCGCAGCGTGAAGGTGAACTCTCGCGCTTGCGCGCCAACCTGGTGAGACAGGAGGCACTGTTTGAGCTTGCCCAGAAATTATCCTTGGGCGATGCTTTGCTGCTGGGCGAAGGGGAATTGAAAAGCGGCGGGTTTCGTCGCCCATCAATTCTGGCTGATGCGCTCGAAGCACTGGTCGGTGCGGTTTATCTGGATGCGGGCTTCGAGCCGGCGTGCGCAGTCGTCACCAAACTCTATCAATCGTTGCTCGAAGGACTTGATCCCTTGCGTACCCACAAGGATCCCAAGACCATACTGCAGGAACTGCTCCAGGGACGCCATCTGGCGCTGCCGAGATACACGCTGCAGGCCACGCGCGGAGAGGCGCACGAGCAGGAATTCGAGGTCGAATGCAGCATCGCCGAGTTGGAGATACGTGCCCTGGGCCGCGGCGCGAGTCGCCGCGCAGCCGAACAGGAAGCAGCACAGCGGGCATTCGAGATGGTCGTCGCAAAATGAGCGAGACTTTCCGCACGGGCACCCTGGCCATCGTCGGTCAGCCCAATGTCGGGAAATCGACCCTGCTGAACCAGTTGGTCGGGCAGAAAATCAGCATCACGTCCAATAAGCCGCAGACAACGCGCCACCGGATTACCGGTATCCTCACGACAGCGGCTTGCCAGTATATTTTCGTCGACACGCCGGGTTTCCAGACACGCCATGCCGGCGCCCTGAATCGCGCGCTCAACCGCAACGTCACGCAGGCACTGGCCGAGGTGGATGTGGTGATCTGCGTGGTCGAGGCCGGCCGCTGCGGCCCCGCCGACCGCGCCATATTCAAGCTCTTGCCACGCGAACGCCCGGTGCTGCTGGCGATCAACAAAGTCGACCGGCTGGATGACAAGTCGCAGCTATTGCCATTCATCGCGCAAATGGCGCAGGAATATCCGTTTGCCGAGATCCTTCCGGTATCCGCGATGCACGGCTCCGGCACCGAACAGGTACTCAAGGTTGCCACCGCTTATTTGCCGGAGGCGCCGGCGATCTTCGGTGAAGACGAGATCACCGATCGCAGCGAGAGATTCCTTGCCGCCGAGTTGCTGCGCGAGAAGCTTTTCCGCAATCTCGGCGAAGAATTGCCGTACAGCCTCACTGTCGAAATCGAGCGCTTCGAACAGGAGGGCGATCTGCGCCGGATCTTCGCAGCCATCCTTGTCGATAAAGCAGCCCACAAGGCAATGGTGATCGGCAAAGGTGGCGAGAAACTCAAGATGGTTTCCTCGGCGGCCCGGAGCAGCATGGAACAACTGTTTGGCGGCAAGGTGTACCTGGAAACCTGGGTCAAGGTGAAGAGCGGCTGGGCTGACGACGAACGGGCGCTAAAAAGCCTGGGCTACGATTAAAATTGACCGCGACTTTGTCAACTTCGTCTTGCCGTGCATATGGCACTGTCCGCGGCTTGTTTTTGCGTCACGGTCAATTTGGCACGGAATGGGTTAAGTAAAAGGTGATTGGTCAGGCATGAGCGGCAGACAACGCGTCGACGGGCAGACGGCTTTTATTTTGCATTCCTACGCCTATAGCGAAACCAGCCTGATCATCGATGTCTTCTCGCGCGATTTCGGCCGGTTGCCGCTGCTGGCGCGCGGGGCGCGCCGGCCGCGTTCGGCCATGCGCGGCGTCCTGCAGGCATTCCAGCCGCTCGAACTAGCCTGGTTCGGGGCCGGCGAGGTGCGAACCCTGGCCCGCGCCGAGTGGCTCGGCGGCATGCCGATGCTGGGTGGGACCGCGCTGTTGCTGGGCTACTATCTCAATGAATTGCTCATGAAACTGCTGCCGCGCGAGGATGCCCATGCCGCGCTCTTCAATGCCTATGCGACCACCTTGCAGTCTCTTGCCCAGAGTCGCAATGGCAGCGTTTCCGCCACGACCCATCTGCGGCAGTTCGAGAAGGCGCTGTTGCGCGAACTGGGCTACGGCATGGTGTTGGAACGCGAAGCGGTCACGGGTGAGGCGGTACTGCCCGACAGGCTTTATCATTATCTGATCGAGCGCGGTCCCGTGCTGACTGCCGCGAACCATGAGGTGGCCGGCGATCAGATCCAGGGCCAGACAATTCGCGGCAAGACGCTGCTCGACCTGGCGCGGGATGACTATGCCGACCCGCGCACGCTGTCCGAAAGCAAATTGCTGATGCGCATGTTGATCAACCATTACCTGGCCGGCCAGGCTCTGCAATCGCGGCGGGTATTCTTGGAACTACAGGAACTTTGATGATTCTCGAACTCGGCGTCAATATCGACCACGTCGCCACCTTGCGCCAGGCGCGTGGCACCACCTATCCCGATCCGGTCCAGGCTGCCCTGCTGGCAGAGGCCTGCGGTGCCGACGCCATCACCCTGCATTTACGCGAGGATCGGCGGCATATCCAGGATCGCGACGTTGAGGCACTGCGCGGCAAGCTGACCAAGCGCATGAACCTGGAAGCGGCTGTGACCGAGGAGATGCTGGCGTTTGCCTGCCGCATTTGTCCGCAGGATGTCTGCCTGGTTCCGGAACGCCGTCAGGAACTGACCACGGAAGGCGGCCTCGATGTGGCCGGACACTTTGACGCGGTCCGGGCCGCCTGCGGCCGTTTACGCAGTGCGGGCATACGTGTTTCCTTGTTCATCGACCCTGAACCCGCGCAGTTGGATGCGGCGCTGGCCGCCGGTGCTCCGGTGGTGGAATTGCACACCGGCCGTTACGCCGATACACACGATGCCGGCAAACTGTCCCAGGAACTGGCGCGAATCAGCCGTGCCGCAACCTATGGCGCAGGTCTCGGTCTCAAGGTGAATGCCGGGCATGGACTGCATTTCGGCAATGTCGGCGCGATCGCCGCCATCCCCGAAATCGCCGAGCTCAACATCGGCCATGCCCTGGTCGCCGAAGCCATATTCATGGGTTGGGAGCCGGCCATACGCAAGATGAAGCAGTTGATGCAGGCTGCCCGGCCATGATCTTCGGCATCGGCACCGACATTGTGCGTGTCGCGCGTCTGGCTGAAATGTACGCCAGGCATGGCGAGCGGGCGCTGGACAAGATTCTGGCTGCCAGCGAGCGTCAGGCCTGTCTGGCATCGATTGCGCCGGAAAGATTCCTGGCCAAGCGCTTCGCAGCCAAGGAGGCTTTCGGCAAGGCGCTCGGCACGGGTGTGCGCGCCCCGGCGCTGTTGCCCTCGATCGCGGTGGCGCATGACGCGTTCGGCAAGCCCGTTTTTGAATTCGCCCCTGACCTCGCCACGCATCTCTCAAAGCTGGGTCTGGTTGCACACCTGTCATTGAGCGACGAGCAGGACAGCGCTGTCGCCTTTGTCATTCTGGAAAAGCCATGAAGCAACTTGCTATGAGTTCTTTGCCGCCTTGCCTGATGGTGGATATCGCGGGTTGCGACATCAGCGAACTGGATCGCGAGCGTCTTGCCCATCCGCTGGTCGGCGGCGTGATCTTGTTCACCCGCAATTTTGCTTCTTCCGAGCAACTGCTGCGTTTGTGCGCCGAGTTGCATGCCTTGCGCACGCCGCGCCTGCTGCTCGCGGTCGATCACGAGGGTGGCCGGGTTCAACGCTTCCGCCCGGGTTTTGCGCGGATTCCCGCGATGCGCCGGTGCGGCGAGTTGTGGGATGCGGATCGCACCAAAGCGCTGGCAGTGACGCGCAACATCGGCTATGTCCTGGCGGCGGAATTGCGTGCGCATGGACTCGACCTGTCGTTCACCCCGGATCTCGATCTCGATCACGGACGCAGTGAGGTCATCGGCGACCGGGCGTTCCACCGTGACCCCAAATCCGTAACAGCGCTCGCCGGCGCATTGATCGAAGGTTTGCGTCAGGCCGGCATGGCCGCCTGCGGCAAACACTTTCCGGGGCATGGCTACGTCGTCGCCGATTCCCACAGCGAAATTCCGGTCGACCAGCGCAGCCTGAGCGAACTTGCCGAGGACATGCAGCCCTATCGCAGCCTGAAACTGGATGCAGTAATGCCGGCGCATGTGATTTACCCGCAGGTCGATGCCCGGCCGGCCGGATTCTCGCCGGTCTGGCTGAGCATCTTGCGCAAGGAGTATGCTTTTGGCGGCGTGATTTTCAGCGACGATTTGTCGATGCAAGGCGCCAGCGTCGCCGGCGGCATCGTCGAGCGGGCAGAAGCGGCCTGGGCAGCCGGCTGCGACATGCTGCTGGTATGCAATGCGCCGGAGTCGGTAGACCAGCTATTGGATGCCTGGCGCCCGCATCCCGATCCGCAGCGCGCACAACGCGTGATGTGCCTACTGCCGGAGCAGCCCGGGTTAAACATGGCATCTCTGCAGCTCGATCCCAATTATCAGAGTGGATTGCGCGACATAGCTGCGCTGCTTGAAGGCTAGTGGATTGTAACGTTTAAATAGGTAGTATAATCGTGTCCATGGAGGGCGCGATGAAACTGACCACGAATGAGCGGATGGAACTGCAACGACAAGCCGGTGTGAGAAACGGAAGAGCCGACGCGGCAAGGCATGCGCGTCTGAT
>JACRAR010000073.1 GCA_016234745.1 Betaproteobacteria bacterium | reverse complement strand
CTCATCGAGCGCTTCTTCAATCGCATAAAGCACTTCAGGCGAATCGCCACGAGATATGACAAGCTCGCATCCAGCTTCCTGTCATTCATTTGTTTGACTTGCACTCTCATCTGGCTTCAGTAATTGTGAACAGACCCTAGCTGAAAGTTCTTACAACCCACTTACCTATCGGGAAACTCGGATTCTGCGCAATATTCTAAAGTGATTCGCATGAACAAATCATGCATCTGCGCCTTCCGCCAATTTATTGATCTACAACGATTGCCGCGCCTCTCCCGGCAGTTTTTATTGGTACAGGGTCACCGATCCCAGATTGCCGGCGCCCGATCAGTCCAGCGGAACCCAGGCCCCAAAAGAGGCCGCTTGCCCGACGATCTGCCCGGCATCATCCATCAGATTCCACACCGTAGCGGATTCGATCAGAAAGCGCTTGCCGGTCTTCGACACTCGCACACCTGAATAGTCGTCGATATAGCCCCGCCGTGCGACCTGCGCGAGCAAGCGCTGTCTCTCCTCACGGGCCAGGGGTTCTGCCGAATGTCGCGAGGGGAGCGCCACCATTTCAGCCCAACTCATCTCGAACAGCTGTTGCGCCGCGCGGTTGGCGTAGAAGAACACCGGATCGGGCGCGCTGTCATGAGCCAGCACGACGCAGGGCGCATCGTACAGTGCGCGACCGGCATCAATCCCCGCGGCATTGGATATCAACGCCTGAGTGGTCAGGCACTGGTAGCTCGAAAGTATCAGCGCGGCTGTTGCCGCCTGGAATCCGTTGGCGCTGTCAGGATCGCTGCGGTCGTAGCGCATGGGCGAAGGAATGGTTGTGAATCATGCCAGACGAATAACGAAAGCCTGAAATTCTGCGACAATCGCAGCCGACGCAGTTTACACTCTCGCAGGCATACGTCGGATGAGGCAGGCGATATGAACAGAACTCTCGCATTCGTACATCAGCTGATGTTTTTTCTGCTGGCGTTGCTGTCGGCGCTGTCAGCGGCAGCGGCGCAAGTCGACTACGCCTTGAACTTCTCAGGCGGCTGGAATCTGGCGGGAAACAGCCTGGCGACACCGCTCGACGTAAAGCAGGTCTTTGGCGGCAAGGCCAATATCATTTCCATCTGGAAGTGGAATGCCGCGAGCGGAACCTGGGGATTTTATGCCCCCTCGCTCGACGCAAACGGCGCTCTGGCCGGCTATCTCTCCAGCAAAGGCTATAGCCCGCTGACCAGTATCCAGCCGGGCGAAGGTTATTGGGTCAATGCCACAGCTCCGGTATCGCTGGGCAACCAATCCGGACCGGCTTTCTCTCTCAAGGACGCCGACTTGAGCATCGGCTGGAATCTCGTGGCCACGGGCGACAATCCGACACCTGCCGATTTCAATATGGCGCTCGGCAGCAGCGTCCCGCCCACAGGCTATGTTCCGGCCAACATCACGACGCTGTGGTCCTGGGACAATTCCCAAGCCAACTGGTACTTCTATGCGCCAAGTCTGGAGCGCAAAGGCGGTCTGGCAGACTTCATCCAGGCGAAGGGATATCTCGGTTTTGGCGCCAGCACCCTTGCGCCGGGAACAGGGTTCTGGGTCAACAAGCCGCCCCCCGCAACAACCGGCATCAGCGGCGAACAAAAAATTGCCGTCCTGCTCGTCTCGTTTCCCAGCCTGCCCTTGCTGAGTTCAGTAACTACGGATCTTTTGAAGACAACTTACTTCGGGCCGGGCAAGTCTGTCGACGGTTTTCTGCGTGAAGTGTCCTACGGCAAGGTTTGGGCATCCGGCGAGGTATTCGGTCCATTCGTGCTCGATGCGGATTATTTCAATCAGCCTTATGCGGTCCGCGCTGCAGCGATCCGTGCGGCATCCTCCCAGGTTGATTTTACGAAATACAACCGCATCGTCCTCGTGGTGCCGCAGTCCAGCACCGGCCTGGAGTCAGGCGGGCTGGGCTCGATCGGCAGCGAAACGATTACGCTCATCCCGCAAGGCTCGATCACGGCGTCAACAACCTGGCTTGGCGATGCGAGTGCGGGCAGCCCGGCCGAGCTCCTGAACACAGCCTGTCACGAGATGGGCCACAATCTCGGCTTGCAGCATGCTCGGGCTGCCGATTTCGGCATCGAGCCCATCGGTCCGGTGGGACTCACGCCCGCCGCCTGGGATCAGATCCATGATTTCGGCGACAGCTTTTCCAACATGGGCAGAGGTGCGGGACACTGGGCGGCGCCGCATAAATCCGCGCTGGGCTGGTTGCAGAATGATGTCGACGTGAAAGTCGTCGAGAGCACCGGTACTCATACATTGCAAACCTACGAGGCTGCCGACAACGGTATCAAGGCGCTGCGAGTCCGGCGCGGCACAGGAAACAACGCCTGGCTATGGCTGGAATACCGCCAGGCTACGGCAGGCGTCTATGACGCCGGACTGACTTCAAAAGCTTTTGGCGGCGCACTGATCCACTACGAGGATGCCGGATGGAACGATGCCGGAGCTCATTCCAACTTGCTGAGATTCGTTGCGGACGATCAGGGCGGGCTGGTTTTCGGCAATGCGGTCCTGGCCGCCGGCAGCAGCTGGAGCGATCCCTATTCGAACCTGAGCATCAGCATCGATCAGAACGTCGCCAATGGACTGCAGGTAGCGGTCGCCTATGCCGCGCCTGCCGACCACTCGTTAAGCCCAGCTGCTTCCAATGTCGCGGCAGCGGGCGGCCAGATCACCCTCAATGTGAGCGCTCCCGCCAGTTATTCCTGGACCGCGGTGTCTTCAGTCCCCTGGATGACGATAAGTTCTGGCGCCAGCGGAACGGGCACTGGGCAGATCGCCATTTCGGTGGCGGCAACCACAGTGACGACCAAGCGTTGGGGCAGGATCACGCTGAGCGCGGCAACGGCTGTCGTCACGCAGGATGGGGCTGCCGGAACTCTCACGACCGCCCCGGCTTCGGCCGAGATACCCGCTGCGGGCGGAGCGGGAGAGATTGCCGTGACCGCCAATGCAACAGACTATAGCTGGAACATGACGGTCAGCGATGCCTGGATTCAGAGCGTCTTCTTCTCGAAGCTCCTCAATACCGGGTCGGGCACCTTGCGCTACATCGTCGCGCAGAACACTACTGGCGCATCGCGCAGCGGCACGATCAATCTTGGCGGCAAGGTCTTCGGCATCACTCAAGCAGCCGGCAACCCGCTGGTCAGCACGCTCGACTGGAAACAACTGACCATCACCGATGCTCCCATTTCGCGGCTGGGCATGGATGTTGCCTACTTTGCCGGCAGCGGCGACACTGTCCTGTTCGGCGGCAACTGGGATGGCTCGTCGTTCAGCGACACCTGGAGCTGGAACGGTGCGAGCTGGTTGCAGAAAAGTCCGTCCCACGGTCCGGGATACCGCTCCGGGCACGCCATGGCATACGACGCGGCGCGAAATCAGATCGTCCTGTTTGGCGGCTACGATCCCGCCATCGCCAATTACTCCGACAGCACCTGGATATGGAACGGCGTGGACTGGAGCCAGGCGCATCCGCAAACCAGTCCCGGTGCACGCTCGGACCACGCGCTGGTCTACAACCCGGACACGCAGACGATCCTGCTGTTCGGCGGCAATGCCAGCGAAGCGGACACCTGGGAGTGGGACGGCACCAACTGGAACAAGAAGGCCAGCGCCACTGCACCGCTGCCGCGCAATGGCGCGGCCATGGCCTATGACGCCGCCCGCAAGGCAGTCGTGCTGTTCGGCGGATCGCAAAATGCCTACGCGGTACAGAATCACCCTGTGTTTTTCGATGACACCTGGACGTGGGACGGGACACAGTGGCAGCAAAGCGCGAGCAGCACCAAGCCGTCGCCGCGCATGAACGCCCGCATCGAATACAACCCGGATATCGGGCAGATCGTGCTGATCGGCGGCTATGGCGCCAAAGACATGGCCGCGACCCCGCCTTACACCTACGTACCGGACTATCGTGAGGAGACGTGGACCTGGAACGGCAGCGGCTGGACCCAGCAATTTCCCGCGCTGTCGCCGCCTTTTTCCTGGAACTACGGGCTGGTTTATGACAGTGTGCATCAGAGCTTCACCGCATTCCTCGGCGACGACTTGCACTGCGCCGACCGCGGACCGCACGCTTATACCTTGAAGCCGGGCGCCGGCGCCGTGCTGTTGGCACCCTATCGGGCCGACCTGCCGGGTGCGGGTGGCAGCGGAACCATTGCCATCACATCGTCCATAGCGTGGGCAGCGACTGCGGACTCCTGGATCACGATCACGGGAGAAGCTACCGGTTCAGGCAATGGCACGGTGAGCTATCAGGTTGGTGCCAATCCGGAATCCACCGCGCGGACGGGAAAGATCACGGTGAATGATAAAGTGTTCGTCATCAGCCAGGCCGGGGCCATGTAAGCCAACCATGAAGGGAACAAGATGATCGAGCTATACGCCACCGCAACACCCAACGGACACAAGATTTCCATCCAGCGTGAATCTGGATGCGCCGGATCACGATGAGCAAGCACGCAAGTTCGCCGAGGAGGCGCGCAAGATGATGGAAACAAGGCGCTCGCAGAAGAGCAGTGTATGACAACAAATAACCGCCGGGTACTGTTTATTAAAAATTCAAGAGGAGACCAACGATGAAATTTTATGACTGGCAACTGGCCCCCAATCCAAAGCGGCTTCGCATGTTTCTCGTGGAGAAGGGCATTACCCTGCCGACCGAACAGGTCGGTGGGGATGGCGTGAAACTGCGTCCGGAATTCATCCAGAAATACCCGCAGGCCACCGTGCCCATGCTCGAACTGGACGATGGCACCTGCATCGGTGAAGCGATGGCGATCTGCCGCTATCTGGAGGAGCTGCACCCCGAACCACGCTTGCTGGGGCAGGACGCCAAGGAACGGGCGATCGTGGAAATGTGGGAACGCCGCGCTTACGATGAAGGCATGGTCGCGGCCGCCGAAGTATTTCGCAACACCCATCCCGCCTTCGTCGATCGCGGCGTGCCGGGCGCTGCCGTGGCGATTCCGCAGATTCCCGCCCTCGTGGAGCGCGGACGGATTCGACTCGATCTGTTCTTCGACAAGTTCGATCGCCAGCTGGCCGACAACCGCTTCTTGGCCGGCCCGCGCTTCAGCGTCGCCGACATCACCGCCTGGTGCAGCATCGATCTGGCGGGATTCTCGAGCATCGGCATTCCCGACCGCTGCAAGAATCTCAAGCGCTGGCAGGCCGAGGTTGCCGCTCGCCCGAGTGCCAAGGCATAAGCGCTCACTTCATCGCAAGACTCGCCTGCGCCTCCGCCACGCTCGCATAGAGTTGCGGGGCGAGGTTGACCTTGCTGAGCGCCTCGCCTAATTTCAGCCGCAGGAAAGTGCTGGAGGTGTAGCGCGTCACGTCGAGGTAATGCCGGTCCATCAGGTCCTTGACCATGCCGATGTATTCATCGGTAAGTTCCGGCGTGATGCTGAAACGATCGTAGTTGACCACCGCATATACCTTGTGTCCCACAGCCACCAGTTTTGCCTCGACGACCGCACGTATCCGCTCGATATCCGCGCTGCTGCGCACCGAGAGTCCCTCGAAATTGACGAAGAAGAGATTACCGCCGGGATCATAGGTGAGTCGCTCCTCCAGCGGCAGCTCAAGCAGTTGGTGCCGCAGGTTCATCGGCTCATCGGCGAAGATGCGCTCGTCCATCACTGCGGGATCACCCTTGATGACGGGACGGAACGCCATGCGGGCAAGGATGTCGCGCTCGAGATCGGCGCCGGGAGCGATTTCGATGAGTTCGAGTCCTTCCCGGCCAAGCCGGAATACGCAGCGTTCGGTGATATACAGCACCATCGTGCCGCGCCGCACCGCCTCGGTACCGCTGAAAGTGCGATGCTCGACCTGATCGACGAACTTCATGGCATGGCCGTCGTTGAGGATCGCCAGTTTCCCGTCGCGGATCGCGATCTCCAGATTGCCGGCGGTGAACGTGCCGACGAAGACGACCTTCTTGGCATTCTGGCTGATGTTGATGAAGCCGCCGGCGCCGGCCAGGCGTGGGCCGAATTTCGAGACATTGAGATTGCCTGCGCGGTCGGCCTGTGCAAGACCAAGAAAAGCGATGTCGAGTCCGCCGCCGTCGTAGAAGTCGAACTGGCTCGGCTGATCAATGATGGCCTGGGTGTTGATCGCCGCGCCGAAGTTGAGCCCGCCCGCCGGTATGCCGCCGATCACGCCGGGCTCGGCGGTCATGGTCAGCAGGTCGATGATTTTTTCTTCGGCGGCCACCGAAGCGACGCCTTCGGGCATGCCGATGCCGAGGTTCACCACGGCGTTGGCCTTGAATTCCAGCGCGGCGCGACGCGCGATGATCTTGCGCTCGCTCATCGGCATCGCCGGGATTGACGACATCGGCACGCGCAATTCGCCAGAGAAGGCGGGATTGTATTGCTCGAGGAAAGTCTGCATGTGGTATTCGGGTTTCTCGGCGACCACCACGCAGTTCACCAGCACGCCGGGGATCTTGACCTGACGCGAGTTGAGTGTGTTGCGCTCGGCGATGCGCTCGACCTGGGCGATGACGATGCCGCCCGAGTTGTGGGCCGCCATCGCGATCGCCTGGGCTTCGAGCGTCAGCGCCTCCTTTTCCATGGTGATGTTGCCATCAGGGTCGGCCGTGGTGCCACGGATGATGCCGACATTGATCGGGAAAGCCTTGTAGAACAGGTACTCTTCGCCATCGATCTCCATCAGCCGCACCAGGTCGACGGTGGTCTTTTCGTTGAGCTTGCCGCCGCCGAAGCGCGGGTCGACAAAGGTGCCGAGCCCGACCCGTGTCAGCGTGCCCGGCTTGCCGGCGGCGATGTCGCGGAACAGGTGCGAAATGACGCCCTGGGGCAGGTTGTAGGCAACGATCCGGTTGGCCACGGCCAGCTGCTGCAGCTTGGGCACCAGGCCCCAGTGCCCGCCGATGACCCTCGCCACCAGCCCGGCGTGGCCGAGATGGTTGAGGCCCCTGTCCTTGCCGTCGCCCTGTCCCGCCGCATACACCAGGGTCAGGTTACGCGGAACACCGCGGCCCTGGGGGTCGCCGCCGGCGCTTTCGAGAAACAATTCCTCGAGCGCAACCGCGATATTCTCGGGAAAACCGATACCGACGAAGCCGCCGGTGGCCAGCGTATCGCCATCGCGAATCAGCCGCACCGCCTCGCGGGCGGAAACGATCTTGCCGGTGTCGGAAGCGCGCAGCGACGCGGCGACGGGATGGGGGAACATGGGCATGACGAATTACCTCTTAAACTGGACGGTATACAAAGCCTGGACCATTCAAGTCAGGCAGCACGTGCCAATCGGGACGATAGCAGAATCCAGCGCGCCGGGGCATTTGCGATGGGTTCTCGAATAACGTCTAGAATTGCGGAACCGCCCTAGTGCCCTCAAATTCGGGCGCTAGTACCACAACGTCAACTTCGGGCACTGGAGCGATCGAGACAAATCACAAGGAGCGTTTCATGACCAGAAAAACTGTAACCGTATTTGGCGCAACCGGCACCGCCGGCATTGCCTGCGTCGATGAACTGATCCGCCAGAAGTTGTTCGATGTCTGCGTCCTGGCGCGCAAGCCCGGCCAGCAGGAGAAGGCTTCCAACGGCATGACGCATAGCGAAGCGACCAAGCGCAAGCAATACGACGAATGGACGCGCCAGGGCGTCACTATCAAGACGGTCGATGCCACCTCGGTCGAAGAACTCATTCCGGCGCTGGCGGGCACCAGCTATCTGGTCTCGTGCGTGCCCATCAATGCCACCGAATCGCAATACCCGCTGATCTGGGCCTGCAAGGAAGCCGGCGTCGAGCGCTTCGTACCTTCCGAGTTCGGGGCAATCTACGAGTTCGAGCAGTACTGGCCTACCAACACCAGTCATCGCGTGATGGCACGGCAGAAAGCCTACATCCGCCGTGTCATCGAAACCACCGGCCTCGACTTCACCATCATTCCCGCCGGTCTCTGGCCGGAGTATTACATGCTCGAACCGGTCGCCGTGATGGGCGACGGCAACGAAAAAGTCGCCTGGTCGTCCGGTCCGGATGTCGGCCGCATCATCCCGCACATCCTGGCGCATCCGGCTTCGCGCAATGCAATCTGCCCGGTTGCTGCCACGGCATATTGCTCCTGGAACGAACTGCTGGAAGTACGCGAGCGCGTGCTGGGGCGCAAGGTTGACCGCTACTACTGGGGCTCGGAGCAATGGCGCGCGGCCTATGCCAAGCAACCGCCGGGCATCATCAGTCTGCTCATGGCGATCGGCGTCGCCCTGACCGATACACCAGCGGGCATGTCGCTGTTCGGAAACTGGAACAAGACCTTCCTGCCCGAATTCAAGGGAACCCCACTCGAGGTCGTGTTCCGCGACCGCGTCGAACCCTTCGTCGAAGGCATCCGGGCCGCACTCGTTGCGTCGGGCGAATTGGCTGCTGCAACGACAAGCAAATAATTTGATACGCCCGGGTATGGCTCAAACGGCCATACCCGAATCATACAAGCGGTAGCCGTTACGGCCGCTTTCCTTGGCCGCATACATGGCCAAGTCGGCCTGCTTCAGCAACTCCTGGACATTGGCGCCATGGGTCGGAAAGATGGCGATGCCGACACTGGTGGTGATGGTGGTTATCGTGAGATTCAAGGCCGTCAACTCGTAAGGCAGCGCCAGCGCCTGGACGATTTTTACCGCAACCCGCTCTGCGGCCGGGATGTCGCTGACTTCGGCAAGCACCACGATGAACTCGTCACCGCCCTGGCGTGCCACGGTGTCGCCGCGCCGAACGCAGCGAGTCAGGCGTTGCGCGGTCGCCTTGAGCAGCGCGTCGCCGGCCTCGTGTCCATGGACATCATTGACCTGCTTGAAATGATCGAGATCGAGAAATAGCGTTGCCGCCAGCGTGGCATCGCGTTGCGCCTTGTGCAGTACCTGCTCAAGGCGCTCCTGCAACAAACGGCGGTTGGCGAGTCCCGTCAGGGTGTCGTAATAAGCCAGTTGCCGGATCTGCTCCTGGTGCTGCCGACGCTCGCTGATGTCCTCCACCTGGACATCGAAGTATTGCGCCGCACCGTGGGTGTCGCGCAGCACCGAGGCGGTCAGCTGCACCCAGAGAAAGCCGCCGTCCCGACGCAGATAACGCTTCTCCGCTTGCCATTGCGACAGTTCGCCCTCGAGCAGCTTGCGCCGCATCATCAGGTCGTTGGCCAAGTCCTCGGTCGGGGTGAAATCCTCGAAGTTCATCGATTCGAGTTCCTCATGGTTATAGCCGAGCATCCGGCACAGCGCCTGATTGACTTTCAGCAGTCGGCCGTCGAGTGCGATGATCACCATGCCGATCGCCGCGAATTCCATGAAATCACGAAACCGTTTTTCGCTTTCGAGCAACGCGATTTCGCGCTGTTTGCGTTCCGTGATGTCGGTGAGCAGCCCGACGAACTGCGTGATCTCGTTGTTGGCATCGCAGATCGCGGTAATGTTGACGCTTGCCGGGAATACTTCGCCGTTATTGCGCTGACTCCAGATTTCCCCAGTCCAATTCGCGGTGCGTCTGAGCGTCTCGATAATCTCTCGTACGCTGACCTGCCCTGGCTGATCGGCGTAAAGGAAGTCGAAGCGCAGACCGACAACCTGCACCGCCGGGTAGCCGGTAATTGCACTGAGCGCCGGATTGACCGACTGAATGTTGCCTTCCTTGTCGGTGATCAGGATGCCTTCGCGGGTATTTTCAAAGATGCGGAAAAACTGGGCGCCGCGCCGCGCCAGATCGTGCTGCTCGAAGGCATCGTGCACCGCTTCGCGCAGTTGCTCGGTATCCCAGGGCTTGTTGATGAATTTGTAGATGTGCCCGAAATTGATCGCATCGATGACCGCCTCGATATCGGCATATCCGCTCAACACCATGCGCACGGCATCGGGATAGAGCCTGCGGGCCTGGCTCAGGAACTCGACTCCCGTCATGCCCGGCATGCGGTAATCCGACAGGATCACCTGCACATCCGATTCCGCCAGAATACGCAGCGCCTCCTCGCCGCTGGCCGCTGAGAGCAGGATGTACTCCATGCCATGCAGTTCGCGTTTCAAGGCGCTCAGCATTGCGGCCTCGTCATCCACAAGAAGCAAGGTGCGATCATTTGCATTGGCTGTCATTGATTATTCATCCATGCTCTTTGCTCGTGATTCTGGGTTTGCTTCTGTCCGGGTCCCGGGGTCCGGTTATTAATCCCGGATGGATTCTTCGATTGAGGTCACGTTCCCGGTCCGGCCACCGGAAGCCAAATGTGAAACACGCTGCCCTGCCCCGGCTTGCTGGTCACATCGATGGTCCCCGCGTGTTTCTTGATGATGTCCCAGGTCACCGAAAGCCCGAGCCCGGTGCCCTTGCCGACCGGCTTGGTGGTAAAGAACGGTTCGAACAGGCGCCGCCTGGTTTCGTCATCCATGCCGCAGCCGCTATCGGCAATCTCGATCCAGACGCGCTCCCCTGCCCGCCCGCTGCGCAGGGTGATGATGCCATGTTCGGCGATCGCTTGCGCCGCATTCAGCAGAAGGTTCACGAAAACCTGGTTGATCTGCGCCGGGATGCAACGCACCAAGGGCAGCGGCTGCAATTCGCGGACGATCTCCGCTTTGTATTTGATCTCATGCCAGACGACATTCAGCGTGCTCTCCAGACCGGCCAGCAGGTCGGCTTCCTGCCACTGCGCTTCATCGACATGAGAGAAATCCTTGAGATCGGCGACGATCTTGCGCACGCGTTCCAGGCCCTCCTGCGATTCCTTGAGCAGATCATGAACGTCGGTGCGCAGGAAATCGAGCCCGACCTCCTCGGCCAAGCGCTGGCCTTCCGCTGTCGTGCTGCCCAGTTCGGCGAGTTGCAGCAACTGTTCGACGTAATGGACAAGGGTGCCGAAATTGGAATTGACGAAACCGATCGGATTATTGATTTCGTGCGCCACGCCAGCGGCGAGCTGGCCGACTGAAGCCATTTTTTCAGACTGCAGCAGCTCGCGCGTGCGCGCCGCCACTTTTTCTTCAAGAGAGCGATTGGCTTCCGCGAGGTCGCGGTTCTGCAGCGCCAGCACGCCATAGAGATTCTGCAGGGCTTCCAGGAGTACCGCCGTGGGCGTATCGGCAAGGCGGCTTTCCTGCGCGAAGGCTTCCGCAGCTGTCTTTCCTGCGCGCATTCGTTCGATCTGCCTTGCCATCGACAGGTCTTCGCCGAGGATGTGGAAGGTCAGCCATGAGGCAAGAAAACCATGCAGTGACTCCGCCGGATTTTTCATGCCCGTGCGGGCCTGCCACATCGCCCCGAGTTGCTCGACAAAGCCGCGATGGTGGCCGACATGGGGCGCAACGAAGCGTGGGTCGAGGCCGGCCGCGCTCATGACCCGCTCCTCGTCGGCAAAATGGAAATGGGCATATTCGGCCAGCTGCCTGAAGACAATCTGCAACTTCTCGTCGCCAACGCTGGCGGCGTCAACCAGCATGTCGCCCACCCGATTGACCAGATCGACCAGTTTGCGATGCTGCGCATCGACCGAGTCGATGCGGGTGGCAAAGCGTTCATTCCAGACGAAGGCATCCATGGCGCCGTTCCCGTTCAGTTCATGATGTTTCCACCGGGGACTCTAGCGGCAGCCAGCACCAGGAAATCATACAGATCGAGCATTCGCCCGATCTCTTGCCGCTTGTCACCTGCTGGCGTCAGGCCGTTGTCTTTGCAACCTTCAGCGTTAGGCAACGGGATGATGTCTTTTCCGTGGCCACACGAGGTGCCAAACCAACCGTACGTGTCGCCGTCGGTCATGACCGAGTGCCGCCGGGTTAATCGATTGCACCCAACTGTCGCGCTTTGCACATCTGGGCCAGAATGCGGTTTTCCAGCAACAAGCGACGGCGCGTCAGCGCCTGAGCCACCGCCGCACGCAGTTCGAAATCGTTCCATGGCTTGGCGATGAAGGCGTGGATGTGCGCCAGGTCGAGGGCGATCACGATGCTCTCCATGTTGGCGACGCCGGACAGCAGAATGGCGGCGCAGTCGGGTTGCTTCTCGTTGAAGCTGGAAAGAAACTGTCCGCCATCCATGCCGGGCATGCGATAGTCCGCAATCACGCAAGAATACGTGACGCTGTCGGCCATCTTCAATGCATGCTGCGGCGTGTTGGAGATTTGCACGCTGATGCTGGCAGGGTTGAGCTGGGGCGCGCGGCCGTGGGCCTCCTGGCGCACTTCCCGGAACACATCGTCGAGCCGGCTGCGCTGGGTGAGGCTGCGCGCGATGGCATTGGCGATATTGACGTCATCATCGACCACCAGGATCTGGTCGACCGGATTGATCGAGTCGCGCGGCAGGTCGATCCCATGCTCGCGCAAAATCTTGGCCAAGCGGCGATTCTCGACGCTGGCCTGGCGGAACTGGACCGCCTGGGCGATCGAGCTCTTGAGAAAGTAGGTGCTCCAAGGCTTGGGAATGAAGCGGTAGATATGCGTCTCGTTGATCATGCGGATCAAGCCGTCGAGATCGGTTTGCCCCGAGAGCACCATACGCACGCAGTCGGGTTGCAGCCTGGCCAGTTCGCTCAGAAATGCGAGGCCATCCATCTGCGGCATGCGGTAGTCCGAAATCACCACTTCGAATTCCTGCTGTCTGGCCCTTTCGAGCGCCTCGCCGGGATTGGTGAAAGTCTCGACCTCGTAACGGTAACGTCCCACGGGCGGGGTCAATAGCTCGCGCCTAACTGCATTAACGATACCCTGCTCGTCATCGACGATCAGGATGCGGTGTTTTTCGTCAGTACTTTCCTTGCTCACAGAGTTCTCCTTGATAATCTTGCGGTGTAGCCGCAAGAATGAAGTCTGGACTTTGAACAGCGATTAACAAACGGGCGCCCGATACTCTCATCCCATTGTAGCCCCAGCGTCCGACAACTTCCGGGCGAAAGATCAAAATTCTCTGTCGAATTCGACCCGAGCCAGGCCTGGGTCAATGCTCACGGCGACCAGCTCGGCTGCTATACCTGCCACAACGGCCCGCGCGAAGATTGACGCAACGTTGCCTGACTGGAAGAACATTCGCTCCCCTTCCAGTCAGGCTTTCCGTATTTTTTGATAGGAATACAGCCCGGTGATCGTCATCAACGCAACGATCCAGAACAAGGCGGCCTGGCTGATTAGTTCCTGTCGCCAGTACTTGTAGATGGCGCTCTGAGTCCGTCCAACGGCAACAACCAGTGGTTTGTCCATGGCCAGGGTTTCCGGCTGAACTGTGACCATGGCCACCATGCTGTCCTCTCCCAGAGCATAACTATTGCCTTCGAAGACATTCAGCGGTTTCCCGCTCTTGAGCTGTTGCGTGAAAAAAGAATCGGGCTTGCCCTGTTCCATGCCGACCAGTTTCTTCTGGTCGGGAACCGACAGGAACAGCATGCCATCGCCATGCACCAGGAAAGCACTCATGTCCGGCTCATAAATCGCCGAGTTCAGCAGCACCCTGAACTCTTTCGGGTCCAGCGAGGCGATGACCATGCCACCAAACTGCCCTTCCGGTCCGGGGATCAGGCGGACCAGGTTCATGGTGAAATTCCCCCGTGAAGTCAAAAACGGGACGCTGACATACAGGGTTTTCGGATCCGGGTAACGCTGCACCGCCATGAAGAATTCGCGCTTGGCCACATTCTTCCCGACCAGGTCGGCTTTGTCGGCAGCAAGGATGGTTCCCCTGGCATCGACGATGAACATCGTGAGTACGCCCGGCATGGCATCGGCCAAGGCTTTCAGATGCTGGCTGGCGGATTGGTTGCCGTCTTTCTCCCTGCGCCACGCGGAGATCTCCTTCAGAACATTTTCCAGAGACAGATTGGCTGCCTTCAGTTGGCTAGTGAGGTTGTCGGCCACCATCTGAGCCTGGCCGGCGAGACGAGTTCTCTCCTGCGTTTCAATGTGGAGGCGGTCATGAAGGAGAAGATAGGCCATGTAACCGCCGATGATGAATATCAGCAGTCCGGCGTACATCCATTCCAGCAGGAAGCGACGACTCGGGTTCATTTCATAAATATTCCCGTGTGCAACTATTTATGCGGTGCGTTCCGCGGAACGCGGGATCGAAGATACACTTTTTGAATTGCTGAAGCTTGATCGTGATCAACCGGCTTTGGATAGTTTGAAGGCATCAAACTGGAAGGAGCATTAACAAACACCGGGTTGGCCGCTAACTGGCCCGGTTGACGACTCACCGGACTGTGTCTCGCTTTTTGCCTCATTCAGCAACCACTGCCGGAACGCGACGACAACCGGCATAAGCTCCGGTGCCAAAGCGAACCACGACCTGCGAATCGTCCTCGCGCAAGTCGAAATTGTCGAATGCCAGTGCCGCCCCGGGCGGCTCGCTGTCGATGGCATCCTGGTTCTTGTTTTCGGCTTGAGTGCTGTCCTGATACCTCGCACAACCCGAATGCGGGCATCGTTGGCTTTATCGCCGTCTCTTTATCCGTCATCTGCCTGTGGCTAGGCAAGGAAAGCCTGTTGCATCCGCCGTCCGGAGACCTCAAGACATAAAGCCGATGTCGCGCGTTGCCTGGTTGTAGTTGGAAAGATTGGGCAGCGCGCCGAGCAACTGCGCCTCGGACAGGCCGAACCACTTCCCGAGAGTGGCCGCGTATTGATCGACTGAAGTGGTGGGCAACAGGCGGCCTTGCCCGACATCATCCGGACCATTGCTGGCGACGATCGGCGGAACACCGTAAAACCGCCGCCCCTTGACCGCCCCGCCGAGCATGAAGTGCATGCTGCCCCAGCCGTGGTCGGAACCGTCGTTGTTGACCGTCAGGGTGCGGCCGAAATCCGAGGCGGTGAAAACGGTGATGGCGGATGACAAACCCAGTTCCACGGTCGCGCTGTAGAAGGACGACAGTGCTGTGGCAACCGAATTCAGCAGCTGCGGATGCGTCGTCGCCAGGCTGTCGTGATTGTCGAAGCCGTTCAGGGCAACGAAGAACACCTGCCGCCTGATCCCCAGCGTTGGACCAACCGAGGCCATGCGCGCCACCATCTTGAGTTGTTCGGCGAGACTGTTTCCTGTCGGAAAAGGCGTACTGATCGCCGGCGCAGAATTGAGTGCCGCCGTCAGCATCTGATTCGCCGACAGGGCCTGGGCCATTACGTTCGCATGGTCAGATTCAAGCGGATGCCGCGATGCCGCGGTCATCAGCGACTGCATTACCCTCGCCGCGGCATAGGAACCAAACAGGCCATTGGCTGAATTCAAGGCCACCGGGCCGTTTCTGGTCACCTGGTACTGGCTGGATGTCAGGCCGGAAAGAAAAACCGCATTGCCGTAAACATTGACGCAGGAAAAAACCGCATTGCTGCTGCCCGAGCTGAGCAAATCCTGCATGCGGCCTGCCCACCCGGTCGTCGTGCCTTCCGGACCGGATGACTGCCATTCCGATTGCTGGTCGTTGTGGGAGAACAACTTCGCCGGCAGCGGCACCGAGTTGGCAAGATATTGTTCCTTGGTGACAGGCTGGATCAGGTTGCCCACATTGAGCAGCACACCCATCTTGCCGTCATTGAACAGCGGCAGCAAAGACGCCAGCTCCGGGGCAAGTGCATACTGCCGGACGACCCCCGCCTTATCCACCGGCGCCTGCGTCGGGTTGAGTGCCGTGCCGGCCAGACTGGGAAAAGCGTACGCAAGATTCGGCCGCAAGGACTGATACTGGGCGTAGCTGGCCGGGTCATAGGGCACCAGCGTGTTGGCATAATCGTTGCCACCGTAGAGAAACACACAGACCAGCGCCTTGTAGTCACTCGCGCCGGCCGCAGCGGCTTCACCGAGAGCGGCAAAATTCAGAACCCACGGGGCCACCGCACTTCCCGCCGAAACAGCCAGGGTGCTTTTGATGAATTCCCGGCGCGACCGGTTGTCGATGATCTTATCCATGCCGGTCCTTATTTCTGCACGATGTATTCAGGTGATGCCAGCACCATCAGCAGCGCCGCCTGGACGCGCCGATTCAGTGCCGCATCGCTGTTCGCCGACATGCCGTTGACCGCCCCGGCCATCGCCGCGAGATTGGCCGCGGTGATCTGGCCCGCTGCCAGGACAAGGTTGATCTCATTGAGCAGCGCCTGGGCATTCCTGGCCAGTGGCAGCAGCGCACTGTAATCGCCTCTCACGTCGCCAATACCGTTGCTGACCACACGTTGCATGAAGTTTACGTAACCGACTACCGAAGACGCATTAGTGATCTGGAACTCCGGCGCCATCAGGCCGGCACTGCCCATCGCCGTGTTGGGAGGCACATAGCCCGGGCGAAAGAAATTGAACACTGTCGGTGAACGCAACGGGCTCTGGCCCAGACGCGTCCCCGGATCGGAGGTGTTCCCCACGGCCCAGCCCCCGCTCACCGAAATGGCGTTGTAGGCTCTGGCCCAGTTGGCAAACCGCAACATCGGCTCGCGCAGCTTGCCAAAAGAAGACGCGTTATTGACCGTATTGCGCGCCTCGTAATCCAGCAGGATGGCTTTTACGACGGCCTGCAGGTTGCCCCGGATGCCCTTGCCGTCGTTGTTGAAGATGCTTGCCACCCGCGCGACATAGGCCGGACTTGGGTTGCTGGTAACCAGCCTCTGGATCAGCTGCCTGGTGATGAAGGGGGCCACGTTAGGATGATTGAACAGCGCATCCAGCGCGATTTTCATGCTGGTCTTGCCGTCGGTTCCAGCAGGGATCGTGGTGCCCAGAAAGACTTTCTGGCCGGTCTCGCAGCGTGCGGAAATCTGCCGCATCGGACGCCCCTGAAAATCCGGCGTCGCGGCCGTACCCCCGGCGAAGTCCCAGTCCCAGCCGGTCCAGACCCGCGCCAGGCCCATCACGTCGGTCTGGCGGTAGGCGTATTGCTGAGCCCCGCCGACAAGCTTGGGTGTGCCGTCAAGATTGAGTTGCACCAGCCCGATGGTGAACAACTGCATAATTTCGCGTGCGTAATTTTCGTCGGGCAAAGCCCCGCTGGCCGGATTGGCCTTGACGTTCCCCTTGTAAGTCAGCCATTCGCCCATCGCCGGACTGAGCGTGACATCTTCCAGCAGCTTGCGGTAGTTGCCGAAAGCATTGTTCTCCAGAATATCCAGGTAATGCGCAGCCGCGAATGCGCGCCAGCCGCCGCTCAGCCCGTCTATGCCGACGACGAGAATTTCCGAGAGGGCCAGGGCGATACGCTGACGCAGGGTATCGGGAGCACTCAGCAATTTGCACCAGTTCGCTGCATCGAAACCGTTTTCGTTGTTGCGGTAGTTCGTCGCATTGAAGCCCTTGGCCACCAGCCAATCCCAGCGCGACTGCGTCTGCGGCAGCGCGGTCTGCGCGTCGATCCAGCCCGCATAGCCCAGACTCTGCACGCGCGCCATCTCTCCGCGATTGGCGCCCATCGAAGCCTGCGCAAGGAAGCGCGAAGCATCGGCATCGGAAATATTCGTCGCAGTCGAGCTGCCGGTACCGCTCCCGATCAGTGTAAGCGTCTTGTCTTTCGCAGTAGCCAGCCACTGCGCCAATGGATTGCTCGAACTCAAACTCAAATTCCTTTGCCGTATCGATCGTTCTTGTTTTTAGGTTGCATATTTGAAGTATAGAGGATCAGGGACGCTCAGGCTGTGAAGCAAGTCACAGGAAAGCCCAGATTAGGCACCCATCAATTTGTGGTAACCTGAACATCTGATACTTCATCAAATTTTTCCATCAGCAACACAATCAAGTTGAGCTGGCCGCCATTCCCCTCTATCCGCCCATCCAAGGAGCATTGCATCGTGAAACGTTACGAAGTTCACCCCAGCAACCCTGCGGCACCACTGCAACTTGCCAGCTTCGAGCCGGCGCCTTTGGGGGATGCCCAGGTCGCCGTCGCCATCAAGGCGGTATCACTGAATTACCGTGACCTTCTGGTCACCCAGAACACTTACTTTGGTCCCATCCCCGATGGTCGCGTACCCTGTTCGGACGGTGCGGGCGAGGTCGTGGCAGTGGGCAAGTCGGTAAAAGGACTCAAGCCGGGCGATCGGGTCGCCACCCTGTTTTTCCCTGATTGGCAAAGCGGTGCCCCCGATGGCACCGCGATTTCAGGCGCTCTGGGCGCCGAATCGGACGGTGCATTCACGGAGCGCTTCATCAGCGAGGAGCGCGGCCTGATCAAGCTGCCGGACAGCCTCAGCTACGCCGAAGCCGCCTCCCTGCCGTGTGCCGCCGTCACCGCATGGAATGCGCTGTTTGAAGTCGGCGACCTGAAGCCCGGCCAGACCGTGCTGCTCCAGGGTACGGGCGGCGTTTCCATTTTCGGCCTGCAATTCGCCAAGGCCGCGGGAGCCCGTGTCATCATCACCTCCAGCGACGATGCCAAGCTGGCGCGGGCCAGGAAACTCGGCGCCGACCATGGCATCAACTACAAAACCAACCCCGCCTGGGAACAGGAAGTGTTGCGCCTGACTGAAGGACTGGGTGTGGATGTCGTGCTCGAAGTGGGCGGACCGGGCACGCTGGAGCGTTCCCTGATGAGCGTCAAGATCGGCGGCCGGATTGCCTATATCGGCGTGTTGACCGGCCTGGCAGCTCAGGCCAATCCGGTCATGCTGATCCCGAAGAGCGCCAGCATCCATGGCATTTTCGTGGGCAGTCGCGCCATGTTTGCCGCCATGCTGGATGCGATCGCGGCGCATGGCATCCACCCCGTGGTTGATCGTGAATTCCCCTTTGCGGAAGCGCCGGCTGCCTTCGCACACATGCGCAGCGGCGGCCACTTCGGCAAGATCGTGATCCGGGTCGGCAGCTGATCCTGCAGAGGAATCCTGCTGCTTAATGTCTGGATGGGCATTGCCCAGGCTCATCCGGACAGACGACAGTCGCATCCTGGTGTGATGCCTGGTAGCGCCGCTGCAGATAGGTCAACCCTTTGGCCGTCACCAGAGTGCGCGCGTAAAGTTGTTTCTGGTCGTGCTTGTTGATGAAACTGCGTTGAACGACCTTGAAATAGCCGGCATCGATGTGGCACTGATAGGGCAGGTTGTTGTGCATCAGGATGCCGGCGCGCCGCAGCCAGTCAAAGAATTTGACGGCGCCCACGCCGAGAATCTTGGCGACTTCCTGAACGCCCTGTGCGTTGGTGGTGCGCAACAGAGCGTCATGAAAAGCCACCTTGGGCGCGTCTTCCTTGGCCTTGGCTTCCATTGCGATCACGCGCTCGGTGAATTCCTGGAGCAGGGTGCGCAATACGCTAGGATCGGACAAAACCTGGAGCACCTCCGGTCCGGCAGTGTTGGCTTTCAGCCGGCGCTCGCAGGCGATTAAGTACTGGCGCGCCTGTCTTCCCTTATCGTTGCATTCTATGATCGACAGTTCCTTGGCCATGTCGAGCGTGATCCGGCAGTCGCTGTCACTGAACAAGCTGCGGGAATGCTGATGTTCCTGATCCTCGGCATCGTCGCGCATGAAATCCACGCCTTGCACAAAACCAAACTGGTCAATCCGCGCTTCGATCCAGTGGGAGAATTCCTGCCTGTTTCCCAGCCAGGCATGAAGCGCCCGGGCACTGACGGTAGCCACCAGCTCGGCGCCAACCTTTTTCTCCTCGATGGGAATGAGGACACTCGCCATCGTCTGATGGCTGTCCTCCGGCAGTCGATTATCGCGGCTAAGGCTGAGGATGGCTTCGTGCAGTTGTTCTTCCATGGTATCGCTCCGACTCTCAAGTCTTGGGCTATGAAAACTGGATAAAGTTGCCTGGCGCCGCAATTTATTTTGATGATCCGCAAAATCCCAGTGAAGTCTTCCGCCGCAGACTGCAGAGTAATGCTTTCTTCATGCAATAGGAATACTCAGGAAACGGTAATTTGACTACCCGTATCTGAGTAGGATGTCGGCTGACTCAAGCCGCGCCGGAAACCAAGCTGGGTATTTTTACTTGCATGCGCAACTTGTTCCGCGGCTCAATATCCAATACTCTATGGGCCTTGGTGGATCTGACATAGAACCAGTCGCTATAGGGGTATTGAGATGCCAAATCGGATCGGACAAAAAATCGCCTGGCGTGACGAGTTTTCAATCGGAATCCCCGCAATCGACGATCAGCACAAGCAGTTGCTTGACTTGCTGAACCAGTTGAACTCGTTCGACCACGGCCAAAACGGCCAGAACGCTCAACCGAACCGGCTGGTGAAAATGCTCGACAGCCTCAGCGAATATGCGGCGCATCACTTTGTACAGGAGGAAGCCTTGATGCGCGATCACCTGCCCGTCAGCGACAAAACTACCGACCACATCGTGGCTCACCGTTCCTACTGGACCATCATCGTGGCCCTGAAAAACCGGCTGCTCAAGGGTGATGCAAAGGTGAATGCCGAACTGGTCGAGTATCTGAACCACTGGTGGATCAATCACATCCTCAAGATCGACCAGGATATGGGACGCGAACTGAAGCTGCGTGGTGTGGCCTAGTGGCCTAGTTCCGTCCGGACACGATCTTCTGAGCCGCCATGACCATTCAGGAAAACCATCCAACCGAGGCAAACATGGAAGTGGATTCGCTGGATGGCGAGCTTGTGTTCGGACCTGCCATCTCCGCGCCGAAAGCCGAGCAGGCGCAACAGACGCAACTCCCGGCGCCGCGCGGCTATAGCTGGCAGGCAACCATGGACCTGGAACCCGGCATGATCATCGCAAGACCCGTGACGGGAACCACGGGCAGCCGCGTCACCATGCATCTGGCCATCGGCTCCAGCATCACTGCGGACACCATCGCCCAATTGATCAACAAAGGCGTCGAATGCGTCGCGGTCATGGACGGGACCAGCTTGCCACCGGAAATTCACGCCAGCACCGTGACCCGCTACGAAACCCGCTTGCGCGAAATCTTCGCACCGGTTCCGGATAGCTCCTGCCGCCCGCTGTTTGACGCCCTCATCAAGTACGGGCCGCTCTGATGCTGGGCAGCAACATCCTTGATGAAGTGCCGAAGCTGGCCGCGGCGCTGCCGCCATTCCCGAGCATCGTCCTGCAATTGCTCGACCGCCTGCGCGACGAGGATTCATCGCTGGATGTATTGGTGCGACTGGCGCGGAACGATCCGGTGATCTCCAGCAACATACTGGCCAGCGCCAACCATATCCGCCGGCTGCGGCTGCAATCCGACCTGGCTGATCCTTTTGCCGCCGCATCGCTGATCGGTCTCAATCGTGTCCGCAACATCGTCGTAGCGGCCGGGATGCATCAATTTCTCGAAAACGGCAAGGGAGGGACTTTCCTTTTCAGGCATTCGCAAGCGGTGGCGATCGTCGCCCAGGAACTGGCCACCCTGAGCGGTGTTTCAAGCGAAATGGCTTACGTCGCCGGCATACTGCACGACATCGGCCAGCTTTGCTTCCACATCCTCGATGAGCAGGCTTTCCGGGAAGCTTATGAATCGTCCAGCGTCGACGGGAATCTGATCGAACGCGAAGTAGAAACCTTCGGGCTGGATCATTGCCGCATGGGCGCATTGCTCGCCGAACACTGGGAATTGCCGGAGGAGTTTGTTTCGGTGATCCTGACCCACCACGATGAAATGACCGTGACCAGCAGGCTGCAAGCAACGATTTGCCTGGCAGAAACCCTGGCCCGCGCGCTCGACATTCCACCCTCGCCGAAAAACCGCGTGACCAAAATCAATGCGGCGGCACTCGAATCGCTGAATTTGCGCTGGGACAGCCCGGACATGCTGGATTGCTTCGGCCGCTGCCATGCCCGCTTTCATCAGTTGTGCGATGACGGGCATGGATAGCACCCCGGAATCAACTGCGGGCACTCGCACTGAGCGATATCTTCAGGGTCATCAAGCAGGGTCGTCGCCATGCAGCGCCAGTTCCTGCTGGGGCGATTCTTCCTCTGTCTGCCAGGCATCCGCCGGCTGCAGCGCGCTCACCCGGACACCCAGCAGGCGCAGCTTCCGGGCGAGCGGAACACGCTTCAGACAACCGCCTGCTGCGCGCCGGATCGCCGCCGGATCGGACACGGCAGCGGGCAGCGTGACATCCCGCGTGACCGTCTGAAAATCGTCGAAGCGCAGCTTGATGCCGATGGTGCGTCCGACGTAGCCGCTGTTCTTCAAGTCTGCAGCGACGCGCACGCAGAGATCGCTAAAGATTTCGCCGAGAGTGAGCCGGTCGCCGCGCGGATGGAGATCGCGCTCGAAGGTGGTCTCCCGGCTGATCGATTTCGGTTCGGCATGCGTGACGACCGGGCTGTCGTCGATGCCATGGGCCGCAGCGTGCAGCCAGGCGCCGAAGCTGCGGCCGAAATGCATTTGCAGAAAAACCGAATCCGCTGCCGCCAGTTGCCCGATCGTCGTGATGCCCAGCGCGGCCAGTTTCTCGGCGGCCTTGGGGCCGATGCCATTGATCTTGCGCACCGGCATCGGCCAGATGCGGATCGGGAGGTCGTCCATCCCAAGTATTGTGATCCCGTCGGGCTTCTCGAGATCCGAGCAGATCTTCGACAGGAGCTTGTTGGGCGTGATGCCGATGGAGCAGGAAAGCTGCGTCGCATCCCGCACCGCCTGCTTGATCCGGGTGGCAAGGGTCAGGCTGTCGAGCGGAGATTCGGTCAGGTCGATGTAGATCTCGTCGATGCCCCGGTCCTCGATCTGCGGCGCGATGGTCATTACGGCCGCCTTGAAAAGTCCCGAATAGTGCCGATAGGCAGCGAAATCGGCCGGCAGCAGAATGGCGTCCGGCGCAAGGCGTGACGCCTTCATGAGTCCCATGCCGGAGGACACGCCAAGCGCCCGGGCTTCGTAGGTGGACGTGGTGATGACGCCGCGTCCGCGGTAATCGCGCAACCGGGCGAATTGCCGGGTGCCATCTGCCGCTGTCCCGGGCTGATCCGCCCTGCGCCCCCCGACGACCATCGGCTGGCCACGCAGTTCTGGATAGCGCAGCAGTTCGACCGAGGCATAGAAAGCATCCATGTCGAGGTGGGCGATGCGGCGGTTCGAGGCATCCATGGCGCAATGGTACACACTCGCGGCTCATCGCTCACCACCCTGATCACGCAGTTTTGCAAGAACAGGATGCGGTGAGCCGTACAATGCGCACATAGAATCGCACGCTTGATGTGCACGACACGCATGGAGAGGCAGGATGGAAACCGTTGCAGTGATCGACTTTGAAACGACGGGACTGTCGCCGGACCAGGGATCGCGCGCGACCGAGATCGCCGCAGTCCTGGTGCGAAACGGCAAAGTCGTGGATCGCTACCAGAGCCTGATGAATGCGGGTGTGCATATTCCACCTTTTATCGAGGAACTCACCGGCATCACCAATGGCATGATCCGCAAGGCGCCGGCTGCGGCCGAGGTGATGCGCGAGGTTTCCGACTTCGTCGGCGACACACCGCTGGTAGCGCACAACGCCGCATTCGACCGCAAGTTCTGGGAGGCCGAACTCAAGCGCATCCAGAGAAAACGTCGGGCCGAATTCGCCTGCTCCATGCTCGTCGCGCGCCGCGTGTTCCCGCAGGCCCCCAGCCACAAACTGGGAACGCTCGTCAAATTCACCGATCTTCCGGTCGCTGGCCGCTACCATCGAGCACTGGCCGACGCCGAGATGACCGCCAGCCTGGTCTTGCGCCTTGAAGAGGAACTGTGCCGCCGCTATGGACTCAGCGAAGTGACTCACGAGCTTCTGCGCAAGATCCAGGTGCTGCAAAAACAGCAGGTCGGGAAATACCTGGAACGCTTGTCCTGAGCGCCTGGAGCCGCATCACCAATCGAATCAGCCAAAGGAACGAATAATGGAAGCGATGCTGCCCGTCATAGAAATGAAGACATCCGGAACGCCGCGTTATTCCGTGATCTGGATGCATGGTCTGGGCGCGGACGGTTCGGATTTCGAGCCCGTGGTGCCGGAACTGGACCTGCAGGGTTGCCACGGCATCCGTTTTATTTTCCCGAACGCGCCCCACATCCCCGTGACCTGCAACGGCGGATACGTCATGAGCGCGTGGTACGACATCATCTCCCTGGACAGCGCCAGCCGCAGGGTGGATGAAGCCGGCATCATTCGTTCGCGGCAGGCGATCCGGCGCCTCATCGAGAAAGAGAATCAACGCGGCATACCCTGCTCCCGGATATTCCTAGCAGGTTTTTCGCAGGGTGGGGCAATTGCCTACACAACCGCGCTGACACATCCTGATTCTCTGGCGGGCATCATTGCGTTATCGACCTACATCCCGGAACCAAAACTTGTTGAAGCAGAAGCAACCGCGGCCAACAAGGCGATACCGGTTTTCGCGGCGCACGGCAGCGAAGACGATGTCGTCTCTCCCGAACTCGGCATGCGGGCGCGAGACTTCCTGATGCATCACGGCTATCCGGTCGTGTGGCATGAATATGCCATGCCGCATTCGGTGTGTTTCGAGGAAATTCAGGAAATCGGGCGCTGGCTGAAGGAAAAGATGTCTGCGTGAGCAACTTGAATCCGGACGTTACAGCACGCCTTTCCAAACCGGACGCAGCGATGCCAACTCGGGGCGCTCAATCGCCGTGTGCAATTCATCAAGCAGCTTTTGCTTGTCCTTGCCCAGATTTCCCTTGAGGACGAGCCGGTTCGAGACATGGTCACTGCGAAACACGGTACGTTCGAGTTCGAGCTGTTCCATGAAGCGCTGCAGTTCTCGGAACAATTCACGCTCGGAAAGAGGCGTCCACTCGGGAAACGTGCTGCGAAACCGCAGTTCGCCCTTGGGGAAATTGACCACCAGGATGGACAGATATTCGGGCTGTGTTTCATTCGCCAGCCGGGCCGAGTTGTCGGCATGCTGGCTCGACAGCATCTTGCCACCGAGGCCGTTGAGTATCATCACGGAACGCCTGATGCCGGCCTGGTGTAGCTTGTCCAGCGCCTCCTGCGTGGATGCATGGGTTTCTCCCTTGCTGACCCTGTCCAGCACCTCGTCGTCGCCGGATTCTGCGCCGACGTAGGCCAAGGTCAGACCTGCCTGCGCTAGTTCCTGAAGCTCCGCGACCGATTTTTTGCGCAGGTCGCGCGGCAGGCAATAGCTCGCTACCCGGTGCACGGCGGGCAGATGTTCGCGGATTGCTTCAAGCGCGGCGAGCAAGCGTCGTGTCGGCAATACCATGGCATCGCCATCGGCCAGGAACACGCGCTTGATGCCGGGACCAAAGCGTTCGCCGCTCAGGCGGATGCTTTCCAGCACTTCCGTTTCGTCCCTGGCGCGAAACTTCTTCTGCGGTGCCGTATACATCTCGCAAAAGGTGCATTGGTTCCAGGAACAACCGTCCGTAACAGGCAGGATCAGTGACGACGCTTCGCTGGGCGGACGAAAAACAGGATCGATATATCGGATAGGCAAGATTGCGCTCATAGTCAGCAGGTCAAAATGCATCAGGTACCCAGGGAAACTACTCTATCACGCACAGGTAAGCGAGGCGGAATGATAGTGTGATGCTCCGGTACCCCAGGATCAAATTCGGGCAGAATGCGGAATCGTACCTGCACCCGCAGCATCCCGCAGCGATTGTGCGAAGGGCTTTTGGAAATCGCAATGGATAAATCAAGACGCACATTCACGGCTGGTGGTTTGCTCGCTTCTGTCTCCTTGCTGTCCGAAAATGCCCAGGCCGGGCTTGCATCCAGGACCAAGCCCTACGCACCTTCTGCAAACGCACAGGCCTTCGTCAGCAAGCTGGGAATCCGTTACCCCATCGTGCAAGCCGTCATCGGCGGTGCGACCCCGGAACTTGCGGTCGCCGTCGCGCAGGCAGGAGGATTGGGCGGATTGGGACTGACATGGTCGCCGGAAACGGAAGTGCGCAACTATGTCACCAGGGTTCGGACAGCAACACGCGAACCGTTTGCAGTCGGTTATGTACTGGCATTCGGTGCCAGCACCTTGCCGGTGGCGCTGGATGCGGGTGCGCCGGTGATCCAGTTTTCATTCGGCATCCCCAGCGCCGAGCAGGTAGCTCGAATACGCCAGGCAGGCGCCAAGTTCGGCATCCAGATCAGCAATCTGCCCGGCGCCCGGAAAGCCTTCGATGTCGGGGCCGACTACATCAGCTGCCAGGGGCAGGAGGCCGGGGGGCATAACCAGGCGCAATCAAGCTGGCATGAGCACATTGATTCAATAATGGCTGCCGCAGGCAAAACACCGGTGCTTGCCGCGGGTGGGCTGAGCGGGGGCAAGGATTTAAGAAAGGTGCTGGCCATGGGCTTGTCAGGTGGCGTGTTCGGCACCCGCTTCGTCGCAAGCAAGGAATATCCGGCGCATCCCGAATACCATCGCCGTCTGCTCAAGGCCAAGGCAAGCGATACGGTGCTGACCGTCTGTTTCGATGGCGGCTGGCCCGGCGCATTGCATCGGGTATTGCGCAATCCCACTCTTGACCGATGGGAAGCCGATGGTGCGAAGTTTGAAAGTGCGCGGCCCGGCGTCGGTGACGTCGTCGGAAGAATCGGCGACATGACTTTTGAGCGTTACAGCATATTCCCTCCCTTTGCCGTGACGACGGGACAACCCGAAGACATGGCGATGTATGCCGGGCTTGGTGTGGGAGAAATTCAGGACATACCTGGCGCCGGAGAACTCGTTCGCAGAATCTGGGCCGAATGCATCAAGGGATAACTGCTTGAGGTGGGTAGGGTCACGCCCATTCAGGAATCGTCGGGACACGCAGGTGATCCACCTCGGGAAGGTCGAATCCGAAATGCTCGACTAGCATTGCGCGCAGTGCGCCACGGTCCGAGAGTTGCGTCGTGCGGGCTTCGTTTCCGCGCCACACGGTAAGGTCCCGGTTCATCAAGGTCACGCGTCCTTCCGGGGTAAAGGCGCGCAGCATGATCCGGTTGACGAAGGTCGAGGCAGGGAATGTCGCGGCGAAATGGTTTCCCATCTCGAAATCGACCTGGTTATCCGGATCAAGTGTCGATACCCATGCATCGACAATCTTGTCGCCGGCCTTCACTCTGAGCACCCAGTAGGGATCATCGCGAATCATCCAATGAGTTGCGAAATCGACGGGTTCGGCAGCGTCCTCTTTCAGCGGCACCGGGACACGTGGGGCCATGCCGCCGAGACCGGGGTCCACGATGAATTCACCCCCGGGCAGCGACACCTTCAGGAACATGTGCGTGCGCGGCGATGCCAGGCGTGGGGTCATTAGAACCACGCGGGCAGTATGGGAGACTGCCCGAAAACCAAGTTGGTCCAGGACGGCGGCCAGCAAAGTTCCATGCTCGAAGCAGTAACCGCCTCGACGGTTGCGTATCAGCTTGTCCTGGAGGCTATCGAGATCCAGACGAACCGGGCGCTTGAGCAGAACGTCCAGATTTTCAAAGTGGATGTGAGACATATGCGCATTCAGCAGCCCTGCCAACGTGGCGAAGGTTGGGGCAGTTCCGCCACCCCACTGAATGCGGTCCAGGTACGCATCAAGATCGAGAAAAGCTGTCATGTTAGGGCTGTGACAATCGCTACCATCAAGTTCATCCGCCACGCCATTTCGATAAAAAATTCACACACCCGCGCGTCACTCTAACACACTGTTGTTAAACGATTATTGTCAGCGAACTGATGCTTCGGTGCATAAAGAAAATGTACTACCGGGCCGTGATCACCTCGGTTCTTGTGCTATTTTTTGTTGCCAATGCCGCACATGCCATTGTTTTTATTTAACTATTTAAAAATTCAAGGCCCCTGGCACGGCTGATGCTCAATGAAGGTCAAGCAGACTTTAAATCGTAACCTTCAAGGAGAACATCATGAGCGCCCTTCCAAAATATGAAGCCTTCGAAAGCCACAGTGCCGAAGCCGAAGCCCCCAAGAGCACCTG
>JACRAR010000070.1 GCA_016234745.1 Betaproteobacteria bacterium | reverse complement strand
TCTCTTCGGCATCACCGACGCCAAGGTAAAACAGTTTCTGGTTTGGCGCGAAGAGGGGCGTCAAGAGGCCAATGTGCTGATGAACGATGATTCTTTCCGTACCGAGTTCGAGCGTTGGCTCAAGGAGGGCATGACCAGCGACGCACGTAGGAAGAGCCTGCTGCAGCGACTGGTGGCGATACAGGACGCCCATGGTTTCGAGGACATTCTGCTGTTCGACAAGACCTCGACGCTGGTGCTGAGCACCAGTCCGGATGCCTTATCACCCTCTTCCTTTGGCATGAACCAGATCAGCCAAGTACTGCATGGCGGCAGCATCGAGTATTCCGATCTTCACTACCTGCGCGAGGACGGCCACGAGCATGTACGGCTCGGCATACTTGCACCAATCCGCCCTCCAGGCGCCACTTCGGCACCGCCCAGCGGCGTTATCCTGCTGCGTGCTGATCCGACCAAGGATCTGTTTCCATCGATCCAGGCCTGGCCGATGCCGACGCAAAGCGGCGAGACTTTCCTGGCGCATCACGAGGCGGACAGCATCATTTATCTCACCGAATTGCGGCACTTGAAGACTTCAGGCATGGCGGCGCGCTTTTCGGTCACTGAGGAAAAACTCTTGGCCGCTCAGGCTGCGCGCGGTAAGGAAGGTATCCTGGATGGCGAAGATTACCGTGGCGCGGCGGTGATTGGTGCAGCGCGTTTGATTCCCGGCACCTCCTGGCTGATTGTCTCCAAGATCGACAAGGAGGAAATCTACGCACCGATCCGGCGCACCGGCTGGGTCGTCGGGATCATCACCTTGCTGTTCGTGTCGATGGCGGGTATCACCACGGCGATCTGGTGGCGCAACCAGCGCAACGCACTGCTGGCCAGGGTCTACCAGACGCGCTTGATGCACGAGTCAACCAAGCAGCGGCTGGACAATGTCAGCAAATACGCCAACGATATTATTTTGTTAAGCGACGAACAGGGGCACATCATCGAAGCCAATGATCGGGCAGTCGAAGCCTATGGCTATTCCTTGGCGGAGTTGCAGGGGATGCACGGGTCGATGCTGCGCGACCCGGCGTGGCGTGACAGCTTCGAGAAAGACGTGCAAAGCTGGAGCAGCGAGGGTAGCGTCTATGAGACCGTGCAGCGCCGCCGCGACGGAGCCTCATTCCCGGTCGAGGTCAGCGCCCGTTTCGTCGAACTGGATGGGCGGCGCCTTCAACAGGTCATCATTCGCGACATCTCGGAAAGAAAACAGGCCGAGGCGGCCTTGATTGAATCCCAGCGGCAACTGCGGAGCCTGTCGGTACACCAGGAAGGGCTGCTGGAAGATGAACGGAAGCACATTGCAAGAGAAGTACATGACGAACTGGGTCAATTGCTGACTGCGCTGAAAATGGATATCTCCCTGCTACGCCTGCGCTTCGGCCAGGATCCGACCTTGCTGGAAAAACTTGAGGGTATGCGAACTCTGGTAGAAAAGACCATCCATGTGGTACGCCAAGTCGCCAGCAACCTGCGTCCTGCCGCGCTCGATCTCGGCTTGGTGCCAGCAATTGAATGGCTGGCCAAGGATTTCAGCCAGCGCTGGGATATATCCTGCAACATCGATATGTGCGGCGATGAGATCGTCTTGGATGACGTGACTGCAACAACCGTTTTCCGTGTCGTGCAGGAGTCCCTGACCAATGTAGCCCGCTACGCCCATGCCAGCGAAGTCACGATCAGCTTGCAGTGTGGCAACCGATTGCTGCTGCGGGTAGAGGATAACGGCCGCGGTTTCGACCCGTCCGCCGTAAGCAAGCTGCCAGGGTTCGGTTTGTTCGGCATGCGCGAGCGGATTCAGGCCCTCGGCGGCACACTCAAGATCGATAGCGGCTCCGACATGGGAACGAAACTGGCGATCGAACTACCCTTCTCTCAAGGTGAGAGCACATGATCCGCATCGTCATTGCCGATGACCATGCGATGGTACGGGGCGGCTTGAAGCAGATTATCGCGACCACTCCCGATATCGAGGTAGTGGGCGAAGCAACTCAAGGCCATGAAGTGCTGACATTGTTACGACAAACAACGTTCGATCTGCTCTTGCTCGACATGACGATGCCTGGCCTGAGCGGCGTCGAACTGATCCGGCGCCTGCATGAAGAAAAACCAGATCTGCCGATGCTGATCCTGTCTATGCACAACGAGGTGCAGGTCGTCACACGCGCACTGAAAGCCGGCGCATCAGGCTACGTAACCAAAGACAGCGAACCGGAAATCCTGTTGCAGGCGATTCGCAAGATCGTCGCCGGTGGTAAATACATCGACCCTACCTTGGTCGATGCGATGGTCTTCGATGCCCGCGACAGAGACTCATTACCGCACGAGGATTTGTCCGAACGAGAGCTCCAGATTCTTAAAATGATTGCTGCCGGTGGCGCCCTGAATGAGATTGCTAGCCAGCTGTGTTTAAGCCCGAAGACCATCAGCACCCACAAGATGCGTTTGATGCAAAAACTTGGTGTCGACAACAATGCCGATCTGATTCGTTATGCCACAACACACGGGCTTGTCTCGGACTGATTCAGCCAACGATCAAGAAGGCACGTAGCGCAATGGGTAACTGCCTTCCCGAGTTCGTGAGAAAGGAATCCCTCGATTTGTTCAAGCAGGAATTCCTGCTCCTCAAAACGAGTCTGAATATGATTGGCCATTTGCCGGGATTGGGCGCGAAACTCAACCAGGGATTCCTCTTGTTCCCATCGATTGGCCTTGACGAAAACGAAGACGAACAACGAAAACACCAGCATCACCGGTACGGCGACGGAGAACTCGCGGCTTGCAACGCATTTCTTGCTTGCCACAATCTGAGCGGCCGGTTGTCTCCAGGTTGCAGCCGTTCCAGGCGGCACGGCCACCGACCGGATATTGCTGGTACTTGCCATTGGCAAGTAATACCTAAAGCAAGAATTTCAAATCACTTCGACTGGCCGCTTTCTTCAATTTTGCAATCGGGTCGAATGTCCGCTCTCAAAGATCGCGCAGTCGGGATCGGCCATATGGAGATACCAAGAACGGAGACGCAATGTCGCGCCGCATTCGGCAAATATGTAAACTACTGTGATTCTGACGTAGGATTGGCATCCAGTCTCAGTCTTCGCGCTAATATGGCTGCCCATCTTGGAGCGTATCCACATGAGTCCGCCTTGTCCCTCGGCGACAGTGCTTTGGGGAACCGCTCGCACGAGCACTTGTCCGACAGCATAGCTTCCGTTTCACGATTCCAGTGACCGCTCGCCTCAACCAGACCGTCGAGCATCATCTTAGCCGAGTGTTCGATAAGCTCGGCAGTCTGAACTTGCTTGAATCTTAACGCCATCAAAGACAGCGCAACCTCCCCCGCCCGCTGAACGTCGAGAAGCACAATTGGTGGACGAAACTCTTGAGTAATAACCACCATCAACGCCAGCCGAGGGTTGCGATTAACCGTAGAAAAGGACCGACCTTCCTTGAGGCGGCACAAGGACATTGCAAACTGTATAGCAGGCAAACGGTTGGCCATCCGGTGTACTGCATTCGACAACGCTGCCAGATCCCCCAGGGAATCCCAATTCGCTGGCATAAGTAGCCTGAACTCAATCGGCGGCAGTTTGGCTATATTGGATAACTCTCCCGCGCTCGATGTAATAATTTCGTGCGCTCTTTCAGGGCTGTTCTCGATGCGCCTACGCTTGGACTTCGCACGCAGCCCACCGCTAACTTCCTTTACGATCTTCGACACTTCGACTTCGTGCGCAAATTCCGATTGCTTGGAAGGAAGGTTGATAACTTTCAAGTCGTGATTCGATTTGGCGCCTCCCTGTCCGTCGTCCACCTCGATACCATCGGTAATATGCGTTCCTGACTGATCGTCCGCATCGTCGCTCAAATCTCCAGCTTCGTTTGGATCTTCCTCAGCGTTGCGCAGAATCCTCTTTAGAGATGGATGTCCATAGCGAAGCTTTTCGCATGGCGGACATTTGCCGGTAAGTCGAAGTAGTTCCAGCACGAGCCACCTATTGCCTTGCTGAACGCCGCGAAATGTCCACGTAGAGTTCTTCAAGACTGGCGGCTTGAAGGTTACGTAGGGCCGGCCTCGGCTCTGCAGTTGTACGCTATCCCACGAACGGCGAGCATCTGGATCAAGCGCAAGCCATGCGAATTCCCTTACGAACTCCCGCGATAGACATCGCAACGGCATCGCCGACGTGAAATGAATCTCCATCTCATTGCGATACCCCAGCAATTCGGGCCGGAAAAGCAGGTTGAGCGCACCAGGTCTCATCAACGCGTTTGCGAGAGAGCGGTTGTGTAAGAAGAGATAGCGGATCAGTTCGATCGTGGGAATCAGGACTTCCCAATGATCAGTGCGGTATCGAAAAAGTCGCTGGACACCGCAGTCCCTGCCACCAAACGAATAGAGTCCGTCTGGAATATCGGCCGAGGTGATTTCCTCATATGCCGACAAGTCTGAGATTGTCACCGTAGTCACGTCATATTCTGGATGCAACGAAAACATCTCATCGCCGCCAAATACCCTGCCCGGCGCCAGGACCGGAAGCATACCAATCGGCTGCGCGTACATTTCGAAGCGCATAGAGGAAGTCCCAACCTGACGGAAGACCGGACGCGCATACCAAAAATCTCTCTCGTTACATGTAAATCCCGCGATCCAGTGAAGTTCGAAAGGTTTCTCCCCACGGTCTCTCAGCTGAGCAATCGTAACCTTCATGCAGCAGCTCGCCACCTGTATGGGGCATCGGACAGGACTGCCTCGATTCGCCTCAGACTGTCCGAGCGGAGGCCTGCCATGCGCATGACTTTCCAAGCTTTGGTCGGACCGCCACTAGACTGAATCTCGGCAATTGCCCAATGAATCCGGCGAAGCTGGAATTGCTCGACACTCTCCACCATCCTGTCAAGGCGCCGCGATGTGAGGGGCAGCCGGTGCCTACGTTTCGACAGCCACCCGCGACGGCCATTTCGCCGCTCCAACTCCGCCAAGGTCACTCGCACCGGCGGGTTCATTGCCTTGATGTCCTTAACCATGGTCATCAGACCCCGGACGATCGACTGGTCGATCAGCGGCCAGTCGTAGCGTGCGCTTTTCACCTTGCTACATTTCGGGCCTGAGTCTGTTCTCTCGGGCTTACTTCGCGATTGAGTTTCTTCCTTTGGACGCTTTCTCCCGTAACCTGAAGGTTTCAACGTCCAGGGTACGGAAACGTTCAACTCGTGCGAAAGACGCATGACTGTTTTTGGATCCAGCTTCAACTGATGTGCTGTCTGCCGCAATCCGATCCCGCCGGCAACTAATCGACGCAGCTCCGATTCGAGCAGCGGCCCATAACGAAGAAATCGCGGTGGACCTAGCTTCTGCTGGGATGGGCTGAAACAGCGCGTATAGGTGTAACCGCAGGTACATGCAAAAACACCGACGCTGTTCCCGCGATTGCGATGAACCTCGACCTTCTTGATGATCAGCGACGAGCTGTGGTTGGCGAGCGGATTCCGGCAAGCCCAGGGGCCATTACCAAACGGCGACTTGTGCGTCTCTTGCTGCGCAAGGAAATCTTGTAGGAGCAGGTGATGGAGTGGATGGTTTGCCTTGCGGTGCTTGCGCACCATCGCCTCGAGCCAACCACCGGTAAATTGCCCTTCGTGCATGACGCCTGGCAACAAATCGAGCGTCCTGCCATAGAAGTCGCGGAACTCCGCAGCCAATCTATGTTGATCCACTTGGCAAACCGAGCGGACAAAACCGCCTTCTTGCATCCGACTTCGGTAGTATCGTGTCCAGCCTTCTAAGGTGCGCGACTTGGACGGACTATGCAGAACGTCGGAACTGAGTCGAGCCAGACGATGGAGAAGTATGGATACAAAGTGAGCTCGTCAATCATTCTATCAACGCTCAGCCCACACTTTGCTGGGATGCGTTCGGCGAGTGCGTCGAGATGCCCTGGCAGGTCAAAGGACGCGATAACCCTGCCGTTGCCAAAAAGCGCGAGAAGCGCCTGCTTGGTCGCGGGCGACCCAACGTGACGACAGTATCTGGCCAGGACGCTGTAAAGCAATTCGTCCCGGTACGGCGCAGGAAAATATGCCAGCATTGCCGGTCCTCAAGCCGCAATTTCCGCGAGCGGCGGCTTGATTATTCCACCGAGGAGAGATTCGTACGCACTGCGGCCAGCTATCCGCCCGGCCTCCACTATTCGGCGCAAATCACTCTCCGGTTGCACAATAGCCTCCGACTGTTTTGGTGCTCGCGGTTTCTTCGACCTGACAGGACTGCGTGCCAGTTTCTCGGCAATTGCCGCCACTACCAGGAGCGGATCGGCCGAGGGATGCTGAGCTCGCGCTTCGGTCAATAGAACGCGGCCAACGTCGTCGGCAACCCCCAGCGAGTTGAGCGCTTCCAAGATCGGATCCGACTCGCTTGCCCCTTTCGGAACCTCTGACGCCGTTAGGTTGTTAGCCTGAACTGGTGGAACTTCTGAGCCAGACGCTCCAAGTGCAGCCGCTATAGTTGCCTGGACGTATTGCCACATCTTATCTACGAAATGCCTCCAGGTCGCATCGTTGGGCATCCGGTCCCAGACCACCGATCCCAGTCCGCTGGCGCGACGTGCCTGCCGAAAGTTCTGCTGTAGCAGCGGAATCGCGCTCGGCGTTCCTATCAGTATTACGGGCACGCTGATCGTATTGACCAGCGTAACCAGGAAATTGAGAAGCGCTTCAGGTCCAAGTTTGCTCTTGCTCAAGTGCTGAATTTCATCTATGACGAGGACGCCAAGCGCGTGCAAATTGGCAACCTGAGCCATGTGCAGCATCATATCGCCCACGTTCTTTCTCTCACCCCCGTACCAGTCCATGTACTTGGTGCCAATAAGCTTGTCGACCGTTGAAAAGAAATTGATGCAAAGCGTCTTAGGCGAACCCTCGTGCGGACAGTCGAGCTTTAACCAGACTATTTGCGCCAGGCTAAACGGATCGGTGTGCTCAATGAACGGATGATACTGGCGCAAGATCTTTTCGATGGATTTTGACTTGCCCATCCCGGAGCAACCTACGATCGCAAAGCTGGACGCTGTGTTTTCCACAGGCAGCAGTTCAGAAATATGTAACGACTTCTCCTCGATTCGCTGATGCCCATTTTGCAGATGCCGGATGTAGTCGTGTGTGAGCGGGTTGCGCCCTATGTAGCCTTGCCGCAGGACCATATCAAATCGTTCCGCAAGCTGCAGTTGACGTTCCAACGGCTCAAGATAACGGCTCAAACGTAATATGCAGTGCTTCCTCAGTTGGACGGGATAAAGACGCTCGTGCTCCGCAAACAGAGGGACTGATGCCAGCGACTTTAGTATTTCAGCGCGCGTCTGGAGTGGCGCTAGGCGCGCGATGAACGGATTGTTGGCATACTCGTCGAGCACGGGTCGGGGAAGTTGGGGCGCGTCATCCATGATTGTCATCCTTGTTGAGGTTCTTAATGATTTCCGTAATGCCGGGTTCGCTGTAGTCCTCGTCCGATGGCCTCTGAAATTTCAGGATATCGGCTTCTTGGCCCGACTCGGTTTGCTCCGTCTTGAAACGAAAAACTTCTTCCTGGCGATTCGTTTCTTTCTCAGCGGCACGATTTTGTCGAATATCCTTAGTACGACTAGCCGCGCTCACGGCTGGTGGCTCGCCGGCCTTCTTTACGGCGTCGGCCACGACACATTCAATTTCCGAGGATAGATTCGCTACCGCCAGTTGCTGGCTGGGTTGGTGATTGGCGGAAGCTTCCTTTGTCAACATTTGATGCTGCTCAATCTCCCACATCGACATTTCCTTGTAGGCACGGCTGCGTTCAGTCATGTGGCATGTTTGAAAGGTCATTGCCGCCATCGAATCATGTAGATAGATTTCATTCAGATCGCGCGGGTCGTACGAAACTGGAACCTTCCACACACCTTTTTGCCGCGCGCGATCAAACCACCGTTCCTCAACGGCCCGTGCGCTGGTGTAATACACTCCAAACAATCGGATGCCATTTGGCGTCACAGTGGCCTCCGCAGTAGGCAAGAGACTGAAGCGCACGAGTTCTTCAGGATAACGGCGTAGGCGGCCGCTGCGATTGGCTATTCCCCACTCCCAAAGATCCGAAGGGACCGCCAGGATCTCATCCCCAGCAAGATCACGGTCTTTGTCGTAGCGAGAGATTTCGTGATGGTTGTTGTAATACAGTACGCACTCGATGATGATTCGGGTAAATTGCTCGATGTCGAGCACGGCGTCTAGGCGGTAGTCGGTACCCCCACGAGTCCTGTAATCAGACTGGATGTAACCGGGCACATAAGGTTTAAACTTGGCAGGCAACAGCCGGAATCGCTGTTCGATGATACCCTTCCAGTCCCCCCGAAATGCGGCTGCAGTTTCGACGATAACGTTGAAGTTGTAGCCCAACGTTTCGATCTGGCGGCCTTCCATTTCACCTCGGTCACCAAGGAACACCGCCGGCAGAAAGTGGCAAGGCCACATCTCAGGTGTAATGTCCTTTCCGAACGCTCTGCAGAACGCCACTTTGTCTGCGGCAGTGTTAGCCAAAGCCATCATGGCGCCCACCCAGGAGGGTCCTTCGAGTCCCACGTAGATGCCGACGATCATTCGGCTGAATACATCGATGACCACATAAAGCACAGGCCGCCCGATGATCTTGCGGCGAGATATCCGGGACAACAGATAGACGTCGGCGATCGTTGCATCGATCTGGTATCTGGCCCCTGGGCCCCATACTTCCGCTGTCGAGGTGCCAAGTAGTCCACGGAGATCCTTGTCGTAAATACGTGGGTGCAGCCGTTCGCGCTTGATTTCCAGTCTGTCTCCGTCGCATCCCATCCAGTAATCGAATTGCGAGAATGAAGGGAACCCGCTCTCGGCCACTTCTTTCTTTGGCAGATACTCCACTGATCCAGTGTCAGGATCTATGGTTTCCGTCCTCCGTTGAAGACGGTGAAGATGGAAAGGCCAATCCTTTTTATTCCGTGAGGCTTATCCCAGAGGTAGGGGCGAAGTTTGGTGTCAACAGGAGCGCTGAGTGCGCTTACGTCATCAAGGGAATTGTGGCCGAGCAGAAGGTTGAGCACGCCTCGTATTTTGATCAGCGCCCGAACAAGAATGGAATCAAGAAGGGCACTTTTGGCATTCAGTCTATTAACCAGTCTGTTTTGGAGAGAGAACTTGGAGAGTTCTTGTCTTCAGCACTCAAAGCGCGTGCAGCATAACCTTGCAGTCGAGCAGACCTGCGTGAAAAACCGCGCAGTCCCACTACTTCTACGTTGGGCATCTCTATGACGCTTCATTCCTCCACCAGAGTTCCTGTCGATGACACATACGCGGCTCTCGCAGGGAAAGCGATATACGTTTTTGCGTATTATGAATGGACCATCATCTACATCATCGACTACTTGCAGGCTGGTTTCGTGCATAGATACAGTCGTGGCAAGCCCATGATGTCTGGTAACGTCAAGCAAGAACTCCAAAACACGATCGACAATCCTGCTGTCTCATTTTCAAAGGTCTCGAAGACAGAACTTCAAGCGTGTTGCGATGAGTTCGAGCGATTGATCACCAAGAGGAATGCCTTGATTCATGCCCACCCATGCACCGATTCTGACGGGTTTCAAATTCTTGCGTATCAAACCAAGGTAAACAAGCCACTACCCGACATGAAATGGCCTCAGACCGAAGTAGAGGCGATCATTAAGGAATTCGACACTGCCGCTTGCTCAGCTGCGGTGTTACTGGATCGACTGCGTTAGCTTATGGAGCTGATGCCCAACCCATCATTCCACGGGACCAGCGCCAATAGATGAGCAGGCCGGTAGGTTTCAAATTAAGCCCATGAGCCGCCTCACTCATGTACTCCTTTTCAGCCCAATGGATGAGATGGCGACATTTTGGCAGCGCTAGTGATCTCTCCTTGATTCCGCCCATGAATTTCCAAGCCTACAAAGTTCACCGAAAGCATCGTGCATCGAAGCCAAGTCAGGATGCTAGCATCTGGACAGTTTCGGAATGGATTGAAGTTCAGTTATTTGGGGAAGCCAGCCGGAAGAACTGGCAATCGCCTGGCCAAAACTTCCTCTGGGCTGTAGACCCCGATAATGGAGTCCGGTCACAAATCGGACTCGACTTGTCAAATCGACTATATATTGCAAAATTCACGTGCGACAACAACCAGGAATGGCACGGCTACCTCTTTAACGCCAGATATACCAGACCGATTCGGAATCAGTATCGAAGAGGCCGGCTAAAGCTACCCTGACCCTGACGCCCTACTTCCCCTATAGCGGTCGTACGTTGGGACTTAGGCAAACGAAGCCAGGAAAGAACTTTATTACTTAGGAAAGAACTTTATTGTTCAGGAAAGAACTTTATTATTTCTCAACATTGGTGCTGATCTTGTGTTGCTGGCTATTCGACCGTAACCGATTTGGCCAGGTTGCGCGGCTTGTCGACGTCGGTGCCTTTCACCAGGGCAGCGTGGTAAGCCATCAGTTGCAAAGCGACGACATGCAGGACCGGCGAGAGCAGGCCGTAATGTTCGGGCAGTCGCAAAATCTGCACTCCGGTGCTCTCCTCCACGGCGCTGTCGGCATCGGCAAAAACATACAATTCACCGCCGCGCGCCTTGACTTCCTGCATGTTGGACTTGAGCTTCTCCAGCAGGCTGTCGTTGGGGGCAACCAGGATCACCGGCATATCCTTGTCCACCAGCGCCAGCGGCCCGTGCTTGAGTTCGCCGGCTGGATAGCCCTCGGCATGGATATAGGAGATTTCCTTGAGTTTGAGCGCGCCTTCGAGCGCAATCGGAAAATGATGGCCACGACCAAGGAACAGCGCATGCTGCTTCATGGCAAAGCGTTGCGCCCAGCTTTCGATGTGCGGCTCCAGCTCCAGCACCTTTTGCACCGCAACAGGCAAGTGGCGCAGCGCGGCGAGCTCACGCGCTTCGTCAGCCGCTGTCAACCGATCCATCTGCTTGGCCAGTGTGGCCGCAAGCAGAAACAACGCCACAAGCTGAGTGGTGAAAGCCTTGGTCGATGCCACGCCGATCTCGGGACCGGCGCGCGTCAGGAATCTCAGCGCACATTCCCGCACCAGGGCGGATTCGGCCACGTTGCAGATGGCCAGGGTAGTTCCCATTCCCATGCTCTTGGCATGCTTGATGGCAGCCAGCGTATCGGCAGTCTCGCCCGACTGGGAAATCGCCACCACCAGTTGATCGGGGTTGGGTACCGAAACGCGATAGCGGTACTCGCTGGCAATTTCGACATTGCAGGATATGCCCGCCAGCTGTTCGATCCAGTAGCGGGCGACCAGGCCCGAGTGATAGCTCGTGCCGCAGGCGAGGATCAGCACCGAGTCGACACGACCTAGCAGTTCGGGGGCGGCGGCGCCAAACAGGTGCGGCGAAATGGTCTGAGACGAATCGGCACCGCCGAGCATTTCCAGGGTATTGGCCAGGGCAGCGGGTTGCTCGAAGATTTCCTTCTGCATGAAATGCCGATAGGGACCGAGTTCTACGGCATCGGTGGACAGGCTGCTCTCATGGCTGGGACGGCTTGCCGGCGTTCCGTCGGGCGTGACGATGCGGATACCGCCCCGGCTGATCTCGGCAATGTCGCCGTCTTCCAGATAGATCATGGTGCGCGTCACCTGCAGCAGCGCCGAGGCATCGGAAGCCGCGTAATGGCCTTCGGCACCGATTCCCAGCAGCAGCGGCGCGCCATGGCGCGCCAGGACGATCTGCCCGTGTCCTTCACGCAATACGGCAATGGCATAAGCACCTTGCAGCTGGCCCGTCGCGATGCGCACGGCGGCGAACAGGTCGGGAGTCGTCTTGAGCGTGTCTTCCACCAGGTGGGCTATGGTTTCAGTATCAGTATCCGAAACGAAGGCGTAGCCCTTGGCGACCAGGCGCTGCCGGATCTCGGCATAGTTCTCGATGATGCCGTTATGCACCAGTGCCAGCCCGCCGGAAACATGCGGATGCGCGTTGCGCTCGCTGGGCACGCCATGGGTCGCCCAGCGCGTGTGGGCAATCCCCTGAGCGGCGTTCATGCCTTCCGCCTGCGTGGCCAGTTCGTTGACCCGGCCGATGCTGCGCAGACGCTTCAGTTCGGGGGTGAGCAGGGCCAGGCCGGCCGAGTCATAACCGCGGTATTCGAGCTTGCGCAAGCCCTCGATCAGGACCGGAACGATGTTGCGGTCGGCAACCGCTGCGACGATGCCACACACATCAACCTCTCTTTTTTTCCGGGCGCTTCCAGGTGGCAATGCTGATCTGCCTGGCGCGCGAAACGGTGAGCGCATCGGGCGGCGCGTTCTTGGTCAAGGTAGTGCCCGCACCCAGGGTTGCACCGCGTCCGACCGTGACCGGCGCGACCAGTTGGGTATCGGAGCCGATGAAAACGTCATCCTCAATAACGGTGCGGTGCTTGTTGGCGCCATCGTAATTGCAGGTGATGGTGCCGGCGCCGATATTCACCCGCTGCCCCACGCTGCTGTCGCCAATGTAGGCGAGATGGTTGGCCTTGGATTCTGCCGCAATAGTGCTGTTCTTGATCTCGACAAAATTGCCGATATGCACGCTGTCGCCAAGCTGTGTTCCGGGCCTGATGCGGGCATAAGGGCCGATGCTGCAGGCCGCGCCGATGACGGCAGAATCGATGTGGCTGAAGGCGGCGATGCGGCTGCCGGCGCCGACCACAACATTGCGCAAGACGCAGTTGGGGCCGATCTCGACACCGTCGTCCAGTTCGATACGGCCTTCAAAGACACAGCCGACATCGATGAACACATCGCGACCGCAGTGCAATTCGCCGCGCACGTCGATGCGCGCCGCATCGGCCAGGCGCACGCCGGCATTGAGCAATTCGTTCGCCAGATTGCGCTGGTGGACGCGCTCCAGCACCGCAAGTTGCGTCTGGCTGTTGACGCCGTCGGCTTCCCAGTTCGCATCGGGTTGCGCTGAATTCACAGGCACGCCGTCGGCTACTGCCAACGCGACGATGTCGGTAAGGTAGTACTCGCCTTGCGCATTGTTGGTGCCGAGCCCGGGCAACCAGCGCGCCAAGCGGTCAGTCGGAGCAACCAGGATGCCGGTATTGATTTCGCCGATGCTGCGCTCCGTGGCAGTGGTATCTTTCTCTTCGACGATGCGCACGATGGCGCCGGCATTGCGCACGATGCGGCCATAGCCATGCGGATTGTCGAGTTGCGCCGTGAGCAGCGCCAAAGCACCTTTGCCGGCCTGCTCGAGCAGACGCCTCAGGGTCGCGGCACGGATCAGGGGCACATCGCCGTAAAGCACCAGGGTCGGCACGGTCGGATCAAGCAAGGGCAAAGCCTGCAGCAATGCATGGCCGGTGCCGAGCTGCGGCTCCTGCTTGACCCAGTGCAGATCGGGCGCCGCCAGGGCTTCGCGCACCTGCTCGCCGCCGTGGCCATACACCACGCAGATCAATCCCGGTTCAAGCGCGCGCGCAGTCGCCAGGACATGCGCAAGCAAAGGCTTGCCGGCCAGCGGCTGCAGTACCTTGGGCAGGGCGGAAAACATCCGCTTGCCCTGTCCTGCGGCCAGGATGACAACATTCATTAGCGCGGCAGCGTCGAACTGCCCATCAGGAATTCATCCACCGCGCGTGCGCACTGGCGACCTTCGCGAATCGCCCAGACCACCAGTGATTGGCCACGACGCATGTCGCCGGCCGCAAACACCTTGGGCACATTGGTGGCGTAAGCCCTGGCGCCTTCCGCTTCGGTATCCGCCTGGGCATTGCCGCGGGCATCGCGCGCCACGCCGAAAGCTTCCAGCACACCGGCATTGGGGCCGAGAAAGCCCATGGCGAGAAAAACCAGATCGGCCTTGACCTCGAACTCGCTGCCGGCTATTTCCTGCATTTTTCCGCCCTGCCAATCGAGCCGCACCAGCTTCACCGCCTTCAGTTTGTCGCTGTCCTTGTCCTTGCCGCCAATGAATTCCTTGGTCGCCACCGCCCAGTCGCGCGTACAGCCTTCCTCATGCGACGACGAAGTACGCATCTTGAGCGGCCAGTAAGGCCAGGTCAGGGGACGGTTTTCCTGCTCGGGCGGACGCGGCAGCAATTCGAACTGGGTGATGCTGGCTGCGCCCTGGCGGCGCGAGGTGCCGACGCAATCCGAGCCGGTGTCGCCGCCGCCGATGACGACGACATGCTTGCCGCCGGCCTGGATCGAATTCGGCAGGATATCTCCGGCGTTGGCCTTGTTCTGCTGCGGCAGGAACTCCATGGCGAAATGCACGCCGCCCAGGCTGCGGCCGGGAACCGGCAGATCGCGCGGGTTTTCGGCGCCGCCGGCGAGCAGCACGGCATCGAACTCCTTGAGCAGCATGTCGGCAGCCACATCCTTGCCGACGTGCTGGTTGACCCGGAACTCGACGCCTTCCGCTTCCATCTGCGCCATGCGGCGATCGATGTGGCGCTTCTCCAGCTTGAAATCGGGGATGCCGTAGCGCAACAGGCCGCCGATACGGTCGTTCTTCTCGAACACGCTGACACTGTGGCCGACGCGTGCCAGTTGCTGGGCGGCAGCCAGGCCGGCCGGGCCGGAACCGATCACTGCCACTTTCTTGCCGGTCTTGCGCGACGACGCCTGCGGCTGCACCCAACCCTGCTCCCAGGCCTTGTCGATGATCGCGTGCTCGATCGACTTGATGCCGACGGCATCGTTGCTGATGTTGAGCGTGCACGCCGCTTCGCAGGGCGCCGGGCAGATACGACCGGTGAACTCGGGAAAGTTGTTGGTCGAGTGCAGCACTTCCAGCGCGCCGCGCCATTCCTGGCGATAGACCAGGTCATTCCAGTCGGGAATGATGTTGTTGATGGGGCAGCCGTTGCTGCAGAACGGGATGCCGCAATCCATGCAGCGCGCACCCTGGATCTTGGCCTCGGCATCGCTCAGGTGCAGGACGAATTCCCGGTAATTTTTGAGGCGCTCGGCGACGGCCAAATACCCCTCGGATAGCCGCTGATACTCCATGAAGCCCGTTGGTTTGCCCATCAGGCGGCCTCCCTTACTTGCTTGCTTGCCGCAGCGATCTCCTGGAGCGCCCGCTTGTATTCATGCGGCATGACCTTGACGAATTTCTCGCGATACGTCGACCAGTTCGTCAGGATCAGGCGCGCGATGTTGCTGCCAGTCAAGCCTGAGTGGCGCTCGATCAAGCAGCGCAACTGGGTTTCGTCGGCCATGCCCATGTGCAGCGGCTCGCTCGCCGGCTGCTGTTCGGCGGGGAATACTTTTTCCAGCGCCACCATGGACTGATTGCAGCGCTGCGCGAAGCTGCCGTCGGCATCCAGCACGTAGGCCACGCCGCCGCTCATGCCCGCTGCGAAATTGCGTCCGGTCTGGCCAAGCACCACGACCGTGCCGCCGGTCATGTACTCGCAGCCATGGTCGCCAGTCCCTTCCACCACCGTCGTCGCGCCGGAATTGCGCACGCAGAAGCGCTCCCCGGCGACGCCGCTGATGAAGGCCTCGCCTTCGATGGCCCCGTAGAGCACGGTATTGCCGACGATGATGTTTTCAGCGGGACGGCCGCGGAAATCGGCATGCGGACGCACCACGATGCGGCCGCCCGAAAGTCCCTTGCCGACATAGTCGTTGGTCTCGCCGATCAGGTCGAGGGTGATGCCATGCGCGAGGAATGCGCCGAAGCTTTGCCCGGCCGAACCGTTCAGCGTGACGCGGATGGTGTCGTCCGGCAGGCCGGCGTGGCCATAGCGGCTGACGACCGCATGCGAAAGCATGGTGCCGAAGGTGCGATTGAGATTGCGGATCGCCATTGCGATGCTGACTTTCTCGCCGTGTTCCAGTGCCGGTTGCGCCTTGGCCAGCAGGCCATGATCGAGTGCGGCGCCCAACCCGTGATCCTGTTCCTCGCAATGACGGCGAACCGTCGTGGCCGATACCGCCGGCATGTAGAAGACCCGCGAGAAGTCGAGTCCCTTGGCTTTCCAGTGGCTAATGGCTGTGCGCTTGTCGAGCAGATCGGCACGCCCGATCAGGTCGTCGAAATTGCGCACGCCCATCTCGGCCATGAGTTCGCGGACTTCTTCGGCGACGAAGAAGAAGTAATTCACGACATGCTCGGGTTGACCGGTGAATTTTTTGCGCAACGCCGGATCCTGCGTGGCAACGCCGACCGGGCAGGTATTCAGGTGGCACTTGCGCATCATGATGCAGCCCTCGACCACCAGAGGCGCCGTGGCGAAGCCAAACTCGTCGGCGCCAAGCAGTGCACCGATCACGACATCGCGACCGGTCTTGATCTGGCCATCGACCTGGACCCGGACCCGGCCGCGCAGGCGGTTCAACACCAGCGTCTGCTGTGTTTCAGCGAGCCCGAGTTCCCATGGCGTGCCGGCATGCTTGAGGGAAGACAAGGGCGAAGCACCCGTGCCGCCATCGTGCCCGGCGATCACCAGGTGATCGGCCTTGGCCTTGGAAACGCCGGCGGCAACTGTGCCAACGCCGACCTCGGAGACCAGCTTGACCGAAATCGAAGCGTTGCGATTGGCATTCTTGAGGTCGTGGATCAACTGCGCAAGATCTTCGATGGAATAAATGTCGTGATGCGGCGGCGGCGAAATCAAGCCGACCCCGGGCACCGAATGGCGCAAATAACCGATGTATTCGGAAACCTTGTGGCCCGGTAGTTGGCCGCCCTCGCCGGGCTTGGCGCCTTGCGCCATCTTGATCTGAATCTGGTCGGCGCTCGCCAGGTATTCCGCCGTGACGCCGAAACGGCCCGAAGCGACCTGCTTGATCTTGGAACGCAGCGAGTCGCCAGGCTGCATCACCAGGTCACGTTCGACGCGGCCGTGGCCGATGATCTCGGAGAGCTTTTCACCGCCCTTGAGGATGCCGTAGCGATTGGCGTCTTCGCCACCCTCGCCGGTGTTGGATTTGCCGCCGATGCGGTTCATCGCCACAGCCAAGGTCGTGTGCGCCTCGGTGGAAATCGAGCCGAGCGACATGGCGCCGGTGGCGAAGCGCTTGACGATTTCTCTGGCGGGTTCGACTTCATCGAGCGCAAGCGGCGGTCCGGCCGGCCTGACATCAAACAGCCCGCGCAAGGTCAAATGGCGCTTGGTCTGGTCATTGACGAGCCGGGCGTATTCCTTGTAGGTGTCGTACTTGCCGCTACGCGTCGCATGCTGCAGCTTGGCGATCACATCGGGCGTAAACATATGCTCTTCGCCGCGGATGCGGAAGGCGTATTCGCCGCCGGCATCGAGCATGTTCGCCAGCACCGGGTCGCTGCCGAAAGCCTGGCGATGCATGCGCAAAGCCTCTTCGGCGACATCGAACAGGCCGATGCCCTCGATCCCGCTGGCGGTGCCGGTAAAGTACTTGTCGACGAAGGCACGCCGCAAGCCGACCGCCTCGAAGATCTGCGCACCGGTGTAAGACATGTAGGTGGAAATGCCCATCTTCGACATCACCTTGCACAGTCCCTTGCCGATCGCCTTCGTGTAGTTCTTGATGTATTTCTGCGCTTTTTCCTCATCGCCATGCGCCAGGTCAACCAGCGTGTCGAGCGCCAGATAGGGATGCACGGCCTCGGCGCCATAGCCGCCAAGCAACGCGAAGTGATGCACCTCGCGCGCCGATCCGGTTTCCACCACCAGGCCGGCGCTGGTGCGCAGCCCCTGCTGCACCAGATGCTGATGCACCGCCGAAGTCGCCAGCAGCGTGGGAATTGCCAAGTGCTCGGCATCGACGTTGCGGTCGGTGAAGATCAGCACATTGTGTCCCGAACGCACCGCGTCCTCGGCCTCCGCCACGAGCGAAGCGAGGCGCGCCTCGATGCCGGCGCTGCCCCAGTCGGCCGGATAGCAGATATTGATCTGACAAGAACGGAATTTGCCGCCGGTGTAGCGCTCGATGTCGCGGATCTTGGCCATGTCGCCGTGGGACAGCACCGGCTGCGAGACTTCCAGACGGATCGGCGGATTGATGTCGGACACGCCCAGCAGGTTCGGCTTGGGGCCGATGAAGGAGATCAGCGAAGTGACAATCTCCTCGCGGATCGGATCGATCGGCGGATTGGTCACCTGCGCAAAAAGTTGCTTGAAGTAGTTGTAGAAGGGCTTGTTCTTCGACGACAGCACGGGCAACGCCGCATCGTTGCCCATCGAGCCGAGCGCCTCTTCGCCGCTTTGCGCCATGGGTTCAAGGATGAACTTGATGTCCTCCTGGGTGTAGCCGAAGGCCTGCTGGCGGTCCAGCAAGGACACCGCGCTGTTTTCGGGCACCGGTGTGTCGCAGGCAATCGCGTCGAGGCGGATGCGGATCTTGTCGATCCACTCGCTGTAAGGCTTGGCATTGGCCAGGGCATCCTTGAGTTCCTTGTCCTCGACGATACGTCCCTGGACCAAGTCGATGAGGAACATCTTGCCCGGTTGCAGGCGCCATTTCTTCACGATCTTCGCTTCCGGCACCGGCAGGACGCCGGCTTCGGAGGCCATGATCACCAGATCGTCGTCGGTCACCAGATAGCGCGCCGGGCGCAGGCCATTGCGGTCGAGCGTCGCACCGATTTGCCTCCCGTCGGTAAACGCCACGGCCGCCGGGCCATCCCAGGGCTCCATCATCGCCGCGTGGTATTCGTAAAAGGCGCGCCGGTTTTCGTCCATCAGCGCATGTTTCTCCCAGGCCTCGGGAATCATCATCATCATTGCGTGAGCCAGCGAGTAGCCGCCCATCACCAATAGTTCGAGCGCGTTGTCGAAGGATGCCGAATCGGACTGGCCGTCGTAGATGAGCGGCCAGATCTTGCCCAGATCGGCGCCCAGTACTGCGGATGAAATGCCCTTTTCGCGCGCCCTGACCCAGTTCACATTGCCGCGCAGGGCATTGATCTCGCCATTGTGGGCGATGAAACGGAACGGATGCGCGAGGTCCCAGGTCGGGAAGGTATTGGTCGAAAACCGCTGATGCACCAGCGCAAGCGCCGAGACGACGCGGCTGTCCTTGAGGTCGAGAAAATAATTGCTGACCTGATCGGCCAGCAGCAGGCCTTTGTACACGATGGTGCGCGCGGAAAAGGACGGCACGTAGAATTCCTTGCCGTGCTTCAGGCGCAAACGCTGTATGGCATGGCCGGAACGCTTGCGGATGATGTAAAGCTTGCGTTCCAGCGCATCGGTGACCAGGACTTCGGGACCGCGCGCCACGAATATCTGACGGATCACCGGCTCGACCCGCCTGATCGAATCGCCCAGCACGGAACTGTCTACGGGCACGTCGCGCCAGCCGAGCAGAACCTGGCCCTCGGCGCGCACGGCGCGTTCGATCTCTTCCTGGCAAGCCATACGCGAAGCCGACTCGCGCGGCAGGAACACCATGCCGATGCCGTATTCGCCGGCCGGCGGCAACTGGATGCCCTGCGCCGCCATCTCGCCCCGCATGTAACTGTCGGGAATTTGGATCAAGATGCCGGAGCCGTCGCTGGCCTTGGCATCCGCACCCACCGCACCGCGATGGGTGAGGTTCCGCAGAATCAGCAAGCCCTGCTCGACGATCGAGTGGCTTTTCTGGTTCTTGATGTGGGCCACAAAACCGACACCGCAAGCATCGTGCTCATGGACTGAGTCGTAGAGACCCTGGCGCTCGGGGAAGGACATCTGCACTTTCCTCAACACTGGGCCGCATGCGAAACATGCGGCCGGTAAAAAAGCCGGGCGCCCCACCAGAAGGACAACGCACCGGCTTCTCAAAACCCAAAGGGCGGATTGCGGAATATACCGTCAAATGTGGCTGAACTCAATATGTTGCACTGCAAGCAAAACCCCTTGAGCCGCCCCGGAAATATGCCTGGACAGGCGACCGGCCAGGCGAGGCATTTGGCTGCAATCACGGCAATAGTTGACACATTTAGTAGGTTTTGATTATGCTGGATCATGTCATGGCAATCGTCATGGCGGACTCCACCAGCAATTCAATCAGGAGGCATCACGTGAACACATTCAAGACCGTCCTAAGCCTCAAGCACATCAGCGCAGTCGCTTTGACATTGATTTCCCTTGCAGTATTTGCACCGGCAGCCTTTGGAGAAGAAACCAAGGTGACTCTGAGCGGCGACCAGGAAGTGCCGCCGGTCAAGACTGCGGCATCCGGCAGCGGCAGCATCACCGTCGATGCCGACATGAGCGTCAGCGGTGGCATCGCCACGACAGGCGTTGCCGGAACCATGGCGCATATCCACCAAGGGGCCGTCGGCGCCAACGGCCCGGTGGTCATCCCCTTCGTCAAGAACGGCGACAACGGCTGGTCCGTTCCCCCCGGCACGAAAATGACCGAGGCTCAGTACCAGGCTTTCAAGGCAGGACAGTTGTACATCAATGTGCATAGCGCCGAGAACAAGGGCGGCGAGATTCGCGCACAGATCAAACCCTGATTCCCCGCCGGACTGAAAGGAATCGCGCCATGAAAAGCCTGCTGACGCTGTTGCTGCTTCTGTTGGCCACGCCCGTGCTGGCTGCGTTGAAGGTGGGCGAACCAGCGCCCGACTTCAGCGCGCAGGCTTCGCTCGGTGGCAAGGTATTTCAGTTCCAGTTGTCTACGGCGCTCAAGCAGGGACCGGTGGTACTTTACTTCTACCCTGCGGCATTCACTCCCGGCTGCACCGTCGAAGCACATAATTTTGCCGAAGCGATCGACCAGTACAACAATTTGGGCGCCACGGTTATCGGCGTTTCGAACGACGCCATCGAGACCCTCAACAAGTTCTCAGTCAGCGAATGCCGCGGAAAGTTCGCCGTCGCCGCGGATGTCGGAAAGAACATCATGAAATCTTATGACGCAGCCCTGGGATTCATGACGCCCTATGCCAACCGCACCTCCTACGTGATCGCACCGGACGGCAAAATCATTTACACCTATACCGACATGAACCCCGACCAGCACGTGGCCAATACGCTTGCCGCCTTGCGGCAATGGGCTGCGAGCAAACAACGCTGACTTGTTGGTCCCCCGGGTTTTGTCCGATTATCGAAACAACATGGAATTCAATCTGTTTGTCGAGTAGCGGAATCTTGCTGCCAAGTTACGCAAGGCTTTCGCGAATCCTCTTTGCTACGGCAGAAAATGCCAAATGCAAGGAGCCGGCGTATGCGCTGCAAGTCCGCTCATCGTCGGCACGCCCGGCATTTTCCATCTTCTGACAGATTTCCCCCAATTGCACAGCTCCGACAGTGTTGGCAGATGATTTAAGCTTGTGCGCCTCGCTGGCAACCATGCGGGTCTCGCCGGCTGCCGAAGCAACACCGATGACATCAATTAGCTGTTGCGCATCGGACAAGAATCTCTCCAGCAAACGACTATGCATGGCGGCGTTATTGCCCAAATTGCGGGTCAGTGCCATTGCATCCCAGAGGACAGACTGAACGGGCGGATGGCCAGTCGTGTCGGTTCGCGATGCAATGACTTCTTCAATTTGACTTTCAGCAAACCTCTCCGCCTTGATTTTCTGATCCGCGCCCGCAAACTCTTCGGCCATATCTACAGGAAGTGGCAACCACCTTGCCAACATTGGCCCCAGTTCATCCAAGCGCAGCGGCTTCGACAGATAGTCGTCCATGCCACGCTCTCCACACCGTTCTGACTCCCCCTGCATGGCGTTGGCTGTAACGGCAATGATCGGCAGATGTGTGCCCTTCGCTTCACTTTGACGGATCGCCGCAGTCAGCTCGAAACCATCCATATTCGGCATGTGGCAATCGGTTAGCAGCAGCGCATAGCGGCCAGTGCGCCACATGGCGAGCGCTGCCACGCCATCTTCCGCCATCTCCGCTGCGTAACCCAAAATGCGTAATTGCTCGCGCATCACCTCGCGATTGGTTGCGTTGTCCTCGGCCAACAGGATCAGGCGGCCTGTGCGCGCCGCTTCTTCGACACTCGGGGCTGGGGTCCTTACTCGCGTGCGACGGCGTTCGGTTTGGTCGGGATTGCCGGGCAACAGCAATCGCCCGCTCGCAAGCGCCACTCCGCGAATCAGGTCAAGGTAGAGCATCGGGCGCGCGGAAACACTTAACTCGTTGAAGTTCCCGGCACTGCATCGTCCTATCAGCCGAACAACGCGGACAGTCTGCGGCAAGTCGAGTTCGTTTGTGGGGGCTGTGATCGCGTCGTCCAGTACGACCACTGTGGGAGCTACCGCATGCTGCTCTGAGGTTAAGTACCGACGAGCGCTGGCCAGATCGGCCACCACGGTGACTTCCGCGCCGGCTGCAATACAGTAGGCTGGCACTATCCGAGCAACCGACGCATCGCGTGTCACCACCAGTACCTGCACCCCGGTCAGGCTGGGTTCGGCTGCCAGCACGCGGCCCGGCGCAGCTTCCTGCAGAGGCAATTCGACAGCGAATTCCGATCCTTCCCCAAGGGTGCTGCGTACCGTTATCCGTCCACCCATCATGTCCAGCAGCCGCTGGCTGATGCTCAAGCCCAGGCCGGTACCGCCATATTTCCGCGCAGTGCTCTCATCAGCCTGGGTAAAAGGCTGGAAGAGTTTGGCCAGGGCCTCCGGACTCATGCCAATGCCGTTATCGATGATGCGCAGTTGTATGCCGGGGCAACCTTCGGGCAAGGTGCACGGCTCGACGCTCAACATGACACGACCGGAGCGACCTTCCTGGCTGGTAGTAAATTTAACCGCGTTGCCAAGCAAATTGAGAAGCACCTGGCGCAGACGGCTCGGATCCAAAAGAACCCAGTGCGGGAGATCGGGAGCCACGAATACGGAAAGCTCGATCGACTTGGCCGCCGAAATCGTGGCCATGAGCTGTGCCACACCTTCGGCCACTTCGCGCAGATGAGTGGGTATGCTTTCGATTGTCAGCTTGCCGGCCTCTATCTTGGAGAAATCGAGAATGTCGTTCAGGATGCGCAACAAGGCCAGTGATGAATCATGTATGGTGTCGACCATGCGCTGCTGCGCTGCAGTGAGCTCGGTCTGCTGCAAGATATCCACCATGCCCACAACCCCGTTCATCGGCGTGCGGATTTCGTGGCTCATGTTGGCGAGAAACTCCGACTTGGCCGTATTTGCCGCTTGTGCGGCTTCCTCGATGCGCTTGCGTTCGGTGATATCGGTGCGCACGGCGATGTACTCGCGCGGCTTTCCATCCTCGCCCATAAATGCGGCAATCGTGGTGTCTGTCCAAAACAGGTGGCCGCCCTTGGCACGGCTGCACACCTCGGCATGCCATACTTCTCCCCGGTTGATAGTTTCGTACATGGCCTTGAAAAATTCCTTGGGGTGGTGCCCGGAATTAATCAGCCGGTGATCCCTCCCCATGAATTCTCCTCGGGAGTAGCCGCTGATCTCGCTGAACTTGTCGTTGCCATAAGTGATGCGCCCGGCGGTGTCGGTCATGCTCACGATCGCGTGCTGGTCCAGTACGAATTTTTGCTGTTCGAGTTCGGTCAGAGCGAGCTTGGTCATCGCAACGTTGCGCTGCAAGCCCGCGGTCTGCTGTTGAACCAGCTCTTCCAGATGCTCGCGGTGGCGGTTCAGTTCCAGCTTGGCGACGTTGCTCTCAATAGCGATGCTGGCCAGGCGGGCGGATTGTTCGATGAGATCAAGGTCGAACTCCGAAGGGGTGTGCGCTTCTTGATGATAGATGGCAAACGCGCCCAGCAATTGCCCCACCGAGGAACGGATAGGCGCCGACCAGCACAGGCCTAATCCGGCACTAGCCGCGAGTTCTCTGTAAGGCGCCCAATCGGGATGCGTCGAGATGTCTTCAACAATGACGCGTTCCCCTGCTGGTGCAGCAGTTCCGCAAGATTCGTCACCCTTGTCAATTTCATTGCCGTCGATTGCCGCATTACAAAAATCAGGCGGGCTGGGTGCCACACTGCCGCAAAGATACCGGCCTTCGCTATCCAGCAGCAAGATACTGCAAAGCATCTCGGGATTGAGTTGCTCCACGCCGCTCACAATAGCTTCAAGGATGCTGTCGAACAGCTCGTCTCCCGCCAGAAGTTCCAGAATGTGGCCACGAAATTGTTCAAACTTCTGAGCCTGCTTGCGCTGGGTGATGTCTGTATGCGTGCCGATCATGCGCAGGGGTTTGCCGTCTTCGTTGCGACTGACAACCATGCCACGCCCCAGGATCCACTTATAGCTCCCATCCTTGCATCTCAAACGGTGCTCAACGACGTAAGTTGGCGACTTACCATCCAGATAGTCTTGCATTGCTTCGGCGACATGGTTCTGATCTTCGGGATGAATACGACTCACCCATTCCTGGTTGGATGACAGGATGTCGGATCCGGCATAGCCCAGCATCTCCTTCCAGCGTTCGGAATAGTTGGCTTTATCGGTTTGAAGGTCCCAGTCCCAGACTCCGTGACCGGAACCTTCAATGGCAAATTTCCAGCGGAATTCACTCTCCCTGAGTGCGTCTTCACGTTGCGCTAGAACTTCCAGCAAGCGATTGAACCCGCCAATCAAATGGCCAATTTCGTCCCGCGTGGTGATGGGCAAGGGTTGTGGCGGCTGATTTCTATCCGACAGAGCAGCCAGCGTCTTCACGGCGGCAAGCATAGGTGAGAGTTGACGTCTCAACATCCACCAGGTCAGGATGCCTGCCAGCACGGTAAGGAAGATAGTCGCTGCCAACATGCGCAGGTGCAAATCATAGATAGGGGCATAAGCTTCCTCTGTGGGTAGTACGGCCAGGGTATACCACCTCGCCAGAGGAATGGCTTTGGCAGAAGCTAGTTCTTCCATGCCAAAGCGGTTAACCATCATTTCGGTTCCCTCGTATCCTTGCATGAACCGGTCAAGTAACGGATTGACACCGGGAGCCGGGAGGGCTTCCATGATGCGCCTCTTGTCAGAAGCTGTAATGATCAACCTATACTGGGGCGCAATCAGCAGATAGCCCCCCGTCTTCCCGTAACGGTTTTCTGTAACCTTATCCAGAAAGTTGGGCTTGCCCAGTTCGGTCACACCGATCAGAGCACCGCTCACATTACCCTGAGGATCGCGGATCGGTACTGCCATGATGATTACCGGCGCCTGTGACTCAGGATCAATGAACGGCTGGCCGATCATTGATTTCCCCTCCTTAAGCGCGGCAGCTACCGCATCGCGATCCAGATAATTGAAGCCGATCCGTCCAACCGAATGGGGAATCTGGGCAATTACGCTGCCATCGATCCGACAGGCCACGACGCCACCGTTGAACAGCGACTGAAACAATGGCCGCTGCGCTTGCAAATTCTGCACGGTCAACGCATTGTCGTGAATAACCCGGGTAACCCCCTCGGCAACTTTTCCCAGCCCTTCGATCCGGTCATTCAATTCATCATTGATCTCAGCAGCCATGAATGAGACCGTCGAGAACTGCTGTTCGCCCAGTACACGCTCCAAGTCCTCATGCAACACATGGCTGGCATAGAACGATAGTGACCAGATGCCGATCAGAAAGATGACCAGCGTGAAGAGAGTCACTCTTGTCTTGAGCGAACCCCAAGAAAGGAATTTCAAGTTCATGAGAAATGGTACTGTCGCTGTGCTTAATCTACCGGCGTAGGTCGATTCCTTGAGCGTTCAATTGCCGGCAGTGTCAAGTTGCTTGAGTATCGTTTCCATGTGCGCGCCGATTTCGAGTCCATCTTCGAAAAGCGCTCGTGCATTATCCGCTGCTCTCTGAAGCATTTCAGCCAGTTCCTCTTCCTGCGAAACCGTGATGCCGATGGTCAACATGGAGCGCTCGAAGTTTCTTTGCAAATCCTGGAATATCTGGCTGTTCATGGCTTCCTGGCGACGATAACGCTGATCGATACCTTGCAGCGCCTTGCGTGTACTTGCAGTCAATTGTTTCAGGAGCTCGTGCTGCTTGGTCAAGGCCGCGGCACTGTCTAAAGCGGCGATGCGTGCATCAGCACCTTCGGCGAGCAGTGCCAGATTGTCCTTCATGCGACCGTGACGTTCGGGATCGCCGCGAGTATCGCCCTTCACAATGATGGTAATGTGGTTGAAGCTGCAGGATGTGCGGGAACTGAACTCAAACATACGGCCGTGCGTGGACATCGTGGTAAGCACAGATTCTTCCAACGGCGAACAGGGCCCATTGGCTCCTAAGGACACTGTAGTCTGCTGGCCTCGAACCTGGACACAGGCTTCCAGTCCATAAGAGCCCAGAGTATTCAGCACTTCGCGCGACAGGGTTGCGTAATCTGGGCAGCTAAAGCTTGTCTTCAAAAACTGGAGTACCGTGCCAATTTCAGCGGCGGTAGACATCGCCGTCATAGCCGTAGAAAAAGCGCTGGAGAGATCTTTCTTGAGACGGCGGCGCTCGGCGTAATTGCCCAGCGCAAGCTTGATCTTGGAGCGCAATTCCTCGGCAGATGCCGGTTTTGTCAGGTAATCATCCCCGCCTGCTTCGTACCCGGCCAGACGTTCCTCTTCGCTAACCATGCCAGATAGGAAGATCACGGGTAAATCACCTATTTCTGGAGCATCACGCAGTCTCCGGCAGACTTCATAGCCGGTCATTCCCGGCATGTCCACATCAAGAAGCACGAGATCAGGGAGGGCATCTGACATGAGATTCAAGGCAGCCTGACCATTATCAATGTGCTGAACCTCGTAGTCAGAGGAAAGGATCTCGGTCGCCACAGCGGCCGCAAAATGATCGTCATCGACGAGCAGTATTTTCGGTTGATTGCTCACGGGTTGGCACTTCCAAAAATGATTGAGAAATTTAATACTGCTGCCATTTTCCATGGAGCTTGGATCACCGCTTGGAGATTCAAGGTGCGTGCAAGCATGCCAGAGCACAACGACGAGTGCAGTATCAACACCTTACCTTAAAATTGGCTTAAGAGGTCCTCAAGTAGAGAGTTCTGCATTTTCTGCTGGCGACCGACTATCAAGAACAGGCTCTGGGAGTGGCAACTGCGAACAGCGGCATTGGTGCATATTTTATCAACCAACCTTTCTGCTGCCTTAAACCAGCAATAACCCGCCGGCAGGACCATCAGCAGCTACAAAGCGATTTTGAGGATCGGCTGACTTTTTTCTTGCCCGCCGCCCTTAAAATACCCATAAATAAAGAGTTGGTAATGTGAAAGTTCTGGTCATGGAAGATTCCCGGCATATCTACAAAAGGATTCGGGGTCTGTTGGCCGATAGCGGCAAATATCCTGGCCTGGGGATTTGTCCAAACATTGCCAAACCGATGCCAAGAACCCAATTTGCGAGGCTGATCCTTGCGGATTCAAATGCCTCACTGCAGCTTAGGGATTGATGGTGCCCGCTACCAGCGATTCGATGTGAGGATAGATGCCTATGAGAACATGGTGGAGCAAGCTTTCCCTGACCAATAAACTGCAACTTCCCATTCAGCTCATATTGCTTGGGGTGTTGCTGCTGATTCATTTTGCTGCGTTGGACAAATACACGGAAATGATATTGGATGGAGAAAGAAAGGAAGCTTTGATCTCGGCTGATGGAGTACTGAATGGACTGAACATGCTGATGCTCAACCGTGCCATCAGTGACCCAGACCAGCGAACCTTGTACATACAGAAGATGGGGGCATCGGATGGCTTGACGGAATTGCGCGTCATGCGTAACAAACCCATTCAGGATGAGTTCGGCCCAGGACTCCCATCGGAGCAGCCAATGGATGATATGGACCAACTGGTTTTGAAGAGCGGCCACTTGCAGAGTGGCTTGTTGCAACAAGCCGGTAGACGTGCTTTCCGTGTTGTTGTTCCGTTTATTGCGAAAAGGGATTTCCGCGGCACCGATTGCTTGACGTGTCACACAGTGCAGGAAGGCACTGTGCTCGGAGCGGTCAGCCTGACTTTTGATTTGAGTGAGGAGTTTTCGGTCATTAGCCGGGCCGGCTATGTGCTTTGGGGTGTCCAACTCATACTTCAGGCTTTGCTGTACATACTGGTCGGTAGGCTGATTGCTATCATCCTTGCAAAAGACCTGCAACTACTCGAACTAGATCGTATCGCCAGTACAGACAAACTGACTGGCGCCTGGAACCGGCGCCGTCTAGAAGAGGCTGTTATTGGCGAAATGGATCGGCTGAGGCGTTACAACCACCCGTTGAGCTTGCTGATCATTGATATCGATTACTTCAAGAAGATTAATGATTCCTGCGGGCATTCAGTGGGTGACCAGGTTCTGGCTGCCATGTCAGCAGTGGTTCGATCGACCCTTCGCGTCACCGATTCGCTAACACGTTGGGGAGGAGAAGAGTTTGTTGTCCTCTGCCCGAACACGACGCTGTCCACTGAAGCCACACTGGCCGAGCGGCTGCGCGAAAAGATCTCCAAGACGGATTTTCCAGTGGTGGGGAATATTTCGGTGAGCATCGGTGTTGCAGAATGCCTGGTGCAGGAAACTTGGGAGCAGTGGTTTCAGAGAGCAGATGCTGCGCTTTATCGGGCGAAGGCCAGTGGCCGTAACCAGGTGCAGGTTGCGCCGGAGACATCGCATCCAGTTGCGGCTGGCGAGAGTCTCTCGACACATTTCGTGCAGCTTGTTTGGCACCATGCCTACGAGTGCGGCAATAAAGTGATTGACGATCAGCACCGGGCGCTGTTCGGCCACGCAAACAGCCTTCTCGCCGCAGTACTTTCTGGGCGCCCGGCAGAGGAAGTAGCGGCACTGATTGATGCCCTGATTCACAGCGTCGGTCAGCATTTCCAAGCCGAGGAAGCGATTATCGCGGCGGCCGGTTTTCCTGGTGCGGTGGATCACGCCCGAATACATCACAAACTTGTTGAAACAGCCGGCAACCTGGTTGCCGACTTCCATTCCAAGACCCTTGACATCGGTGACCTGTTCCAGTTTCTGGCGAATGACCTGGTTGCCCAGCACGTGCTTGGCGCGGATCGCAGCTTTTTCCCTTATCTTCAGACTAGGCAATAGGGAGGACAGGTTCTGTATTCTTCCCGCCTAACCGTGCCGCGTCCCGGTCTCATATCGCTATCACCTCGTGGGTGTCGAAACAGAAACCCAGCGGGATTTTCTGGCCAGTTCCGGCTACCCATGCCTATCCAGGTTACTTCTTCAGCCGGCCACTGCCGCTGGAGGAGTTCGAGAAATTTTCTTTTCGGGTGTAATTTACTTGGTGATCGCTGGCGACTAAACACCTGCGGCGTGGGCTTGCTGATCCGCGTGGTAGCTTGAACGCACCAGCGGCGCGCTGGCCACGTGGGAGAAACCCATGGCCTGGGCTGCGCTGCTGAACATCGCGAACACGTCGGGATGCACGTAGCGCACGACCGGCAAGTGATGGCCGGAAGGCGCCAGGTACTGGCCGATGGTCAGCATATCGACGTCGTGCGCCCGCAGGTCGCGCATCACTGCAAGGATTTCCTCGTCCGTTTCACCCAGCCCGACCATCACGCCGGACTTGGTGGTGACATTTGGATTGCGCGCCTTGAAGGACTTGAGCAGTGTCAGCGAATGCGGGTAATCGGCACCCGGTCGCGCCAGAGGATAGAGTCGCGGCGCGGTCTCAAGATTGTGGTTCAGCACATCCGGCGGGTTTTCTCCAAGAATCTCCAGGGCAAGTTCGAGGCGTCCGCGGAAATCCGGAACCAGCACTTCAATGCGGGTGTGCGGCGATCGCTTGCGCACTGCCGCAATGCACGCGGCGAAATGCTGCGCACCGCCATCGCGCAAGTCGTCACGATCGACGCTGGTAATGACAACGTATTTGAGCTGCAGGGCCGCGATGGTCTGCGCCAAATGCACCGGCTCGGCGGCATCGGGGGGCTTGGGCTGGCCGTGGGCAACGTCACAGAATGGACAGCGGCGGGTGCACAAATCGCCGAGGATCATGAAGGTCGCCGTGCCCTTGCCGAAGCATTCGCCGAGGTTGGGACAAGAAGCCTCCTCGCACACGGTATGCAGCGACTGCTGGCGCAGCACATTCTTGACCGCATCGAAGCGCGCCGCATCGACACTGGTCTTGACCCGGATCCATGACGGTTTCTTGAGCGGGGCGGCAGCCACCGGCACAATTCTGATCATGCTTTTGCCGCTATTGCCGCTTTTGCCATATGCGCGCGCCGTCTTGGCTTCCCCTCTTTGCCCGTTGTTGTTCATGACAGATGCTCCCGGAGTTTGTCGAGCAGGCGCAGGCTCAAAGCGGCCATTCTATCCGCATCGTAGGCGCCGCAAAATGTTCGCATCTGCGTCACCGGCATGCCGGCATAGCCGCAGGGATTGATCGCCGCGTAAGGAGATAAATCCATGTCAACATTAAGGCTGAAGCCGTGATAGCTGCAGGCGTTCTTGATACGCAGACCCAGCGCTGCGATCTTGGCGCCCTGCACATACACGCCCGGCGCGCCGGCCAGGCGATCTGCCGCGATGCCTGACTCCGCCAGCAGATCGATCACCGTCTGCTCAATGCGCGTGACCAGATTGCGCACCTTGATGTCGCGACGTTTCAGGTCGAGCAGCAGATAACCTACGAGCTGGCCGGGACCATGATAAGTAATCTGGCCGCCGCGATCGATTTTCACCACCGGGACGCCGATATCGCGCAACAAGTGCTCCGGCTTGCCCGCCATGCCCTGCGTGAATACCGGTGGATGCTGGCAGAGCCAGATCTCGTCGACGGTCGCGGCGGTACGTTCAGCAGTGAAGCGCTGCATGGCACGCCAGCAGGGCTCGTAGTCAGTCAAGCCGAGCTGGCGCACCACCAGTTCATTCGTCACAGCACCACCTTGACCAGCGGATGGACTGTCAGTTCGCGATACAGCGCATCAAGCTGTGATTTGGAAGTTGCGCGCACGCAGCAGGTCAGGCTCAGGTAATTACCCTTACCGGAAGGCCGCATCTCCATGCTTGCTGCATCGAAGTCAGGCGCGTGGCGCAGGATCACGGCGAGGATGGACTGGGCATAGTCCGCCTGGTTGACGCCGATGATCTTGATGGGAAAGTCGCAGGGAAACTCAAGCAGGGTCTGTTCTGTCACGACGGCTCAACTCCCCCGCATCACCGCGCGCTTGAACTCCTGATACCAGCCGTTCATGACGGCGAACAGTTTGCCGGGTTTGCCGTCACCGACCGGACTGCCATCAAGGCCGACAATCGGGAGCACTTCCTTGTTGGATGAGCTGATCCACAACTCCTCGGCCTGGCGCACTTCCTCTTCCAGCACGTCGCGCACCTCATGCCTGACGCCATGTGTCGCAGCAAGCTCGAGCACCACGTCGTAGGTGATCCCGGGCAGCATAAGATGATTTTTCTGCGGCGCCAGCAACGCGCCGCCGCGCACCACGAACACGTTTGAGGCCGCACCTTCGGAAAGGAATCCGTCGCGAAACAATATCGTTTCGGCACAACCGGCCTCGACCGCCATTTGCCGCAGCAGGCAGTTCGCCAGCAAGGAAGTGGATTTGATGTCGCAGCGCAACCAGCGGTTGTCCGTGGCGGAGATGGCCTGGATGCCTTGCCGGCATAACTCGGGTGGCGGCGGCACAAGCGGCTCGCTCATGATAAAGACCGTCGGTACGGCGCTTTGCGGGAAAGCATGATTGCGCCGGATATCCGAGCCGCGCGTGATCTGCAGATAGACCTGCTGATCATCGCCGGGTGCAGCGTCGATGATCTTGCCGATCAGCCCGGCCCACTCGGCAGCGGAATGTGGGTTGTCCAGGCGAATACCGGCAAGGCTGTTGGCCAGGCGCTGCAGATGTTGTTCGAGACGAAACGGGCGCCGCGAATACACGGGGATCACTTCATATACGCCGTCGCCAAACAGAAAGCCGCGATCCATCACCGACACCCTGGCTTCTGTCAGGGGCATGAAGGCCCCGCTGAGGTATATCATCGACACGGGACTACTCGAACCAAAGCCGCACTGCATCCCAGGCACGGCCGAAGATGCCTGCTGCCGGCACGTCCTCTAGGGCCACCAGCGGATACTCGCCCCACGGCGAACTGCCGATGAACAGCTTCAACCTGGCGATCTCCTGCCCTTTTGCGATTGGCGCCTGCAAGGGCGGTTGTCCGACCAGTTGCACCTGCAACGCAGCGGCCTGCCCTTTCGGCACCGAGAGCGCAAATTCGCTGCTGAAACCGGCGCGCACGCTGTTCTGCTCGCCCTTGAAGACGCGCAGCTGCGAAACCGTCTGATTGACTTCGTAGAGCTTGACGCCGTCATAAGCCTGGTAGCCATAATTGAGCAGTTTCATGGCCTCCTGGGCGCGGCTGGCGTCGGAAGCAGCGCCCAGCACCACGGCCAGCAGGCGTCTCGTGCCTCGTTTGGCCGAGGCAATCAGGCAATAGCCGGCGCCATCGGTGTGTCCCGTCTTGACACCATCGACTTGCGCATCAAGCCAGAGCAGGCGGTTGCGGTTGTTCTGGGTGATGTTGTTATAGCTGTAGGCCTTGATCGAATACAACGGGTAGTACTCGGGAAAGTCGCGGATCAGGGCAGTCGCCAGGAAGGCCAGATCGCGCGCAGTCGAATAATGTTGCGGATCGGGCAGGCCCGTGGAATTCCTGAACTGCGTGTGCTGCAAGCCAAGCCGCTGCGCCTCGCGGTTCATCAATTGCACAAAGGCCTCCTCGGACCCGGCAATGGCTTCCGCCAGGGCGATGCAGGCGTCATTGCCCGATTGCACGATCATGCCGCGCAGCAGTTCCTCCACTTTCACCGGATGCTTGGGGTCGATGAACATGCGCGAGCCCTGGGTCTTCCAGGCGCGTTCGGAAACCGGCACGAACTGATCGGGTTTGAGCTTGCCTTGCTTGAGCGCCCCAAAACTCAGGTAGGCCGTCATCAGTTTGGTCAGCGAAGCGGGCTCGACCTGTTGTTGCGGATTGGCGCTGGACAACTCCTGGCTGGAGCTGAAGTCAAGCAGCAGCCAGGAGCGCGCGGCCACAGTCGGCGGCTCGGGCACATTCTGCGCCTGCACAGGGAGCGCCGACAAGAATATCAGCAGCAGGGGCAACAAAACAGGAAAGTAGTGCATGGACTGGGAAAATCGCAGAAACAGCAAGAAGGTTTGAATTATAGGGTGATCTGCCATCCACTGCAGGAACAAGGCGTTGGTGTGTCGCGTTGGTGATGACAAGTGTGCCGACCGTAATATTGCTGGGTAATGGCGGCTTCCTGGCGACAAAATTGAACAACGCTACTGCAGCCGTTGGCTACGGCTGCCGGTGGAAATGTTGCTCCCATTGCGAACATTCGACCTAGCTCTTTGACATGGATGCTACGGTCGAGGATACTGGGACTGTGTCGTTGAAATACCTATCCATTTGGTACCCTCTGTCTGCTGCCACAGTTAATTGACTGCCGAAATCGTTTCTTGAGTTGTTTGTACTTCTTCATGCCTTAGGTGCTGAGCAGACTCCACCCGACCATGCCATTCTCCGTTTCTCCGCCGCCGACGCGCAACTTCGCTGCTCGGTTTACCTGGGGGCAATTGGTGACCACACCATTGGACCTTGGTACATGGGCATTGCTTGAACCTGCTGGTTTACAGAATCATGCCCCGCAGCTTTGCTGGGTTGATCCTGATAAGCTTGCCTGCGTCTGGATGGCTGGCGGCCAGGAAGGAACGGCTGGCATGTCGATTTACGGCAGTGTGCTGCGTCGTGGCCAGACCCGCTGGAGTGTTCCCCACCTCCTGTCGCAGCATCCGGAAATGTCGGAGCAGAACCCCCTCCTTTTCACCACAGCTGATGGTCGTCTTCATCTGATTCACACTGCCCAGATCGCCCGGGATCCGCACGACGACTCTTGGCAGCGTGACGGTTCCACCTTTTCCATGCAGTGGACTGCCAGCTTGCGGCACCAGAGCACCAGTGGCTGGGGACGCCGCTGGTCCCGTGCCACCGAACTGTTTTCCGAGCCTGCTTTTTGCCGTCATCCCCCCGTCAAAGGAGTGAATGGCGATTGGTTGCTACCGATCTATAGAAGTCTTGAGACGGGTGGCGCCTTCGGTCATGACCACAGCCTGGTGCTTCCGCTTGGTTCGGACGGAAGGCCTTTCGGTGACTGCATTCCGGTACCCGAGAGCAAGGGACGCGTCCACGGTTCAATTGTCCCCGCTGCCGATGGAAGTGCCCTGCTTCAATTCTTTCGCAGTCGCCTCGCTGACAGGATATACCGATCTACAGGCAGCCTCGATGGTCGTCAGTGGTCCGTACCCGAACCAGTGCCTCTTCCCAACAACAACAGCTCGCTCCAAGCGCTTCGCCTCAGCAGTGGTTTGCTCGCCATGGTCTTCAACCGCTTCTGCCTCGAAACTGATCCTCGGCAAGATCCTCCTTGGGGCGAAGCCCACTGGCCTCGCACGCGCTGGCCTCTCTCTCTGGCCCTAAGCGAGGACGACGGCCTCAGTTGGCCCTGGATTCGCGACATTGATACGGGCTCGGGCTTCTGCGGCTGGGCCAACTGGCATCTCAATGGGCAACTCGCCTACCCCACAATACTGGAGGGACGTCCTGGCGAACTTCATCTCGCCTATTCTTGGGCTGGTCGAACTGCTATCCGTTATGTCTGTCTGCATGAGCGCGACATCCTGGGGTCTTGAACTGCGGGCTTGCATCACACCATCGGTGTATAAGGGTTTGTCTCAAACCGCGGCGCCACCGCCTCAATCGCAGCCCTACTGGCGCACCACCACCGTCTGCAACTCGAACTTCTCGCGCAGGCGTTCCGCCATCTGCTGCGCTTCCTGGTGATCGCGCCAGGGTCCGAATTGCACGCGGTAAACGCCGCCACGCGCCTGCACCTGGAGTTTCTCGCCCGCTTCGCCGGCCTGCGTCAAGCCAGCCAATTCACGGCTCAAGCGGGATTTCAGATTCTCGGCATTGTCGGGATTGCTGAAGGCGCCCAGTTGCAGGAACACGCCACGCGCATCCTTCATTTCACTCAAGCGGGTATCCGCCTGTCTTGACTGTTGCTGCGCCTGCAGGATCAACCGGCTGAGCGGATCTTCAGCCTCCGCCGGAGGCGGGCGTCTGGCGGCATACTGGCTGTCGCCCGGCAGGATGCTCTCGACTTCAACGATGGCGCTGCCGTTGCCGACATAGCCGAGCTTCCACGCTGCTGCATACGACAGGTCGATCAAACGGCCGGCGTGGAAAGGGCCGCGATCATTGACGCGCACGATCACGCTGTTGCCGTTGGCCGGATTGCTGACCCGGACATAACTCGGTATCGGCAAGGTCGCATGAGCGGCGCTCATGCCGTACATGTCGTAGATTTCGCCGGAGGAAGTCTTCTGTCCATGGAACTTGCGTCCATACCAGCTGCCCACACCGCGCGCCTTGTAGGGTGCCAGGGTGGTCAGCGGAATATAGTCACGACCCAGCACCGAGTATGGCTTGTTGGCAAAACGATGCAGTGGCTCGAGACGCGGTTCGGCATTCGCGATGGCGGCAAGAAACTCGGCGGAAGGCGGCGAGTCGCCGGGGCCGTCATCCTGGTAATAGCCGCCGCCTTGCTTGAGCACGGGCTTGGCAATTGCCGCCGCGGGTTTGGGAACGGACGGCGCACCATGCGGCTCGGCGCGTTCAGGTGCCGGTCGGTGCGGCACGCCGCCACAGGCCACAAGCCACAATGTAACCACATAACCGAGCAGTCTCGCCGCAGGGCCGCCCCAAGGCGAGACGGCACGTTCGCGGAGCGAACATCCGCGCCGAGGAACAATCAATGCTCCCCGTAACAGCCGAGCGCAGCGAGCTTGCAGGCGCCCCCGCCCCGGGGGCGGAGGTAGGGTTTCGCGGAGCATTGCTCCGCGCCACCGCAGCCGGCTGGCTGTGCAAAGCCAGCCGTGGAAAGGGGTTGGGGGGTGGGGAGCGTTCATCACTTCTGCACCAGCATCCGATGCTTGTGGATGCTCATCAGGATGCCGATGCCGAGGAACAGCGTGGTCAGCGAAGTGCCGCCATAACTGACGAAAGGCAGGGGAATGCCGACTACCGGGAGGATGCCGCTGACCATGCCCATATTGACAAAGGCGTAAGTAAAAAATATCAGCGTGATGCTGCCGGCCAGCAAGCGTGTGAATAGCGTCGGCGCATTGGCGGCGATCATCATGCCGCGTCCGATCAGCAAGGCATACAGAATCAGGAGCAGCGTGGAGCCGATCAGGCCGAATTCCTCGGAGAGCACCGCGAAAATGAAATCGGTGTGGCGCTCGGGGATGAATTCAAGCTGGGCCTGCGTGCCCTGCCCCCAGCCTTTGCCGAGGATGCCGCCGGAGCCGATGGCGATGGTCGACTGGATGATGTGGAAGCCCTTGCCGAGAGGATCGGCCTCGGGATCAAGCAGGGTCAGGATGCGGCTTTTCTGATAGTCGCGCATCATGCTCCAGGCCAGCGGCGCCATGGCCACCGCAGACACCACCAGCCCGGCCAGCACCTTCCATGACAGGCCCGCCAGGAAAATCACGTAAAAGCCCGCAGCCAATACCAGGATCGCCGTGCCGAGGTCGGGCTGCTTGGCGATGAGACCCACCGGCAGCAGCAGGATCAGCGCCGCCACCACGTATTCACGCAAGCGCAGGTAGGTTTCATGGCGCTGGAAATACCAGGCCAGCATCAGCGGCATGGCGATCTTCATGATCTCGGAAGGCTGGATGCGCATGAAACCGAGGTTCAGCCAGCGCCGCGCACCTTTCGACACATCGCCGAACAGCGCCACCGCGACCAGCAGCAGCAGACCGCCGACAAACACCGGCAAGGCGAAATACATCAGCTTCTGCGGCGATATCTGCGCCGTCACGCGCATCACCAGCAATGCGATGAGCATGTTGAAGAATTGCGCGCCGAGCCGCTCGGCGGAAGCGCTGCTGACGACCAGCAGGGCGAAGCCAAGCAGAATCAGGGACATCGTCATCAGCGGCGGGTCGATCGGCGCAGCGAGTTTCTGCCACAAGGTCCGCAGCTGCATCTCAATCCTCCTCCGGCTCGGCGCTGTCAGCCGGTGCCGCCGACTTGGGCTGCTTGCCGAGCAGATAGTAATCGAGCACCTGACGCGCGATCGGCGCGGCGGCCTGGGCGCCGAAGCCGCCGTTTTCGACGAGGACTGCCAGGGCGATCTTCGGCTGGTCCGCCGGTGCGAAAGCGATGAACAGGGCATGATCGCGCATGCGTTCGGCAACATGTCCCTCGCTGTATTTCTCGCCTTTGAGGCTATACACCTGAGCCGTGCCGGTCTTGCCCGCCGAGACATATTCGGCACCGGCAAAGGCGCGCGCACCGGTGCCCTCCTTGTTCACGCCGATCAACGCCTGCTTGATGGTTTCGAGATGCTGCGGCTTGAGCGAAATGGTGCGCAGCGGCTGGGTCTCGATCGGCAGCGCCTTGCCGGTGCGGGTATCGGTGATGTACTTGACGATGTGCGGCCGGAACATCACGCCGTCGTTGGCGAGCGTTGCAATCGCCTGCGCCAGCTGAATCGGCGTGTAGGAATTGTAGCCCTGGCCGATGCCGATGCTGATGGTCTCGCCGGCATACCAGCGCTGCTGTTCAGGCTTTTTGAAATGCTTCTTCTTCCATTCCTGCGAGGGCAGCACGCCTTCCGATTCGCCCTCGATGTCGACGCCGGTTTTCTGCCCGAAGCCGAATTTGCGCATGAAATTGGCGATGTTGTCGATGCCCATGTCGTTAGACAGCATGTAGTAGTAGGTATCGCAGGACTGGACGATCGACTTGTACATGTCCACCGTGCCATGGCCGCCCTTCTTGTCGTCGCGGAAGACATGGCCGCCGAAGCTGTAGGAACCCGGATCGAAAATGGTCTGCTGCGCCGTGCGCTTGCCGATTTCGAGCGCCGCCAGGGCCATGTAGGGCTTGAAGGTGGAACCGGGCGGATAGGCGCCGTTCAGTGCACGATTCACCATCGGCTTGTCAGGCGAATTGTTGAGGCCATCCCAGTTCTGCGGATCGATGCCATCGACGAACAGGTTGGGATCGTAACCGGGCATCGACACCAGGGCGAGTATTCCGCCCGTCGCGGGTTCGATCGCCACCAAGGCGCCGCGCCGGTCGCCGAAAGCCTGCTCGGCAATCTGCTGCAGCTTGGCATCGACCGTCAAGGTGAGGTTGTTGCCGGTCACCGGCGGAATGCGCGACAGTACCCGCACGGCACGCCCGCCGGCATCGATTTCGACTTTCTCGAAACCGGTCTGGCCGTGCAGATCGAATTCGTACTTGAGTTCCAGGCCGGTCTTGCCGAAATGTTCGGTGCCGCGATAGTTCGGTTCGGCATCCTTCTCCTCGATGCGGTCGAGATCATTGTCGTTGATGCGGCCGATGTAGCCGAGCAGATGCGAGGCCGATTCGTTGTAGGGGTACTGTCGGAACAGCCGCGCCTTGATATCGACGCCGGGGAAGCGGTAGCGATGGGCGATGAATTTTGCCACCTCCGCATCGGAGAGCCGCGTGCGGATCGGCAGCGACTCGAAGTTCTTGCTTTCATCCAGCAGTTTCCGGAAGCGCTTGCGGTCTTTCGGCTGGATCTCGATCACCTGCGCCAACCCGTCGATCGCCGCTTCCAGATTGCCGGCGCGCGACGGCGTGATCTCCAGGGTGTATGCCGAATAATTGCGGGCCATGACGACCCCGTTGCGATCCAGGATCAGGCCGCGGTTGGGCAGGATCGGCACCAGCGATATGCGGTTGTCTTCGGCGCGAGTCCGATAATATTCATGCTGGAACACCTGCAGCCAGAAGAGCCTTGCAAACAGCAGGAAGAAAGCCAGCAAGACAAAGCCGCCGGCAAACGCCAGGCGATGTTGGAAGCCTTCAATTTCCTGCTCTGGATTCTTGAATTCCATCGATTTAGATTGGACGGTTCTCGTCCTTTTCCATCGGCTGGTATTGCGGCAGCAGCAGCAGATAGGTCAGGGGATACCAAAGCAGTGCAGCGGTAAAACTCTCGAGAAAATACAGCGAGCCGGGAAATTCGGAGCCGACACTCATGCGCGCGGCGAGCATGACCACCTGCGTGCCCAGCAGCAAGGGCAGAATTTGCAGCGCCTGCTGCAGCAGCGGGAACTGCAGAATGCGCCGCGCCAGCCCGCTTGCGGTAAATGCCAGCAGGACATAGGCGAGCGAATGCTGGCCCATGACGCCGGCGAAACTCACATCCATCACGATGCCGAACAGGAATGCCGCGCCCATGCCGACCTTGAAAGGTTCGCGGATGCACCAGAAAGTCAGGGTCAGCGCCACCCAGTCGGGAACCCCGTACAGACGCCCGAACGGGATCATGTTGAGAAATACCGCCAGCAGCAGCGTCGCCCAGACAAACCAGTCGCGCACCGGGCGCAGGATGCGCTTCGAACCATGCATCGGCTGCATCATTTGGAAGCCTTCCTGCCCTTGCTGGGCTTTTCCTTGACTTCCGGCTCCTGCGGCGCCGGCGGCAAAGCTTCGCGCCGCCCCAGCACCAGCACCTGGCCATGGCGCTCGACACCGGGAATCGGCTCGCAGAGAATCCGGGCAAAGGCGTAGGTGGTGTCGCGATCGACGCGCACCACCTTGGCCACGGGCAAGCCGGGCAGGTATACATCGTCGAGGCCCGAGGTCACGAGTACGTCGCCAACCTGGACATCGGCGTTGGCCGCGAGAAAACGCAACTCGAGATTGCCGGCGCCGGCGCCGAACAGCACCGAGCGCAGACCGTTGCGCACGATCTGCACCGGTATCGCCTGATCCTTGTCGGTGATCAAGGTCACTTCGGCGAGCAGGGGAAACACGCGGGTGATCTGGCCGATCACGCCGAGTTCGTCGATCACCACCTGCCCCGGACTGATGTGGTGCTGTGCGCCCTTGTCGAGGATCACCCGACGGGCAAAGGGATCGCGCGCCGAGTAGAGAATTTCAGCCACCTGGCTGCTCACGGGCTGGCGCGACTTCATGTCGAGCAGCGCGCGCAGGCGCTGGTTCTCGAGTTCCAGATGCTCCTGCCGCAGCAGCAGGTTGGCTGTCACCAGTTGCTGATGGCGCAGCGCTGCGTTTTCCTTTTCCAGCGCAGTGAAACTGGACAGGTAGGTGTTCCAGCGCTCGTGGCCTTCGAGCGGCGCGGAGGCCAGCCGCTGCAGCGGGTAAGTCACCACTGCCACAACCTGGCGTGCCAGTTCGAGTGTGTGGAAGCGCAAGTCGAGCACCAGCAGCAGCAGGGACAAGGCGACGAAAAACAGCAGCCGGGCAAGTGGTGCCGGGCCGCGGTGAAAAAACGGAGGCGGCTGGTGGCCGACAACTGACATCAAGGTTGGACCGCCTGCTCCAATGGATTTAGGGATTTGGGGTGCCACACCTCATGCGCAGCCCCACGCGCTACCCTAAATGGGGACAGGCTTATTCGTTCGCGAAAATACTGCCCAATTTGTCCATCTTCTCAAGGGCTAGGCCGGAACCGCGTACGACACAGGTCAGCGGATCCTCGGCAACGATCACCGGTAGGCCGGTTTCCTCCATCAGCAGGCGGTCAATGTCGCGCAGCAGGGCGCCGCCGCCGGTCAGAACCATGCCCTTTTCGGCAATGTCGGCACAAAGTTCCGGCGGGGTCTGCTCAAGTGCGGATTTCACTGACGAGACGATGGCGTTGAGCGGGTCGGTCAGTGCTTCCAGAATTTCGTTGGAGGAGATGGTGAAGCTGCGTGGTATGCCTTCGGCGAGGTTGCGGCCCTTGACCTCGATCTCCTTGACTTCGGAACCGGGGAAAGCCGAGCCGATTTCCTTCTTGATGTTCTCTGCCGTGGTTTCGCCGATCAGCATGCCGTAATTGCGGCGGATGTAGTTGATGATGGCGTCATCGAAACGGTCGCCGCCGACGCGCACCGAACCGGCATACACCATGCCGCCCAGCGAAATCACGCCGACTTCGGTGGTGCCGCCGCCGATGTCCACCACCATCGAACCCGTGGCATCCGACACCGGCAGGCCGGCGCCGATCGCCGCCGCCATCGGTTCCTCGATCAGGTACACATGGCTGGCTCCGGCGCCCAGTGCCGATTCGCGAATGGCGCGGCGCTCCACCTGGGTCGAGCCGCTCGGCACGCAGATGATGATACGCGGACTGGGCGAGAACAGGCGCGAGTCATGCACTTTCTTGATGAACTGCTTGAGCATCTGCTCGGTCACGGTGAAGTCGGCGATCACGCCGTCCTTCATGGGCCGGATGGCCGTGATATTGCCCGGTGTCCTGCCCAGCATGTCCTTGGCCGCCATGCCGACGGCCTGGATGGTTTTCTTCGCGTTGGGGCCACCCTCGGTGCGGATTGCCACCACCGACGGCTCGTTCAGGACGATGCCTTTGCCGCGCAGATAAATCAGCGTATTGGCGGTGCCGAGGTCGATCGCCAGGTCATTGGAGAAATAAGATCGCAAAACACTGAACATCTGAAAATCCCAATCAGAAATGGGGCTGGATCAGCCCGACGTATCAACAAAAGGGTGCGCGGGGAAAACGACGTATGATACTCTATCACGCTTTGTAACACAGCCTTCCGAGTAGCGGCATGTCCATAAATCTTGAACAGGTCGGGCGCATCGCGCGTCTTGCCAACATCGAAATTTCCCCCGCCGAGGCAGCCCAAACCAGCGAAGTCCTCAACGGCATCCTGGGGCTCATCGAGCAGCTGCAATCCATCGATACCGCGGGCATCGAGCCAATGGCACACGCACAGGAGGTTTTCCAGCGCCTGCGCGAGGATTGCGTCACCGAACGGGATCAGCGCGCTGCATTCCAGGCGGTCGCCCCGGAAACCGAAGCCGGCCTCTATCTCGTTCCCCGAGTCATTGAATGAATCTGCAACCGACCCAGGCCAGTCTCACCGAACTGGCGGGCGCCCTCGCCTCCAAGACCATCTCCAGCGTCGAGCTGACCACGCTGTTCCTTGATCGTTGCGAGAAGCTCAACCCGCTACTCAACGCCTTCATCACGCTGGACCGCACCGCGACGTTGGCCGAAGCGCGCGCCGCCGATGCGCGCCTGGCTTCCGGCGAGACCGGTCCTCTGCTGGGGATCCCGCTGGCCTACAAGGACATCTTCTGCATGCAAGGCTGGCTGACCACCTGCGGCTCGAAAATGCTGGCCAATTTCGTCAGCCCCTACGATGCGCATGTGGTCGAGCAGTTCAAGAAAGCCGGCATGGTCACGCTGGGCAAATGCAACATGGACGAGTTCGCGATGGGTTCCTCCACCGAAAACTCTTTCTACGGCCCCGCCAGGAATCCCTGGGACACCCGGCGCGTCGCGGGCGGATCCTCGGGCGGCTCGGCGGTGGCGATCGCCGCGCGCCTGGCGCCGGCGGCCGTCGGCACCGATACAGGCGGTTCGATCCGCCAGCCGGCCGCGCTGTGCGGCCTGACCGGGATCAAGCCGACCTACGGCGTGGTTTCACGCTACGGCATGATCGCCTACGCCTCCTCGCTCGACCAGGGCGGACCGCTGGCCAAGTCGGCGCAGGATTGCGCGCTGCTGCTCAACGCCATGGCCGGTTTCGACGCGCGCGATTCGACCTCGCTCGCGCGTCCGGCCGAAGATTACTGCCGCAACCTGGAACAGCCGCTGACCGGCATCCGCATCGGCCTGCCCAAGGAATTTTTCGCCCAGGGCATGTCCGACGACGTGCGCGCCGCCGTCGCTGCCGCGCTGGCCGAATACCGCAAGCTCGGCGCGCAGACCGTCGAGATCAGCCTGCCCAACTCGGGGCTCTCGGTACCCGCCTACTACGTCATCGCTCCGGCCGAAGCCAGTTCCAACCTGTCGCGCTTCGACGGCGTGCGCTACGGCTACCGCGCCCCGGATTACACCGATCTCTCCGACATGTATTGCAAGACGCGCGCCCAGGGCTTCGGTGCGGAAGTGAAGCGGCGCATCCTGATCGGCACCTATGTGCTCTCGCACGGCTACTACGATGCCTATTACCTGCAGGCGCAGAAAATCCGCCGCCTGATTGCCGACGATTTCCGCGCCGCCTTCCGGCAGTGCGATGTCATCGCCAGTCCGACCACGCCCGGCGTCGCCTTCGAGATCGGCGCCAAGAGCGACGACCCGGTGCAGATGTACCTGTCCGACATCTACACCACCTCGGCCAACCTCGCCGGCCTGCCCGGCATCTCCCTGCCCTGCGGCTTCGGCGCCGGCAGCATGCCGGTGGGATTGCAGCTGCTCGGCAACTATTTCGACGAAGCGCGCATGCTCAACCTCGCGCATCGCTACCAGCAAGCCACCGACTGGCATTTGCGCACGCCGGAGGGTCTCTCCATATGACAACCCACCCCCCGACCCCCGCCCCGTGGGCAGAGGTGACTATGGTTCAGCCGCTGCGCGGCTTCCGGTTTGTTGACTTGCCACCTCTTTGGAGCCTAGAAACAGGTGCGGCCCCCAGGGGCGGCCCTGCAGAGGTGGCGAAATGACGTGGGAAATCGTTATCGGCCTGGAGACCCATGCCCAGCTGCGCACCAATTCGAAGATCTTCTCCGGCGCGTCGATCGCGTTCGGCGCCACACCCAACGTCCAGGCCTGTGCCGTCGATCTGGCGCTGCCCGGCGTGCTGCCGGTGCTCAACAAGGCGGCGGTCGAGTGCGCGATCAGGTTCGGCCTGGCGATCGGCGCCGAAATCGCGCCACGCTCCGTCTTCGCGCGCAAGAATTATTTCTACCCGGACCTGCCCAAGGGTTACCAGATCAGCCAGTTCGAACTGCCGGTGGTCAAGGGTGGCGAGCTGACCATCCTCGTCGCAACTGGCAAACCCGGCACGCAAGCCTATGAAAAAACCGTGCATCTGACACGCGCCCATCTCGAAGAGGACGCCGGCAAATCCCTGCATGAAGATTTCCACGGCAAGACCGGCATCGACCTCAACCGTGCCGGCACGCCGCTCCTGGAAATCGTCACCGAACCCGACATGTGCTCGGCCGCAGAGGCTGTTGCCTATGCCAAGGCACTGCACGCGCTGGTGCGCTGGGTTGGCATCTGCGACGGCAACATGCAGGAGGGTTCCTTCCGCTGTGATGCCAATGTCTCGGTGCGCCGCCCCGGCGAGCCGCTCGGTACGCGGCGCGAAATCAAGAACCTCAACTCTTTCCGCTTCCTACAGCAAGCGATCGAATACGAAGTCAAATGGCAGATCGAGACGCTCGAAGACGGCGGCAGCATCCACCAGGCCACCGTCCTGTTCGATCCGGCCACCGGCCAGACCCGCAGCATGCGCAGCAAGGAAGATGCGCAGGACTACCGCTACTTCCCCGATCCCGACCTGTTGCCGCTGGAAATCGCGCCGACCTGGATCGCCTCGGTCAAGACCGCCATGCCCGAACTGCCAGGCGAGATGCGCGCCCGCTTCGAGCGCGACTACGGCCTCTCCGCCTACGATGCCGTGGCACTGACCGCCAGCCGCGAGATCGCGCAATATTTCGAGGACTGCCTCGCCGCCGCCGGCAAGGCAAATTCCAAAACCTGCGCCAACTGGATCATGGGCGATCTCGCCGCGCGGCTCAACAAGGACGGCAGGGAGATCGGCGAAGCGCCGGTATCGGCGACGCAACTCGCCGGATTGGTTCTGCGCATCGCCGACAACACCATCTCCAACAAACTCGGCAAGGATGTCTTCGATGCGCTCTGGAATGGCGAAGGCAGCAATGCCGATGCCGTGATCGAGGCCAAGGGACTCAAGCAGATCACCGACAGCGGCGCCATCGAAAAACTCATCGACGAAGTGCTCGCCGCCAACCCGAAATCGGTCGAGGAATTCCGTGCCGGCAAGGAGAAAGCCTTCAATGCGCTGGTCGGTCAGGCGATGAAAGCCACCAAGGGCAAGGCCAATCCGCAGCAGGTGAATGAATTGCTGCGCAAGAAGCTGACCGGATAGCAAACAAGGTAATACTGTCTTGGAAGAATATGGGGCAGAATGCGGTGTTCCAAGTCAGGTCATGAAAGCATGAAACGCACGGTATATATCGAAACATCCGTCATCAGCTATTTGACCGCTCGCTCCAGCCAAGATGCGATCATTTCGGCTTGTCAACAAATCACCCGGCTGTGGTGGGACGCCGGTCGGTCAGTCGATTCGTCATTCATTTCGACATACGTCATTGAAGAGGTGAGCAACGGCGATCCGGCCGCCGCCGAGGAGCGCCTTGCTGCATTGCGTGCCATTCCGATATTACCGGTCTCTCCTGAAATTCCAGAACTGGCGGAATTCTTGGTGATGGGTGGGGGTCTCCCCGCCAATGCGCGGATCGATGCACTGCACATCGCATGCGCCGCATTTCACGATATCGACGTGCTGCTGACATGGAACTGCGCTCACATTGCTAATCCGGCACGCTTGCCGGTAATGCGGGGCTTGTGTGCCGCCCGTGGTTATACTCTACCTGAATTGGTAACGCCTTTTGAACTCATGGAGGTTTCACCGTGAATACGCCTCATGCCATTTGGCACGACCCTATTGTTGCGGAGATTCACGCCATGCGCGAGCGTATCGCCAGCGAATTTCATAACGACCTAGCCGCTTACTCCAAGGCAGCCGAGGCGCATTGCCGGTCATTGGGCTTCACGGTCACCGATGACTCCCGCGCTCAGCACAAAGCGGACGATGCAGCCACTCCGCCTTCCCATACCTGATTGCCGTCAGCACCATCGTCAACACGCCGCCGGCAAGGAGAAGGCCTTCAATGCGCTGGTCGGTCAGGCGATGAAGGCGACCAAGGGCAAGGCCAATCCGCAGCAGGTGAATGAATTGTTGCGGAAGAAACTCGCAGGGTAAGAAGCCATGCCGGGTCTCGTCCCGGCGGACGAGTTCCTTTCTTGTTGCGACAAGAAAGGAACCAAAGAAGCGCTCCCCGCTGCCCCGGCCTTCGGCTTCCCTCGCTCCAGACCACCAGCCCGGCCGGCCTCGCAAACTCGCCTACGGCTC
>JACRAR010000072.1 GCA_016234745.1 Betaproteobacteria bacterium | reverse complement strand
GTCACGCATCATGTTGAGGTTGCCGCCACCGAAGAAGGTGGTGTAACCGACATTGGCCTTCCACGTATTGTGATAGTCGAAGTTGAGGTTCATGGCGATCGCCCGCCGTCCCTGGACAAACGGGATGGTGTTCGGACTCGTGCCCTTGACGTCGTGGTAATAGTCCACCATCGGCGTCATGGTCCAGCCGGAACTGAGAATGTTGGCATAGGTCAGCCCCACTTCCGCCACATAGCCCCAGGAGCGCCGGTCAGGCAGGTTGTAGTTGTTGAGCAGGTACGGCACCGCTCCCGACAGGTCGAGGTCGGGGTAATAGGTCGCCGCCAGTTCGCCCAGGAAGTAGCCTTCCGCCGCACCCAGCGGCATGGTGATCCATTGCGGGAACAGCTTGAACCCGGTCAGGTGCGCCTGCCATTTCTTCTCGTTCTTGTAGCCGTTGACCAGCGCCGTGCCGCCGTTGGCCACGGCCGCGGCTTCGCCCAGGCTGTAGCGCCCGGCAAAGGGTACGGTCGGGTCGATGGCAACACTGTCCCTCGGCCGGTAGGAGATTTCTGCGCCCACCGCCCAGTCGCCCAGCTTGGTGTTGAGCGACAGGCCCAGCAGGTTTTTGTCCTGCCCATACTGTTCGACGGCGGCAGCGTAGATCAGGTTGGCCGGGTCGGCACAGGCGGCCGTGCCGCCGGCGCAGAAGGCCTTGAAGCCGACGAAGGGAAGTTTGTCGTGGTAGCGGATGGCGTAGGCCGCGTATTCGGTTTCGCTGTCCTTGGGCTTGAAGCGCAGGTTGACGCCGTATTGTCCGCCATTCTTGGGCGAGGTCTGTTCGACCGGGATGTAGGTGCCGTTGCCGGCCAGATAGGCCATGGTCCGGCCGCGGGTCGGATCGAAGTCGCCCAGGGTGCCCAGCGGCAAGGGGAAGCCGAAGCTCTGGAGTAGCGGGGAGAACGGGGTGATGTTGTTGAGTACCGCGGTCGGCACGAAGGCGCCGCGCATGCCGCCGCGACCGATGAAGTCAGCCGCCGACCAGTAGGTACCGGCCGGGTCGAGGATGAATTTGTTCCAGCGGAACTGGTAGTAGGCTTCGGTGGAGAAGCCGTTGCCCAGGCCGGTGGCCAGGGACAGTATCGGTGCCGGGACGAAGACTTCCTTGAGCTGGACGCCGGGGATGTGAATCTTGCGCAGGTCCAGGGCGTTGATGGAGTTCACGCCGCCGATGATGAAGATGTCTTCACCCCAACTGATGACCTGGTTGCCCAATTTGACTTTGGCGGCGTTGTCGGCCCACTGGAATTCTTTGGAAATCCACAGGTCGAGCAGGCTGACGTTCTCCCGCACGGCATCCTTGGCATCCTTGTCGAGCGGGGTGCGGTCGGTCTTGTAGGATTTGAAGTCGGAGGACCAGGTCACCCTTCCCAGGGCCGCCCAGCCGGTCTGGTTCTTGAGGAAGAGTTCGTGGGTGCCCTTCAGGGTGGCGGAAACGATGTCGCCTTTCTTATAGTTGAGGTCGCCGTCGTCCATGTTGGTGTAGTTGAAGTCCGGCGGGGACGCGAAGCCCATGCCGGGGCCATTCACCAGTTCGCCCAGGCGGCCCGAGCTCTCGGTGGTGCCGCCCGAGTCGGCGCCGATGATGGAGCGGTCCGGCCTTTGCATGCGCCGCTGTGCGCCGAAGGAGATGGTCGAGTCGAAGCTCCCGCTGATGCCGTCGTTGAGTTCAAATTTGAACGCCGCCGCCGGATTGGCCAGGCCTACCCCGAGGGCCGCGATCGCTACGGCCAGTGTCTTGTGCTTCAGTATGTTCTGTTTCATGTCGTCTTCCTCCTTGGTCGCTTAGCGCTCGCCAGCACGGCGCAGTTCGTCGGGTTCGAACTTCTTCATGTCGATACGCCCTTCATCACCCGCCAGCCAGTCGGTCGGCTTGGCTTCCTGGGTGGAGTTCTCCGCCATGTAGCGATTCACATTCAAATCCCAGGACATGAATTCCTGGCTGACGCAGGCGCCCAGTTCCACGGCCGGGTAAATCGTCGCTTCCATGATGCGCCAGAGCTTGCCCTGCGCATCATACTGATCGGCTTCCATCAGCATCCAGGTATCCTCATCGAGATAGAAGGTGCGTTTGGCAAACATGTGCCGCATGCCTTGCTTGACCGTGGCCTCGACTTTCCAGACGCGATGCAGTTCATAGCGCATCAGGTCGCGGTTCGGATACAACCCCAGATAGACTTCCGGTATCTTGCGCTTGGCGACAAATTTGAAGTTGTTGTAGGGGATGTACATCTCCTGCTTGCCGATGAGCTTCCAGTCGTAGCGGTCCAGATTTCCGGCAAACATCGGGTACTGATCGGCGGTTTCGAGATTCTCATAGCCGGGAATCGGATTGTCGTAATCAAAGGCCGGCAGGCGTCGCACCCGCCGCTGTCCAGGAAAGTACATCCAGGCATCGGCAGTCTTGCCGCTCAGGAAATAATGCGCCAGGATCACTTCGCCGGTACGCGCTGGCGGGGAGACCGCCACATTGAAAATCTTCATCTGGGAATCACTGGCATCGGCCGGCGAATTGGCCTTGGTTGAACTGAACGGGTTGACCGTCAGCTGATCCTGCGCCAGGCCGTAGTAACTGCCGTCCGGATTGATGAAGTTGGTCTGGTAATACTCATGCCGCCCCACGCCCTGCCAGCGCAGGCGGTGATTCCACACCGCTTCCGCGCCGGTTTTGGGAATCGGGAAGGGGAAGGCTCCGCCCACGGCCTGAGCCAGATAGGCGTTGCCATCTGTGGTCAGCTTGGCCTGCGTCGCATTCTGCTTGGTGCGCTCGCCGATCGCATCAGGATAGCCGCAGGAGCGGCGCGTCGGGTAGACGTCCATCCGATAACCCTTGCGGGTCTTGAGCAGTTCGATCTGCCCCGCCGAAAGCTTGTCCTTGTATTTATCGACGTTGCTTGCATCAATCGCAAACAGCGGCTTGTCGCTCGCAAACAGGTCAGGCCGCGGATCGTTGAAATTGTATTTGGCCTTTGGCGTGCCGCCTTTCCATTCCGGAATGCTGCCGTCCTTGTTGGCTGCACGTTCGGCACCGACCGGGGTCAGTTCCTTGCCCAGCTTCGCCGCTTCCTGGTCGGTTACGGCAGCAGCCGCATTACCCCCAATGGCTGCCAGTGCCACAGCCAGCAATCCCGACAAACGCAGCCTGAATATCGAACTCCTCATCTCATCTCTCCCAAAATCAAAATAATCAAACAATCACCACACCTCCGCCATGTAACGGCAGACTTGCTGTAGATCAGCAACTTCTATGCGTGTGGAATAAAACCCAAACTACGATGCCACGAACCAATTTCATCCGCTGACAATACCGCGAAGCATAAACGGTTTTGATCATTTTTGCGATTTCGCTAAGCAAATTTTCAGCAAAGCAAATTACCGCGGCGCAACATTGGCCTGATCTTATCCAGTTTTCATTTCTGGCTTGCTCTCCTCCATCAATATGACTTCTGGGTAATAGCACATATAGCCCGTCCTGCAGTGTTCTTCACTGGGACGGAGGTTACGCGCGAATCGGGACACTTCGCTACTGGCCAGACCCGCTTCTACTTTGTCAAGAATCTGTTTCACCATTTTCACGCTGGCCAGCTTGCGTTCCGGGGCACCTTCGCGACCGGCAATTTTCACGGCTTTGACGCCGGCCAGGTGCAAAGCAGAAAGCGCGCACAGACCGCACGGACCATAGGGCAGCCCCTCCGGCGTGACGGTAAAGCCATTCGAAAAGCGATACCAGAGCCATTTCTGGTAATCGGCGTCATTGCCTTCCAGGCGGCGCATTTCATCGGAGCTGAGTTCGCGCCCATCCAGGCGATGGTAGGCAGAAGCGTATTTGTCCAGACAAATCGGACCGCCCATCTTGCCGGGAAGATGAATCGTATGACAGACGCCTTCCTCGAATACGCATCCATCATTGAGCACAAAGACTTCAAACTCGATCTCGGGTGTATCCGCGGCCAAACGAGCCACCTCGGCCAGGGTGACATCGCGCGGCAGAATCACGCGTCGCGCTCCCAGCCCACGGTAAAACCTGGCGGCTTCGCCATTGCGACAGGAGGCTACGGAACTCACGTGAACGCGAAATCCGGGCAAAGCTTCACTGATTGCGAGGAGCAAACCGATGTCGGAAACGATCAGGGAATCACCGCCACAACCTTGGAAACGCCTGGCCACATCCACCAGCAGCTCGATCTGGTCCTGGGTGTATTGCTGCCCATTGAGCACCATCGACATGAAGCATTTGCATTCATGCGCCAGGCGCGTGGCATGCGCGAGATCGTCATAGGAGGTCAGGTTGCCGAATATGCGCCGGTTGGCATTGGCTGTCTTGAAGCTGCCCACCCATTCCTGCGGAAGAATGCCGCAATAGAACTCGTCGGCACCCGCCGCGGCGAGAGGTTCAACTTCTGCCACTCTGCTGATCGGCGAAACAATATGCACATCAGTCTCCCGGAAGCACCAGCCGTTGCAGCCATCCCCGCTCGAAAGCTGCGACGACGGCTTCAGCCATGGATTGAGTATGTCGGTAGAAAAGGGTGTTGCCGCGCTGATGGGTCTCCAGATCGCCGACATTGCCGCTACGCTTGGTCTCGGCTACATAAGTCAGGCACTCCCTGCGGCACTCGCGTCCTGAGGAAAACTTCTGTGTAACGGGAAGCGAGAGCGAACCGATCTTGCACAGGCGCCCCTTGCTCACATAACCGAAAGGCGCATGCACCGCCGTGGGAAGCTGCAAGTCCGCGAAGACCTGCGGCGTGGCATAAGGCGGCACATCCAGTTCGATGCGCGCGATACCCAGCATGTCCAGCATGCGTCCGAACGAATCCCCGCTGAGTCCATGCGGATACATTTCCGTCCACACCGACGAGTTGAGGCGCGGATCCTTGATCATCTTGCACAACAGGCGCCCTGCGACCAGTTTGAGCGCAGGAACCTGGCGACGCGCCATGCTGGCAACACCCCAGTCGTTGACGATGAGTTCACTCTCACCGGGCAGCAGAGGCAGAAGTTCCTTCAACTGATCGATGACGCCATCGCTTGCCAGCGGCGTGGCAAGGGCAAAACCGGCTCCGGTCAGTTCCGCGAGCTTGATGCCGCGTTTCAGAATTTCCGGCGTAGGCAGCAGGAACTCGCAAAACTCGCTGCCCAGATACACGCCGCTCAATCTGGCTTCAGGCAGAAGCCGGCAAAGCGGATTCTCGGGGTTCAGTATTTTCTGCAACAGTTCATTGCCGATGCTGCCCTTTGCCTCCCAGCGCTTCAATGCCGGATAGTTGATGAACGAAATGGCAATCTCGACAAGCTTCATGACCGAAGCATACCCACAGCATAATCCGCTGCGCTCCGGGCAGTTTCCGAATGCTTGGATTCCGGTCCATGATAACTGCATTGCGCCTGCAGGCTGGAACGAATCTCCTCTGCCGCAACACCCATTGCCAGAAGACGGCTGACGCGGGAGGAAATCCTTGCCGCTGCGTAACTTGCCCCCCCGCTGCCCGACAAGTCTGAAGGATGTGCGCCAAAATCCACTGTGGCAGTTCCCAGCCAGGAAATCTGCTCCCTACTGCAGCGGGCGTCGCCAGATACGGCAATGCAGCAGGGATATGCCGCCGGAAAGACCGTCGCGCCTCGCGCCGGGGCCGAGCTGACCAGTATCACGCCGGCCTCGTTAGCCCGCTCGCAGATCTGCCGCAAAATGGCGTCCGGCCGGGGAATGCCAAAACTCATGTTGATCACCATGGCTCCCGCAGCAACCAGCCAATCGAGCGCAGCGGCGACTTGGGTCGGGTCACACTGGCGCCGATCCGCAAACACCTGCGCGATCAGCAGATCGATGCATGGATTATTCTCCAGCAGAATTTGCGTTATCTGCGACCCGTGTCCAAGTTCATCATCAACTGCCGCCATACGGATTACCGAGCCATCGTCTGCTGCGGCAAATCGCAGCGCCTCCAGAATCGGCAAGCGACTGGATTCCGCCTGTGCCAGTCCGCTGTCGATGATACCCACACGGACTCGTTGGGACAAAGCCGCACCACTCATGTTCCACTACCTTTGTTCTGTGCAATGCTCAAGCCGCCTGCTTCGAGATCTACGACGATGTCGAAATTTTCCTCTGGATGCGGGCGATGACTCACTACGATACGGGTGCGATCGGGAAAAAGCCGGTCGATCGCATCCAGGATATCCGCTTCGAGACCCGCATCCATTGCCGCAGTGCTTTCGTCGAGGATCAGCACGCGCGGATCGAGAAGGATCGCCCGAGCCACTGCGATGCGCTGCCGCTGCCCTCCCGACAAGGCCGTGCCACGTTGACCGACAGTCGTTTCCAGTCCATCGGGAAGCCCCTGCACGAACTCTTCGACGCGCGCACGACGCGCTGCCTCCCGCACTTCCGCAACCGTGGCTGCGGGACGTCCGTAGCGAATGTTGTCGGAGATGCTGCAAGAAAACAGGGCGGAGTCCTGGGCGACGACCACAACAGCCCGGCGCAATTCGCCGCGATCGAGACTCTTCAGGTCCACGCCATCAAGCGCAATGCTGCCGCAATCGGGGTCAAAGTGCCTCTGCAGCAAATCGGCCAGTGTGCTTTTGCCTGCTCCGGAACGCCCGCGCAACAGCACTTTGCTGCCGCCCGGCAAGCGCAGATTCGCCTCATTCAGAACCGTTCGATCAGATCCAGGGTGACGGAATGTGACACCCGCCAGCGCTATCTCGCCTGGACGACCTGTCTCAGGTAACTTGACGGGATGTAGAGGCCATAGCACCCGTGCCCGGGTTGTCGCCAATTCACTGATTCGATCCAGGCTGACGCGCGCACGCTGGAGCGCGACATACTGCCCCATCAACGACTGAACCGGACCGCTCGCCTTCTGCACATAGCTTACAAAGGCAATCAACATGCCCAGGGTCATGGCTGCATGTCCCTGCATGGATTGGCTGCCAAACACGAATACGGCCACCGTGCCCAAAGAGAGTATGAAACTCGGCAAGGATCCGGCCGTATAACCCACAAGCTGCAGCCGCAGGGTATCTCGGCGCAGTTCCCGATGCAGTCCGACGAGACATTCGTGTTCCTTCTGCTGGCCATTGTAGGACTGCACGCTCTTGCTCGCCCCGAGGATTTCCATCAGAAAGGCCGCAACATTTGCCCCGCGTTCACGCAGGCTGCGACTGAGTTGCTCGATATGCGGCCGCAGCAGGCGCAGCAGAAGGGCATTGAGCAACAGGATTAGGATCATGGCTTGGGTCAATGGCGGACTGAGTTGATACAGCAGAATCAATGCGCCGACCAGCATCGCTGCGTTGTTGAGCGCGGAGAGCAAAAGATCGACCGCGAAACGCTGAATTTCTGCAATGTCGCTGTCGAGGCGGACCATGATGTCCCCCTGCCGCATGGTGACGAAGAAATCCGGCGACAGGGAAAGTAGGTGTGCGAACAGAGCTTCGCGGACGCTGTGCAGAATCCTTGCCGAGGTGGCGACATACACCAGGCGCGTCGTTGCGCCCAGCACAAACGCAAGCAGCGCCAGGGCGACCATGGTCAGCGCGACTTCCCACACCACATCGTGGCGTCCAGCGAGCAAACCTTCGTCAATCAGCCGCTTGGTCAGATAAGGTTGTGCCAATCCGGCCGCGACTGCTCCCAGCGACAGGAGCATGACCAGCAGCAACTGCGGTGCTGCTGGCCTGAGAAATTCAACGAACCAGCGTAAGGTCTGGTTACGCTTCGCCGTCGTTTGACCGCAGGATGCGGTCTCTGGCTTGAGCCAGCGCGCGGCGAAGGTCACCATGCAGTGGCAGGTTTCAGCGTGTGAAATACCGCATCGTCGCCGTCGCCTGATCAGCGCCACCGGGAAGTTGTATTGTGCCCAGACGCTTGAGGGTCGCCGTGTCGTAAATCGCGATCGTGGATCCGGCGCCACCCAGGTACAACTCCTTGCCGTCTTTCGAAACCTGCACGACGTAGTAGGTCTGCTCCAGGTCGAGACGCTTCAGAAGTTTGCCTTTGTTAATATCAATCTTGGACAACGTGGTATAGACCGAATATGCTTCCTTGCGCCTGACCGGGTTGATCGCGGCCGAGAACAAAACTACCGACGAATTCTCGAACTCCTTGTAAGACGACTTGTCGGTTGCCAGATCGAGGGTATAAATCCCGGACTTCATGGCATCCGGCGCATCAGGCTTTCGATCGGTTCTCGGTGCGCCGTAGGGGAAGGTATAGACGTTCGAGGCGCCCCACAGCGGCCATACCGCCAGCGTGTCGGGTTCGCCGAAATTCTTGCGCTTCCAGTGCCGCACCAGATGCTTGCCGATGACGCGGCCGTCCTTGGGATCCATCACGATAATGTCCCAGCTCATGACGTAGAGCCGACTGCCATCCGGCGAATAGGCCATCAGCGTGGTCCGACGCGGCGCCGGGAAGGTGCGGATCGGCTTCGCTGCCAGACCGGCAGAGGTGTCAAACACCGCAATATAGGTATCCTGAACCTGATACTCACCCGAAAGCAGTTTCACCGGCAGCACAAAAATCGCGATCTCCTTGCCATCCGGGCTGACGTCGAAGGCGAAGGTCGATTTGGCGCGCAGTCCCTTTTGCGAGAGATCCGCCCGGAAGACTTCCTTGCCGCTGTCGAGGTCGATGCCTGAGACAGTTTCCCAGCGGTTGTGCAGAACATAGGCCACTTTGCCGTCCGGCGACGGCACCACGGTGGCCGGCGTATTCCCCGGCGCGCTGGGCAGCGGGTAGGTCTTTTCAACTTTGCGCGCCTTGGCATCGACGAGAACCAGCGTATTCGAATGCAAGGAAGTCAGCAGATATTCCTTTGCCACTGCCCCACTCGCTGCCACGGCAAAAACCGTCGCCAGCGCGGCCCAACGGGCTCGTCTCCAAAAGGCACTTGTCATAAGCTTCATGATATTCATCTCTCCCTTGCTTCTTCTATCGCAATCTGGCTACGGAATTATTTCGGAAACACCGACTTCAACTGCTGCCAGTCCCTGGCCGCGGAATCGGCACCGGAGCTCCATTCCGTATAGGTGTTCAGGGTATCCGGCACTTGCGCCGGCCACCAGCAGGGATCGGTGCAGCCATACAGATCGGCTTCCATCGGCTGACACAGCCCGCCGACACCGCCAAACGCATCGACTTCCCAGCCTGGATCGAAAACCGTCGTGCAACCCACAGCGGCAGCCATGGCTGTCACTTCGCCGGCATTGCCTTCCTGCGCCGCTTTATCCAGCAAGACGGCCTTCTTGTTCAAAGCTTTCATGTGATTCATTGTTTAGTTCTCCTTGAATCAATGTGCTGCATGAGAAATGAGGAATTTTTTTCGAGCAGTTCAACATACACGGACATGCCGAAATCCACCCACTCGCGCATCAGGTCGCAGTATAGATAGGTGGGTGAAAGCGGATCGGTATAGCGGGCATAGGACTCGTGGTAGCAGCCGCCGGCGCACAGCTTGCGAATCCGGCATGTGGCGCAGGGTTTTCCGGAAAGATCGGCAGCGGCCTCGAGAAATTCACCCAGGCTTTCCTTGGCTATGCCATCAACCACGTTGCCAAAGGTGGGTAGAGATGACCCGGTAAAGCGATGGCAAAGATTAAGATCCCCTGCGCTGTCCAGCGCCAGCAATCCGACGCCGGCACCGCAGGGCAGGGATTTCTTGCGTCCTTCGTAGAGGTCGCTCATGAGTTGATGCATATTGGAAAAACCGAGGTTGCGATTCTGCAGCGCCGCTTCGAGATATTCACGCCCCAAGGTCTTGAGGCCATCGAAAACGGCACGCAATTCTTCTGGCGAGAGGTTCAGGGCATCATCCTCGCTCGTGGTCACCGGCGCAAAGCCGACCTCGAAGAAACCGATGTCGCCCTTCAAATGCCGATATATGCCGACCACATCGGTGGCCCCGGCCGACAAGGTCACCCGCGCACCAACCGGCCGGGAGCGATAACGCCCGATCAGAATTTTTGCCTTGGCGGCCACCGTCGCATAGGTGCCACGTCCGTTGATGGTAATGCGACGCCGGTCATGTATAGCCTGCGGCCCGTCCATGCTCACCGAAATACCGAAGCGGTGCTGATCCAGATAGTCGACAATATCTTCGGTCAGCAAGGTCGCATTGGTGGTCATGGTGAAATCGACGCGCTTGCCTTCTTCCGCACAACGGCGCTCGGCATATTCAACAACTTGCTTGATCAATGGCAGGTTGGTCAAGGGTTCGCCACCAAGGAAAACCACATTGAGCTGATCGCGGCTGGCACCTTCGCGCAAGAGCAGTTCAATACCCTGGCTGGCGGTATCGAAGTCCATCTTGCGGCTCTTGGACGGCTTTTCGAGATCCTCCTTGTAGCAATAGGAGCAACTCAGATTGCAGCCGGTGCTCACGCTGATGACCAGGGAACTCAATGGAAATTCCCTGATCTTCAGGCTCGGTTCAAGGTCCTGTTCAGGGGAAGTACGCAGAATGTCGATCGACTGAAAGTCATGCAGCACTTCGGCCACTTGCGCCGGGGTCAAGGCCTCACTGCGCGCTTCCTTCGCCAGAATCCAGTCGCGCACGTCAGTCTCAGTGAATGAATGGTGCGCCTTGACAAAATCCAGCACCTCGCCTCCCACCCGATCGAGTTCGAACAGGCTGCTTGTCGGCAAGTGGAATAGCACCCGCCGCTCACCCACAGCCACGTCATGGAAGCTGTGGGAATCGAGATACAAGGGAGCGCTGGCGGCAGTCATGCTGGTCGCGAAATCAGCGGATCGGGGGATCGTTCCAGCGCTGCGCCGTGACGATGAAAGGCGCACTGCCCTTGACCTTGCGCTTGCCATCTTCGACCGTCGCGATCGCCTTCAATTCGCCAAAATTGTTGGTACCGAACTTGCGCTGCTTGTTCGGGCCCGCAGCACCCGGAGTAAATAACCCGCTCGCCGCATCAATCGTTCCGGCAAAGCGCAAATCCTTCATCGCCGCCGCACTGGCGTTCAGGTTGTCCAGGCTCCATTGGGCCGGCACCACACCGATGCGCACGTCATCCTTGGTGCCCGGCTTGCCATCCTCACCCGTGGAGTAGGCGACAGCCTCGAACTGAATCGGGACCAGCGGAATCTTGCCACCGGAGGCACCCACGCGCGACAGCCCTGGATCAGGCAGGACACGCACAGAGTCGATTTGCTGATAAACGTTGAGCGCATTCTTGGCTGCGGTCGTTCCGACCTGTACCGCATGCAGACCTTTGGTCGAGGCGGCACTGGTTTGTACTTCGACCACAATTTTGTCAGGCGAACTGCTCACCACCCGACTCACGCTGACACCGCCATCGATGCTCACATCGCCGTTCAGTCCAACGCCAGAAATTGTAATCTGCTGTTTTTCGCCCGCTTTGACGAAGCCGGGTGTGACGGCCAGAATCTCCGCCTTGCCACCGACCTTCGCACCACGCAGTTCGCCACCCAGAGCATCGGTATCCTTGATGAACCAGCGCCCCTGCATGCGATTGCCACCGTCGGAAAGCGTGAACACCTGCTGCACGGCTTCATCCCCCTGCATCACAGTGCCACGCCACTCATAGCCGGTATACACGATCGCGTTGCCACTGCCCTTCTGCGTCTTGCCGCCGGCATAGCGCAATTCCAGGTTCAGCGCATATTCGTCGGCCTGTTTTTCGGTGACCGTCAGCGTGCCCTCGTAATCACCCCAGCCGGGACGGTGCCCGGCGATGCGCCAGGAACCCGCCGGGTTCATCTTGGGTTGCTGTTGCCATTTTGTCCACGCTTCCGAATTCAGCGGATAGTGCTTGACCAGAAGCTTGGGGATCTCCTTCGATGCGATCTCCCACCAATTCACCGAGCGCAGATTGTTCTGCAATTCGACAGTGGTGAATTGGCCGACGTGAAAGTGGGACAGACGCAGCCAGTCTTCTTGCGTACGACGCTGCAAGGCGATGCGGGCGTAGGAATGGCAACGGGCGCAGGTCTCGCCCACCAGCTTGTTTTCCAGGAAATCGGCGGCTTCAGGATTGTGATCCAATGCATAGCGCCAGGGTTGCGCCTCTTCCGGTGCCAGTCCCATGGTGTCGGCAAGATACTTGACGATCGCCTGACGCTCGGCAGAGGTAAGTTTTGTTCCATGAATCAGCGTCATGCGAGCCACCGTCATGTCCCAGCCTTCGGGAGTCCGCCTGGCCTCGGAAATTCGTCCCAATCCACCGCCATCCACCGCTTTGTGGCAATCGGCGCAATGTTCATTGACCAGATCCTTACCCGTAAGCTTCTCCGCCGCCTGCAGAGGGGGCGTCCAGAATGAAATCAACCCAGCCATCAAGGGCAAGGCGAAGCGCCAGAAACGCGAACCCGTATATCCTTTACTCATATTCACTCCCGATCATTTAGCATGACTTGTCGTTGCATCATAAACGATACTGCCGCCGAATTCCAAGCAGCGCTTGCGTTGTCACTCAAAAATCATCCTCGAAAAATTCCAGCGGCTTTCTCTCGGCTGCCCCTTGCTTGGTTTGTTCCTGCTTGCGCAGGTCGACCCGCCGGATTTTCCCGGAAACGGTTTTCGGCAGATCCGAGAATTCGAGACGACGGATTCTCTTGAAAGGCGCCAGCCGCTCCTTGGTAAATTTGAAAATGTCCTGCGCCAGTTCCTTGGTCGGCTGGAAACCTGCCGCGAGAATGATGAAGGCCTTGGGCACGGCCAGGCGCATCGGGTCGGGCGATGGCACCACGGCAGCTTCCGCCACTGCAGGATGCTCGATCAGCACGCTCTCCAGTTCGAAGGGGCTGATCCGGTAATCCGAAGCCTTGAAGACGTCATCGGCACGACCGACGTAAGTGATATAGCCGTCGGCATCGCGGCTGGCCACGTCACCGGTATGGTAATAGCCGTCGTGCATGACTTCCTCGGTCTTGCCCTCGTCGCCTGCGTAGCACTCCATGAGTCCCAGCGGTCGGCGCACCAGATCGAGGCAGATTTCCCCTTCCCCGGCCGGCTTGCCCTCGGGATCGAGCAGTGCGACCTGGTAGCCTGGCAACGGCCGTCCCATTGAACCCGGCTTGACCGGGGAACCCGGTGAATTGCCGATTTGCGCGGTGGTCTCAGTCTGGCCAAAACCGTCGCGAATCGTCAGTCCCCAGGCGTTGCGAATCTGTTCGATGATTTCAGGATTGAGCGGCTCGCCCGCCCCGATCACTTCGCGCAGCTTGATCGGATAGTCGGCGAGCTTTTCCTGGATCAGCATACGCCATACCGTGGGCGGCGCGCACAGGGTTGTCACGCTGTGCTTGACCAGGACATTGAGGACATCCGGCGCATTGAAGCGGGCATAGTTGTAGATGAATACGGTCGCAGCGGCATTCCAGGGGGCGAAGAAGCAGCTCCAGGCATGCTTGGCCCAGCCTGGGGAACTGATATTCCAGTGGATGTCGCCCTGCTGCAGGCCGATCCAGTACATGGTGGACAAGTGCCCGACCGGATAGCTTTGCTGGGTGTGCAATACCAGCTTCGGCTTGGACGTGGTGCCCGAAGTGAAATACAGGAACAGCGGATCGCTGACCTTGGTCGCACCATCGGGAGCAAAGGTTGCCGCGCAGTCGTAGCTCGCCTGGTACTGCTGCCATCCGGCGGCTTGCTTGCCGAGTGCGATGCGGATAAATGTGCCCGGGATATCCGCGAACTTCTCGACCAGGTTGGTGACAACCACCTTGACCTTGCCGCGCTCGATGCGATCGGTCAGGTCGTCCTTGGTCAACAAAGTGGTTGCCGGCGACAGCACGGCACCGAGTTTGATGGCGGCCAGCATCAGTTCCCACAGCGGCACTTCGTTGCCCATCATCAGGAGCAGGCAGTCGCCGCGTTTGACGCCCAACTGACGCAGGTAATTCGCGACCTGGTTGGACCGTTCGCTGAGCTGCTTGAAGCTCAGGATCTTTTGCGAACCGTCCTCTTCGACGATCCAGAGCGCCGGCTTGTCATTGCCCTGCGCCAGCTGGTCGAAATAGTCGAGCGCCCAATTGAAGTTCTCGAGTTTGGGCCAGCGGAAATCCTTATAGGCAGTCGCGTAGTCGGTGCGATGCGACCACAGAAAATTTCGCGCCTGGATGAAATCGGCAAGCTCTGCCATGACGTATTCTCCCTTCCTATCATGTGTTGCAAGGTGCGCCAGGATCACATACTGCCGCAACGTCCACCTTGATCTGGATCAGGCCGACTTTTCCTCAATCAAGCCGAGTTCGGTGCGCATTTGCTCCCGGATCAGGAATTTCTGAATCTTGCCGGTCACCGTCATCGGGAAACTGGAAACGAACTTGATGTAGCGCGGTATCTTGTAATGCGCGATCTGTCCCTTGCAGAAGGCCTGAATCTCCTCCTGCGTCGCCGTTTGTCCCTCGCGCAAAATGATCTGCGCGCAGAGCTCCTCGCCGTACTTGCGGTCGGGCACGCCGACGATCTGCACTTCGAGCACTTTGGGGTGGCGATAGAGGAATTCCTCGATTTCGCGCGGGTAGATGTTCTCCCCGCCGCGAATCACCATGTCCTTGATGCGGCCGACGATATTGCCATAACCCTCGGCATCCACCGTCGCCAGGTCGCCTGTATGCATCCAGCCGGCGGCATCGATCGAGCTCCTGGTCTTTTCCTCGTCGTTCCAGTAACCCAGCATCACCGAATAGCCGCGCGTCAGCAGTTCGCCCGGCGTGCCGCGCGGCACGATGCGGCCATCGCCATCGACGATCTTGACCTCGACATGAGGCTGCACCCGGCCGACTGTCGACACCCGGCGCTCGAGCGGGTCCTCGGTCGAGCTTTGGAAGCTTACCGGCGAGGTTTCGGTCATGCCATAGGCGATGGTCACCTGCTCCATGTGCATGTGCTTGACCACCCGCTTCATGACTTCAATCGGACAGGGACTGCCGGCCATGATGCCGGTGCGCAAAGTGGACAAATCGAACTTGGCAAAATCAGGATGGTCGAGCACGGCGATAAACATCGTCGGCACCCCATGCAAGCCGGTGCATTTTTCGTCGGCCACGGCCTGCAGGGTCGCCAGCGGATCGAATCCTTCTCCCGGGAACACCATCGTTGAGCCATGCGTGAGGCAGGCCAGGTTGCCCAGCACCATGCCGAAACAGTGGTAGAGCGGCACGGGAATGCAGAGCCGGTCTGCGGAAGTGAGCTTCATCGCTTCGCCGATGAAATAGCCATTGTTGAGAATATTGTGGTGCGACAGCGTCGCACCCTTGGGCGAACCGGTCGTGCCCGAGGTGAATTGGATATTGATCGGATCGTCGAACTGCAGTTTCTGGCCGCAGGCATCCAGCGCCGCAAGCTGTTCCGCGGTGGGCGTTTGACACAAGTCGTCGAAGTTGAAAGTCCCGGGAGTCTTGTCAGCGCCAAGACGAACCACAATCTCTAGCTGCGGCAGCTTGGCCGACTTCAGCTTGCCCGGCTGGCAGCTTGCCAATTCCGGTGCCAGGTCGTTGAGTATGGCCAGATAATTGGTGGTCTTGAAACCCGGCGCAAGAATCAGCCCGCGGCAGCCGACTTTGTTGAGCGCGTACTCAAGTTCGGCACGTTGATAAGCGGGATTCACATTGACCAGGATCAGCCCGGCCTTGGCCGTGGCAAACTGGGTCAGCACCCATTCGAGATTGTTCGGTGACCAGATGCCGATCCGCTCGCCGGGCTGAAAACCGAGACGCATCAGGCCGCAGGCAAGCTTATCCACTCTGCGGCGGAATTCGGCATAGTTCATGCGAACATTCTGATGCCGCACCACGACCGCCTCAGATGCGGCGTAGCGCGTGCAGACATCGTCAAAATACTGCCCGATGGTACTGCCGATCAAGGGAACATCGGAAGCTCCGTGGACATAACTGGCTGCTGTCATAACGTGATCTCCTTTTATCTCAAGCGGTATTCAAGCCCGGTATATCAGGGTTCTCCTGCGCACACTGCCGGCTTGCGGCCCGACCAGGGCATGGCTTTTTCCAGGGCCGAGGCAATTTGGAACAGTGTGGCTTCATCGCCAAAGTGGCCGACAAACTGCAGACCGATCGGCAGTCCGTCCGCGGTCATGCACAATGGCAACGAAATCGCCGGTTGGCCGGTGGTGCTGAACAAGGGTGTGAATGCGGAAAGCGTAAACACCTGCCGGGTCCAGCTATCGGCATCATACGACGGATCGTTGGCATTCAGCGATCCCAGCGGCAGACCCACCCGCGCCCAGGTTGGCGTAAGCAGGATGTCATAGTCCCGGAAGAATGCCCCGACGGCGCGGCAGGTCGTATTGACAACATGATCCGCCCTCAATGCGTCGATGGCCGACAAGCTTCGGCCATGTTCCATGCAGGCCCAGGCAGTGGCCTCGATATTGTCGCGGCTGGGCGTGGCGTTGAGGAAACCGGCAATGCCGAGGATCCAGTCAGCCAGGGCGATGCTCCAGATGTCGCGACTGGCCAGGATGAAGGCTTCCTGATCGAACTTGGGCGTGGCCTCTTCGATATGGTGCCCCATGCCGGCCAGTACCTTGGCAGTCTTCAAGACCGCCTCGGCGCTTTCCGCATCAACCGGCACACCCGACCAGCATTGAGGCGAGATGGCGATCCTGAGCTTGCGCGGCTCGACTCCGATTTCCTTGGCATAGGGGCGCGCGGGCCGCGCGATCTGGTACTTGTCGCCCACGCCCGGCCCTTCCACCGCGTCCAGCAGCGCGGCACAGTCGCGCACTGTGCGCGTCACGGCAAACTCGATGGCGAACCCCGACAACGCCTCGCCAACATCCGGTCCGATCGGCACCCGGCCGCGCGTCGGCTTGAGACCGACCAGGCCGCACATGGCCGCTGGGCAACGGATCGAACCGCCGCCATCGTTGGCATGTGCTGCGGGCAGGGCCCGTGCGGCCACCAGCGCCGCCGACCCGCCGCTCGAACCGCCGGCAATGCGCCCGGTGTTCCAGGGATTTTTGGTCGAACCGTACACCAGCGCTTCGGTATTGGCATTGAAACCCCATTCCGGCGTCGTCGTGCGGGCCAGCGTCGCCAGTCCGGCTGCACGCCAGCGCTGCATCAGATCGGTGTCGTGGGGGAAGGCGAAATCCGGCGGCACCATGCGGCTGCCGAAGCGCATCGGCACGCCGGCGGCATGGCAGATCAGATCCTTGATGGCGAAGGGCACGCCGGCAAACGGCCCGTGCGGGTTGTATTCCAGGGGCTGATCGAACACCGGCGCAGCCAAGGCATTGATCTGGGGATTGACGGCGGCGATGGCCTGCCGCGCCGCCTGATGCACTTCGGCAACGGAAACTTCACCGCTGCGGATCAAACTGGCCAGGCTGGTGGCATCCTGATTGGCGTATTCCTTGAGGTTCATGGCGGAAATCGCTCAGGCGCCCGCGCAAACAGCCGGCTTGCGGTTTATCCAGGGCATCGCCTGCTCAAGCTGGGAAGCAATCTGGATCAGACGTCCCTCATCGCCAAAGTGGCCGACAAACTGCAACCCGACCGGCAAGCCGTCATCGCTCATGCATAGCGGCAAAGAAATCGCCGGCTGCCCCGTGACATTGAACAATGCCGTAAAAGGCATGTTGGTAAAGATCTTGCGCGTCCAGCCGGTTGCATCCAGCGTCGGATCGTTGGCGTTGAGGAATCCGAGGGACGTGGCTGGAGCCGCCACGGTCGGCGTGAGCAGCAGGTCGTAGTCCTGGAAGAATGCGCCGACGGTTCGACAGACGGTATTCATCACATGCTCGGAAGTCAGCAGATCGATGGCCGAGAGTTTCTTGCCGTGCTGCAGGCAGGCCCAGATTGTGGCCTCGAGGTTGTCCGGCGAGGGTGTCAGCTTCAAGGTTTCCGCAAAAGCCATGATCCAGTCCGCCAGCCCGACCGACCAGAGATTGACATTGGCATTATCGAAGGCTTCGACATCGAACTTGGGTGTGGCCTCCTCGATATGGTGTCCCAAGCCGGCCAGCACCTTGGCGGTCTTCTCGACCGCCGCCACGCAGGCCGGATGAATCGGCACGGGCGACCAGCCCTTGGGCGAAATGGCAATCTTCAGCCTGCCCGGATCGGCACCGACCTCCTTGAGATACGGGCGAGCCGGCCGGGCGATCTCATACTTCTCACCGGCAGCGGGTCCCTCCACAGCATCCAGCAGCGCAGCGGTATCGCGCACCGAACGCGACACGGCAAATTCGATGGCCATGCCGGAGAGCGCTTCGGCTGCATCCGGTGCCAGAGAAACCCGCCCGCGCGTCGGCTTCAAGCCGACCACGCCGCAGATACCAGCGGGGATGCGGATCGAGCCGCCGCCATCGTTGGCATGAGCCACCGGCAAGGCACGCGAAGCAACCAAGGCCGCAGCGCCACCGCTGGAGCCGCCGGGAGAGCGTGCGGTATTCCACGGATTCTTGGTCGAACCGTACACCAGCGCTTCGGTATTCGAGTTGTAGCCGAACTCGGGCGTGGTGCTGATGCCCAGGGTCGCCAGCCCCGCAGCACGCCAGCGCTTCATCAGTTCGGTGTCGTGCGGAAAGGCAAAGTTCGCCGGGATCATGCGGCTGCCGAAACGCGTCGGCACATTGGCGGCGTGGCAGACGATGTCCTTGATGGCAAAGGGAACACCGGCAAACGGGCCGCTGGCGTTGTAGTCCAGAGGCTTGTCGAACAACGGAGCAGCAAGCGCGTTGATTTTCGGGTTGACGGCTTCGAGCGCCTGTCGTGCCACCTTCTGGACTTCGGCGACAGAAACTTCGCCACTACGGATCAGCGTTGCCAGACCGGTTGCATCCTGGCTGGCATACTCATTCAGGTTCATGTTTTGTTTCCTTAGGTAAGGATGGGATGAATTACTTGAGTTTGGCCGCCATCGCGTCGATCAACTGGCGCTGGAATTTGCGGAAATGCTCGAAAGGCTGCTGGGCCACGGCGAAGTCCATGAAGGGATCCTCAACAGCGGTTCTTTCACCGCAGAGCGTTTCCACCAGGGCATGACCGCAGAAGGGAACATAAGCCTCGGCGTAGCCGCCTTCGTGCACCACCACCAAGCGTCCCTGGCAATACGTATCGGCCAGGTCCATCACTGTTTTGGTCAACTCGCGGTAAGAGTCGCTGTAGAGCATCATGCGGCCCAGCGGGTCAAAATCGTTGGCGTCGTAGCCGCTGGCCACCACGATCAGGTCAGGGCGATAACTGGCGATGGTCGGCACCACAAGCCGCTCCAGCGCGTACATATAGGCGTCATGGCCGCCGCCGGGTAGCAGCGGCACATTCAGGTTGTAGCCCAGCCCCTTGCCCTCGCCGCGATCCTCAAAACCGCTGTAGCCCGGCGGAAAGCAGCCCTCCTGGTGCATCGAGATGGTGTAGACGTCGGAGCGCTGATAAAAGATATGCTGCGTGCCGTTGCCATGGTGCACATCCCAGTCCAGCACCAGCACGCGCTCAACGCCATGCATGGCCTTGGCGGCTTCAATCGCGACGGAGATATTGGCCAGCATGCAAAAACCCATGGCCTGTTCGGGCAGGCAATGGTGGCCCGGCGGACGCGACAAGGAATAGGCGTTGCGATACTCGCCTTGCAGGACCACATTGATGGCCTGCTTGGCGAGCCCCGCGGAAAGTTTGGCAATCTCATAGCTGCCCTTGCCGAACGGCGCAAACACGCCGACTTCGCCGCCGCCGGCATCGCTGAGTTCCTTGAAGCGCTTTAGATAGGAACCGGGGTGAACACGCAACAGATCCTCCTCGGTCGCCATCGGCGCAGTCAGCACTTGAACCTTCTCGGATAGACCGGAGACATCCATCAAAGCCTTGAGCCGCCGTTTTGATTCCGGTGACTCGGCATGCCCGCCATTGGCCGGCGGCTGCACCCAGCCGCCCACCGGCATGAACAGGGCGTGCGGTCCGGCGGTATGCCATAGACATTTTTCGTCATGAAAGAATGCAGTGGATTTCATCATCAACCTTTCTCAAAATGGTAGGTGCCGCTCATTCCGGTAACGGACCCGCGCGCAGGAAAGCGTTCAGCACATTGCCCATGATCGATGACACGGGATTGTCGAAGTTCTTGCATGGCAGCGCGCTGGCCCAGGCGATCGATCCGGTGGAAAACACCGCGCCGTTGTTGGCGGTGGTGAAGTACACGATATCCGCCCGGCACTGATAATCCTGAGTCGCCCCCTGCCCGGGGAAGTTGTAGTAGATCTCTTCCGAGACACGCGGATAGTTATCCGTCAATCCTTGCGAAGTGGCGAGCAGGCGCGTGGCCGGCGGCGTGCCGAGCAACAGGTCGTAGCGGTCCATTTCGAGGCCCGCGGCACCGCCCAAGGCCAGGCCGAAATCGCCGAAAGTGTCGCTGCTGACCTTGTCGAAAATCCATGAGACGGCCGGATCCTTGGCGTCGGGCATCTTGGTGAAGGAACCGGAAGTGTCGAAGCCTTCGGTCGAAAATCCCACTCCGACCAGCTTCTGCGGCGCGCGCGCGCGGTTGCGCCACATGCCGCTGCGGACCGCTTCGGTCTGATTGTAATATTCTCCCGGCATGGCCTGCCAGGCCCGCGAACCGGACTCCGCCTTGCGCACTTCCATGCACCAGGGCTCCTCGTCGGAGAAGCTGATGACCCAGTAATAGCCATTGGCCCCGGTATAGATCAAGCGGCCGCCGCCGGCCAGATATTCTTCCGTGCCGTTCATCATGCGCTCGGAGTAATACTCGGGATGACTGCCCGTAATGACGGTGGTATACGGCTTGAGACAGGCGGCGCCGTCGCGGTGCAAATCCTCGTCGGTAAGGACTTCGTAGTCGTAGCCCTGGTTTTCCAGCCAGGCGATGATCGACAGATCGGCCGGAAACTGCCAGACGCTGGCCAGCGCCATGCGGTACTTCGGGCGCATGTTCAGGATCGGCCGCTTGTAGGAGGAAAAACACACGCCGGCGCCATCGAGGAAAGCGTCATAAGTGGACAATCCGAGTTCCTGGCTCTCGACGCGGACGATGTCCTTTTCGGTCAACACCGGCGTGCGGCCGAAGATCGGCTGCACGATCGGCGAACAAAAGGACAATTGCTCGTTGGCGTACGCCAGATAGGATGCGGTCGCCATGATAACGACGATCTTGGCCTTGGGCTTGGCGGCGCGCACGAAGAACGGGATGTATTCCTCGCTCTCGCCCGCCGTCAGCTTCAACGCATAGCAGCCGCTCTTCAGATCTTCCGGGACCTGCCATTCGCAGGTCGGCGTCCAGCGGCTGTCAATCAGTGCGTCTTCATGAAAATGGATGCCGCCATACTGCTCCGGTGCCATCCGATAAACCTCGTCCCGGCCCAGCCAGTTGTAGCCGGTCAGGGCGCGCACCGGACGGTTGTAGCCCTGGGTGTGCAGCGCGTTCGGCCCGATGTCGACAATCTTGTCGCCGATGCCTTTCTCGCTGTAGCCGGCCGAGGTGTCCCAAAAGGCCAGCACGCCCTGCTTCGGCACGTTGGCCAGACTGGCGCGGATGGCGTCGAACTCGGCCCGCTTGAGCGCCCGATTGATCACGCCACAACGGTCGATCTTGCCGTTGTAGCGTTCGCACACGGCATTCTGGCCGTCGGGTCCGGCTTCGTTGCTGCCGGCCAGCAGGAAATTCGTCGCCGCGTCGTTGGCCGGCCGGATGGTGATTTTCCCTTGCGCATGCCCGGCATAATTGAGCCCCAGGGCAGGCGAATACAAGGAGTTGTAGGAGTTGACGACGCCCTCCTGAAAGAGGATCACCTCGCCCGTGGCGGGATCGAAACTGGCGCCGGCCAGGTACCAGCAGCGTGCATAGAGTGCGACATCCGACTTGACGCGTTGCGTCGTCTGACCGTCGCCAACCCAGAATTCGAGATAGCCGTCGGCGCTGATTCCCAAGCCGTAGCCGCGCTGCCGGGTGGCGTCCCAGCGCGTCAGCAGACCTTGACGATGCAGCTGCGGCGTGGTCGGCCAGATGAAGACGAATAGCGTGAACGCTCCGGCCGGAGCAAGCAGGCCTTTGGCATCGGCGACCCGGGCGAAGTTGCCGACCTGGGTGAATTGCTTGCGCACCGCATAACGCTTGTTGAGCGCCGCGGCCATGGGAACTTCTTTGAATCCCGGTCCTTGCGGATGCTCATCGCCATGAATCAGGCGCACCAGTTGCGCATCGACTTCGCTGATGCCCTGGGCACTGACCATGAACTGAATCTTGTCCTGGCTCTTGACGGTAATCCGGTCGCAGTAGCCTTGAATATGTTTCGTGCCGACATTTTTCTCTGAAGTCATTTGATGTTCTCGATTCTTTTCAGGAAAATTGCGTGGTATATCTCGTCGAGGGTGGCGTATTCCTCTTCACCGACAAATTCCGGCCGCTTGCCGCGCACACCGGACAGCGCGATGATGCGGTAAGGCCCAAAAGGCTTGATGGCATACACGGCGAACTTGCCCGGCAATGGCGCACGCCGGATGTAATTCACCACCCTTGATAGCGCATCGCTATGCGCACCGACCGTAGCGCGGCGGTGCTCTTCGACCAGTTCGGGTGTGATCAAGCGCTTGATTTGCCCCCTGATGACACGATCAAATCGTTCATAGCAGTGCAGATCCTTGTTTTGGTAAGCCATGACATCCCCTTCTTGTCTAACGAAAAAACGGGCGCACGCGGCCAGCGTACGCCCGTATCAGGCTATTTTCCGGCAGCGCGTTCCAGGGTTTCGAGGACGATGGTCTTCTCGTTGATCTCGGGCTCGTTGAGGAACATGTCAGCAGCCCAGACCGTGGCGTGACGACGCTTGAAGTCGATGAAGCGACCCTGCAAGGTGGTATAGCCCTTGAAACCGTCCTTGCCGATCACCGGTGCACGCTCATAGCTGATGATCTTGTAGAACTCGCCCTTCTTGTCGTAAATCTCGGAGAAGAAGGATTGGTAGAGTTGCGTATCGACGTAGAGAACGCGCTTGCCATAGGGATGCTCGACCGGCGTGGAGATTTCCAGTTCATACACTTCACGCGGCTCCCAGGCATTCAGGGTGTTGTAATAGGGTGCATTCTTGGCATCCTGGTACGGTGCTTCTTCGAATGACCGCGCAGGCTTGGTGCGATCCAATGGTGGGCTGACGGCATTCGCCACGGCCAGGATATGGCGCTTCTGCACCAACTTGATCGAAGGATACCAGTGCGGCAAACCATCCCAGACGTTCAAGTCTTCCACCAGAATATCCACACCGCCACCCAGCGGATCCATCCAGCCGCCGCCCGATACGCGCTTGGTGCGGCGGAACTGGTTGATGTACACCCACTTGTCCTCGGTCTTGGTCGGGTCCATGTAGCGCACGTTGAACACGCCGATGCCGGCGATGTCCTGCGGGTAGGTCAGGTAGGTCAGGCTCTTGGTGAAAATCGTGCCGTCGCCGGTGGTGGCGCTGCCGGCTTTCTGGCCATAGCGTCCATTCATGAAGGTGCGCTTGAAAGTCCAGTTCTGGATGCGCTCCACGCCCTTGTCGAGGTCGATGAGGTAGACCCAGACATAGGGCTCGTGCATGGCATAGCCCTCAATGCCGATATAGCGGGCATTCCAGGCGATCTTGTCGCCGGCGGAAGGATCCTTCATGTCGATGGTGGGGAACGGCGCGCCGCCCTTCCAGCCTACCGGGGCACGGGTCTTCGCGTCGAAGGTGACGGAACCGGCATTGCGTTTGGTGACTTCTTCAACCATCGGGTCGACCTGGATCGGTTTGCCTTTCGTCAGTTTCATCACGAAACCCTGGTTGCGGATCAGCCACTCCATCTTCTCGGTAAGCAGCGACTTGATGGTGTGGCCATCCAAGGTATCGTTGAGCAGACCGTCGATGCTCGCCTTGTTGAGCATGGTGCCCGGCGTGACCTCCTTGGCATGGACCAGCGTCAGAGACGCCAGGCAGGCCACTGAAACAACAATATTTCTAAGCATAGTTTTCACATTGATCTCCTGAAAAAATCAGAACTGGTAAGTGGCGCGCAGATAGAAGCGGGAATTGTCATCCAACAGGCCCGTCATGCCGCTGGCACCGCCGACCGGCAAGTACAAGGGTACCGGCGCCAGGCCCGGGATGGACTGCATGTTGACCTTGGAATTGCCGCGGAATGCATCCCACTCGGCACGCAGCCGCCAGTGGGTGCCCAGCTCATAATCCACTGCCACGGCAAACAGCGAGCCATCGTTGGTGAAGTCACGTCCAAAGGCAACGGTCGGGGTCAGCTTGTCCTGCATGAAAGGTGCGCGCAATACCAGGGACACGAAGGTATTGTTCTCCTTCACCGGATTCGGATAGCCGATCGACTGCACCAGGTCTTCGGACCGCTTGAAATTCTCGATGCGCGTATTGAATATCTGCAGGGCTGCGGTCATCGGGGTGCTGGTACCGATGATGTCGTTGGTCTTGATCGATTTCTCCAGACGCAGCATGGTCATCATGGTGCCCTTGCGCTTGATGCCGCAAACACCGCTGTAGCTGGAGGCAAACGGCGCCGAGGCCAGCGGCCCGAGGCATGTCGTCGCGACCGGGCCGCCGGGAACCGAACCGATATTGAACGGTTCGTTGCTGGTATAGACAATTTCGCCCGTCAGCACCGTATCGATCGGCTGGGCGTAGAAATTGACCCCGGCACCATAGACGTCGACGATCGGCACGATCCAGTTGCCCATGACGGGGCCTTCCGGTCCCTTCTTGTACGGGGCAAACATCGTATTCGCGATGGGCGCGCGCGTATAGGGCATATGCACGTAGCTGAGGTGGTAGTTGGCCCCGGCCAGCATGCCTTTCCAGCGCAGGGCGTAGGTCAGTTTGTTGTCCAGGTCGCCTTCCGGATGTTCGTAGTCCATGGTGTTGGGCAGGAAAGCCGATGATCCGCCCTTGTAGCCGATGGTGCGGGCGCGCCCGCCGAAGACATCCCAGGTGCTGCCGTTGTCCCGCAAGCGATCCCAACCAGGACGCAGGATCAACTGCATGGAACCATCGGCTTCCGGAACCGAGAGCGTCGTGTTGAACAGGAACAGCGGCTTGCGCATTTCATCCGGCTCTTCGAGCAGCGGCGCCCACATGAAGTTGTAGCCATGGATCACGTCGAGAGCCTGGAACAGATCGGTTTCGCCCCATACCACCTGCTGACGGCCAATCTTGACATTGAGATTGTCGATGGGCTGAAACTGCACCCAGGCGTCGCGAATCTCGCCTTCGTTGTAAATGTCCATGATATCGAACGTCGGGTTGCCAAAAGCCGACACACCGTGCGACGATTTTCCCTGCTCCAGTTGCTGGAGCTGTTTCAGGTAGTCGGTCTTCTGCTCGCGCGCGATCCGGCCCGACAGCTTCCACTGCACAGCAGATTTCTTGTTTTGCGCTTCGAGATAGACCTGACCGCGCAGCATGCTGAGGTCGCCTCGTTTGTTATCGGTTTCAATGATCTTGTCGGTATTCCATCCGGCATAACCGCGCACATAGCCCTGGACTTCCACATCTGCCATCTGGCCAAAAGCTGTACCGCACAAGCCTGCAGCCAAGCTGGCAGCGATCAGGCTTCGGGTGAGCTTTCGACCTTTTTGAATTGCATGCATTTCGCATCTCCTCTTAAGGGTTAAATCACGACTGCTATTTTTATGAAACACCAACTCAGCTTGCTACTGCCCTATCCCC
>JACRAR010000069.1 GCA_016234745.1 Betaproteobacteria bacterium | reverse complement strand
TCATCGAGCGCTTCTTCAATCGCATAAAGCACTTCAGGCGAATCGCCACGAGATATGACAAGCTCGCATCCAGCTTCCTGTCATTCATTTGTTTGACTTGCACTCTCATCTGGCTTCAGTAATTGTGAACAGACCCTAGTACGCGCGCGTCCGGTGTCAGCGTCGCGGCGTCGATTCAGGTTATGAATCGCGATTGCGAATTCGGGTTATGGCGCCAGTTTCCCGGAATTTTCCTTCACTCGCTTCTCTTGCGCCGTCGAAATTCACCCGGCGCCATTCCCGTTAGCCGGCGAAAGGCGCGCGCAAAGTTTGCCGGGTTGTCATAGCCGAGCAAGGCACCTATCTCGCTGGCACTGTAGCGCGCATCGTCAAGCATGCGCTGGGCGATGTCGAGTTGCTGGGCGGTCCGAAGGTCGCTAAAACAGACGCCCTTGTGGGCGAGTTGCCGAATCAGCGTTCGCGGTGTCACGCAGAGCACCTCGGCGAGTTGTTCCAGGCGCGGCAAACTGATGGCGCTGTGGTTGGTGGCGATCTGATCGAAATGCTTCGCGAGCCAATGTTTGGTGCGTGCCACCACATCATCCGGTGCGAGAACCGCCTCCAGGGCTTCGCGGCAACGAAGGATGGATGAACGATAGATGCTTTCGTCATGCAAAGGGCATTCGATCGCCCGAAATGACGCAGGAAGAACCACGCCATTGAAATCGGCGTTGAACTCGCAAGAACCCTTGAAGAACCGCGCGTAGCGGCTGGCATAGCCGCGCGCGCCGTGCCGGAAGTACAGCGCCATACTGCTTACGTCCTGGCCCAGCACGGCAACGACATAGGCTGACGCCACCTGCAGCAGTATCTCGATCAGAGGTATTTCGAGATCGTCGAGCGGCTGGAAGTCGGCATCGAAGCGCAGGATCAGGTTGCGCTCGGATGAGCTGGTGCTGGCGTTGACGTAGGGTGCGCGAATGCGCACAAACTGGCCAAAGACGTCCAGGCCTTCGCTGAGCGTCTTGGCGCTGACGGCAGCAAAGCCGAGCGGGCCGTGACTGTTGATGTTCAGTTCGTGTCCGAACTCCAGCGCCCAGTCACGCGTCCCGGCAAGTCGCTTGGCATTGCGCAGTATCTGCAACTGTTGCCTGACGGAAACCGTTGTCTCCTGCAAGAGGCGATGGGCGTCAAGTCCGGTACCCCTGAGCAGCGTACCCGTCTGCCGCTGCCAGCGCCGCAGCAGCATGCGCGAGTAGGTGCTCGGGCAGGGCAACTCCTCAAGGGCGGGATCCATGGGGCAATTATGTCACTAAATGACTAATCGATTGTCACCAAAGGAAACCGTAAAAGAGTATTCGATCGGTAATATTCATCTCTCAACAAATCTTGTTCCGCGGCAAGTATTGCTTCGCCGGGGAATCGATACCCAAAGACAGGAGGAAGACATGAGCAAATACATCAAAGGCTGGTTGTTGCCCGTTTCCGTGACATTGTCGATCTGGGCATTCATGCAGGGAGGCTGGTGGCTCACGGCTCCCTTTATCGTCACGGTCATTCTCTTTACTGTGGGGGACTGGGTCTTGCCCCCCGACTTGTCCGAGCCGCTGAAGGGCCAGCGGTTTCTGCTCAACCTGCCGCTGTATACCATCCTGCCTTTGCTTTTCATCATGAATTTCACTTTGATATGGCTGATCGGCGCGGGTGATTTTCTCGGTTATGGCGCCTGGGTGGGCGAGCACTTCGGCATCGATCTGCGGGCGGCCCGCGCTGCGACAAGCCATGGCGGAATGTGGTTCGGCAGTGCGCTCTCGGCGGCGATCATGAATGCTTACGGCGGCACGGTCGCCGGCCATGAGCTGACGCACCGTACCGCTCGACCGTTCGATCTTTTCATGGGACGCTGGATGCTCGCCCTCACGGCGGACACCACCTTCGCGATCGAACACGTTTATGGCCATCATGTCCGAGTGGCCACGTCTGACGATCCCGCCACGGCGCTGCGCGGTGAAAGCTTTTACGGGTTTACCGTGCGTTCAACGCTGCAAGGCTATGCCCATGCCTACCAACTGGAGCGCGAGCGCATGGTCAAACTGGGCAAGTCCATCTGGAATCCACTGGTCAGTCCGCTCATGCGCGGCATGCTGGAGAACATCCTGCTGTTTCTCGCGGCCTACGTCATCGCCGGCTGGGCAGGCGTGGGGCTCTGGCTCGCGGTGGTCTTCGTCGGCAAGCAGTTCCTCGAATTGACCAACTACTTCGAACATTACGGGCTCGTCCGCGAGCCGGGCAAGCCGGTGCAGCCGCGTCACTCCTGGAATTCCAACCACTGGATGAGTTCGAACGTACTCTACAGCCTGGCACGCCATTCCCATCATCATGCCGAAGCGGATGCCCCCTACTGGACATTGAATGCCTACCCCAATGCACCGATGTTGCCGGGGGGCTACATTACGATGGTGCTGATTGCGTTGTACCCCCCGCTCTTCAAGCGGCTCATGGCGCCAGCGCTCATCGCGTGGGACCGCAAACATGCCACGCCGGGCGAACTCCGACTGGCTGCCGAGGCCAATCGTCGGTCCGGCATGCCGGAACTCATGGCCGCCAACTCCTGAGCTGGCATAGCGCATTCTCGATGTTCGGCAAACTGTTCAAGAAATCCCCTGCCGAATACACGCTTCGGATCAGGCCGGCCGACCTCGATGTGCGCCTGTCCGCGACCGAGACCCTGCTTCAGGGAGTCTTGAAACAGGGCATTGCCTTCCCGCATAACTGCCGCGCAGGAGGATGCGGGGAGTGCAAGTGTCGCTTGCTGGAGGGCAAGGTCAGGGAATTGACCGACAAAAGCTATCTGCTCTCGGCAGAAGAACTGCGCGACAACTACATCCTGGCCTGCCAAAGCATTCCAAAGACTGATGTGGTGATCAGCGTTGATTTGCGGGAGGGTTTGGAGCATCCCCTGGTGGAATGCCGGGGCACGATTGCCGCAGTTGATCCGCTGACCCATGACATCCTGCGTCTTGTCCTCGACCTGGATGCCCCGATCGAATACACGCCCGGGCAGTATGCGCAGCTGTCCTTGCGCGGCAAGCGCAGTGGCGAGATGGTTTCCCGCAACTATTCCTTTGCCGCGTGTCCCGGCGCTGACGAAACCGCGCAACGCGTCGAGTTTTTCATTCGCAAAGTACCCGGCGGCCATTTCACGGAGGCGCTTTTCGAACAAGCCCGCGTTGGCATGACGCTGAGCTTGCAGGGGCCGTACGGAGATTTTTACCTGCGTCCGGCTCCTGCGCCTGTCCTCTGTGTCGCCGGCGGCAGTGGTTTGGCGCCGCTCATTGCCATTCTGAAGAATGAGTTGGGCAAAGCCACCAAACCGCGTGACCTGACACTGATTTTTGGGGCGCGGACACGGCAGGATCTTTACCTGCTCGATACGCTTGAACAAATTGGGCGACAATGGCCGGGCCGGTTCGATTTCATTCCGATCCTCTCCGGCGAGCCGACGGAGAGCGAATGGTCCGGCAGGCGCGGACTGATCCCCGACCATCTTGTCGCCCTTCTCGGCGACCGACTCAGCCAATGCCATACCTACTTGTGCGGGCCTCCACCGATGATCGATGCCTGTATTGAATTACTGGTTGCCCAGGGTATTCAGCAGTCGACCATCCACGCCGCTAAATTCCTCGACCAGAGCCATCTCTCCCCGGTGCTCAGGTAGCGATTGGATCGATTGGATCAACGAATCGCTACCGGGTTGATCATCGAGTGCACCGGGCCTTGGTACTGGTTCTGGCAACCAGCGAGCATGAATTCGGAAGTCTTGGTTTTCGCCAGTTCCACGGCGTTGTCAATGTCTTGCTGATGCGTTCCCTGGTTTCAACTGCCGAAGGCGGCCACCAGCGCGGCGATCATGTAGGCGTGGTCATGGACACCGGCGCTCTCGCGGGCGCTATGCATCGCCCACATGGGCGAGCCGACGTCCACGCTGGCGACCCCCAGTTGCGCCGCAACCCTGGGACCGATGGTACTGCCGCAACCCAGGTCGCTGCGATGTGCGTACTGCTGATACGGCACCCCGGCCTGCCTGCAAAAATCCATGAAGCGCGCCGCCGTTTCCGCAGTGGTGGTGTAGCGCTGATTGGCGTTGGTCTTGATGACCGGTCCGCCGTTCACCATCACTTTGTGACCGGGGTCGTAGGCAGCCGGAAAATTCGGCTGGTAGGCATGGGCCATGTCGGCGCTGATCAAGAAACTCCGCGCCATGGCGCGGCGTCTGTCCTCTTCGTCCAGTCCGGTCTGTAACCCGATACGCGTCAGCATGTCCGTGATGAAACTGCCGCCAGCCCCGGTGGCGCTCTCGCTGCCGACCTCCTCGTGGTCGAAGAGAGCCGCCACGCAGGTGGCGGTCGGTTGCCCGGCCGCCAAGAGAGCGGTGAGGGCGGCATAGGTGGACGCCAGATTGTCCAGCTGACCGTCGGCGAGGAACTCTTCGTTCGCGCCCCACAGGCAGCCCTTCTGCACGTCATAGACAGCCAGTTCCCAACTCAGGAGATCTGCCGTTTCCACCTGCACGGCATCGGCCAACAGCTTGCGCAAGCGCGCTTCCGCATCCTCGTCTTCACCCGCCAGACCGAGGATTAGCGGCAGTTCGGTCTGTTTGTTGAGCTTGAGGCCTTGTTCATTCACGTCCCGGTTCATGTGTATCGCGAGATTGGGCAAGCGCACCAGCGGTTGTTCGAACCGCAGCAGCCGTGTTGCCTGGCCCATCGTCGAGCGCAACACGACTCGACCGGCCAGACTTAAATCCCTGTCGGTAAAAGTCGCCAGTATCGGGCCGCCATAAACTTCAACGCCCAGGCGTGCCAAACCGTCGCCGGCCATGGCCGCCTTGGGCTTGAGCCGCAGTCCCGGCGAATCGGTGTGGGCGCCTACGATGCGAAAGCCGGTTTCCGCCAGCGGTCGACTGCCGAGTGCGAACGCAATCAGCGATGCACCGCCGCGTACTGCGTAATAGCGCCCGCCTGCGGCAAGTTGCCAACGCTCGTTCTCCTCCAGCCGGACGAAACCCTGCCCCAGCAGGCGCGCCTCGGCACTCGCCACGGCGTGCCAGGGACTGGGGCTGGCATCGATGAAGTCGATCAGTTCATGGGCGGCGGTTTGGGCTGGGGTGATCGTGGGCATGGCGGCTGTAATCAGTGGCAAGCAGTTCAAGATTGTATTTGCGCCCGCCGGAGGCTGGCTGCGCGGAGACCGCTCAAGGTTGTGGTCGGCGTGATGGCCTCCGGATCAAGCAGGCAGTGCAGCACCGCTGGACGGCCGCTGTCCAGGGCGCGCCTGAATGCCGGGGCAAACTCCGCTGTGGTTTCGACGCGTTCGCCATAGGCGCCATAAGCCAGCGCGAGTGCGGCGAAGTCGGGGTTGCGCAATGCCGAGCCGATCACGCGGCCAGGGTATTCGCGTTCCTGGTGCATGCGTATGGTCCCGAACATGCCGTTGTCAACCAGGATCACGATGATAGTCAGTCCGTACTGAACGGCCGTGGCCAATTCCTGGCCGTGCATCATGAAGTCCCCGTCACCGGCGAAGGCGACGACGGTGCGATCGGGAAACAGCCGCTTGGCGCCAATTGCCGCAGGCACGCCATAACCCATCGACCCGCTGGTGGGCGCCAGTTGGGTGCCGTAGTTGCGAAAGCGCCAGAAGCGGTGCACCCAGGTAGCGAAGTTGCCGGCGCCATTGCACAAAATGGTATCGGCCGGCAGCGTGGCCGCGAGCGTTTGCATGACCTCGCCCATCTGAAGTTGCCCGGGAATGCGGATCGGCACCGGATCGCTCCATTCCAGGTAGTCCCGGCGTGCTGCTTGCGTCCAGTTCATCCAGGGGAAGACCGTCGATGCGGGTATCCGGGCGAGAGCGGTTGTGAAGGCATCGGGTGTCGCCTGAATCGCCAGTTCGGGCCGATACAACTTGCCAAGTTCGCCGGCATCGGCATGTGCATGCACGAGCGTCTGGACGGGCGTTGGAATTCCTAACAGCGCATAGCCCTGCGAGGGCATCTCCGAGAAGCGGGCACCGATCAGGAGCAGCAGGTCAGCCTGTCGTATCCGTTCAGCCAGTTTGGGGTTGATGCCGATGCCGATGTCGCCGGCATAGCAGGCATGTTCATGGTCGAACAGCATCTGCCGGCGAAACGAGCAGGCGACCGGCAGCGTGAAACGTTCGGCAAATGCCCGGACATTGGCAACGGCTCCGGCAGACCAACGGCTACCGCCCAGCACCATCAGCGGTCGGATTGCCTGTGCCAACAGTTCCTGCAGCGTGCTCATGTCGGTATCGCCCGGATAGGACTGTGGGACTGAGCAGGGCAGTGCATCAGCGACAGAGACTTCTTCGGTCAGCATATCTTGCGGCAGTGCGACCACCACCGGGCCGGGACGACCCGACATGGCGGTCAGGAACGCGCGCGAAACGAGTTCCGGAATGCGGCCTGGGTCGTCGATCTCGACCACCCACTTGGCCATGCTGCCGAATACCGCCCGGTAATCGAGTTCCTGGAAGGCTTCGCGTTCCCTCATGCCGCGCGCGACTTGTCCCACAAACAGAATCAGCGGTGTCGAATCCTGTTGCGCGATATGGACGCCGGCGGCGGCATTGGTGGCACCTGGGCCGCGGGTGACAAAGCAGATGCCCGGGCGACCGCTGAGCTTGCCCTGGGCCTCGGCCATCATTGCCGCACCGCCTTCCTGGCGGCAGACGGTCAGCGCGATGGCCGAGTCGTGCAATGCGTCCAGCACGGCCAAAAAACTTTCGCCAGGCACGCAGAACACGTGACCTACACCCTGCGCGTCGAGTTGGTCTACGAGGATCCGGGCACCGCTGCGGCGGAGCGGAGTAATTGCCATCTAAGTCTTACGCTATTTCAGCGACTCGACGAGGTCGATGTATTGCTGCATTGACGCTTCCCTGGCCGTGCCTTTGAGTGCATCCCAGGCATCGAATTTTGCCCTACCGACCATATCGCTGAAGCCGGGACGCTCGCCGGCAACATCGCCAACCGATCCCTGCTTGTAGAGTGCGTAAAGGCGCAGCAAGGTCATGTTGTCCGGACGCTCCGCCAGCGTCTTTGAGGCCGCCACTGCCGCCTCGAATTCTTCTTGAAGGTTCATGGTAAATGACTGATGCAGCAGTTCAATTGTTTGATCCGCGCGATTTCGGAGGAAATTTCTGCGGCAGTTCCTTGCCCTCGCCATAGCCCTTGAGCCATGCCTTGGCGTTATCCGAATCAGGCGCGTAGGGGTTGTCCATAGGCTGACGCAACTGCCCTGCCTTATGCCCCTCTGCCCATGCTCTTTGCTCTGGTGTAAGCATGATTAGGTTCTCATCTCTGAACTCATCTTTGAATATTCCTGGTTCCTGCAGTAGCCCTCGCGCCGGCAATGGTTGCGCAGCTACGAGGATACTCCTTTGAGCGCATTGCAGAGCCGCACGTAGTCGGCAACGCTCAGTTCTTCCGCACGGCAGGTCGGTCGGATTCCCAGCACGGCGAGTTCGTCGGGGTCGATCAGATCCCTTAATGTGTTGCGCAGCATCTTGCGGCGCTGGCCGAATGCGGCTGCCACGACTTGCGCAAACTTGTCGCGGTTGACGCCGGACAGGTCCGCAGCTGGCAGCGGTGTCATGCGCACAATGGCCGAGGCTACCTTCGGCACCGGATCGAACGCGTCGGGTGGAACCAGGAACAGACGCTCCATGGCGAAACGAGATTGCAGCATGACCGACAGACGCCCGTATTCGCGACCGCCCGGGGCGGATACCATGCGGTCGACCACTTCCTTCTGCAGCATGAAGTGCATGTCGCCAACCCGATCGGCATATTCGGCAAGATGGAACAGCAGTGGCGTGGAGATGTTGTAGGGCAGGTTGCCCACGATGCGCAGTCTGGATTCGCACGTGGCCAGGCTCCCATAGTCGAATTTGAGCGCATCGCCCTCATGGATGGTGAGCCGCGAGGGTGTGAATCGTTCGCGCAGTCGCGCGATGAGGTCGCGGTCGATCTCGACGACATGCAGATGTTCGACATGTTCCAGCAAGGGTTGCGTCAATGCGCCGAGTCCCGGGCCGATTTCGATGACGGTTTCACCAGGTTGGGGCGCGATGGCGGAAATGATGCGGGAGATGACCTCTTGGGACACCAGGAAGTTCTGGCCGAAGCGTTTGCGTGCGACGTGCTTCATCCGCGTCGCGACGTCTTGCAGCGGATCATCGGGTCAAACTGATCGCGGTTTCGATGGCTGCGATCAGGCTGTGCGGATTGGCCCGCCCCGTGGCGGCGAGGCCGAGCGCCGTGCCATGGTCGACCGAGGTCCGCACGATCGGCAAACCGAGAGTGATGTTGATGCCGCTTTCGAACGCGGCATACTTCAGGACCCCCAGTCCCTGGTCGTGATACATCGCCAGTTGGGCGTCCGAGCCGGCCAGCACCTGCTTCGTGAACAGGGTGTCGGCAGGTAGCGGGCCGATCAGCTGCATGCCGCCATGTTCGGCACTGCGCAGCTTTTCCAGCACCGGCGCGATGACGTCGATTTCTTCCCGGCCCATGTGTCCGCTTTCACCCGCATGCGGGTTGAGGCCGGCCACCAGGATGCGGGGGTTGGCGATGCCAAATTTGCTGCGCAGATCGGCATGCAGGATGCGCAGGGTCGTCTCCAGCCCGGCGCGGGTAATTGCCGCCGGTACGTCCTTCAGTGCCAGATGCGTGGTGGCCAGCGCGACACGCAACCCCTCTCCGGCGAGCATCATCACCACCTGCGGCGTGCCTGTTTTTTCCGCAAGATATTCGGTATGTCCGGTAAAGGGAATGCCGGCATCGTTGATGACGCCCTTGTGCAGGGGCGCCGTGACCATCGCCGCGAATTCGCCAGAGACACATCCGGCAATTGCGATATCGAGCATCTCCAGGACATAGGAAGCATTGCCCGGATCAAGTCGGCCCGGCACGCAGGGTATGCGCAACGGCACATGTCGGATATCGAGCAGTTCCGCATTCAGGCCGAGCAGGCGGGCGCGTTGCCGCAGCAGTTCGCAATCGCCCAGAATCTTCAACTGCCGCGGGAAACAACGTCCAGCCATAGCCAGACAAAGATCCGGCCCGATCCCAGCGGGTTCGCCGGAAGTGACAACAATTGCCCGACTCACGTCCCTCTCAGCGGTCTTCTAGACGATATTCGACGTAGGCGCGGTCGCGCATCTGGCGCAGCCAGTCCTGATAGGCCTCGTCTGCCTTGCGCTCGCGCAAGGCCTGGCGGGCGAGGAGACGGCGGCGCTCGGGCGAGGCATCCTCGACCCGCCGCTCCAGCAGCTGGATGATGTGAAAGCCGAACTGCGACTGCACCGGCGGGCTGATTTCGTTGATCGCCAAGGCGTCCATGGCCTTTTCGAACTCGGCCACCGTGTCGCCCTGATAGAGCCAGCCCAGATCGCCGCCTTTGGAGGCGGAGAGGTCATTCGAATTGAGGCGCGCCAATTCGGCAAAATCCGCGCCATTGTCGAGCCGTTCCTTGAGTCCGACGGCCTTGCGCCGCGCCTCCGCTTCCGGCACCAGTTCGTTGACCTTGATGAGAATGTGGCGCACCCGCGATTGCTTCAGTGTCGGCGCGCCCTTGCTGCCGCCGCTCTTTTCGATGAGCTTGACGATATGTAGGGCGGTTGGACTGCGCAGAATCTCGCTGAATTCGCCGGGCTTGAGCTTCTGCGCCGTTTCAGCATAGAGATTGGGCAGTCGGTCGAGCGGACGCGAACCGATCGAGCCGCCGCTCAGCGCATCCGAGGCGTCCGAAAAAGTGGCCGCAACTTTGGCGAAATCGTCACCGCGTTTCAACTGCGCCAGAGCCTGCTCGGCACGTGCCCGGATGCGCAGCAATTGTTCGGGACTGGCTTGTTCCGGCAGGCGCAACAGGATATGCGCCAGATGCACTTCATCATTGGCGGCAGCCAGGCTGTCCGGGTTCGACAAATAATTGTCGATCTCGCCCTCCGAGACGCTCACGCGGTTTTCCACTTCGCGCTCGCGCAACCGGGCAATCGTCATTTCGTCGCGAATTTCTTCGCGGAACTTGGCCCAGGTGATGCCGTCCTTTTCCAGGGTGGCACGGAAATCAGTCAGGCTGATCCGGTTGGAATCGGCGATGCGGCGCAGGGCAGCGTCGAGTTGGGAATCCTCGACCCGGGTCGCGGACTCCTTGGCGAACTGAACCTGGATGCGGTCCAGGATCAGGCGTTCCAGAAGCTGCTTTTCCAGCACGTCACGCGGCGGCAGCTGGGTACCCTGGGAGCGCAGCTGCTTTTCCACGGCGATCAGGCGCGAGCGCAATTCATATTGAGTGATGACTTCGTCGTTGACCACGGCGATGATGCGGTCAAGTTCCTGGGCCTGCGGTGCCGCCTGCGCAGCAGCGCAATATGCGAGCAAGGCAAAGCCGGATAGCAATAAGGTACGCAATGCATTCATAAGAATATGGTCATCCGATCAGGAAAAATTCTTGCCGTTAGGGTCGCCTTAGTTTGCCGCAAAAACCGGATCGGCGACCGGCTGGTTGATCCAGCCATAACCGGGGATATTGCGCTTAAGCATATCCATCGGATTCGATCCGATGTTGGAAAAACCGTTCAGTTCCAGCTGCACGAAAATTGCCGTGCTGGAGTCGCCAGTCGCCGTAGCGATTCTCTGCACCACAATGCGGGAAATCCAGCAGCCGCCATTGTACTCAATCCCGCCCACGGTCTCGATAATGCGATGATCGAGCATGGAATAATTATAGCGGCCGATGCCCGACCAGCCTCCCCACAGCGGCCAGTGTCCGGCGACATCGATCTGTCTGACCTGGTTGTCGCGATTGACGAGGTCCCGGTTGTAGCGGTAACCGGCGGAAATCGCTTTATTGATTTCCGGCTGGTAGCGTCCCGTCATGTTGAGGCGCACCGTCCGGTTGTCGTGCGGGTTGAATTGCCAGCCGGCATCGAGATACACCTTCGGAATGACCTGGCTGGTCAAGGCGGCAAGAAAGTCCGCTGTCGGAGCGGTTCGCACGATCTCTCCCGGCAGCGAAACCTGCTGCGGCCTGAAATAGTAGCGTTGTCCCACGGCGCTGCGCAGCAATTCCGCGCCTGTCGCCTGGTCGAGCAGGCGCGTGGTGACCGCTGCCGTCATCTGGCTTGCGTCACCGATGCGATCGCCGCCGCTATAGCGGTTGGTGGAAAAGATCTGGGCGAAATTGAAATCGGCCAGGCCGGTGTCGAAAGCCGGAATCTTGCTCTGCTCGCGATACGGTACGTACAGATAGTACAGGCGTGGTTCGAGGGTCTGCATCAGGTTGCGGTCGAACAGGCTCAGATTGCGCTCGAAAGTGACCCCGCTGTCGAGACTGAAAATGGGTACATTGCGGGTGATCTTGTTGGGCGTGCCCGGGTTCTGGTGATCCAGGTTATAGCTGGTCGAATGCAGCCCGATCTTGGGGGTCAGGTAGAAAGCCGCAGTCTGCAAGGGCAGGGAAAGTTGCGGATAGAGCGTGGTGCGGGTGCCCTCGACCAGGGTCGGGTGGTTGAAATTCACATATTCGCTGTTGAGGACGAACATGGTGTCGAGTGGCAAATCGGCGCGGACGGCATTCAGCGTGAACTGCGGCAGTCGCCGATAGGGCAGCGCCACCGGCGGCAAAGCCGGGTCCTGCAGCGTCTGGAAGCGTTGCGCCATGATGCTGGCGTTCCACCAGGTGCTGGTGTAACTCAACATTCCCTGGCGCAGCAGATTGTTCTGCGCGATGTTGCTCAGGCGGGACGAGAGGTCGGAAAAATAAGTATCGTCCGACACGCCATTGAGGTTCAGGTTCCCCGAAAGTCCCATGCCCAGGTTTTGATTGTGCTGCACTGAGTAGCTGCTGCGCTGGGTGTGCGTGAGCTTGTCGTTGGGCAGGAATTCGCCGCGGATGATGCCGTTGTAGTTGGGCTGGAGATAACGGAATTCGTTGTTCCACTGCACGCCGCGCTTGACCATCAGGCGCGGCGAGATGGTCGCATCCAGGTTCGGTGCGATATTCCAGTAGTAGGGCGCAGTCATCTCCATGCCGCCCTTGCTGGTGGTGCCCAAAGTCGGCGTGAGCAGGCCGCTCTTGCGCTGGTTGTTGAGCGAGAAACCCAGCCAGGGCGCGTACAGGATCGGAACCCCGTGGAACACCAGGGTGGCGTTGCTGGCTTCGCCCTCGTCGGTTTCGTAATCGAGTTTCATGCTGTTGGCGCGGGCATACCAATCCGGATTGCCCGGGCTGCAGGTGCTGTATGTCGCCTCGCTCAGACGATAGCGGTTTTCGCCGTCGAAATCGATGCGCCTGGCCTGGCCGCTGCCGGTCGTCACCTGGGCCGGCTGACCGGCGACGAGGTTCTTCGAGGTATGCTTGAGGGTATATTGCGGTTCTTCGAAATATCCGATGTTGTCCTCGACCTGCAGACGAAGTTTCGGGCCGCGGATGATGTCGTCATCCTGGATCAGGCAGACGTTGCCGCTTGCCTCGACCAGGTCCTGTTCCTGCCAATAGGTCAGTTGATCGGCGGTGAGTGTGTTGCCGATCTTGCGCATCTCTACATTGCCATGTGCCGTTGCGACGACATCGTTCTTACCGTTGATCCGGTCAGCGCTAATAAAAATCGGACGCGCATCCTTGCTTGAGCGCAGGAACGGGATCATCTCCCTTGTCTGCTTCAGCTTGGGGCCAGGCAGAACCCCGGCTTCGACATGGGCCGAATACAGGGGAGGAATTTCCCGGCGCTCCTCGATTTGCGGTGGCGGGAAGTCGCCCCCCAGCAACCGCCCCGAAGCCCCGAACGCCGCAATGAAAAGCACCAGTTCGTGCCGACTAATACGCATACTGTCTGTGTAAGGCGATCCGGACTCGTGGAAAATTCGGCGGAACGGGGCCATGCCATGCCGATGTTAGAATCGACCGATTCTAACATCGGCTCGCGGACCACGCCCAGAAGCTATGCAACGGCAACAGCAGATCGAGAACTGGCTCCGGCAGATTCATCCCGGGACAAACTTCAGTCTGACGCCGGCCTCGGCGGATGCGAGTTTCCGTCGCTATTTTCGCGTTCAGTATGACAGGGCCGGAACCGCCTCGCGCACCCACGTCGTCATGGACGCGCCGCCCGAGCGCGAGGATTGTCGCCCCTGGCTGGCAGTGCAAGGTTTGCTGCAGGACGCCGGCGTGCATGTGCCGGAGGTCCTGGCGCAGGACCTCGAGCGCGGTTTTCTGCTGCTATCGGATCTTGGCCGGGTTTCCTACCTTGCGGCGCTCAAGCCGCAATCCGGACAGGTTGCCCCGCAGCAGGCGCATGCGCTATATATGGATGCGGTTGCTGCGCTGGTGCGGCTGCAATCCGCCAGCCGGCCGGGCAAGCTGCCCGAATACGACCGCACGCTGCTGCAGCGGGAACTGGATCTTTTTCCTGACTGGTATGTGGCAAAACATCTGGATGTCAGGCTGACCGATGCTCAGCGCGAAGTGGTGAGCCAGGCGTTCGAGCGCATCCTCGCGGTCAACCTGGCCGAACCGCAAGTGTTTGTGCATCGCGATTACCACTCGCGCAATTTGATGCTGATTGCCGAAGCAGGGCGTGTCAATCCGGGTGTCATCGATTTCCAGGATGCCGTGTATGGCCCGCTCAGCTACGATCTGGTCTCCTTGCTGAAGGACGCCTACATTGAGTGGGAGGAGGAGCAGACCCTCGACTGGCTGATCCGTTACTGGGAGCAAGCGCGCCGGGCGGGCTTGCCGGTGCGCGACGATTTCGGTGAATTCCATCGCGATTACGAATGGATGGGCGTGCAGCGTCATCTCAAGGTGCTTGGCATTTTTGCGCGCCTTTTCCATCGCGACGGCAAGGACGGTTATCTCAAGGATATGCCGCTGGTGGCCAAGTATCTGCGCCAGGCCTGCAATCGCTACCGTGAACTCGGCCCCTTGCTGAAATTGCTCGACACGCTCGAAAACCGTGCCGTGCAAGTCGGCTACAGCTTCTGATGCAAGCCATGATTCTCGCCGCCGGGCGCGGCGAGCGCATGCGGCCGCTGACCGACACCTGCCCCAAACCCCTGCTGTGCGTGGCGGGCAAGCCGATCATCGTCTGGCAAATCGAACGGCTGGTCGCCGCCGGAATCACCGAACTGGTGATCAACCACGCCCACCTCGGCAAGCAGATCGAATCCGCCCTCGGGGACGGCAGCCGCTACGGCGCACGCATTGCCTATTCCGCCGAGGAGACCGCACTCGAGACCGCGGGTGGCGTGGTTCAGGCCCTGCATCTTCTGCACGATGCGCCCTTCCTGGTGGTCAGCGCCGACATCTATGCCGAGTGCGATTACCGGGAACTGGTGGACAGCGCAGCCGATCTGGCGGATGGCAGCCTGGCCTACCTGTGGATGGTCGCCAATCGCGAGTGGCATCCGCAAGGCGACTTTGCGCTCATAGACGGTTTTCTGCGTGCGACGGGGGAACCACGTTTAACCTACTCGAATCTAGGCATTTATCGTCCAGAGTTTTTTGCCGGGGTTGTGCCGGGTACCAGGTTGCCTTTGCGCCCGCTGCTCGACCGGGCCATCGCTGTCGGCAAGGTCAGGGGCGCCTGCTACGAAGGTCTGTGGGAAAATATCGGCACGCCGGAGCAATTGAATCAATTCAACGAGCACCTGCGGCAGCACCGCGCCGCCTAACTTTTCGCGATTGAACGTTCATGGATATCTCAGTTTACACAGCACGCCGCGCCCGCCTCATGGAGCGCATGGGCAACGGCATCGCCGTCATCCCCACCGCGCCTGAGCAGTTGCGCAACCGAGATAACCATCACCCCTATCGACCGGACAGCTACTTCCATTACCTGACCGGCTTTGGCGAACCCGAGTCGGTGCTGGTTCTGCTCGCCGGGAAAACGCCCAAGAGCATCCTGTTTTGTCGTGACAAGGATGTCGAGAAGGAAGTCTGGAATGGTTTTCGCTGGGGGCCGGATACTGCATGCCAGGCCTTCGGTTGCGACGAAGCCTATTCGATCAAGTGCTTCGACGAAAAACTCGCAGAGTTGCTGGCCGATCAGCCGGCTTTGTGGTTCTCGATCGGGCAGGATCCGGCCTGGGATGCGCGCATCGCCGTGGCGCTCAATGCAGTGCGTGCCCAGGTGCGCACCGGCAAGCAGGCCCCCGAGGAAATCCACGACGTGCGCGCCACGCTCGACAACATGCGGCTGATCAAGGACCGCAGCGAGATCGCCACCATGCGCCGCGCCGCCGACATTTCCGCCGCTGCGCACCGCCGCGCCATGAGCGCTGCGCGGCCGGGGCGGTATGAATACGAGATCGAAGCCGAACTGCTGCATGAATTCCGCAATCGCGGTTGCCAGGCGCCGGCCTATTCCAGCATCGTGGCGGGCGGCGCGAACGCCTGCATCCTGCACTATGTCGCCAACGACCAGCCGCTCAAGGCGGGTGAGTTATTGCTCATCGACGCCGGCGGGGAGTTGGACAATTACGCCGCCGACATTACCCGGACTTTTCCGGTGAGCGGACGCTTTAGCGGACCGCAAGCCGACGTCTACGATCTGGTCCTGGCGGCACAGACCGCTGCAATTGCCGCGATCAAGCCAGGCGCCAGCTTTACCGATCCGCACGACGCGGCGCTCAAGGTGCTGGTGCAGGGCATGCTGGATCTGAAGCTGCTGCAGGGTTCGCTCGATGGGCTGATCGAGAGCGAAGCCTACAAGCGCTTCTACATGCACCGCACCAGCCATTGGCTGGGCATGGACGTGCATGACGCCGGCGCTTACAAGCGCGGCGAAAAATGGCGCGAATTGGCGCCGGGAATGGTCTTGACCGTCGAGCCGGGCTGCTACATCCGCGCCGCCACCGATGTGCCCACGGCTTTTCATGACATCGGCGTGCGCATCGAGGACGATGCGCTGGTGACGGCGTCCGGGTGCGAGATCATCACCGAGGCAGCGCCCAAGACCAGAGCGGAGATCGAGGCGCTCATGGCCGAGCGTGGCTGAGGCATTGCAATCTGCCGACATCGCCATCGTCGGTGGCGGCCTGGTCGGCATGGCCCTGGCCCTGGCCCTGCGACAGCAGGGCATTGCCGCGGAAATCTTCGAAGCCCGCCAGCGCAGCAGCGCTCTCGCTGACCAGCGCATCCTGGCCTTGTCGCACGGTTCGCGGCAAATCCTCGAATCGCTGGGTGTGTGGTCAGCCATCAGCAGTACGCCGATCAAGACCATCCATGTTTCGCAGCAAGGAGGGTTGGGACGTGCCTGCATGACAGCGGTGGAGCAGGGTGTTCCCGCGCTCGGTCATGTCGCGGCGGCGTCCAGTATCGCTGCGGCGCTGGACGCTGCGGTTGCGACGGCGAAAATTGTTTATCGCGAAGGCAGGCGGGTCGAGCAAACCCACGGCACGGCCAGCGGGATCAACCTGGAATGCGCTGGCGACGTGATCCCGACACGCCTGGTGGTGTATGCCGAGGGCGCCATCGCAGCGGATACGGCAGCCGTGGTGCGCGACTATGGACAGGATGCCGTGATCTGCACCGCCAGGGCAGAGCTGTTGTCGCCGAACGTCGCCTATGAGCGTTTCACGCCGCAGGGGCCGCTGGCGCTACTGCCCTACGCCGGACAACTGGCGGTGGTCTACACCTGTCCAGCCGATCAGGCCGTCGTGCTCGCGAATCTGCCCGATGCAGATTTTCTGGCACGACTGCAGACGCATTTCGGCAGTCGCCTGACGTTTCTCTCCGTATCGCCGCGCCAAGTTTTTCCCCTTGTCCTGCGTTACCGCAAGTCGCCTGTCGCGACCCGCTGTGTCTGGCTTGGCAATGCTGCGCAGACGCTGCACCCGGTGGCAGGCCAGGGCTTCAATCTGGCTTTGCGCGATGTCTGGGAACTGTCGCGAATTCTCGCGGGCGCAGCCGATCCCGGCGCTGCAAGCGTGTTGTCGCGTTATGCCGCGGCACGCCGTTGCGACCGGCGCGGCGTGATCGGATTCACCGACGGCCTGATCCGGGTTTTCGGCAATCCCAACCCGCTGCTGCGCCATGCGCGCGGGCTGGGCCTGATGGCCATGGATCTGCTGCCGCCGCTGCGTGGCTTCATTGCCAGGCGCATGATGTACGGTGCGCGGGCGTGGCCATGAGGGCGCGGCAAGTTAGTGGATAAGAAAACCGAGAAGTACTTCCTGCTGACGCTCGCCGGAATCCAGTTCAGCCACATCCTGGATTTCATGATCATGATGCCGCTGGGGCCGATCCTGATGCAGGCGTTCGGGATCGGCGCGCACGAATTCGGCTTGCTGGTGGCCTCCTACAGCTTCAGCGCGGCGATCTCCGGATTGCTGGCCGCCACCTTTGTCGATCGCTTCGAGCGCAAGCGCCTGGTACTGGGCATATTTGCCTTGTTTGGCATCGCCACCCTGGCCTGCGGCCTGGCGCCGGGCTATCTCACCCTGGTCGTCGCGCGCGGGCTGGCTGGAGTCTTCGGGGGCATCATGGGAGCAATGGTGCAGACCATGGTCGGCGACGCCATTCCGTTCGCCCGGCGCGCACGGGCGAACGGCATCGTGGCATCCGCCTTCTCGCTGTCGACTGTCGCCGGCGTGCCGCTGTCGTTGTGGCTGGCGAACCATCTTGCATGGCGTGCGCCGTTTGTCTTCATCGCCTTCCTGACCCTGTGTTTCACGTTTGTCGGCCTGCGCTTCCTGCCGGAGTTGCACCATCATCTGAGCGCAGAAAAGCGTGCGCATCCTTTCTCTGCCATGCTGACGGTATTGCGCGACAGGAATCATCTCAATGCCCTGCTGTTTGCAACATCGGTGATTTTTTCGGGCTTCCTGGTGATTCCCTACATTACCGTGTATGCCGTGGCCAATGTCGCCATTTCGCCGCATGACATTCCCATCATTTATCTGGTCGGGGGCACGGTCACATTATTCACCGCCAGGCGCATCGGACATCTTGCCGACAAGCTCGGCAAGGTGAAGATTTATCGCGTGCTCGCGCTGGTTGCGATAGTGCCGCTGCTTCTGGTGACCCACCTTGGCGTCGTACCGCTGTGGGCCTGGGTCATGTGCACCACCGCTTTTTTCGTGATCATCCCCGGGCGCATGATTCCCGCGATGGCCATCATCACATCGGCGGCACAGCCCAGGTTGCGCGGTACTTTCATGTCGCTCAACGCGACGGTCCAGTCGCTTGCGATGGGACTGGCCACCACTCTGGCGGGGTTCGTCGTGACGCAGGATGCTACCGGCAGAATCGTGAATTACCAATTGGTCGGTTATGCGGCGGTGGCGGCCAACTTCGTGGCGATTGGGCTCGTCGCAAGAATAGTGATGCACGACCAGCGAGCTGCCGGAGCCGAAGTTCCGCCGGTATAGTCCTGCCGGCGCCGCTCTGCCACTCTGCGCGCAGCACATTTTGGCGGACAGGAGTAGAATCCGCGCCTTCCCCGTTTCACTCAGCAGCCATGGATTTCGTCGGTTTTCGGCTCCGCAATAATTTGTTCGTCGCGCCCATGGCTGGGGTCACCGATCGGCCGTTTCGCCAACTCTGCAAACGACTCGGCGCAGGACTCGCCGTTTCGGAAATGGTGACATCGAATTCGTTGCTCTACGGCAGTGCCAAAACGCTGCGGCGCGCCAATCACGAAGGCGAAGTCGAACCCATCGCGGTGCAGATTGCCGGCGCCGATCCGGGCATGATGGCCGCCGCGGCCCGGCACAATGTTGATCAGGGCGCCCAGATCATCGACATCAACATGGGCTGCCCGGCCAAGAAAGTCTGCAATGTCATGGCCGGTTCGGCCTTGATGCAGGATGAGAAACTCGTGGCAACAATTCTCGAAGCCGTGGTGAGCGCCGTACCCGGCACCCCGGTCACGCTCAAATTTCGCACCGGATGGAATCGCGATCACAAGAACGCTCCGGTGATCGCCGATATCGCCGAAGCCAGCGGCATCCGCGCCCTTGCCATCCATGGCCGGACGCGCGCCGATCAGTATCAGGGCAACGCCGAATACGACACCATCGCCCTGGTCAAGTCGCGGGTCGGGATCCCGGTCATCGCCAACGGCGACATCACGACGCCGCAGAAGGCCAAGCAGGTTCTCGACTACACCCGGGCCGACGGCCTCATGATCGGCCGTGCGGCACAGGGACGCCCGTGGATTTTCCGCGAGATCGAGCACTACCTGGCCAGCGGCAAGCTGTTGCCGCCGTTGCAGACGGGGGAGATCCACGGCATCTTGCGCCGCCATCTGACCGACTTGTACGCTTTCTACGGCGAGCAGACCGGAGTGAAGATCGCCCGCAAACACATTGCCTGGTATACCAAGGGCATCGAAGGTGCGGCGCGGTTCCGCCACGCCATGAACCAGCTCGCCGATGTCGAGGCGCAATTGGCTGCAACCGACGAATTCTTTCTTGGCGGCGCTTCAATGGACGCCGCCAACCAGTGCTTCACCTACAAGGAAATGCTCGCCGCATGAATACCAACGATATTGCCGACTGCGTCCGCCGCAGCTTGAATCGCTATTTTCGCGATCTCGACGGCCAGCGTCCGAGTCCGATCTATGACATGGTGCTCAGGAATGTCGAGCAGTCGATGCTCGAAACCGTGATGCGCCATGCAGACGGGAACCAGACTGTTGCCGCCGACATGCTCGGCATCAATCGCAACACTCTGCGCCGCAAGCTCAACGAATACCAACTGCTGTGAATTTCAACTGAAACAACGCGGCGGACGCTCGTAAGCGCAAGAGCAACGTGCCCCGGAAGCGCCCCTGCGTCATCCGCTCACTACGAGGCTAAACATGAAACTGACCCAAGCCCTGATCAGCGTTTCCGACAAACGCGACCTTGTCGACTTCGCCCGCGCCTTGCATGGCCTGGGCGTCAAGCTGTTATCCACCGGCGGTACCGCCAAGCTGTTGCGCGATGCCGGCCTGGCAGTGACCGAAGTGTCCGACTACACCGGATTCCCGGAAATGCTCGACGGCCGCGTCAAGACCCTCCATCCCAAAGTGCATGGCGGCATCCTCGGTCGCCGCGACCTGCCGGAACACTTGCAGACCATGCAGGCGCATGACATCCCCGGCATCGACCTGGTGGTGGTGAATCTCTACCCGTTTCAGCAGACCATTGCCAAGCATGACTGCACGCTGGCGGATGCGATCGAGAACATCGACATCGGCGGTCCGACCATGGTGCGTGCCGCGGCCAAGAACCATGGCAACGAGCAGGGCGGGGTCGGCGTGGTGACAGACCCGGAGGACTATGCCGGCATCATCGAGGAGCTGCGTGCCAATGGCGGCGAGCTGTCCTATGCGACCCGCTTCGCCCTGGCCAAGAAAGCATTCACCCATACCGCGCGTTACGACTCGGCGATCTCCAATTACCTCACCAGTCTCACCGCAGATAACCAGCGCAACATTTTCCCGGAGCGCCTGCAACTGGCGTTCGACAAGGTCGACACCCTGCGCTATGGCGAGAATCCGCACCAGCAAGCCGCTTTCTATCGCGAGCGCGGCGTGGTCAATGAAGTCGCCGGCAGCATCGCCAGTTACAACCAGCTGCAGGGCAAGGAACTCTCCTACAACAACATCGCCGATGCCGATGCGGCCTGGGAATGCGTCAAGGCCTTCGATAGCGACGCGGTGGCCTGCGTCATCGTCAAGCATGCCAATCCTTGCGGCGTGGCGGTTGGCGCGAGCGCGGTCGAGGCCTATCGCAAAGCCTTCAGCACCGATCCGACTTCCGCCTTCGGCGGCATCATCGCGCTCAATGTCGCCATCGACAAAGAGGCCGCGGAAGCCATCTCCGGCCAGTTTGCGGAAGTCATCATCGCGCCCGAGATCACCGCCGAAGCCCAGGCGGTGTTTGCCGCCAAGCAGAACCTGCGCGTGCTCAGCGTCGCCTTGCCGCAGCGCGCAGCGGGCGGCAAGAACAATAACAATCCGGCCTTCGATTTCAAGCGCGTCGGCGGCGGTCTCCTGGTGCAGACGGCCGATGCGGCACGCATTGCGCAATCCGACTTGAAGCTGGTCACCAAGCGTGCGCCGAGTGCACAGGAGATGGTCGACCTGCTGTTTGCCTGGCGCGTGGCCAAATACGTCAAATCGAATGCCATTGTTTACTGCAAGGATGGCATGACCGTGGGCGTCGGCGCGGGACAGATGAGTCGCGTCGATTCGGCGCGCATCGCCGCGATCAAGTCGGAAAACAACGGCCTCAGCGTGAGCGGGTCGGTCGCGGCTTCGGATGCCTTCTTCCCGTTCCGCGACGGCCTCGACGTGCTGGCCAAAGCCGGGGCCACCGCCGTGATTCAGCCGGGCGGATCGGTGCGCGACGCCGAAGTGATTGCCGCTGCCGACGAGCACAGCATCGCCATGGTGTTTACCGGCTTCCGCCACTTTAGACACTGATGAAGTTACTGGTCATCGGTTCCGGCGGCCGCGAGCATGCGCTGGCCTGGCGGCTGGCCAGCGCGCCGCTGGTGCAGAAGGTCCTGGTCGCCCCGGGCAATGCCGGCACGGCACTCGAGGACGGCGTCGAGAATCTGCCGATCACGGGGATTCCCGAGTTGGTGGCCTATGCCCTGGCCGAGCAGATTTATGCGACGGTCGTGGGACCGGAAGCGCCCCTGGCAGCGGGCATCGTCGACGCCTTCCGCAAAGCCGGCTTGCGCATCTTCGGACCGACCCAGGCGGCGGCGCAACTCGAAAGTTCGAAGGATTTCGCCAAGCGCTTCATGGTGCGGCACAACATCCCGACAGCGCAATACGCCACTTTTTCGATCGCCGCTGAGGCCCACGCCTACGTCGATCGCCAGGGTGCGCCGATTGTCATCAAGGCGGACGGACTGGCAGCGGGTAAAGGCGTGGTGGTGGCGATGACGCTGGGTGAGGCGCATGCCGCGATCGACATGATGCTGCGCGACAACCGCATGGGCGAGGCCGGCGCGCGCGTCGTCATCGAAGAGTTTCTCGACGGCGAGGAAGCCAGCTTCATCGTCATGGCCGATGGCCAGCATGCCCTGCCCTTGGCGACCAGCCAGGATCACAAGCGCCTCAAGGACGGCGACCAGGGACCGAATACCGGCGGCATGGGCGCCTACTCGCCGGCGCCGGTGGTGACTCCGAAAGTGCATGCGCAGGTGATGCGCGAAATCATCATGCCGACCCTGCAGGGCATGGCCAGGGACGGCATCGTGTATACCGGCTTTCTCTATGCCGGCCTGATGATCATGCCGGACGGCTCGCCGCGCGTGATCGAATTCAATTGCCGCCTGGGCGACCCGGAGACCCAGCCGATCATGTTGCGCTTGAAGAGTGATCTGCTGTCATTGGTGGATGCCGCCATCGATGGTCGTCTCGACCGGGTGGAAGCCGACTGGGACCGGCGCGTTGCGCTGGGCGTGGTGATGGCGGCTGCGGGCTATCCGGATGCACCGCGCAAGGGTGACGTGATCCATGCCTTGCCCAAGACCGAAGAGGATGCGCATGTCTTCCATGCTGGCACGGCGCAAAGCAATGGCCAGACAGTGACTGCCGGAGGCCGAGTCCTGTGCGTCACGGCACTCGGCGACAACGTGCGTGCCGCGCAGAAGCGCGCCTATGAAGTCGCCCAGCCGATCCGCTTCGATGGCATGCAGATGCGGCGCGACATTGGTTATCGCGCCATCGCCAAGCGCGGCTGAGCGCTGCGCCATCTCAAAATGGATATTGGCAGCGTCAAGGAGTACCTGACCGGATTGCAGGCGCGCATCGTCGCGGCGCTCGAAGCCTTCGACGGCCAGAATTTTCTGCAGGATGCGTGGGATAGGCCCCAGGGCGGCGGTGGCATCACGCGTCTCATCGAGGAAGGCAACTTCTTCGAGCGCGGCGGCGTCAACTTCTCCCATGTGGTCGGTGACGCGATGCCGGTCTCGGCGACGGCGCAGCGCCCCGAGCTGGCCGGTCGCGCCTGGGAGGCCATGGGCGTCTCGTTGGTCTTGCATCCGCGCAATCCGTATTGCCCGACCAGCCACATGAACGTGCGCTGCTTCGTTGCGACCCGGCCCGGCGAGGAATCGGCGTGGTGGTTCGGCGGCGGCATGGATCTGACCCCATATTATGGTTTCGAGGAAGACGCGCGCCATTTTCATTCGGTGTGCAAGCAGGCGCTGATGCCTTTCGGCAACGACCTGCATCAGCGCTACAAGGAATGGTGCGACCGCTATTTCTTCCTCAAGCACCGCAATGAGCCGCGCGGCATCGGCGGGATTTTTTTCGACGATCTCAACCAGGGCGGCTTTGAGCAATGTTTTGCGTTGGCGCGCAGCGTCGGCGACAGTTTCCTCGCGGCCTATGTGCCGCTGCTCGAGCGCCGCAAGGACTTTCCCTATGGTGAGCGCGAACGCGATTTCCAGGCCTATCGGCGCGGACGCTATGTCGAGTTCAACCTGGTCTGGGATCGCGGCACCTTGTTCGGTCTGCAATCGGGCGGGCGTACCGAATCGATCCTGATGTCGCTACCGCCGCTCGTCAAATGGCGGTACGACTGGCACCCGGAAGCAGGCAGTGCGGAAGAAAAGTTGTACACGGATTTTCTCGTCCCGCGCGATTGGGTTTGATTCAGAGGCGCGCTTGAAAATTGCGCCAGGTGAGCGCAGGAGGTCCGGGGAATTTGTCCGCCCTCCCGGTGCAGACAGCGCACATATCGGTCGGTCAAATTCCCCGGACCTCCTGTTTTGACCCTCGGTGCTTCTTTTGAGAAAAATGCAGATTCAGACTTTGTGATGGCTATTGTTTGTTGTAGTGAGGTGGATTTGCGCTGGCGTATGATCAGCGGATGGAATAGTCGGTGGCGCCTTTGCGCCCATTGCCGCCTCATGATATGGGCAAGCCCTAAGGCGGCTTACTAATCATATAGCTGCCGCCCACGAGAATTGGTCGTCGGACAGCATGTCGGCTTGCCATCATTCGAGTCGCTGGGTTTTCTCTCGAGAACGGAATTTATCGACTTCACTTTGGTTTGGAAAGTAGGGAGCACGTCAGTTATTTTTCTCACCCCGTCGAATCTCCATGTGACAATACACTCATGAAGAACCCAGTAGACGAATATTTTCGTTCGAAAAGAGCTCTTAACCTGTTGCATGCGGACAACGGTATTGTGGCGAGAAGCGCTCTTCGGTTTCACTACTTCAACTATCGCCTAAGTGATGGGATCAACGGCGAGAAAGTCCTTGCCAAATTGCCAATACTCGATAAAGACGTAGATGTCTTTTGCGATACCAATATATTCGCCGCCCCGCGTCTTTCGTTAGTTAAATCTCTCTTGAAACACAGAAAGGTCTTTGTCGTTGCCGAAGCAGTGAGCGAGCTCTTAGATTTTCGTGCTAGGCCGGCGCCATCTCAAGTAGCGCGCGAACTGCTTGATCTTATTTTCGACAGGGGCCAGTTAACTACTGCGATTGAAGTATTTGACTACCATGGGCTGTCTGACTACCGGAGAGCGATAATCTACTACGTCACTCTGCTACATATTCGAAAAACGGTACTTAGGCCATTCATTAGAGAGTTCAATGAGCGCCATGGGAGAATGCCCATCGGTCGCGAACGTGCAGAACTGTACAAGCAAGCGTTTCTGAGTCCAAGAGCAACGCGGCTCGCTAACAAAGGCGATCCCAACAATAGGTTTACTGATGAGGTCACGGTGGTAACCGCAGTGATCCACAGCCTCATCAACCAAAGGGACGTAGTTTTGCTCAGTTTCGATGCCGATATATTCGACCAATTCTATAAACTGACATCGTTGCTACGAGACGATTACGCATCATTTAGATTGGCCGATGACTATATTGAGAACGCAAATCGATATGGAACTAAGTACTGTTTAGGTAATTACGAAGATCTCGATCCGCTTTTGCTCGACAAGCACGCAAGCTTCGCTGTTGAAAGACCGCACCACCTAGGCTATTTGCTACCCGAGCATCCAACAAACAGACTTATACATGTCATAGCGCCAGAAGCCGGAGGAAGCGGCATGTGGTGGGCAGGCATGGAAGAAATGCGGCAGTTGCTATCTATCAAAGAAACAACATTTGGGCGAAACACCGTTCGGCATGGAGACAAGAACGCTTACATCACTCTAATGCCGTGCATTGAGCGCCCACAGCTTCCGAAGAAGAAGACTTATGCATTCTTCTTGAGCGATCAGACATTAAAGGTTCAATGGATGAATTCCGGAATACTAGCTCCGTTGCGCATTTCCAATGCCGATTTCATGCGAGCGGTAGCTGATGTGGAGACACCTCGTCGCTTCTGAAAGGCCAGCTCAAGGTGTGGGCGTAGCTACCATAACTGGCCACCCCAGGGTGGACGCTTAGCAGATCGGGGGGCTGATTAGGCCGATGAGCTGGCCGAGCACCTACAGGGCCGAACAGCAGGTATCTGATGAGTTACCGGCCGTTCGATCAGATCGATTTTTTAGGGCGGCTACGTCCGCACCTGGCCGAGCAGAGACCATTGAATGCTCGATCTCGCATCCACAAAGTCGCCAGTGAAGTTCTTTTCCAGAACTAATCTCCATCATTCTGCGGGGGGGGGATGGCTTTGTTCTTTGTAATTATCGCTAACCATTCGTCGCTGTTGCACAAGATTACACGATAGTTTTCATCGCGCAGGAAAGCCGGACTCAACTCTTCTCTAAAACACCAAAACCCATCGTGCCATAACAAGATGTCATCTTTTTCGGAACGTGGAAGAGGAATCATATGTATATTGGATTGTGGCAAGGTGATTGATTTGATCAACTGAATCGCCTTCTGTAACCTTTGCTGGCAATGGTACTCCCATCCGGAATTTTGGTACTTCTTTTCAGTGGCTGGTTGTTGCTGGTTAACGGGCGCTCAAATGATGGCTTTGATTTGCTTCTGGCCGTCCGGTGATGGCCGTTGGCCGCCGGTCACCAGCACCATATAATCCATCGCCGCACTGCGCTGTAATATCGATCATGAAGTCCGGGTAGCCGACACTTTGAACCCGGGCGGATTCTGGCGCTGGCACGCGGTCTCGATTCGGCGATATGTGCGCTTCCCCGCACCGGGAGCTGAAGCGAGACCACGGGCCAGCGACGATCCCAGCTCTCCAGTCGGTTCTCTTTGAATTGCCGGAGTTAAACTACCGGTCCAGCAATATTCGAACGCGTCCTGTGACTCCTCAGAGAAGGAACGATTGCATGTCTGAGAACAAAGTCTGGCTGATTTCCGGTTGCTCCACGGGCATCGGCCGCGAATTGGTGCGCGCCGTGCGCCGCCGCGGCGAACGTGTCGTGGTTACCGCGCGCGCTATCGCGACCCTGGACGAATTTGCCGATGACACGGAATGTCTGATCGTCCCCCTGGATGTCAATGACCCGGCGCAGGTGAAGGGTGCCGTCGCCTTGGCGGAAGAACGTTTCGGCCGCATCGACGTGCTGGTCAACAACGCCGGCTACGGGTATCTCGCCGCGGTCGAGGAAGGCGAGGACGAGGAAGTTCGCGCCATGTTCGAAACCAACTTCTTCGGCCTGGTCAGCCTGACCAAGACGGCGCTGCCCGGCATGCGGCAACGGCGCAGCGGACATATCGTCAATGTCACCTCGATGGCGGGCCTGATCGGTTTTCCCGGCATCGGCTACTACAACGCCACCAAGTTCGCCGTCGAAGGCATGTCCGAAGCGCTTGCCAAGGAAGTGGCGCCGCTCGGCATCAAGGTCACCATCGTCGCGCCGGGCCCATTTCGAACGGACTGGGCCGGGCGCTCCCTGAAAACCACGCAGTCCCCGATCGCCGACTATGCCGCGACTGCCGGCGCGCGCCGCAATGCCATCCAGAGTTATAGCGGCAAGCAGCCGGGCGATCCGCTGCGGGCCGTGGCGGCGATCATTGCTGCGGTCGAGGCGCCGCAGGCGCCCCTGCACCTGGTTCTGGGGCGCGTCGCCAATGACACGGTGCGCGGCAAGCTCAAGGACTTCGCTGCCGAACTTGACCGTTGGCGCGACCTGGCGCTGGCGACCGACTTTCCTGAAGAGTGACGCAGGGGAAGCAAGCCTTGCCAATTGCAGGATAAACACCCGCCCAACGCATGGCTGTTTGACGCTTATCCGGCGACGCGGCCATTGTCCGACCGCTTGATGCCGGCAAGATCCTTCAGTATCGAGAGTGCCCCCTCGTAGTCGTAACGTGCAATCAGCCGCAATATCGCATCACCCTCCTTGCCGAGCGCCCCGCGCAGCAAGGCCTCTTCCTCGCGCGCCACGTCGCTAGCAACCATGTTGCCCTTTTGCAGTAGGTCCTTGAGCCGTGCCAGCACCTCATCGACGCGGGTCGGATCGATTACCGTCGGGGCCGGGCTGTCCGTCGCCAACACGTCACGGATCCCTGCGATCAGGGGCGATAACTCGTCGATCAGGCGTTCCGCGCATCGAGCGGTTTCAGCTCGTTCCGCTGCCTGGCTGATAGCCGACACCAGAGCATTGGCCGCCTCGCTGGCGCGCACGGCACCCAGGTTGCCCGCCGAACCCTTGAGGGCATGTGCCAGCTTCTGAATACTCGGCAAGTTATCTGCGTCGAGCATCTGGCGCAGGCGTTCCGGGTCGGCACCGTGGCTATCAAGAAACAGGGCCAGCAGCCTGAGATATTTCTCCATCCGGTTGCCGACGATTGACAATCCGCGCGTCAGGTCAAGACCTGCTATCGCCGACAAGCGGCGACGCAGGTCGTCACCCTCTGCCACAGCCGCCGCGGCAGCCGCTGCGACCGGCGTCGCTGTTGCGCAACCGCTGATGGCCGGCAGCCATTTCAGCAGAGCCGCATAGAGCAAGGCCGGTTCCACGGGTTTTGCGACGAAGTCATTCATGCCCGCCGCTTCGCATGCACGTCGGTCTTCGGCGAAGGCATTGGCCGTCATCGCCAGTATCGGCTTCGTCTCCCAGCCCGGCAAGGCGCGAATGGCACCGGTAGCTTCGAGGCCGTCCATGTGCGGCATCTGCATGTCCATCAGGATCAAGTCGTAGACCGTGGCGCGCACCTTGTCCAGCGCCTCCCGGCCGTCGGCCGCCGCGTCCACCGTCAACCCGGTACCACGCAGCATCTCCAGCGCCACTTCGCGGTTGATCGCGTCGTCTTCCACCAACAGGAGCCTTGCCCCACTGTGCTGCAAAGTCCATAGCGCTTCCGCATCCACTGCTGCAGTGGCCGCTGCCGCGCTGGGCAGAGTGCCGTGGCCGCGTTCAACGCGTGCGGTGAACCAGAAGGTGCTGCCTGCCCCCGGCGTGCTGTCAGCGCCGACTTCTCCGCCCATCAGACGCGCCAGTTGCCGGGTGATGGCGAGGCCAAGGCCGGTGCCGCCATACTTGCGTGTGGTCGTACTGTCGGCCTGTTCGAAGGACTGGAACAGTCGAGCCATCTGCTCGGGAGCGATGCCGATACCGGTGTCTGCCACCTCGAAGCGCATCAGCAATTTATCGCCGCTGTCTTCCAGCACTCTGGCGCGCAGCACGATGGAACCATGTTCGGTGAATTTGACGGCGTTGCTGGCATAGTTGAGCAGCGCCTGGCGCAGTCGCGTCTGATCGCCGCGCAGCCACGGGGGAACGGCATCGCGGTCGATTTCGATCAGCAAGCCCTTGTCCCGCGCCGCCTCGCCGATGATGGAGGCGATATTGTCGAGGATGGCAGAGAGGGAGAAATCCGCGCTTTCGAGCTGCAGACGACCCGCCTCGATCTTGGAGATGTCGAGGATATCGTTGATGATCGACAGCAGATGCTTAGCGGCGCCATCGATCTTTTCCAGGCGCAAGGCCTGCTCCGGCGTCGCCCCGGTGCGCCGCAAGAGATGGGTCAGTCCAATGATGGCGTTCATCGGTGTGCGGATCTCGTGGCTCATGTTGGCGAGGAAGGCGCTCTTCGCCCGGTTGGCCACTTCAGCCTTTTGTTGAGCCGCTTCCAGTTCTGTCGTCCGAACTCTCACCAACTCTTCCAGATGGTGGCGATGGCTATCCAATTCCTTGCCCAGCTTCTTCTTCTCGGTGATGTCCTCCTTGACTGCAATGTAGTGAGTGATGCGGCCGTCCTCCTGACGAATCGGCGTGATGATCGCGAACTCGTCGTATTCGCTGCCGTCCTTGCGCTTGTTGAGGAATTCGCCCTTCCAGGATTCGCCCCTGGTGAGCGCCCGCCACAGTGCGGTATAGGTTTCAGGCGGCGTCTTGCCGGATTGCAGGACTTTCGAGTTCTGGCCGATTACTTCCTTGCGCTGGTAGCCGGTGACTTGCAGGAAGGCCTGGTTCACGTACTCGATCCGGGCCTCAAGGTCAGTAATGACGATACTCTCAGGACTCTGCTCGACGGCGCGCGAGAGCTTGCGCAACTGTTCCTCGGCCAGTTTGCGGCCGGTGATGTCGCGGTTGGTGCCGCGACGGCCGAGGCATTGCCCGCTCGCATCGTGGAGGGGCATGCAATGGTGTGCGAGCCAGCGAACCTTGCCGTCTTTGTCCACCAGGCGGAAGTCCATTTCGAAATCGTCGGCATCGACAGCGGTTTGGATGTGTGTCCGATACGCGGCGCGGTCGTCCGCATGAACCAGACGCAATATCAGGCCGGCATCGGCCAGGAAATCTTCCGGCGCATAGCCGGAAATTTGCTTGCAGGCAGGCGACACATATTTGAAGCGGCCACTTGGCTCCGCCCAGAAAATCCAATCGGCAGAATTTTCCGCCAGCAGGCGATACTTCATCTCTGATTCGCGCAGTGCGTCATGAGCCGCCTCGGTACGGGCACGGGCGGCGAGCGCATCCTCCATCAGGTTCAGCGCTGCCAGCCTGGCCCGGCGTTGCTCTTCGAGGCTGGCCGCCTGATTCTCCCGCAGCGCCGCTTCAGCGGCCTGGCGGACTCGGTGTTCCTTTGCCTCACCGAGTGCGCGCCGGATGGCCGGCAGCAGCCGGGTCAAGTGGTCCTTGAGGACAAAATCGCTTATGCCGAGGTGCAGCAACTCCACGGCAGTTTCCTCGCCCACGCTGCCGGACACCATGATAACCGGCAGATCGGGACGATGCGCCCGGATGCGTTGCAAGGCCTGACGGAAATCCATGCCCGGCACGTTGTAATCCGCAAGTACCACATCCCAGTAGGCCTGCAACGCGGTATCCAGCTCCGCAGCGGTATCGATGCGCCGACACTCGGCTTTCAGGCCATTCCGGCGCAGATGGAGCTCCAACAGCAGGAAGTCGGCGGGAGCGTCTTCGATGACGAGGATGTTCAGCGGTCGATTCATCGCAGGTTCATCATCGCGATGGCGGTTCGTTGGTAGCCAGCCAATAGGCTCCCGATCCAGGCGCTAAAGAACGCGGTGGGAAAGAACAGGAACCAGACGTAGGGCTTGAGCGCGTCCCACAGCAGCCATTGCACGGCGCAGGTGAAAAAGGGCGGCAAAATGGACAGAGCCAGACGCGTGTTCATTGCGTCTCACCTTCGCCCGGCGGCATCGCTGGACGATCAAGAAAAGCCAGTGGATAAGGCGGATCCCGCCCGAGTTGCCGACACAACTCATTGACCTGCTGCTTCAATCCGATCATGTCCAGCTCGCGCCCCACCGAGGCGCGGTTGAAGCGCTCCAGTTCCTCGTTGCGCTGACGCACTTCCTCTGTCTGCTGCAGCAAGGCAATTTCAGCCTGTTTCTTCTCCGTGATATTCATGTCCAGACCGCGGTAGCCGATCACCTGGCCCGACGCGTCCCGAATCGGCATGCCATTGGTCAACACGTAGCGCTGGCTGCCGTCCTTGTGCAAGTTGATGTTGTCGAGGTTGCGGAAAGGCAAGCCCTTGGCGGTAATTTCTGCAAAAATGGGCCGGACCCGAGCCGCCTCCGCGGGCAGCATCAGGTCAAAGGGCGTCTTGCCCAGAATCTCCTCCGGCAGGTAACCCAGCAGCGTGGTTATGCCTGACGAAACGTAGGTATAGCGAGCAACGGCATCCACCTCCCAGATCCAGTCGGCGGATGCATTTACGATGTCGTGAAAGCGCTTTTCGCTTGCGCGCAAGCTTGCCTCGGCCTGCTTGCGTCGGCGGGTATTGATGAGCAGCGTGGCGATCAGTGCCGTCAGGACGAGGATGACCGCCCCGGTGGCGACGATGGCCTCGGGATGTTCCTCCCATGCTGAAGGCGGGCGATTGACGAACACCGTGTTTGCCGGCAGCCGGCTGGCGTCGCCGCCCCAGCGCTGGATTTGTTGCCAGTCGAACATCGGGATGCTTTCATTGACCCGCAGCGTTCCGGCCGCTGGAGCCGCGCCTTTCAGAATATCGATCGCCAGCCGCGCGGTGCGGGCGCCCGAAGCTTCGACGGCAATGACCGATCCGCCGATGCCCCCGTTCTTCAAGTTGTAGTCGTAGAGGCCGAATACCGGCGCGTTGGCTACCCTGACAAGCATGTTCTCAACCTCGTAGGCCAGCGCCACGCGGCCTTTCGTATCGACGTTGTACTGGGTAAAGATGATGATGCTGTGCGGCGGCAGGCGGGCTACGCGTTGCAGGATTGCGTCGAGCGCCATGTTGATGGTGTACTCGAATTCCAGCCGGCCCTGCCAGGCAGCGGCGACGCGTGCGGCTTCTTCATTGAGCTTGATGTCGGCCGCGCTGCTGCCCGAGGCGAATACCACCCGCCGCGTCTGCGGGAATAGTTCCAGCGCCCGTTCCAGCGTGCCCTTGATGTCGAAACGGTTGATTTCGCCGGCGATGCGGCGTCCGGTTTTTTCTGCTTCAAGCAAGGGCCGCTGCTGGATTGTGATCACCGGCGCCTGTGGCGCCAGATCCCTGCCTTCGCTGAGCAGAAACTCGAGCGCTGGCTGCTGCACCGTGACGATCAGGTCAATCCCGCCCTGCGCATATTTCTTGCTGAGCGCATGCGTGAGTTGCTCGCGATAACCCGGCACGGCCGTGTTGCGTTGCAGGTCGAGATATTCCGCATGCACGTTGTTGACGGGGAACCCGGCCTCGGTAATGGCCTTGAAGAAACCGTCGCTGAACAGTTCCACGCCCCGCCCGCCATAACCGTAAGAGTAGAGCAGCAGGACATGCTGCGGCGCTGGCGGTGGCGCCTGTGCCTGCGCCGCGCAGGCATTCAGGCCGCCTAGCAGAGCGATCAGATGCAATAAGCAGCGCAGGCAGCCACCCGAGGCAAGGAAGCGGAAGTCGATGCGACTCATGCCGCTTCCTCCAAACGCTGCGCGATTTCCTCCCGACCCTTGCGGCGCAGTTCGTAGTGACGGAAGGCATCGCGCACCGTCGCCAGCAATTCGCTGTCGTCCCACGGCTTGGTCAGAAAGCAAAACAGCTCGCCGCGGTTGACGGCGGTGGTCACTGCCTTGAGATCGGTATAACCGGAAAGCATGATGCGCACGACGCTCGGATACATATCCCGCACTTTGCCCAGGAGCTCACCTCCATCCATTTCCGGCATGCGTGCGTCCGAGATGACGACGCCGACCTCATTGCTGGCCAGCAGCTGCAGCGCTTCCATGCCGCTTGAGGCAAGCAGAATTGTGTAGCCTTCGCGCCGGAACAGACGCTTGAGGGAGGAGAGTATTCCCGGCTCGTCGTCAACCAGCAGCAGGGTGTGGCTGGGCACTTGCTCGGTAGTCGAAAACGCCAGCGTGCGTCTTTCGCGCAGCATCTGTTCGAATCCGGCCGCGGGCATCGGCTGGCTGAAGAAGTAGCCCTGCATTTCGTCGCAGTTGCAACGCCGCAGGAAGTTGAGCTGGGCCTCTGTCTCGATGCCCTCTGCGATCGCAGATAGCTTCAGGCTGTGGGCAAGGGAAATGATGGCATGCGCAATCGCGGCGCTGTTGGCATCGCTGGTGATGTCACGCACGAAAGATTGGTCGATCTTGAGCCGGTCGATGGCGAAGCGCTTGAGGTAGGAAAGCGACGAAAAGCCGGTGCCGAAATCGTCGATCGACAGCGTGATAGACAATCCCTTGAGCTGTTCTGTTGTTTTGATGAAGGCATCGGCGTCCGCCATCACCGCGCTCTCGGTGAGTTCCAGTTCCAGGTAGTTGGCGCTCAGTCCGGTTTCGGCAAGAATGGCTGCCGCCAGCTTGACCATGTCTTGCGCTGCAAACTGACGCGCCGACATATTGACCGCAACGGTCACCGGCGGCAGTCCGGCGTCTTGCCAGGCCTTGTTCTGCGCGCACGCAGTCCGCAATACCCATTCCCCGAGCGGCAGGATAAGCCCGCACTCCTCGGCCAGCAGGATGAACTTACCGGGCATGACCAGTCCCCGCTCCGGATGCTGCCACCGCACCAGCGCTTCGGCGCCGATGATTTCTCCCGTACGCAAACTCAGTTGCGGCTGGTAATAGACCACCATTTCGTTTCTATCGATGGCGCGGCGCAGTCCGTTTTCCATGTCCATGCGCTCCAGCGAGCGCGCATTCATTTCCGGTGCGTAATAGTTGAAGCGGTTGCCCCCGCCGGCCTTGGCGCGGAACATTGCTGCGGCAGCGTTGCGCAACAACGTGGCGCCGTCCTCGCCGTCCTTGGGGGCAACGGCGATGCCGATACTGCCGGTGAGAAAGAACTCGCGTTCGCCGAATTTGAACGGAGGGTTGAGCATCTCGAGCAGGGCTTGTGCAATCTTGCTGGCGCCATTGGTTTCCGCCGACTCGGTTATTACCACGAACTCGTCGCCTTCCAGACGCGCCACCGTATCCAGCTTCCTTGCATGTTCGCCGAGACGCACCGCGACCTCGCGCAGAACCTGGTCCCCGGCGCCGTGGCCGAGGCTATCGTTGATGCCCTTGAATCGATCGAGGTTAACCGTCAACACAGCCAGGCACCCGCCATCCTTTCGATAGCGTGCAAGGGAGGTGGCGAGCCGGTCGTTGAGCAGGTTGCGGTTGGGAAGTCCGGTCAGGTCGTCAAAATTCGACTTGCGTTCCAGTTGCTCAAGATAGCGCTTGCGCTCGCTGAAATCCTGCAGCGTCACGACCGCACCGGCCGACTTGCCGTCTTCGACAATCGGCGTACAGGAAAACTCCAGGGCCAGCGGGCTGCCATCCTTGCGCCGGAACATTTCTTCGCGGCCGTGAATAGCGACGCCGGCCAGACAGGATGCCTGTATCGGGCAATTGGGGGGTGGGCCATTGCCAACTTCGCTGGAGTTAAAAAATATCTCGTCAGCCTTGCGGCCGGACAGTTCATCGCGCTCATACCCGAGCAGGGAAGCCGCGGCAGGATTCACGAAGTTGATCACACCCCCTGCGTCGACGCCGAAGATTCCTTCCGCCGCAGAGATCAGAATTAGTTCGCGCTGGCGGTTGAGTCTCTCCCTGGTTCGCTCGGCCTCATCCTGGATGAGGCGCGTTTCGGCCACACGGCGGGCTACTTCGGTCTCCAGATGCTGATTTTGATTTCTAAGCCATTCGCGGGCGCGATACACTTCCAGCTGCGTCCCTACCCGGGCCAGAACGACCTCGGGCTGAATTGGCTTGGGAATATAGTCGGCGGCGCCCTGACGCAAACCATGAGCAACGTCGCTCGGATCGCCGAGGGCGGTAAGGAAGATCACGGGAATATTTTTGGTGAGGTCTTTTTCCCTCAGCCGCCGGAGAACTTCAAAGCCGTCCATTTCCGGCATCATTATGTCTAGCAGGATCAGCGCGGGCGGTTCCTGAACGGCATAGCGCAACGCAACGGCACCCGAATTCGCGGCTTTGACCTTGTAGCCTTCGGCTCGCAACACAGCGCCAAGCACGCCGAGGTTTTCCGGCATATCGTCGACGATAAGAATTGTTGTCAACGACGCGTCGGTGTTTGGCTGTTGTGTTCCAGCAGGGAAATCAGTCATGCCCAACCACCCCCTTCGTTTTTATCATACTCCCCTGCTGCGGGAACAAAATGCCATGATCCATTTAGAACCTGTTCTCAATTAATCGGCACGCGTCGTTAATTGAGAACAGGCCCGAATTGCGATGCCGACAACTGGTTATGGTTCGGCGGGATTTCCGAGCGCAATCTCTGCTCCGCAGGAGCGTGATCTGCCGCTCAGGCTGAATGTTAAACTGCGCTTCCGACTGATAGAGCGCGCGAGGCCAGCCATAGTTTCACCAGGATTTCCAGCGTATGCGGGCGCGGTCGCCTGGGCATGTTGCCTGCTGGTTGGATGCGCCGCGAAGCTGTCGGCACCGGTGTTGCAGGCAGATCTACCGGTGCGTTGGGAAGGCGGCGCGGAGAGCGTACCGATTGTGCCGATTGTGCCGCAAGTGGACCTGGCGGCATGGTGGCGCGCCTTGGGTGACCCGGCTCTGGATGATCTGGTCGCGCGCGCGCTGCAAGGCAACCTGAGCCTCGCTGCTGCCGGCGAACACTTGCGTGCCGCACGCGCCTTGTCGATTCCCGCCGCGGGAGCCTCACTCCCCAACCTGCGTTTCGCCACCACGGCGACACCGACACCGGACAGCCGTGGCAGCTACTTCCAGGCGGGCTTCGACGCGCAATGGGAACTTGGTTTGTTCGGCCGTTCGGCAGCCGCAGTTGGCATTGCCGCAGCGGATGCCGGCCTGGCCCAGGTCAATCTGCGCGCCGCGCGGGTTTCCGTGGCTGCGGAAGTAGTGCGTACCTGGCTCGAGTGGCGCGATGCGGAACGCCGTCTGGCCTTGAGCGACCAGGCAGTCGCGCTGCAGCGGCAGAACCTTGAACTGTTGCAAGCCCGCGTGCGTTTGCGCCTGGCAGCAGCGCATGAGCTGGCCGGCGCGCGCGCGGCCCTGGCGCAGGCCGAGGCTGCCCGCCTGGAACCGCAGAACGCGGTGCAGCGTTATCGACAGCAACTTAAAGTGTTGCTCGGCGACCGCAATGCGGCTCTGCCGGAAGGTCCGCGTGCCGACATTGCAACGTCGGCCGAGTTGCACATCGAACAGATGCCGGCCGACCTGCTGCGCACGCGGCCGGAAATCCAGCGCGCCGAGCAACTGGTGCTGCGTGCGGCCAGCGCTGCGGGTGAGGCGCGCGCCAATCTCTATCCGCGCCTGGCGCTGGGTGGCATGCTCAGTGCAGCCTGGCCGATGCATGGTGCGGGTGGCGACTCTTCCATGCACAGCACGCTGGTGCTTGGTCCGACTTTCGATATTCCCCTGTTCGATTGGGGCTCGCGCCGTGCCGTCGTCGATGTGCGCGATGCCGAACTGGCTGCGGCCGTGCTCGAATATCGGCAAAGCGTGCTCGAGGGACTGGCCGAGGTGCAATCGGCGCTGGCCGGACTGACGCTGCAACGCGAGCGGCTGGCCGCTGCCCAGCGTGCGCTCGCAGCTTTGATGGAACAGGAAAATGCCGCGTTGACCCGCCGCCGGCTCGGGCTGGCCGACCAACTCGAAATCGGTGCTGCGCGCTTGGCGCGTCTCCAAGCTGAATTGGCATTGAGCCAGGCGCAACTGACGCATCAACTGAGCTTTGTGGCGCTGTGCAAGGCGCTCGGCGGCGCCGACCCGGACGGCGCAAATACACAACAACCGGCACAACAACCCGCCGTCCCGCCGGGAGCCGCGCCATGATCGTTGCGCTGGCGCGCAAGACCTTGATCCATGAATGGCGCCGCTTTTTCCCCGCGGTGCTCGCGGTGGCCTTTTCGGGGTTGTTGCTGCTGGTGCAGACGGCGCTGGTCCTGGGTATTTTCGGCAGCGCGGCAGTGTTCGTGGACAAATCCCGCGGCGATTTGTGGATCGGCTACCCCGGCACGCGCAGCGTCGAACTGGGGCGCGCGATTCCGCTCGACAGCGAGATCTGGCTGCGGCTCGATCCGGCCGTGGCGCGCGTCGAGTCTTTCCTCTGGGTCGATGGCGACTGGCGCAGCCGCAGCGGGCAGGGCGCGGTCTCAGTTTCCGTTTCAGGCATCGAACCAGGCGCCGACGGGCTGATGTTCGCCCGGGCTTTGCCCGCGGAGATGCGCGAACGCTTGCGCCAGCCCGACAGCGTGATCGTCGATCATGCCGACCTGGACAAGCTGGGCGTGTCCGTCGGTGGCCGGGCGCGCATCAACGGCCGCCAGGTGCAGGTGGTCGGCGCGGCGCAGCAGTTGCGTGCGCTGGGCGGCGTGAATATTCTGGCATCGCTGGATACTGCGCGCCGTTTGCGTTACCTTGGCGATGGCGTCGCTGATGACATGCGCATGACGTACTATGTCGTCAAATTGCACGATCCCGGCGCAGCCCCTGCCGTGGCTGCACGTCTGAATCGCGAAGTTGCGCGGCACGGTTTTGAAGCCTGGACGAGCAGCGAATTCTCGCAGCGCGCGGTGAGCTTCTGGATGTTCGAGACCGGCGCCGGCCTGGGCGTGCTGTTCATGTCGCTGGTGGTGTGCGTTGTCGGCGTGGTCATTACGAGCCAGACGCTGATGGCGGCGGTGGCGGGTTCGATCGACGAATACGCCACCTTGCATGCGTTGGGCGTCGGTCTGCGCGAATTGCGCCGGGTCGTGCTGGAACAGGCCGCCTGGGTCGGCGCGGGCGGCTTGCTGATCGGCGTGCTGGGCAGCGCGGGCGCGCTGGTGCTGGCCTTTCAGCATGATGTTCCGGTTGCGCTGGGCGTGATCCCCGGCCTGATCTGCGCCGGTCTCGTGATGACGATCTCCCTGCTTTCCGGAATGGCGGCCGTGCGTGTCTTGCGACATGCCGATGCGGCCAACCTGTTGCGGTGAACATTTCTTCGATCCCGCCCGCACAGGTTGCCGACCGTGCCGCTTCGGCTGTGGCGATACGCGGCACGGCGCTGGAAAAATCCTATCGCAGCGGCAAAGTGTCCACCACGGTGTTGCGCGGTTTGTCGCTGGAGATCGGCCTCGGTGAACTGACCCTGGTGTCAGGTCCGTCCGGCTGCGGCAAGAGCACGCTGCTCTCCTTGCTTGGCGGCTTGCTGCAGCCAGACGCCGGTCGAGTGCATGCCTTGGGTGTCGACCTCTGGGCGCTCGCGGCGCGCGACCTCGAACGCTTTCGTCTCGAGCATACCGGCTTCGTGTTCCAGGGCTTCAACCTGTTCGGTGCTTTGAGTGCGCTGGAGCAGGTGATGTTGCCGCTGGGCTATCTCGGCCTCGACTCGGGAACGGCACGCTTGCGCGCCGAGGAAGCGCTGTCAGAGGTTGGTCTCAGTGACCGTATCGCGCTGCGGCCATCGGCGCTATCTGGTGGCGAGAAGCAACGGGTGGCCATTGCCCGCGCCTTGGCCAAACAGCCGCAACTGCTGTTCGCCGACGAGCCGACCAGTGCGCTGGATGCGGCAAGCGGACAACGCGTCATCGAGATCCTGCATCGCATTGCGCGCCGTCACAATTGCGCGGTACTGTGCGTGAGCCATGATCCGCGGCTGATCGGCCAGAGCGATCGCGTCCTGCAAATGGAAGATGGCTGTATTCTGGCGGACAGACGACAATTCGAGCAAAAGGAACTTACCGCATGAACCGAATGACAATGTCCATTCTCCTTCAGCGCATTGGACAGCACAGGCAGCGCGGCTGGCTTTGCGCGATCCTGCTGGGGGTTGGCATCGCCTTGCTCGCCGCCTGTTCGCGCCAGGCCGAAGATGCTTCGGCCAAGCCGGTTAATGCACTCGCCCCTGCCTATATAGCCCTGGCGCGTGGCCGTGTCGATGTCGAAGGTGGCGTGCAACGTATCACGGCACCACGCGATGGTGTGTTGGCAAAGCTTGGCGCGGAGGTCGGCGATGCCGTTCGGCCTGGTCAGGTGCTGGCTTTGCTCGACACCCAGCAGGCAGAACTGGCGCAGGCGCTGGCACAGGCCGAAGCGAGCCAGGCCCAGGCCCAGGCCGATGCGCAGAAGGCGCGCCTGCCGCTGCTGCTGGCTCGCGCCGAGCGTCTGAGGCAGGCGGCAACTGCCGGCGCCCTGAGCGAGGACAAGGCCGATGAAGCAGACCAGGCTATCCTCGAACTCAAGGCGGAGCAACGGATCAGTGCGGCGGCAGTCGCCACGGCGCAACGTCGGCTGGCCCAGGCAAGCGTGGCGGTGGACTTGAGCACCGTGCGTGCGCCGGTCGGCGGCAGGATTCTGGAACGACACGCGCGCACCGGCGAGAATGTCGCGCTGCACGCACCCTTGTTCACCCTGCGTCCGGCGCGACCGCTGGTAGTGCGTGCGGAACTCAACGAGGCCTTGGTAGACCGCGTGAAAACGGGCATGCGTGCGGAGATCGTGTCGGTCAACGACGACAAGGTGCTGTCGGTGGCGCGCGTCCTGCGCCTCGGTGAAATGTTCAGCACCACCCGGCTCGTTGAGGTTCCCGGCGAGAACGTCGATACGCGTTCCGTGGAATGCCTGTTGCGTCTCGATGCGGACAGCCTGCGCATCGGCATGCCGGTGCTGGTGCGTTTTCTCCCCTGAATTGGCGGGCCGGGCTGCGCGCCAAGCGATGCTAGAATCCGGCGGACTTGAAACTGCGGAGCTGACATGAAACCATTCGCCGCTGCTCGCCTGCTGGTCCCGTTGTTCTGCTCACTCGCCTACGCGCCCATCGCCGTTGCGGTCGATGGTCCGGCCGTGGCCGGCATCCCGGTCGACTTCATCCTGTTTGCCTTGACCCTGCTGGGGGTCGCTCTGTTCCACAATTACACCTTGTATGTCGCCCTGGCCGGGCTGGCGACGATCACGCTGTACAAGCTGACATTCACCGGTTTCAAATTCGGCGCCGGTCTGACCGGCCTGGCCTTGCACTTCCAGCATGAGTGGGTGGTGCTGGCCAACTTGTTCTGCCTGCTGATGGGTTTTGCGCTGCTGTCGCGGCATTTTGAAAAAAGCCATGTGCCGGTGGTGCTGCCGAAATACCTGCCGGGCGACTGGAAAGGCGGCTTCGTGCTGCTGGTCATGGTGTTCGTGCTGTCCAGCTTCCTCGACAACATCGCCGCCGCGCTGATCGGCGGTGCCATGGCGCATTCGCTGTTCAAGGCCCGCGTGCATGTCGGCTATCTCGCCGGCATTGTGGCGGCTTCGAATGCCGGCGGTTCCGGCAGCGTGGTCGGCGACACCACCACCACCATGATGTGGATCGATGGCGTGAGTCCCTTGAGCGTATTTCACGCCTATGTTGCAGCCGGGGTGGCCCTGGCCATCACCGCCTACTTCGCCGCCAGGCAGCAGCATGCCTATTCGCCGATGATCAAGCATGTCCATCAGCATACCCATGTTGATTGGCCGCGGCTCGGCATCGTGTTGCTGATCCTGGTCGCGGCGATGGTCACCAATGTGACGATCAACGTGCACTTCAACAGCCTTGCCGACTATTTCCCCTTCATCGGCGTGTCCGTCTGGCTGGCGATCCTGGTCAGCCTGCCGCTGCGCCGCCCCGACTGGGAGGTGTTGCCGGAGACCTTCAAGGGCACGATATTTCTGCTGTCGCTGGTGAGTTGCGCCTCGCTCATGCCGGTCGAGAAATTGCCGCCCGCATCGGCCATCGTGGCGCTCGGGCTGGGCTTCGTCTCCGCCGTCTTCGACAACATCCCACTGACCGCGCTTGCGTTAAAACAGGGCGGCTATGACTGGGGCTTCCTGGCTTATGCCGTCGGCTTCGGCGGCTCGATGATCTGGTTCGGTTCCTCGGCCGGCGTGGCGCTGTCCAACATGTATCCCGAAGCCAAGTCGGTCGGCAACTGGCTCAAGCATGGCTGGCATGTGGCGCTGGCCTACGTGGTGGGGTTTGTCGTACTTTACGCTACCCTGGGCTGGCATCCCGAGGCGAACCACAAGACTTTACCTACCCAGTCGTCAACCAGCGTTGCGACACCCGCACATTGATGCGTTCTTTGCCGCCCCTTTGCCGCAGGCCTTGAAACCGTGAGCCGGCGCAACATCGTTCTTGGTCTGGCGGTGGCGGCCTACCTGTTGTCGTTTTTCCATCGCGTCGCGCCGGCGGCGATTGCCCAGGATCTCGCGGCCGCTTTCCAGATCAGCGGCGCCGCGCTCGGTTCCCTCGCCGCAACCTACTTTTATATTTACACGCTGATGCAGGTGCCGACCGGCATACTTGCCGATACCTTGGGTCCGCGCAAGATTCTTTTCATCGGCGGCCTCGTCGCCGGAGTCGGGTCGCTGCTGTTCGGCCTGGCGCCGAGTTTCGATGTGGCCTTTGCCGGACGAGCCATGGTGGGATTGGGCGTATCGGTATCGTTCATCGCGATGTTGAAGCTGATTGCGGTCTGGTATGAAGAGAACCGCTTCGCCACGATCACCGGGATCTGCATGCTGATCGGCAACCTCGGTTCGATTGCCGCTGGTGCGCCGCTCGCCTGGTTGACGCAGGTGACCTCCTGGCGTGAAATTTTCGTGACGGTTGGCGTATTGTCGCTGCTGGTCGGCATCGGCAGCCTGTTCCTGGTGAGCGACGGGCCGGATGCGCACAAGTCCGGTGCACGCATTGATCGCACGGCATGGCTGGGCGGATTGCTGGCGGTGCTGAAAAATCGGCATACCTGGCCGGGCTTTTTCGTGAACCTCGGTGTCGGCGGCAGCTTTTTCGGTTTTGCCGGACTCTGGGCCGTTCCCTATTTCACCCAGGTACAGGGCATGACGCGAGCGGTCGCCTCCAACCACATCAGCCTTTACTTCATCGGTTTCGCCGTGGGCTCGGCGCTGTGGGGGCGCATTTCGGACCGGCTCGGGCGCCGCAAGCCGATCATGTTCGGCGGTACCTTGCTGCATGCATTGTGCTGGCTAGTCTGGCTCTCCGGCATGTTGCTGCCGCCGCTGGCGAGTTACACGCTTTGCCTGATCATGGGGCTGCTCACCGCGAGCATGACCTTGTCTTGGGCATGCGCCAAGGAAGTCAATCCGCCCCTGCTGTCCGGCATGGCGACCAGCGTGGTGAACGTTGGTGTATTCCTGGGGCCGGCGATTTTGCAGCCGCTGGTCGGCTGGGCGATGGATCGCAGCTGGCTGGCAGCCAACGGCGTGCTGCAGGCCGGTGCGCGTTTGTACTCCGCGGCGGACTTTCGCACCGGTTTGCTGCTGATGGCGGCGGCGGCGGCCCTGGGTTGCCTGGCGACCTTGGGCATTCGCGAAACCGGTTGCCGCAACATCTGGCAGAAGTCGTGAGGGGCTTCTGCCAATAACCGGCTAACCGCCGGCTTCCTTGATGCCGTTTTGCACGATGGTGGGGAAGCAGAACATGTACTGGGCATACACCCGCGCCAGTTCGATGCACTGCTTGGCATCTTCCAGATTGGGCAAGGGGTAGTTGCCATCCGCATGGCGCTGATCATTGGCATCCAGTTGCAGTTCGTGCGCCCAGCGTTCCATGTCAGGAGTAATCAGGTGATCCTTGACGGCTTGCTCGATGCGGCTGTACAACGTGCCTTCCTTGTAGCCCTTGAGCCTGAGCATGGCATCGACGGCGCTCGCTGCGAGCATGACGGATCCCGCCGGGGAATGCAGCGACTCGATCGCCTGAAATAGATAGGCGCGCGGGCGGGCGGGAATCGAATGATCGGGAGACTGCGCATCGGGAAAGACCTGTACCGGTTCCTGTTCCCAATCCAGCGCCCAGGTTGTGACCAGGCCGCCGCAGTTCATGCATTTGTGGATTTTCCATTTGCGCTGAATCTGGCCGGAATGGTCTTTCGTTTCCAGGCGGGTCGCCTCGGCAAAGCTCGGTGGTTCGTCATTGCAATGGGGGCATCTGGGTAAGTGCAAGCCATTCATGGAGCGACCTTTGATGAGTCAGTGCCAGAATCAAGGACAAGTACAGCAGGCGTTTCAGCCAAGCGCAAAATCCGCCGGTGCGACCGGGTGCAATAAGTGGAAACAAATCCCACACTGCAAGAGCATACGGTGGTAAATATGGTTTGAAAATACACCGGATGCCATATTTGCGAATACCGTATTTACGGTATTCGCTGCCATGTGCCACAAATTTTTTAAACCGGACTTGAAAAACATAAATATAAGCATATACTAATAGACAATGAGACCTAGATTTTTTTACCTCCTGCTCGCCTTGCTTGCGAGTGGAGCTTCGCTGGTTTACCCGGCGCGAGCAGAGAACGCCTCGTCCAGACCCGGACTGAGTTCGGCGGCGGTGGAATTGCGCGAAGTCGACCAGACCTATCCCGCCGACGCCATTGTGGAAGCGGTGCGCCAGGCCATCATCGCTGCGCAGGTGACCGGGCGCATCGTCGAAGCGCGTTACGATGCCGGCAGCCGCGTCAAGGCCGGCGAGGTTCTGCTGCGCATCGATCCGCGCCAAACCGCGCAAGCCGAAGCCGGTGCGCAGGCGCAATTGGCTAATGCCCGCGTGGCTTACGAGCGCAGCCAGCAGTTGTTCCGGCAGAAATTCATCAGCCAGGCCGCCCTCGACAAGGCGGAGGCCGATTTCAAAGTGGCCACTGCGAATTCGCGCGAGACGGAGCTGCAGAGCGGGTTCACCCGCGTCACTGCGCCTTTTGCCGGGATCATTGCCCAGCGTCTGGTCGAGCCGGGCGAGCTGGCGGTGCCTGGGAAAGCATTACTGAGCATGTTCGATCCTAAAGGAATGCGCGCGGTTGCCAGTATTCCACAATCCAGGCTGGTCGGAATCAGGCAAACCATCCGGGCGCGCGTCGAATTTCCGGAGAGCGGCAAGTGGGTCGATGCAATCCGCGTAGAAGTGCTGCCGACAACCGACAGCCAGACCCACGTGGCGCGAGCCCGGATTTACTTGCCGGAAAATCTCGACGGGGTAGTGCCGGGGATGTACGCACGCGCCCATTTCGTGACCGGCAAGGTCAACAAGCTGGTGTTGCCTGCCGCGGCCGTGCTGCGTCGCGGCGAAGTGACGGCCGTGTATGTCGTCGATGACCAGGGACAGCCGCATTTGCGCCAGGTGCGCATCGGGGAGGCCGCCAATGGTGGCGTGGGTGGCGTGGGTGGTGTGAATGTGCCATTGCTGGAAGTGCTTGCGGGCGTTGCCGTCGGCGAGAAAGTTGCGCTCGATCCCGTCAAGGCCGGCATCGCCTTGAAACAAGGCAGCCGCTAAGAACCTGATGATGGGCATCTCCGGGCGCGTTGCCGCATTCTTCCTGCGTCACTCGATGACGCCGCTGATCGCGCTGATTGCGGTATTGCTCGGCGTCTTTGCGGTCCTGGTGACGCCGCGCGAGGAAGAGCCGCAGATCAACGTCACCATGGCGAACGTTTTCATCCCGTTTCCCGGCGCTTCCGCCAGGGATGTCGAAGCGCTCGTGGCCCGGCCGGCAGAGCAGGTGCTGGCGCGCATCTCGGGCATCGAGCACGTATATTCGGTGTCGCGCCCCGGCATGGCGATCGTGACCGTCCAGTATCTCGTCGGCCAGGATCCGATCCAGGCACTGGTGCGCCTGTATGACACCATCAATTCCAATCGCGACTGGCTCTCGCCCAATCTCGGCGTGCTCGAACCCATCGTCAAGCCGAAAGGCATCGACGATGTGCCGATCGTCACGCTGACTTTCTGGAGCGCGCAGCCTGATGCGCCTGGGGCGGGCAAGACCGCCTTCGATCTGCAACAGGTGGCACGTGCCGCCGAGACCGAACTCAAGCGCATCCCGGGCACCCGCGATGTCACCACGATCGGTGGACCCGGCCATGTGATCCGCGTCATCATGCAGAGCGAGCGGATGAACGCCTATGGTGTTACGGCACAGGATCTCAAGGCCGCGCTGCAGATCTCCAATGCTTCGCAACCTTCCGGGAGCCTGGTCAGCGGCAACCGGGAAGTGCTGGTGCAGACCGGCACCTATATCGAATCCGCCGCCGATGTCGAGCGACTGGTGGTGGGCGTGCATGCGGGTAGGCCGGTGTTCATGGCAGATGTGGCGCGCATCGTCGACGGCGCCGATCAGCCTTCGCGCTATGTCTGGTTCGGTACCGGCGCGGCTGCCAAGACCAAAGGGATTGAGGCGAACGGGGAATTTCCCGCGGTCACGCTGTCGGTGTCGAAGAAGCCCGGCGTAAATGCCGCCGACGTTGCCGCCGCCGTCATCGCCCGCGCCCAGGCGCTGAAAGGCACGGTGATTCCGGAAGGCGTCGAATTCAGCGTGACGCGCAACTATGGCGAGACGGCCACCGACAAGGCGCAGAAGCTGATTGGCAAGCTGATTTTCGCTACCGCCTTTGTCGTGTTGCTGGTGTTCTTTGCGCTGGGGCGGCGCGAGGCGGTGATTGTCGGCGTGGCCGTGTCGCTGACTCTCGCCGCAACCCTGTTTGCCTCCTGGGCCTGGGGTTTTACATTGAACCGCGTTTCGCTGTTCGCACTGATCTTCTCGATCGGCATCCTGGTCGACGATGCCATCGTGGTGGTCGAGAACATTCATCGCTGGCACCAGCTGGAACCGGCAAAGCCGCTGTGGCAGATCATTCCTTCCGCGGTGGACGAGGTGGGTGGTCCGACCATTCTCGCCACCTTCACGGTGATCGCGGCGCTGTTACCGATGGCCTTCGTGACCGGGCTGATGGGGCCCTACATGAGCCCGATTCCGATCAACGCGTCGATGGGCATGTTCATTTCGCTCGCCATCGCATTCGTGATCACGCCGTGGTTGGCCCTGAAGCTGATGGGTGGCAAGAACCTTGTCCAGCATGTCTCAGCGCCCGCTGAACAACTGCGCAGCGGTCGCCTGGAGCGCCTGTTTCGTTGCGTGCTTTCTCCCTTCCTTGATCAAGCCAATGGCCGCAAAGCGCGGCGCTTGCTCTGGCTGGGCATCCTGCTGGCGATCCTGGGATCCGTGTCCCTGGCCGCTGTCCAACTGGTGGTGCTGAAGATGCTGCCCTTCGACAACAAGAGTGAATTCCAGTTGGTGCTCGACATGCCGGTCGGCACGCCGCTGGAGGAGACCGCGAAAGTGTTGCGCGAACTGGGCGCGCATCTGGCCACCGTCGACGATGTCAGCGACTACCAGGCCTATGCCGGAGTGGCGAGTCCGATCAATTTCAACGGACTGGTGCGCCAGTACTACTTGCGCGCCAGCCCGGAAATGGGCGACATCCAGGTCAATCTGGCGGACAAGCAGCATCGTCATCGGCAGAGTCATGAAGTGGCCGTGGCGGTGCGTACCGCGTTGACGGCGATTGCGCTGAAACATGGCGGCAACCTGAAAGTGGTGGAAGTGCCGCCCGGCCCGCCGGTGCTGTCGCCCATCGTCGCAGAAGTCTATGGCCCCGACTATGCCGGGCAGATCAGTGTGGCGAAGCTGGTGCGCGCCCAGTTCGAAGCGACCGATGACGTCATTGGCGTCGATGACAGCAGCAATGCCCCGGCGCAAAAAGTTCTGCTGCGTGTTGTGCAAAGCAAGGCGGCGCTGCATGGTGTGGCGCAGAAGGATATTGTGGATGTCGTGCGTATGGGGCTGGCCGGCGAGGATGTCACGCCGGTGCACGACGGCAACGCCAAGTACGAAATCCCGGTGCGCATCACGCTGCCGGCAGAACAGCAGAACGTCATCGATCAGGTCTTGAAACTGCGTGTCCGGTCCAGCCAGGGTGCGCTGGTGCCCATTTCGGAACTGACCGAAGTGCGCCGGCTGGAACGCGAGCAGGTGATTTATCACAAGGATCTGTTGCCGGTGGTGTATGTCACCGGCGACATGGGCGGCAAACTCGATTCGCCGTTGTATGGCATGTTCGGGGTGCGCGCCAAAATCAAGGACCTGCCGCTTGACCAGGTCAAGGGCGCCGGAGGCACGCTCGGCGAGTATTTCATCCGGCAGCCTGGAGACCCCTATGCGGCATACAGCGTCAAGTGGGATGGCGAATGGAAGGTGACGTACGAAACCTTCCGTGACATGGGCATCGCGTACGCCGTTGGACTGATCCTGATTTACCTGCTGGTGGTGGCCCAGTTCAAGTCATACCTGGTGCCGCTGATCATCATGGCGCCGATACCGCTCACCATCATCGGCGTGATGCCCGGCCATGCCCTGTTCGGTGCGCAGTTCACCGCGACCTCGATGATCGGCATGATTGCGCTGGCCGGCATCATCGTGCGCAACTCGATCCTGCTGGTGGATTTCATCAACCAGCAGGTGGCCGCCGGCGTTGATTTTGCCGCAGCGGTGCTGCAGTCCGCCAGCGTGCGCGCCCAGCCGATCCTGCTGACCGGCCTGGCTGCCATGCTCGGTGCGCTGTTCATCCTCGACGACCCGATCTTCAACGGCCTCGCCCTGGCGCTGATTTTCGGCATCCTCGTGTCCACCGTGTTAACACTGGTAGTAATTCCCGTGCTTTACTTCGCCGTCATGAAACACCGCATTCAACCCCAAGGAGACAATAATGACCGTTAGCCAACTCATGCGCATATTTCCCGGCGCCTTCATCATGATTTCTCTCGCTCTGGCCCACTTCTACGGCCAAGCCGACTTGTCGAAGCTGTCCTGGCTGTGGTTCACTGCCTTTGTCGGCGCCAACCTTTTTCAGAGCGGATTTACCAGCTTTTGCCTGCTCGAGATCATTCTGAAGAAAATGGGTGTGAAGCAAAGCTGCTGAGTCGGCCGGGCTGAAAGGCAAGCATCAATTGCCGATCCTGGTGTTGCGGGTTGACCTGGTAATGCATATGCATTACCATGTCGCCATGTTGCTTCGGAAAGGTCATTGCCATGCCTGCCACCATCGAACTCGAATCCACTCTGACCGACCGCTATCAGACGACTGTTCCTGATGGCGTCCGGCGTGCGCTAAAACTCGGCAAGCGGGATCGTATTCGCTATCTGGTGCAAAGCGACGGCGCCGTGATCCTGCAGCGGGCCGAGCAGGCCGACGATCCTGTGCTTGGCACCTTCCTTGACTTGCTTGCGCATGACATCGCTACCCAACCTCAGAAAGTGCGTACCATCGATAGCGGGCTAGCCCGGCGCATGCGCGCCTTGACCAAGGGCGTTAAGGTCGATCTCGAAGCCTCCCTTGATCCTGCGGACGAATGACTCAAGCGGGCAATCCTCTGGCCATCAACGGCTGGAGTCTTTTTGCGCATCCGTTGTTTCTCGATCAGGTGGAAGTCCTGATCGCGCAGGTCGAAGCGCTCAAGGCCAAAGATCCCGGAACCTACAGGCAAAAGAACAGCACCAAGCGCCTGGCGGCCATCGCCAAATTGGTGTTCGAAGTCATACCCGAAGATCCGGCTCGTCCTGAGTACCGACAGGGAACTTCATTAGGCAGCGACAGAAGGCACTGGTTTCGCGCCAAGTTTTTTCAGCAGTACCGGTTGTTCTTCAGGTTTCACGCCACGCAGCGCATCATCGTCTTTGCCTGGGTCAATGACCAAGAGAGCAAACGTGCATTTGAAAGCAGCGACGACGCCTACCGCGTGTTTCGCAAGATGCTTGGCAGCGGGCATCCGCCCGATGACTGGGATGCGCTGCTCAAGGAAGCGCGTGCTGCGTCAAAGCGCATGGCCAGACTCAAGTCATCTCTCTGAGCCACTGCCAACGGGCGTTACTACTTGATGCCCGGGTCAGTCTGGTGGTTGGCCGGAGACTTCGTTCATGAGCGGGTCAAATTCCGATGATTTCATTGAGCCCCTCGATGACAAGCGCAAGCTCCTCCGGCGTAGACCTTCCAAGTTTCTTGCCGATGCGTTCAACCGACAGGGTTCGAATCTGACTGATCTTGACCCACGAACGTTTGTCCAGCTTCGGCGATTGCAGTTCGTGCGTGAGAGGAAATCCCGCGCGCTGAGGTTGACTGGTTAATGCAACCGCGATGACTGTACCTGAGCGTTCGTTGAACACGTCGTGGCTGAGGATTAGTACCGGACGCAAGCCAGCCTGTTCGCGGCCACGAATGTGGTTAAGATCGGCCCAACGAATTTCGCCTCTCAGTATTCTGGCCATTGCTCAAGTTCCAGTCCCAGACCTTCCTCGGCAAGTGCCTTTTCAAACTTTGGGTCAAGCTTGGCGCACTCCGACGCAAGACGCCCACGCTCCATGCGCGCAAGTTTCTCGCTCACGGCAGCCTGAATAGCGCGGCTGCGATTGGGGAAAATGCTCTTCGAGACCAAACCGTCAACGCGGATCAGCGTTTCCTGGTCCAGGGTAATTGCTACCTTCACGCTGCCCATAGTTAATCTCCTTGGTATGATAATACATCATACCAAGGTATGCGGAAAACAAACAGTTTTATCGTGCGGCGTCCAGCGACCGAAGGAAGCGAGGTTGTCGCATTGCGCGAGCAGCAACTTACCCGGCGAGCAAAGCGACCGTAGGATTGGGGATTTCGCTTGCCTGGACAATTGCTCTATGCAGTTTGCTGGTTTCCTGCGAACAGGAGAGCGCCTTCTGAATTACATCGATAATTGACACCAAATTGATCGGCTTGGTCATGTAGCCGAATGCACCAATCTTTCTGGCTTCTTCGATATGGACCTCATCGTTATCAGCTGAGAAGAACAGGAACGGAATCGTCATATTCTCCCGGAGGCGGCGTGCGATACGCAGGCCATCGAGACCCGGCAAGTGGACGTCAAGCAACACCAGATCGGGTGCTTCAGTCCGGCAGAGGTGCATAGCGTGCAATCCATCGCGAGTCTCGATCACATCAAAGCCGAATTTTCGCAGGCTTTCTGCCAGGGTGAACAACACTACCCGGTCATTGTCGGCAACGAGAATCTTCGCCATAAGGTTACCCCCTGATGTTGTCCATTCACTGGCATTGCGCCAATTCGCTTGTCCGCATGTAAATGGCAGAGTCAGGCGTCACTTTTGTTTCAATACGGCAACAAGATCGAAGTTCACATCGGCCGCGAAATCGGCCGGCGCAACAAATCCGAGTTTGTTCCACTGAACATCCAGGCCGACCTGCTCATAGCAGCGCGCGACATATTCGGAGCAGATGAATTCGCGGTCGGGAGCGATTTTCTTCATTTGCTTCTTCGTGAAGGGCACCCTGGATGCCAGGATGCGTGCGGCGATTTTGGCGATCTCGTCCTTGTCGTAGGGGTAGCCGAACTGATCGACGGCGTATTGCGCGAGTTGCGTGAGTTTTTGCGGGCCGACCTTGGCCGAGAAATTCCTGTTGCGAATGACGGCAACTCCGCCCGGATAGGCCTTGCCGTCGTTGTCGTAGTCTTCGAGATACTTGGAGAGACGGACGGTGCGCACGCCGATCGGTTCGACGCTTTCCAGCAGCATGATCCGATCGATCGAGTCCAAGCGGAGAACGAAAGCCACATGGCTCCAGACACTGTCTGTGGCTTGCTGGATCATGGACGAGAAGACGCCGCTGCCGGAGCAAATCAATACGTCCCCGTTGAGAAGTCCCTTCCGAAAAGCCTCGTCGTAGTGGGTGACTGCATCCTTGGGAAATTTATCGACTGCGATTGTCATGATGGTCTCCCTGGGTGGAATGACTTGGGATATGCGTGGCCCCTTATTCTTTACTACGTCAAGTATCCTTCAATGGGTGTGCGTTAATTCTTAGCGAACCCAATGTCTTTAGCATCACCCGTTCAGGTGAAATCTGGCTAAAATCCATAAGAATAATGTGGGAATTGACTCGGCTATGGACAAGACCCGATTCACCGTCATGCGCCAGTTCGGTGCGCTGATCGACCGGATATACCAGGGCGCGACTGAGCCCGGGGTCTGGCCGGATGTGATCAGGGACGTTGCTGCCTGGCTAAACGCACCGATGGGCTTGTTGTTCACCCCACTGAATGCCCCCGCCAACGGTGGCTTCTTTTTCAAACATGGCTTTGAGCCAAAGTTTCTGGAACTTTGGGCGACGCGCTACCAGCCCATGGACCTTTGGGCGCAGCGCGTAGTCGAACGCGGCCTCGCAGTGCAGGGCTATGTGGGTGCGGGCGAGGAGTTCGTCTCGGAGGAGGAACTTGCGGCTTCTCAGTGGTACCGGGAGTTTCTCTCGACCCACGATGTTTTTCGCCTGATCACCAGCATAGTTTTCGATGGCAATGACCACACGCCGGCAGTGGTCTGCGCGCTGTATCGCGGTTTCAAGGCGCCCAGATTCAGCCTGGAAGACAAACAAAAGCTCAGCCTGCTGCTGCCGCACCTCTCCCGCGCGCTGGGAGTGATGTTCAAGCTGCGCGATGCGGAATTCAAGGTGGCCTCGACTCTGGCCGCGCTGGACAGCGTTGCCGCAGGGATACTCCTACTGGGCCAGGGCGACAGTGTGACATTCGCCAACCGTGCGGCAAGAAATCTGCTAGCCGATGAAGACGGGCTGGCCTTGCGGCACAACCCTGCCGGCTCAAGCAGCAAACTCGTTGCTCATGACGCCGCGATCCAGGCGGAGATAGACGCTGCCTTGCACGGCGCCCTCGAACCCGGGAGCGGCGAAATTCCCCACTTCGCCCACAGTATCCATGTTCCCCGTCCTTCGCACCAGCCGCCCTACGCCCTGCAGTTTTCCGCGCTGGCGGCGAACAATGAATTCGGCGCGGGCAGCGATGCGCCCAGAGTCATCGTGTTCATCAGCGATCCGGCCAAACCCATCCAGGTTGACCAGGAACTGCTCAAGCGCGCCTACGGACTGACCACGGCGGAAATCCGCGTTGCGGTGACGCTATGCAGCGTCAGCACCATCGAGGATGCTGCGGTACAAATCGGGGTCAGTGCCAACACGGTGAAAAGCCAGTTGCAGCAGGTCTACCAGAAGACCGGCACCGACAGCCGGGCCAAGCTGGCGAAGTTGATTCTGTCGCTTGGCGCGACGCATTGAACCGGTATCGCATGGCGTGCCTTGCGCGGCGGACAAGCGGCAGGGCAAGTCTATAATGCTGCCGTCTCTTTATTGACAGACTTGGCATGATCCCGCGCTTCGATCAACTCAGTGAAGAGGAACTACGCAAGATCCTGCTGGAGCAGCAGGCGATTCTTGACAATGCCTCGGTCGGCATTTTGTTTTCGCGGGACCGCAAGGTGGCAACCTGCAACCTGCGCTGCGCGGAGTTGTTCGGTTACGCGTTGCCGGAACTGGTCGGCCTGCCGGCAGCCAAGTTATTTTCTTCGCATGAAGCCTATAGCCAACTTGGTCATACCGCCGGTCCGGCGCTGGCCGCCGGCAGCGGCTTTCATGGCGAGATTCAATACAGGCGCCGCGACGGCAGCCTGTTTTGGGCGCGCGTCTCGGCCAAGGCGATCGATCCGCAGCATCCGCACGACGGCACCATCTGGATCGTTGCGGACATTTCGGAAGAGCGCGCGGTGCGCGAAGCACTGGCGCAAACCACGCACGAGCAGGAATTGATTTTCAACAACGCGGCGGTTGGCATGATGTTCGCGCGCAACCGCATCGTGCGGCGCTGCAACCGCAAGTTCGAGCAGATTTTCGGCTATGCGCCGGGTGAACTGGTCGGCCAGTCGGTGCTGTTGCTCCATCCGACCGTGCGCGATTACGACGAGTTCGGCAGCCTCGCCTACGGCACGCTCCAGCGCGGCGAGACCTTTATCGGCGAGCAGCGCGCGCGGCGCAAGGACGGCAGCATCTTCTGGGTGCGCAGTACCGGCTGCAAGACCGATGCCCTGGGTTCTCCGCTCGATGTGATCTGGATCTTCGAGGATGTCAGTGCGCGCCATCAGGTCGAGGAGGCGCTGGCGCAGGCGCACAATGAGCTGGAGCAGCGGGTAGTCGAGCGCACCTCGCAACTGGTCGCAACCAATGAGCAGTTGCAGGCGGAAATTTTTGAGCGGATGCAGGCCGAGCAACGCATCTGGCATATCGCGCACCACGACGCCCTGACCGGACTGCCGAACCGCAGCCTGCTGCTGGACCGGCTCAATCAGGCGCTCACCCAGGCGGGACGTTCAGAGCACCGGCTGGCAGTGATGTTTCTCGATCTCGATCGCTTCAAGAGCGTCAATGACACGCTCGGCCACCACATCGGCGACCTGTTGCTCAAGCATGTCGCGATGCGCCTGCGCGAAGCGGTGCGCGCCGTCGATACCGTTGCGCGCCTTGGTGGCGACGAGTTTGTCATGGTGCTGCACGAGATCCAGACTCCCGACGATGCCTCGCGCGTCGCGGAAAAAATCATCGAGGCGCTGGCGCCGGTGGTGCTGGCGGAAGGAAATCAGTTGCATGCAACGCCTTCCATCGGCATCAGCATTTATCCCGACGACGGCGATGAGGCGTATGCGCTCATGAAGAACGCCGACACCGCCATGTATCACGCCAAAGCCGGTGGCCGCAATACCTACAAGTTCTTCACGGCGAAGATGAACGAGGAGACCCGGCGCTTCTTCGGCTTTGAGCAGCGGCTGAGAAATGCGCTGCTGCAGCATCAGTTCCTGCTGCATTTCCAGCCGCTCATCGATCATGCCCGGCAGGTCGTCTGCGGCATGGAGGCCCTGGTGCGCTGGCAGGATCCCGAGGCGGGGCTGACCCTGCCGGGCGCTTTCATTCCGGTCGCCGAGGAAACCGGCCTGATCTTGCAGCTTGGCGAATGGGTGCTGCGTGAAGCCCTGCGCCAGAATGGCGTCTGGCAGGCGCAAGGCCATCCGGCGTTGCCCGTTTCGGTCAACCTGTCGCCGCGCCAGTTTCACCACAAGGGGCTGGTCGATAGCGTCCGCGCCATCCTCAATGAATCCGGACAGCCGCCGGAACTGCTTGAACTCGAGGTGACCGAATCGGCGCTGATGCACGACGCCAATCAGAGCCTGGACAAGTTGCGTCGGCTCGCTGACCTGGGCATCAAGCTGGCCATCGACGACTTTGGCACCGCGAGCACAAGTCTGGCCTACCTCAAGCGTTTTCCGGTGCATCGGATCAAGATCGACCAGAGCTTCGTACGCGATGTTGCTCTTGCGGGTGAAGACGCGGCGGTCGTTTCCGCCATCATGGCCCTGGCCAGGTCGCTCGGCCTGGAGGCACTGGCCGAAGGCGTCGAGACGCAGGAACAATTGGATGTCCTGCGCGGTTTCGGCTGCTGCCAGTTCCAGGGCTTTCTCTTCGCCCACCCTTTGCCGCCGGAGCAGGCGGCTGCGGTCTTCCATCCCTCCGGGTTGCCCTGATTTCCGGGCATAATGCCGGTTCTTTTTTCTACAGGAACAATCATGAGCCAGTACACCACGGAGAGCGGACTCATCATCGAGGACATCACGGTCGGCAGCGGCCCCGCTGCCGCTGCCGGACAGAGTGTGCTGGTGCATTACACCGGTTGGCTGACGGATGGCACCAAGTTCGATTCGAGCAAGGATCGCGACGAGCCTTTCGAGTTTCCCCTCGGCGGCCATTACGTGATTGCCGGCTGGGATGAAGGCGTGCAGGGCATGCTGGTCGGCAGCACGCGCAAGCTGACCATTCCGCCGCAACTGGGCTATGGCGCGCGCGGCGCCGGCGGCGTGATTCCGCCGAATGCGACGCTGGTATTCGAAGTCGAGTTGCTGGGTATCAACTGATCAGGGACAAGACGGTGAATCCCCGCTTGCCTTCGAAACTGCCGCAAGTCGGCACGACGATTTTTACCGTCATGTCCAAGCTCGCCGCGGACTGCGGTGCGATCAATCTGTCGCAGGGTTTTCCGGATTTTTCGGCGCCGCAGCACCTGTTCGATCTGGTCACGCAGCACATCGCCGCAGGCCGCAACCAGTACGCGCCGCTGCCCGGCGTGGCGCCGCTGCGCGAAGCCATCGCCGAAAAGGTGGCGGATCTTTACCGGGCGAACTACGACGTCGACCAGGAGATCACCGTCACGGCCGGGGCGACCCAGGCCATCTTCACCGCCATCGCCGCCTGCGTCCGTCCCGGCGATGAAGTCATCGTGTTTGCGCCGGTCTATGACTCCTATGTGCCGGGCATCGAACTCAATGGTGGCAAGGCGCTCTATGCGCACCTGCAGGCCCCGGACTATCTGCCGGACTGGGATGAAGTCGCCTCCCTGATCACGCCGAAGACGCGCATGATCATCATCAACTCGCCGCACAATCCGAGCGGCGCGGTCTGGTCGGCGGCCGACCTGGAGCGTCTGGCGGCATTGTTGCGCAATACCGACATCATCGTCGTCAGCGACGAAGTGTATGAGCATGTGGTGTTCGACGGCATGCATCACCAGAGCCTCGCGGCGCATGAGGAACTGCGCCAGCGCAGTTTCGTGGTCTCGAGTTTCGGCAAGACCTATCACATCACCGGCTGGAAAATCGCCTATTGCCTGGCGCCGCGCGAACTCATGCAGGAGTTTCGCAAGGCCCACCAGTTCGTGGTGTTCGTGGTGAATCACCCGATGCAGCTGGCGCTGGCGGATTTCATGCGCGAGCACCCCGAGTTCGCCCGCGGCCTGGCGGCGTTCTACCAGGCCAAGCGCGATTTTTTCCGCAACCAGCTCTCTGGTTCGCGCTTTGAATTGCTGCCCTGCCGCGGAACCTACTTCCAGCTGGTACACTACGGCGCCATCAGCGACGAACCCGACACGGTTTTTGCCCAGCGCATGACCCGCGAGCATGGCGTTGCGGTGATCCCGGTTTCGGTGTTCTACCCGCAGGGCGATGATCATCGCATCGTGCGTTTCTGCTTTGCCAAGAACGAAGAGACGCTGGTTGCTGCGGGAACACGCTTGCGTGCCGTGTAACCGAAGCGCGTAACCCCGTTCACTTATCCCGAACATGAAGACGCTGCTCATCGTCCAGCATTCGATGACAGGCGGTACGCTGCAGATGGCGCATGCGGCGGCGGCCGGCGCCGCCACGGAATCAGCGCTGACAGTGAAGCTCATGCACGCTTCCGCGGCTGGTCCAAGCGAAGTCCTGGCTGCAGATGGCTATCTTTTTGCAAGTCCGGAAAACCTTGCGGCGATCTCGGGACAGCTCAAGGATTTCTTCGATCGGACCTATTACCCATGCCTGGAGCGCCTCAACGGACGCCCCTATGCGACGTTGATCTGCGCGGGCAGCGACGGCCAAAATGCCGCGCGCCAGATCGAGCGCATTGCCACCGGGTGGCGCCTGAGGCCCGTCGCGCCGGCATTGATCGTCTGCACCAAGGCGCAGACTCCGGAAGAGATCCTGCGACCGAAGCAAATCTCAGCGAGCGACCTGAAGCGCTGCGAGGAACTCGGCGCGCTGCTGGGAGCGGGACTTGGGATGGGAGTTTTCTAGGGCAGCACCAGCGAGCAGCGCGCACCGCCGTCGAGTCCGTCGTTGCTCAGTTCCAGCCGGCCATGATGGCCGGAGGGCGTGGCGTGGCGAGCCGCGATCAGGCGGGCAAAACTGAGTCCCAGACCGCTGCTTTTCTTGGACATGGCGCTGCTGGTTTCGTTGCGCAGCGTTTCCGGCGGGTAGCCGCAACCGTCGTCGGCAACGCTGAAGCGAATGCCACCGCCCGGCTCGGCGGCAATGCTGAAGTGAATGCGCTGCTTGGCGTGACGCAAGGCGTTGCGCAGGGCATCCAGCAGCACGAACTTCACCAGATAGGCATCGAATGCCCATGCTGCATTTTGCCCGGCGAAAGCAAAATCGGTGTCGATGGTAATTGCTGATGCTGTTGCTGTGGTGCCGTTGTTCTCCATGGGGCGCGATGCCGCCAGCTCGGCCATGAGTTCGGCGAGAAAATCCCCCAGATGCTGGTCTTCCACCGCCAGGCGCAAATTGCCTTCGCCGGCGCGATACAGCGCGAGCAATTCGACAAGCTGGCTGCTGAGCGTGGCGGTGATGGTTTTCGCCTGCAACATCGCCGTTGATTTGTGCTGCGGGTCGCATTCGCGCTGCGCCTCATCCAGCCACACGCCGAGCGAGGAGAGTGCGTTCTTGGCATCGTGAATCGCAGCGGCAACGAGTGTGTCCATAAGTGAACCTTTAAACCTCGAGTTGGCGCGCGCCGGGCGGCGCGATCTTGCGGTAGTAGGCAACGGCACCCTCCAGCTTGGGATGCGCCGGGTTGGCGCGATAGGCCTGGGTGATGTAGCGATGCGCCTGGCCCAGTTGGGTCATGTCCACACCCTGCTGCTGGACGCGCATCAACAATGCCTGGGCGGCGTTGATGGCAACCTGGGCGTTGTTGGGAAGGCGATCGGCAGCTTCGACCAGCATGGTGATGGCCTTGTCCAGCTCGCCCGACTTGGCCAGGGCGACCGCATCGTTGTTGAGGCGGATCATGTTCTTGCGCGTGTTGTCGAGGAATTCGGCGCCTTCTTCGTCGAGTCCGGCGGCCTCGAACACGCCCCGCGCGGCCTCGATGACCAGCTCGTTTTCCTGGTGGTCCTCGGCGACATCCTGGATGATCTTCTTGGCCTCGTCCGGTTCGCCCGCGGCAAAGCAGGCCTGGGCGATCTCAAGCATGGTATTGACGTCCAGCTTGGATGATTTCTGCGCCGCCTGCGCCTTGGCGAGGGCGGCCTTGGCGGCCTTCTCGTCGCCGGCGCGGATATGCACCTGGCATTCGACCGCGGCCTGCCGTGCCGCCAGTTCCGGGGTGCGCGGCAGATGCTGCGCCATGTCCTTGGCCGCGTTCAGCGCCTCGGGAATCTTGTCCTGCTCAAAGCAACTGCGGGCGAGCGCGGCGTAATCGTCGGCGCTTTTGAAGAAGCCGGTACGGTCGCGATCGACGGCATAGCGGTAGGCTTCCTCGGCGCGGGAGAAATCCTTGTTGCTGATCGCCAGGGCGCCCAGATCGCGCTGCCGCTGGGTGGTCATCGCCACATGCAGCGCCTGTTCGACCACCTGCTGGGCGGCGAGTTTGTCGGTCTTGACCAGCAGGTTGGCGAGCGAGTCGTAACCCGCCAGATAATTGGGATAGGCCACCAGCGTCTGTTCGAGCAGGATGCGTGCCTCGTCTGGGTTGCCGTAGGCGATCAGGGCTTGCGCCTTGCCTACCTCGGCCCAGGGGGTGGAACGTTCCTTGAGGATATCGTCATAGAGGGCCAGCGCTTCGCTGGCGCGGCCTTTGGCCAAAAGCAGGTCGCCCTTGATGCGCAGCACTTCGAGCGAGTAGCGGGATTTCTTCGCGAGCAGATCGTCGCAGGCGGCCAGCGCCTTGGCGTGATCGGTTTTGGCGCCCATATGCTGGTAAATCGGTTGCAGCGCTTCCTTCTTTTCGATGATGCGCACCAGGCGCGTACCCAAGGTCTCGGCCGTGAAAGGCTTGAGCAGGTAATCATCGGGCGAATATTCGGCGGCGGTCGACACCTGCTGGTAGCCGGTTTCGCCGGTGATCATGAGAAAGGCCGTGGTCATTGGCAGCAGCTGCTTGCGCCGCACCAGTTCGAGGAATTGCTGGCCATCGGCGCCTTTGCCGAGGTTGTAGTCGCACACGATCAGGTCGTAGTGCTTGAGGTTGAGTTTCTCGATGGCTTCCTTGATGTCGCGCGCCTGGTCGCATTTCTCCAGCCCGATGCTGGCGAGTTGAATGCGCACCGTGGTGCGCATCGCGGCAATATCATCGATCAGCAGCCCGAATTTTTCGGAGAGTTGCATGGATTTACCCTACCAGGTTAAAGCAAGCGCATTGGAACCAGCAAGCACCCAAGCCGGGCGCATACTGCGAGCGCATTTTACCCGGAATGATAGCCTTGTCTTCTGCGTGATGCCCGGAAAGTGAATTACCACCATATGAGCGCCATTGTTCAGCCGAATGCGGAAAATCATAGCGGAGCTAAGTTTCCACAATCCGCCGAATAACGGCATTAAAAGGTGCGATCCATTCCGGAGCAAACTGGTTGTCGCAGGCATTCACCTCGGCGATGGCGCGCAGGATGGAGCGCGAGTGACCGCGGTCGCTGTGTTTGAGGGTGACGGCTTCGAAGGCATCGACAATCGCCAGGATTTTTGCCCCGGCGCAGACGGCATCGTTCTTGATCCCTTTCGGGTAGCCCCGCCCATCCACCATTTCGTGATGCTGTGCGACCATTTCTGCCGCTGCTTGCCATCCCTCCATGCGCTCCAGGAGCCCGGCCGCCATCTCCGGATGTCCATGCAGAAGTTGCTTGTCCTGGTCGGAGAGCTTACCGGTCTTGAGCCAGACCGGCTCAGGCAGGAACATCATTCCGATGTCATGAAAATACACGGCCGCCTCCAGTTGCAGCGGATCCACGGGTTGACCGGCGGTCTGGTTGGTATCCAGGGCGAGCTTGAGCAGGCGCCCGCTGCGTCCATGGAAGAGCGCGGAACGGGACTCGAATTTTTGCGCCAGTGACCTGAAAAACAGCAAGTCGGCCGCAATGCCGTCAGAGCCTTTGGCAGTGCTTGCAGCCTGCGGCTTGATGTCCCTGGCCGGCGGGAAAGGCACCGGGCGAAAGCCGGTAACCTGCTCGATGACTTGCACCAGCTTGCCATCGAGCGACGGTGTCGTCACCTCGGCGAGATTTTCGAGACCCCCGACCAGTTCGGGAAGTTTCAGATGCTCCAGGGAGCGATTGCCCGCCAGGGCTTCGACCGCCAGTTCGAGGCGATCCATGGCAAGCAGAACAAGCTCGGCGAGCAGCTCGGAAAAAACGATTTCGCCATTGCGCAGGCGGGCCAGCAAGGTCTCGAGCGGATGGGTGATCATCACGCCGAGTTCCACCTGGCAGATCGCCGCATCGCCCTTGATGTTGTGCAGGGCGCGGAACAGATTGGCGATCAGGGCTTTGTCGTGGGGTTCGCGCTTGAGACGGGCGATGTCGCGCTCGATCAGGGGAATCTGGTCGGTCAGGTTGTCGACGAATTCCTGCAGCGATTCGCGATCGATGACGCGGGGGTGGAGCAATGAGGCGAGGTTCATGAGTGGTTCAGCTGCGCTGATGACAAGATAATTTTCGCAACATACGACAGACTGGCGCACTGCGCAAGCGAGACGAGCGCTGCCGCTGCTGCATGACGATGCTGCTGCGGCGTGCCGGGGCGAGTACAATCGACGACGGAAGTTCGCTAGGCAGTCGCTGTGAACGCAAGTTCATGGAGGAAAGTCCGGGCCCCATAGAGCAGGATGCCGGCTAACGGCCGGGCGCTATAAGTTGCAATCCGGGAAATCCGGAAGGCAACCCAAGGCGACGGAAAGTGCAACAGAAAGATACCGCCTAAGTTCGCAAGAACCGGTAAGGGTGAAATGGCGAGGTAAGAGCTCACCGCGGACGTGGCGACACGGACGGCACGGCAAACCCCATTCGGGGCAAGGCCAAATAGGGAAGCCATGACGCTGCTCGCGTCGCTTCCGGGTAGGCTGCTAGAGCCCGTCGGTAACGGCGGGCCCAGAGGAATGACTGCCCAAGACAGAACCCGGCTTATCGGCGGACTTCCACTCCGATCCGCAGGGTTCAATTTCCGTTCGATCCTAACAAATCACTTTCACTTTGGTTTCTACTGCCATTGTTTTAAATGAGAAAAATATTTTAAGATTTACTTCGCAAACCCAATCTAAGTCCTTGTCCCCGCAAGAAAAAATTGAAATTTAGTGCTTGACCACGAAAAAAAACTCCTTTAGAGTGGGAATAAGTGGGGAAATGTGGGAAGACTTTGGCAAGTATGTGGCGAGTTGATGGTTATAGATCGCCCTTTCCATTCTGAGGAGAAGACATGTTTCAGGGGGCTGCGGCACTCAATCTGGATGCCAAGGGGCGCATGGCGGTCCCGGCCCGGCATCGAGAGGCCTTGCAGGCCCTGGGTGACGGGCGTCTGGTACTGACTGCGCATCCGCACCGTTGCCTGCTGCTCTATCCCGCCCCGGCGTGGGAGCCGATCCGCGCCAAGATTCTTGCCGCCCCCAGCCTCGAGACCCAATCGGCGATGCTGCGTCGTCTGCTGGTGGGCTTTGCCGTCGATGCCGAGATGGATGCCGCCGGCCGCGTCCTGGTCTCGCCCGAATTGCGCGCCTATGCCGGGCTTGAAAAAGAAGTCTGGCTGGTGGGGCAGGGCGGCAACTTCGAAATCTGGAGCGACGCGGGTTGGAAGCAGCAGCAGGAGGCGATCTTCGCCTTGGGCGACAAGCTGCTGCCCCCCGGTCTCGAAAACCTCACGCTGTGATTCCGCGGAATGAGTGGATGCGCGTCCCTGAAACATCAAAGCGTGTTGTTGCAGGAAGCGGTCGAAGCGTTGGCGATCAAGCCGGATGGAATTTATGTTGATGCGACCTTCGGCCGCGGCGGGCACAGCCGGGAGATTCTGGCGCGGCTCGGGAGCGCTGGCAGGCTGATTGCGCTGGACCGCGATCCGCAGGCGATAGCGGCCGGGCGGGAATTGAATGATGCGCGCTTGACGCTGGTGCATGCGGCGTTCAGCGAGTTGGGAGCGGTGTTGGACAGCCTGGAAAGGCTGGCAGCAAAGCGGGTGGAGGGGATCTTGCTCGATATTGGCATGTCATCGCCGCAACTGGACCAGGCCGAGCGGGGGTTCAGTTTTCGTTCCGACGGTCCGCTCGACATGCGCATGGACACCAGTCGCGGGCAGACCGCCGCGGACTGGCTGGAGCAGGCTACACAACCAGAAATAGAAAGGGTGCTCAAAAATTATGGGGAAGAACGGTTTGCTCATGCGATTGCAAAGGCGCTTGTTGCTGCTCGGGGCGAATGCCGTATTGCAACCACTCGACAACTTGCCACGCTCGTGGAAAAAGCCGTCCGCACGCGTGAACCGGGTCAGCACCCGGCGACACGCAGCTTTCAGGCTATACGGATTCACGTCAATCAGGAACTTGAGGAATTGTCGCTAGCCCTGCCGCAATGTGTGACGCGCCTGGCAACCGGTGGCCGGCTGGCGGTGATCTCTTTCCACTCGTTGGAAGACCGCATCGTCAAGCGCTTCATGCGTGAGCAGTCGCAGCCGCCGCAAATGCCCAGGCGCCTGCCGTTGCGCAGCGCCGAGATGCCCAGGCCGCTGCTGCGCCTGGTCGGCAAGGCGCAATTTCCCCAAGCTGCCGAAGTGGCCGCCAATCCGCGCGCCAGGAGCGCCGTGCTGCGCGTGGCGGAAAAGCTCTGATGCTGAGGCTCAATCTGATTCTGCTGCTACTCCTCGTCATCAGCGCGATCGGCACCGTGAGCGCCAACCACAAGGCGCGCAAGATGTTCATCGATCTTGAGCGCGAGCAAGCCCGGATGCGCGAGCTCGAAGTCGAATGGGGCCAATTGCAGTTGGAGCAGAGCACCTGGGCCAATCATGCCCGGGTCGAACAAATCGCTCGCAGTAAGTTGCATATGAAAGCGCCGGGCAGCGGCCAGGTGATCTCCATCGACATCGCCAAGGCGGCCGTCAATTGAAATTCGTCCATAGCCCCCTGTTGTCGCAACCGCTGCCGGCCTGGCGCGCGCGCCTGCTGCTGCTCGGTTTATTGACGGGTTTTCTGACCCTGGTCGGCTGGTCCTTGTATCTGCAGGGCTTCAACAGTTCCTTCCTGCAGGAGAAGGGCGCTTCGCGCTATTCGCGCGTGATCGAGGTCTCCGCCACGCGTGGTCGCATCATGGATCGCCACGGCGATGTCCTGGCGGTGTCGACCCCCGTCAAATCGATCTGGGCCATTCCCGAGGATGCCAAGCTGCAGCCGGCGCAGGCGCGCAGCCTGGCGGCGATGCTCGAGATGGATGCGCGCGACCTGACGCGCAAGCTCAACAGTGAGCGGGAATTCGTTTTTCTCAAGCGGCAGATCGCGCCGCCGGTCGCGGAAAAGATCGCGGCCCTGAATCTGCCCGGCATCCACGAGCAGCGCGAATATCGCCGCTATTACCCGGCGGCCGAGATGCTTGCCCACATGTTGGGCTTCACCGGCGCCGAGGATGTTGGCCAGGAAGGCATCGAACTGGCCTTCCAGGACACGCTTGCCGGCAAGCCCGGCAGTCGCCGGGTGATCAAGGACCGGCGCGGCCAGATCGTCGAAGATGTCGAAAGCATCAAGCCGCCGCAAGAGGGCAAAGACGTGGTGCTGGCGCTCGATGCCAAGATTCAGTATCTGGCCTTTGCCAACCTGCGTCAGGCGCTCGCCGATAACAAGGCCAAGGCGGGCGGCATTGTCGTGCTCGACGCCAAGACCGGCGAGGTCCTGGCACTGGTGAATTTGCCGACCTACAACCCGAACAACCGGGTCCGCCTGGCCGGCGCGCAGCTGCGCAATCGCGCGCTCACCGACACCTTCGAGCCGGGTTCGACGATGAAGCCATTCACCGCGGCATTGGCCCTGGAGAAAGGCAAATACCGCTTCGACACGATGATTCAGACCGCACCCGGCACGCTGACCATCGGCAACGCCACCATTCACGATGCGCACATGCACGGCCTGCTCACGGTGGCCCAGGTGATCCAGAAATCCTCGAATGTCGGCGCGGCGAAAATGGCCCTGTCCATACCGCCCGAGGAAATGTGGCGCATGTTCGACAGCCTCGGCTTCGGCACGCCGCTCAAGCTCGGCTTTCCTGGCGAGGTGGGCGGGCGCCTGCGTCCGGCCAAGAGCTGGCATCCGATCGAGCAGGCCACCATGGCTTATGGCCACGGCATATCGGTGACCCTGATCCAGCTGGCGCATGCCTATCTGGCATTTGCCCGCGAGGGCGACCTGTTGCCCCTGTCGCTGACCAAGGTGGACACGCCCCCGCTGCTCGGCAAGCCGGTGTTCTCGGCGCAGACCGCGCATGAGGTGCGTGCCATGCTGGAACTGGCGGTGCTGCCCGGCGGCACCGCACCCAAGGCGCAAGTCCCGGGTTACCGCGTCGCCGGCAAGACCGGCACCGCGCACAAGCTTGACGGCGGCAGTTACGCCAACAAATACGTTGCCTCCTTCGTCGGCTTCGCGCCGGCTTCCGATCCGCGCCTCATCGTCGCGGTGATGATCGACGAACCCTCGGCAGGCATCTATTACGGCGGTGATGTGGCGGCGCCGGTGTTTTCCCGGGTTATGGGCGGCAGCCTGCGCGCGCTGGGCATCGCGCCGGATGCGACGGCAAACCTGCAGGTCGCCAAGGACACGACGGCAGCCATCCGGGAGAGCATGTGAGCGGGGCGGCATGATGACGCTGCCCGCGACCCGGATGATGCGGCTAGCCGAGGCCGCCCCGGCCATCCACGGCAGCACGGACTTCGGCGAAGTGTGGTTTGTCGGAGTGTCGACGGACACGCGCCGAATCCAGCCCGGCGAATTGTTCGTGGCGCTCAAGGGCGAGCGTTTCGACGGTCACGATTATGTCGAGCAGGCGCTCGCGGCCGGCGCAGCCGGCGCTTTGGTGGAGGCGGGCTGGGCGCAGCAGCGTCCCTACCTGCCCCTGCTCGCGGCGGCGGACACGCGGCTCGCCCTGGGTGAGCTTGCCGCATACTGGCGCGAGGATTTTTCCCTGCCGCTGATCGGCATTACCGGCAGCAATGGCAAGACCACAGTCAAGGAAATGTGTGCCGCCATTCTGCGTGCACAGGCGTGCCGCGACATTCCCGGCGCCGGGGACGATGAGGACCTGCTGGCGACGGTTTTGGCCACTGTGCTGGCGACCGAGGGCAATCTCAACAACGATATCGGCGTGCCGCTGATGCTGCTCAAACTGCGCAGCCAACATTGTGCTGCAGTGATCGAGATGGGCATGAATCATCCCGGGGAAATCGCTTACCTGACGCGCCTGGCCAGACCGACCGTAGCCCTGGTGAATAATGCCCAGCGCGCCCATCTGGCCGGCTTGGGCGGACTCAACGGGGTGGCGCTGGCCAAGGGCGAGATCTTTGCCGGGCTGATGCCGCAGGGTGTTGCCGTGATCAACGCCGACGATCCGCACGCCGGGTTGTGGCGCGAACTTGCCGTCGCTGCCGGTGCCCAACTGCTGACCTTCGGCATGGAACAGGCGGCCGACGTGTCGGCGCGCTGCAGTTTGAAAGCTTTCGGCAGCCAGTTGCACATCAGCACGCCGCAAGGTGATATCGCGGTCGAATTGCAAGTGCCCGGTTTGCACAATGCAAAGAACGCACTTGCAGCGACCGCGGCGACCCTGGCTGCCGGCTGCAGCCTGGAAGCCATTGTCTCCGGACTGGAGAGCTACCGCGGCATCAAGGGGCGGCTGCAGCAGTGGCCGGCACTCAATGGTGCGCGGGTGATCGACGATACCTACAACGCCAATCCGGATTCGATGCGGGCCGCCATCGACGTGCTGGCCGCCCAGCCCGGCAAGAAGATTCTGGTGATCGGCGACATGGGCGAAGTCGGCGTGCAGAGCGGCCAGTTCCACGACGAAATCGGCGGCTATGCCAAAAGCATGGGACTGGACCGGCTGCTGGCGCTCGGCGAGCAATCGGTCACCGCGGTGAAGAATTTCGCTGGTGGCGGCACGCACTTCAAGAATCCCGAGACGCTGCTGGCTGCCTTGCAACCGTTGCTGGATGCCGATACCACGGTGCTGGTGAAGGGCTCGCGCTTCATGAAAATGGAACGCGTGGTCGATGCAATTAAGGAAGACGCCCACGCCGCCGGGCCGTCCGCGCGAAGCCTCCCCTCCGGGGGACAAGGCGGGGACAACCAACCAACCGGAGCGGGCTTTGCCCGCGAACACCCGTCATCCCCTTCCTCGGGAAGGGGGGCGGGGGAAAGGCCCGAAAATGCTGCTTGAGTTGGCACTATGGCTCGCCAAGGACGTGCGCGGTTTCAATGTCTTCGGCTACATCACGCTGCGCGCAGTGCTGGCGACTCTGACCGCCCTGGGCATTTCCTTTCTCTTTGGACCGATGCTGATTCGCTGGCTGACCAGCAAGAAGATCGGCCAGTCGGTGCGCGATGACGGGCCGCAGACGCATCTGGCAAAATCCGGCACACCGACCATGGGCGGCGCCTTGATCCTGATCGCCATCGTGGTCACCACGCTGCTCTGGGCGGATCTTTCCAACCGCTTCATCTGGATCGTGCTGATCGTGACGCTGGGTTTCGGCGCCATCGGCTGGGTGGACGACTGGCGCAAGGTGGTGCATCGGAATCCGAAAGGCTTGCCGGCGCGCAGCAAGTTCTTCCTGCAATCGCTGATCGGCATCGTCGCCGCCGTGTATATCGTGTTCTCGATTTCCGCACCCAACAATGACAAGGTGATCGGGCTTTTTCTGCAATGGGTCGGCAGCGGCTTCACCCTGGAATTGCCCCTCAAGGCCGACCTGATCGTGCCTTTCTTCAAGAATATCGCCTACCCACTTGGCCTGTTCGGTTTCATCGTATTGACCTACTTCGTCATCGTCGGTACCAGCAATGCCGTCAATCTGACCGATGGCCTCGACGGATTGGCCATCATGCCGACGGTGATGGTCGGCGGCGCGCTGGGCATCTTCGCCTATGTGGCGGGCAATGCGGTGTATTCGAAATATCTGCTGCTGCCCTATATCCCCGGTGCCGGCGAACTGACCGTGTTTTGCGGCGCCCTGGCTGGGGCGGGGCTTGGCTTCCTGTGGTTCAACGCCTACCCGGCGGAAGTCTTCATGGGCGATGTCGGCGCCCTGTCGCTGGGTGCCGCGCTCGGCGCGGTGGCGGTGATCGTGCGCCAGGAAATCGTGTTGCTGATCATGGGCGGCGTCTTCGTCGCCGAAACGCTTTCGGTGATGCTGCAAGTGATTTATTTCAAGTGGTCCGGGGGCAAGCGGATTTTCCGCATGGCACCTTTGCACCATCACTATGAATTGAGCGGATGGAAGGAGACCCAGGTGGTCGTGAGGTTCTGGATCATCACCATCATGCTGGTGCTGTTTGGTTTGTCGACGCTCAAGATACGATGAACCTGCACAAGAAACTCGTGCTGGTCCTCGGCCTCGGCGAATCCGGCCTGGCCATGGCGCGCTGGTGCGTCCGGCGCGGCGCCCGCCTGCGCATTGCCGACACGCGTGCGGAACCGCCCGGGCTGTCGAACTTGTGCCAGGCAGCCGAGGATGCGGAATTCGTTTCCGGCGAGTTCACCAAGAGCCTGCTCGAAAATGTCGACTTGCTGGCGTTGTCACCTGGTCTCTCGGGTGGCCTGATGGTGGTTCTCGAAGCCCGGGCGCGCGGCATCCCGGTGGTCGGCGAGATCGAATTGTTCGCTCAGGCGCTGCGCGATTTGGGTGTGCGTGACAAGACCAAGGTGCTGGCGATCACCGGCACCAACGGCAAGACCACCACCACCGCGCTGACCGGGCATTTGTGCGAAGCCACCGGCCGCGATGCCGAAGTCGCCGGCAACATATCGCCGGCGGCACTGGATGCGCTGATGTTGCGCCTCGACGACGGACAATTGCCGGAGATCTGGGTGCTGGAACTGTCGAGCTTCCAGCTCGAGACCACGCTGACGCTCAATCCCGATGCGGCGGCCGTGCTCAACATCTCGGAAGATCACCTCGACCGCTACATCAACATCGACGAATACGCCAGCGCCAAGGCGCGCGTGTTGATCCACGATCAGGGCAATGGCGCGGCACAGATCCTCAATCGCGACGATGCCCGCGTCAGGAGGATGGCGGTACCGCATCGGCAATTGATCAGTTTCGGCCTGGATGCGCCCGGGATGATGGAAGATTTCGGCTTGCGTGAAAGAAACGGCGAATTCTGGCTGGTGCAGGGGAACAGCTTTCTGTTGCCATTGGCGGAACTGCCGCTGGCGGGTTTGCACAATGCCGCCAATGCCCTGGCGTCCCTGGCGCTGTGCCATGCCATCGGTTTGCCGATCAAACAACTGGTGGCCGGTCTCAAGACTTTCCGCGGGCTGGCGCATCGCGTCGAAAAGGTCGCGGAAATCGAGGGTGTCGTTTTTTATGACGATTCCAAGGGCACCAATGTGGGTGCCACAGTGGCCGCGCTGCAAGGCTTGGGCGGCGAAAAAAGCGCCACCCAACCGAAAGGCAGAAAAATCGTGCTGATTGCGGGCGGCGAAGGCAAGAATCAGGATTTTCTGCCGCTGCGGGATGCGGTGTCGCGCCATGCGCGCAGCGTCGTGCTGATCGGGCGCGATGCGCCTTTGATTCGGGCGGCGTTGAGTGATTGCAGCGTACCCTTGCTGGCGGCACAGAATCTTGATGAGGCCGTGCGTGCGGCGGCTGGCGCGGCATTGCCGGGCGATGCCGTGTTGCTGTCGCCGGCCTGCGCCAGCTTCGACATGTTCCGCAACTACGTGCATCGCGCCGAAGTGTTCGTTGCCGCAGTGCGGGCATTGCCGGCAGCGGGTGCGGCGGCATGATGCGGCAAGCAATGGTCTTGCAGAACGCCAGCGCTCCGCACGAACTGGACGAGTGGCTGCTCTGGCCGGCACTGTCGCTGCTGCTGATGGGCCTGGTCATGGTGTATTCGGCCTCGATCGCGACTGCCGAAGGTAACCAGATGACCGGCCATCAATCGACCTATTTCCTGGTGCGTCACAGCGTCTTCATGACGGTCGGCCTGATTGCGGCGGTGGTGGTGTTTCAGGTGCCGCTGCGCGTCTGGCAGAAAGCGGCGCCGTGGCTGTTCGTCGTCGGTTTCGTATTGCTGCTGGTGGTGCTGGTGCCACATGTCGGGCGCTCGGCGAATGGCGCGCAGCGCTGGCTGCCGCTTGGCCCGGTGAGCTTTCAGCCGTCCGAGTTCATGAAATTGTTTGCGGTGCTGTATGCGGCGGATTACACGGCACGCAAACTTGCGGACATGGATTCCTTCCGGCGCGGCTTTGCGCCTTTGGCGGTGGTGATGCTGCTGGTCGGCGGCCTGCTGCTGCGCGAACCCGACTTCGGCGCCTTCGTGGTGATCGTCTGCATCGCCATGGGCATCCTGTTTCTCGGCGGCATCAATGCACGCCTGTTCGGTGCGCTGGTGGTGGTGCTGCTGGCCGGATTCATCCTGCTGATCTGGATTTCACCGTATCGGCGCGAGCGCATTTTCGGTTTCATGGATCCGTGGCAGGACGCCTACGGCAAGGGTTACCAGTTGTCGCACGCCCTGATCGCCTTCGGTCGCGGCGAGTGGTTCGGCGTCGGCCTGGGCGCGAGTGTCGAGAAGCTTTTCTATTTGCCCGAGGCCCACACCGACTTCCTGCTGGCGGTGATCGCCGAGGAACTCGGTTTCTGCGGCGTGGTGCTGGTCATCGGCTTGTTCGCGCTGGTGGTGCAGCGCGCTTTCGTCATCGGCCGGCAGGCGCTGCAACTTGACCGGGTGTATGCCGGCCTGGTGGCGCAAGGCATCGGCATCTGGATCGGCGTCCAGTCCTTCATCAACATGGGCGTCAATATGGGTTTGCTGCCGACCAAGGGTCTGACCCTGCCGCTGATGAGTTTCGGCGGCTCTGGAATACTCGCCAACTGCATGGCGGTGGCCATTCTCTTGCGTATTGATTATGAAAATCGGCAGATGATGCGGGGGATCACAGTGTGAGGACTCTGCTGGTCATGGCGGGCGGGACGGGAGGCCACATATTTCCCGGTCTGGCAGTGGCGGATGCGGTCAAGGCTGCGGGCTGGAAGGTGGTCTGGCTCGGCAATCCCGATGGCATGGAAGCGAAGCTGGTACCCAGCCGCGGTTACGAGATGGCGCCGGTGCGATTCTCGGCGCTGCGCGGCAAGGGCTTGCTGCGCAAGCTGCTGCTGCCGTTCAGTCTGCTGAGCGGTTTCTGGCAGGCGCTCAAGGTGATCAAGCAGGTGCAGCCGGATGTGGTGCTCGGCATGGGCGGCTTCATCAGTTTTCCCGGTGGCATGATGGCCGTGCTCAAGGGCAGGCCGCTGGTGGTGCATGAGCAGAATTCCGTGGCCGGACTGGCCAACAGGATCCTGGCACGCGTCGCGGAGCGTGTCCTGAGCGGCTTTCCGGGCGTATTGGGCAAGGCGGACTGGTGCGGCAACCCGGTGCGGCCCGAGATCGCGGCACTGGACGTACCGGCGCGGCGCTATGCCGAACGCATGGAACAGAATGCACCGCTGCATCTGCTGGTGATCGGCGGCAGCCTCGGGGCGCAAGCCTTGAACGAGGTGGTGCCGCAATCCCTGGCGCTGTTTGCGCAAGAGGAGCGGCCGCAGGTGGTGCACCAGGCCGGCGAGAAGCATCTTGCCGCGCTCAAGGACAACTATCGGCAAGCCGGCGTGGCAGCCAATTGCGTGGCCTTCATCGAAGACATGGCGGGCGCCTACGCATGGGCGGATCTGGTGATTTGCCGTGCCGGCGCACTGACTATCGCGGAACTCGCCGCTGCCGGCGTTCCCAGCATCCTGGTGCCCTTTCCGCATGCGGTGGATGACCACCAGACGCTCAACGCGCGCTTTCTGGCCAGCGCCGGCGCGGCCATCCTGTTGCCGCAAAGTGAATTGACGGCGGAGCGGCTGTCCCTGTTGCGCAATCTGAGTCGTGAACAGTTGCTGCAAATGGCGGAGAAGGCGCGCGCCCTCGCCAAGCCCGATGCCACGGCCAGCGTGGCACAAGTCTGCATGGAGTTGGCGAAATGAAACATAAGGTCAAGCGCATCCACTTTGTAGCCAAGCACGCGCGCAGTCGCGTGCGCGACTGCTTGGGGCGGCTGCGCGGCGGAACGCCGCGCCCCGCCGATACCGACGAGGTTACCCATGAAACATAAAATCCACCGTGTTCACTTCGTCGGTATCGGCGGATCCGGCATGAGCGGCATCGCCGAGGTGTTGCTCAACCAGGGTTTCGAAGTCAGCGGTTCGGATCTTGCCGAGAATACTGCGACCCGGCGTCTGGCCGGACTTGGCGCCCGCATCGTACTCGGACATCAGGCGGAAAATGTTGCCACGGCCGATGCAGTGGTCGTGTCCACAGCGGTCAAGGCGGATAACCCGGAAGTCGTTGCAGCCAGGCAGCGCAAGGTGCCGGTGGTGCCGCGCGCGCAAATGCTGGCCGAACTGATGCGCCTCAAGCAGGGCATCGCCATCGCCGGCACGCATGGCAAGACCACCACCACCAGCCTGATTGCCAGCATCCTGGCCGAAGGCGGGATCGATCCGACCTTCGTCATCGGCGGCCGGCTGAATTCGGCGGGCGCCAACGCCAAGCTCGGCCAGGGCGAGTTTCTCGTCGCCGAGGCCGATGAATCGGACGCCTCCTTCCTCTACCTGTCGCCGGTGATCTCGGTGGTGACCAACATCGATGCCGACCACATGGAAACCTACGGGCACGATTTCGGCCGGCTCAAGCAGGCATTCGTCGAATTCCTCCAGCGTCTGCCGTTTTATGGCGTGGCGGTGCTGTGCGCCGACGACGCCAACGTGCGCGAGATCATGCCGCAAGTCTCCAAGCAGATCGTCACCTATGGCATCGATGTCCAGGCCAACCTGCAAGCCCGGAACATCGTCGCTGCGGCCGGCCAGATGCGTTTCGACTGTGTGCGCATGAACGGCAGCGTCAGCCAGTTTCCGGTGCGGCTCAATCTGCCCGGTCTGCATAACGTGCGCAATGCACTGGCGGCGATCGCCGTGGCGACCGAGGTCGGTGTCGGCGACCAGGTCATCGTCAAGGCGCTGGCGGAATTCAAGGGCGTCGGCCGGCGCTTTCAGAGCTACGGTGAAATCAACCTGCCGGAGAGTTCTGGGGGTGGCAGTTTCACCCTGATCGATGATTACGGACACCATCCGGCGGAAATGGCTGCGACACTGGCCGCTGCGCGCGGTGCCTTTCCCGGCCGGCGCCTGGTGCTGGCGTTTCAGCCGCATCGCTACACCCGCACGCGCGACTGCTTCGAGGATTTCGTCAAGGTGCTGTCGGGTTTTGAAGCGCTGCTGCTGGCCGAAGTCTATGCCGCCGGCGAAGCACCGATCGTTGCCGCCGACAGCCGTTCGCTGCTGCGTGCCATCCGCGTCGCTGGAAAACTGGAACCGGTGTTTGTCGACCAGATCAATGACATGCCGCAGGCCATCCTGGCGTTCGCCCGGGACGGCGACGTGGTGATCACCATGGGCGCCGGTTCGATCGGCGCGGTTCCGGCAATACTTGTGGAAGTCCAGTCATGAATGCGCAGCCTAAATTTCGCGGTGAGCTCAGGCAGGACGAGCCCATGGCCGGGCATGTGTCCTGGCGTGCCGGCGGTAGCGCGGCACGCGCCTATTTCCCGGCGGACCTTGATGACCTGGCGGATTTTCTCGCCGCCTTGCGCCATGACGAGCCGCTGCTGCTGGTGGGATTGGGTTCGAACCTGCTGGTGCGCGACGGCGGTTTTGATGGCACCGTGGTATTCACCCATGGCGCATTGAATACCCTGCGATTCGAAAGCGATGGCCTGATCTACGCCGAGGTGGGCGTCGCCAGCCCGAAACTGGCGCGGTTCGCTGCAAAGAACGGACGGGTCGGTGCCGAGTTCCTCGCGGGTGTGCCGGGCACCGTCGGCGGGGCGCTGGCGATGAATGCGGGCTGCTGGGGCGGCGAAACCTGGAATCACGTCGAGCGCGTGTTGATGCTGGATCGCCATGGCAAACGCGTTACACGCACTGCCGCGGATTTCTCCCTCGGCTATCGCCATGTCGGCTTGCGCTCGGCCACCGACGAGTGGTTTGCTGGCGCATGGTTGCGCTTTCCCGAAGGGGATGCAGAAGCAGCGCAAACCAGGATACAGGAGCTGCTCGAGCAACGCAGCGCACGTCAGCCGTTGCAGCAACCGAATGCCGGTTCGGTGTTTCGCAATCCCCCGGACGACCACGCCGCAAGACTCATCGAAGCCGCGGGTTTGAAGGGCTTCAGCATTGGCGGGGCGCGTGTTTCGGAAAAGCATGCGAATTTCATCGTTAATCCAGAGTGCAAGGCAACAGCAACTGAGATAGAAATGCTAATCGGCCAGATTCAGCTTGCCGTGAAGGAAAAATTCGGCGTGGAACTGCAGCGCGAAGTAAGAATTGTCGGGGAACACATGGGTGGCAAAGGCGGGGTGGCAAAGGTGCGTCAGCATGACTGATTTTGGCAGGGTGGCGGTACTTATGGGCGGCAGTTCGGCCGAGCGCGAGATATCGCTGATTTCAGGTCGGGCGGTGCTCAAGGCGCTGTGCGGTCAGGGCGTGAATGCCCATGCCTTCGATCCGTCCGAGCAGCCGATCTGGGATCTAAAGCAGCAAGGCTATGACCGTGTATTCACGATTCTGCACGGCCGGCGCGGCGAGGACGGGGTGGTCCAGGGCGCGCTGGAACTGCTCGGTGTGCCCTATACCGGCAGCGGTGTGATGGCGTCGGCGCTGGCGATGGACAAGTGGCGCACCAAGCTTGTTTGGCAGGCCGCCGGCATTCCGACGCCGAGGTATTGCCTGCTGACCCCGGGTGGCGATTGGAAACGGGTGGCCGACAAGTTGGGCCTGCCGCTGATCGTGAAACCGGTGCGTGAAGGATCCTCGATCGGCCTGACCAAGGTGAACGCGATCGAGGAAATGGCTGCGGCATTTGAGCTGGCCTATCGGCTTGATCCGCTGGTGATTGCCGAGGAATTCGTGACCGGGCAGGAACTCACGGCGGCGGTGCTGGGCGAGGAAGTGTTGCCTCTGGTCAGGATAGAAGCGCCGGAAGGAAAGTACGACTACAACAACAAGTATTTCACCGATGCCGTGCAGTATCACTGCCCCGCCGGCGTCGATCCCGAGATCACCGCCAAGATCAATGAGACGGTGCTGCAGGCTTTCCGGGTGTTGGGTTGCACCGGCTGGGGGCGTGCCGACCTGATTCTCAGGGCGGATGGTAGCTTCAGCCTGCTCGAGATGAATACCCTGCCCGGCATGACCGGCCATTCGCTGGTACCGATGGCGGCACGCGTTGCCGGCATCAGCTTCGAACAACTGGTGATCAGGATTCTGGAAAGGGCGCAACTTGGCTAAGCGGCAAGATGCACCCATTCGCCGCAAGTCGCGTCCCGTCGCCGAGGGTTTCTGGGACCGCCCGCTCTTGCTCAATCTGCTGGCCGATGTGCTGTTCCTGGGCAGCATCCTGGTCTTCGTCTATGCCAGCGTGATGACCGTGGTGCGCCTGCCGCTGTTTCCCCTGAAACAGGTGATCGTTGCCGTTCCGCTGAAGCAGGTGACCCTGGCGCAGATCGAATATGCGGCGCAGAGCTCGCTGACGGGCAATTTCTTCACGGTGAATCTGGATGGTGTCCGCAGCGCATTCGAGAAGCTCCCCTGGGTGCGCAAGACCTCGGTGCGCAGGCGCTGGCCGGATGGCATCGAACTGGCCATCGAAGAGCACGTCGCGGCGGCGCGCTGGCACAACAGCGATGACGAGGCGCGCCTGGTCAACGATCAGGGCGAAATATTCGCCGCCTCCCTGCCGGCCGATCAGCCGCCCTTGCCGTTGTTCGGCGGACCGGAGGGAAGTTCCGCCTTGATGCTGGCGCGCTACCGTGAATTTACAGAACTCCTGACGCCGCTCGGACGGGTGACGCGCAGCGTGATGTTGTCGGCGCGCCAGGCCTGGCAGCTGCGGCTCGATGACGGACTGGTGCTGGAACTTGGCCGCGATCAGGCCAAGCATCCGCTGCATGAGCGCTTGCAGCGCTTCACCGGCATCTACCGCGAGGTCCAGAAACGCGCCAAGAGTTCCATCGCGGCGATCGACATGCGCTATCCGAACGGCTTTGCCCTGCGGCTGGGACGTGGCGAGACGGGACTGAACCCGGAGGTTCAGGGTACGGCAAACCACGGCAAGGGCAATACATGAGCAAGGAAAACAGAGAACTGATTGTCGGCCTGGATATCGGCACATCGAAGATCGTCGCCATCGTTGCCGAACTCACTGCCGAGGGAATACTGTCGGTTCTGGGCATTGGCAGCCAGGAGTCAAAGGGTCTCAAGAAGGGTGTCGTGGTCAATATCGAGGCAACGGTCAATGCCATTTCGCGCGCCATCCAGGAAGCCGAGCTGATGACCGATTGCAAGATCCGCGAGGTGTATACCGGCATCGCCGGTAGCCACATCAAGAGCAAGGATTCCAATGGCATGGCGGTGGTGCGCGAAAAGGAAGTCACCCAGCTTGATGTCGAGCGCGCCATCGAGGCCGCCAACGCCACGCCGATCTCGGCCGACGACCAGATCCTGCACACGTTGGTGCAGGAATTCATCGTCGATGGCCAGGACGGCGTCAAGGAGCCGATCGGCATGGACGCGCGCCGGCTGGAAGTGCGGGTGCATATCGTCACCGGCGCCGTGACCTCGGTGCAGAACATCGTCAAGTGCGTGCATCGCTGCGGCCTGGAAGTGGTCGACCTGGTGCTGCAGCCGCTGGCTTCGGGCCATGCCGTGCTGACCGAGGACGAGAAGGATGTCGGCGTCTGCCTGGTCGACATCGGCGGCGGCACCACCGACATCGCCGTGTTTACGCAAGGCGCAATCCGCCACACGGCGGTGATCCCGATTGCCGGCGACCAGATCACCGGCGACATCGCCATCGCCTTGCGCACCTCCACCCAGGATGCCGAGGAAATCAAGCTGCGCTACGGCGTCGCCTTGCAACAGCTGGCCGATCCCGAGGAAATCTTCGAAGTGCCGGGTGTCGGCGAGCGGCCGTCATCCACCCTGTCGCGGCAAACCCTGGCCGGCGTGATCCAGCCGCGCGTGGAGGAGATCTACCAGAAGGTGCTCGACGAACTGCGCAAGAGCGGCTACGAGCGTCTGCTGCGCGCCGGCGTGGTGCTGACCGGCGGCGCTGCGGCGATGTCGGGCATGGTGCAGCTGGGCGAGGAAATTTTTCACAACACATTCAATCAAGGGGTGCCGCATTACGACGGCAACCTCAAGGAAGTGGTGCGCAATCCGCGTTACTCGACGGCGATGGGTCTGCTGCTCGAAGGGCGCGCGCAGAAGCTGCGTGGCCTCAAGGAACCGGGGCCGAAGAGTTTCGGGCAGATCCTGGCGCGCATGCGCGCCTGGTTCGGCAAGAATTTCTAGTGCCCGTAGTTGTTTGTGGGGCATTAAGAGAAGGATTTTTTTTGTTGCAGTTCATTGAAGGAGGCGAGCATGTTTGAAATTGTAGACAAGGAGCCAGGCCAGACCTCGATCAAGGTCATTGGCGTGGGGGGGGCCGGCGGCAACGCGGTCGAGCACATGATCCGCGAGGGTGTGCAGGGCGTGGAGTTCATTTGCGTCAACACCGATGCGCAAGCTCTGTCGAAAAGCAGCGCCGGTGAAAAGCTGCAGCTCGGACCGGGTCTGGGTGCCGGCGGCAAGCCGGAGAAAGCCCGCGACTTGGCGCAAGGCGAGCGCGAACGCATCGCCGATGCACTGCGCGGCGCGCACATGGCCTTCATCACCGCCGGCATGGGCGGCGGCACCGGCACCGGCGCCGCGCCGATCATCGCCGAAGTGGCGCGCGAGCTGGGCATCCTGACCGTTGCCGTGGTCACCAAACCTTTCGAGTACGAAGGACGGCGCATGACCCTGGCCGAGCAGGGCCTGCTCGAACTGGCGCAGAACGTCGATTCGCTGATCGTCATCCTCAACGAGAAACTCATGGAAGTGATGGGTGACGAAGTCAGCATGCTCGATGCGTTCAAGGCGGCGGACAACGTGCTGAAGAATGCCGTGGGCGGGATTTCGGAAATCATCAACGTGCCGGGGCTGATCAACGTCGACTTCGAGGATGTGCGCACGGTGATGGGTGAGATGGGCAAAGCGATGATGGGTTCGGCCGTGGCCGCCGGCGTCGATCGCGCCCGCATGGCGGCTGAAATGGCGGTGGCCAGCCCGCTGCTGGAAGGCATCGAGCTGTCCGGAGCGCGCGGCGTGCTGGTCAATATCACCGCCAGCGAAACCCTGGGCATGAAGGAAGTGCGCGAAGTGATGAATACCATCCGCACTTACGCCGCACCCGAGGCCACCATCATCTTCGGCACCGTGTTCGAAGAAGGCATGGAAGACCAGTTGCGCGTCACCGTGGTGGCGACCGGACTGGGCAGCCAGATCATCCGCAAGCCAGCCAAGCCGGAAATCAGCATCGTCCAGTCGCAACGCACCGGCACTTACGATGCGCCCTTCGAGATGCCGGCTGCTGTCAGCGGGCAGGTCGAAAGCAATCTGCCGCCGGTATTCCAGTCGGGCCGCAGCAGTGCCCGCAATGCGACGGTGGACGAGATGCGCAACAGCGGGGTGGACAAGTACGATATCCCCGCGTTCCTGCGCAAGCAGGCTGACTGAGCAGGCGGACTAGGCGGGGTTTGCTTGGGCATGGGCAGCGGTTGCAATGGTAGAATTCGCCTCCCTGCCATTGCACTTTGCTCATGCTCAAGCAGCGTACCCTCAAGACCCTGATTCGCGCCACCGGCGTCGGCTTGCACAGCGGCGTCAAGGTCACCGTAGTGTTGCGTCCGGCGGCTGCCGATAACGGCATCGTGTTTCGCCGGGTCGACCTCGACCCGCCGGTCGATCTGAAAGCCGATCCCCTGAGCGTCGGCGACACGCGGCTGGCTTCCTGCCTGGAAGCCGGTACTGCCAAAATCTCCACCGTCGAACATCTGATGTCGGCACTGGCCGGCCTCGGCATCGACAATTTGTATGTCGATGTGGATGCCGCTGAGCTGCCGATCATGGATGGCAGCGCCGCCCCCTTCGTGTATCTGCTCCAGTCTGCAGGCATCGAGGAGCAGAATGCTCCGAAGCGTTTCCTGCGCGTCAGGAAAACCGTCGAAGTCAAAGACGGCGACAAGTGGGCGCGCCTGGAACCCTATGACGGTTTCCGCCTGTCCTTTTCCATTGCCTTCAACCATCCCGCGGTGGCCCAGACGGGTACGACCGTAAGCATCGACTTCGCCGAGAACTCCTACATCAGAGAAGTGGCGCGCGCACGCACCTTCGGCTTCATGCAGGATGTCGAATTCATGCGCGACCAGGGACTGGCGCTGGGCGGCAGCCTGGAAAACGCCATCGTCATGGACGAATACCGGATCCTCAATAGCGACGGCCTGCGCTATGCCGACGAGTTCGTCAAACACAAGCTGCTCGACGCCGTCGGTGATCTCTACCTGGCCGGTCACCCGCTGCTCGGCGCCTTTTCCGCCCACAAGTCCGGCCATGCCCTCAACAACCAGTTGTTGCGGGCTTTGCTGGCCGATCAAACCGCCTGGGACCTGGTGACTTTCGAGCGACCCGAAGCAACCCCGGCCGCAGTTGCCGGTCTTTATCCGCAGATTGCCTGACCGCCGCAGGCGCGGACATGCTGCTGCTGCGCATCGTCGCCATCCTGACCGTCATTGCCATCGGCAGCGGCATTCTGGCGTTTCTGTTCACCCGTGATCAACGTTATCTGCGCCTGGCCGGCCGCATCGCCAAATACGCCCTGATTTTCGCAGCTGCGGTACTGGCGCTGTTTGCGCTGGAGCGGCTGATCGTGCTCTAGCCGAGGTGGGCATCTACTTGCTGTTGTCGAGCAAGCGCCCCAGTGCCTCGCGCAAGAGACCCTCGGGCAGGGTAGTGGACAATCGCCGGATACTGTCACGCGAAGCATCGTCCAAAACCGCAGCTTTTGGCCGTGGTTTATTGTGCGACGCAGCATCCGAGGGTTGCACCTTGACCTGAATTTCGGTAACCTGCTCCCCTCCTGAACCAAAAACCTCACAAATACTAGGTGATATTTGACGCAGTTTAGCGGCCACGGCGCCGTTTTCGGCATGGATGAAGACAACGCCCAGCCGGTAATTGGCAACCCGACACGTTTGCGCCAAGGCCGTCGGAACCGCCGTTTGGAACAAACGCTGGAGCTTCAGCAAGCGCCCGGCATGGGCAGCAAGTCGAGCCATGGTTTCATCCGCATTCAGGCAGCTATTCAGGGTGCGCGCTTGCATGGGGTCTCAAAGGAAAGGGAACAGCATGCATATTATTCTCGTCTCCGACCGCCTGGCAACGGCTAAGAGCATCACACTTGGCTGGCGTCACCTGATGTTGGGGATGATCGCCTTTGTCGGGCTGGTGATCGGTATGTCTTCGGTGTTTTCCTACGTCACCATGCGTCACGCGGCCGAAATTCGCCTGCCTTTCCTGCAGGACATGCTGCGCACCCTCACCGCCGCCGAGACCGAGCGCAGCAAGGAGTTCGTCCGCGAGAACCTCAATGCGATGGCCGTCAAACTGGGCCAGATGCAGGCTCAATTGACCCACCTCGACTCGCTCGGCGAACGTCTCACCAAGATGTCCGGCATCCTGCCGGCGGAGACCCGGAGCAGCGAGGTTGCACCTGGCAAGGATCGACGCGGCGGCCCGCTGGTCCAGGCGAGCCAACTCTCGCCGGCGGATTTGCAAGCGGCCCTGGATGAACTCTCCCGGCAAATCGAATCGCGCCGCGACACCCTGTCCCTGATCGAATCCCAGTTGCTCGACGAGCGTGTGCGCAAGAGCATGCTGCCGACGACCCTGCCGGTGGTTGCGCAGTGGAACGCATCCTCCTTTGGCTGGCGCATCGATCCCTTCACCGGTGAACGGGCACTGCACGAAGGTGTGGATTTTGCTGCCGATCCGAGTACGCCGGTGTTTGCGGCCGCCGCCGGGGTGGTCATCCTGTCTGAACGGCACCCCGACTACGGCAACATGGTCGAGATTGACCATGGCAACGATCTCACCACGCGTTATGCGCACGCTTCCAAACTGCTCGTCAAACCCGGCACGCTGGTCAGACGCGGCCAGAAAATTGCCCTGTCTGGCTCGAGCGGCCGCTCGACCGGGCCACACCTGCATTTCGAAGTGCGCCTGCGCGGGGTTGCGCAGAACCCCAACCGTTTCCTCGAAAGCGCCAAAGCCAGCCAGACGCTGGCCCGTCGCTGAACTGACTCCCTCAGAGGGAGCGCGAGATCAGTTCCTTCATGATCTCGTTGGTGCCGCCGTAAATGCGTTGCACGCGTGCGTCAGCCCAGGCGCGGGCGATCGGGTATTCCCACATGTAGCCGTAACCGCCGTGCAATTGCACGCAGGCGTCGAGCACCTTGAACTGCATGTCCGAACACCAGTACTTGGCCATCGAGGCGGTGGCGGCGTCGAGCTTGCCCTGCAGTTTGAGTTCGATGCAGCGGTCGACGAACACCCGGCCGATCTGCACCTCGGTGGCCAATTCGGCAAGCGTGAAGCGGGTGTTCTGGAACTGGATGATTTCCTGGCCGAAAGCCTTGCGCTCGCGACAGTACTGGGTGGTCCAGCCGATCGCGGCTTCGGCGGAGGCGATCGCCACAACGGCGATCTGCAGGCGTTCCCAGGGCAGTTCCTGCATGAGATAAATGAAGCCGTTGTTCTCCTGGCCGATCAGGTTCCGGGCCGGCACGCGCACATTGTCCAGAAACAACTCGGCCGTGTCCTGCGCCTTCATGCCGACTTTCTTGAGCGGCTTGCCCTTGCTGAAGCCGGGCATCGAGGTATCCACGACAAACAGGCTGGTGCCCTTGGCGCCTCTTTTGCCAACTGCGGCCGGGTCGGTCTTGGCGACGATGATCGCCAGATCGCAGTGCCAGCCGTTGGTGATGAAAATCTTGGCGCCGTTGAGCACATAGTCGTCACCATCGCGCACAGCGGAGGTGCGCACACCCTGCAGGTCGGAACCGGCTGCGGGTTCGGTCATGGCAATGGCGCCGATCATCTCGCCGCTGGCCATTTTCGGCAAATAGGTCTGCTTGATGTGGTCGTTGCCGTAATGCAGCAGGTAGGGTGCGACGATCTCGGAGTGCAGCCCGTAGCCCAGGCCGGTGGCGTTTATCCGCGCTCCTTCCTCCATGAGGATGATGCTGTAGCGCTCGTCGGCGGCAGAGCCGCCGTATTCTTCCGGCATGCTGGCACAGAGAAAGCCGTTGGCGCCGGCCTTGCGCCAGATCTCGCGATCGACAAAGCCCTGCGTCTCCCAATCGGCATGGTGCGGCACCACTTCCTGCTCCATGAAACGACGAACATTGTCGCGGAACAGGGTGTGTTCTTCGGTGAACAGGGTTCTTTCGAGCATGCTCCCTCCTGGATGTAACTGCCAATGAATTCACCAAGCAATTGCTTGGTTGACTGGCTGACATTCTATGCCAGAATGCGATCTTTCCGGCGGCGCCATAATCCGAACATGAATCCGCTTCATCCTCCTCTGATGGTCACGCATGAAGTTTTCAATCAGTCACCGCCGCTGCTGGATTACAACCTTTACGCGAAGAACCTCGCCCTGCAGGACGCCGTGGCGCGCGAAGGGGCCGGCTGGGCACACGACTGGCTGATGCAGCGCGGCGCCGAACTTGGCAGCGCCGAAATGCTGGAATGGGCCACCCAGGCCAATCAATATCCGCCGACGCTGCGCCTGGTCGACAATGGCGGCCGGCGGCGCGATGAAGTCGAGTTTCATCCGGCCTATCATCAGCTCATGGCCTACCTCAAGCGCCACGGTGCCTCGGCCGGCCCCTGGGCCGAGCCCCAGGCCGGAGCGCACGTCAAGCGCGCCGCGTTGTACCTGCTGTTCGCCGAAGTCGAGGACGGTACGCTCTGTCCGACCACCATGACCTATGCGGTGGTTCCTGCCATTGCGCGTGACAAGCAGATCGCTGCGGAATGGCTGCCGCGGATTTATTCGCGTGAATACGACCGGCGTTTCCTGCCCGCCGAACAGAAGCGCGGCGTGACGCTGGGCATGGGGCTTACGGAAAAGCAGGGCGGCTCCGACGTGCGGGCAAATACCACACGTGCCGAACTGATCGCCGGTCGCGAATACCGCATCGTCGGCCACAAATGGTTCTTTTCGGCGCCGATGTGCGATGCCTTCCTGATTCTTGCGCACTCCCCCGGAGGACTCTCCTGCTTCTTCCTGCCGCGCTGGACCCCGGACGGCCAGCGCAATGACATCCGTATCCAGCGCCTCAAGGACAAGCTGGGCGACCGGTCCAACGCCGGTTCCGAAGTGGAGTTCTGGGGCGCCCACGCCTGGCTGGTTGGCGAGGAAGGGCGAGGCATTCCGACCATACTCGAAATGGGCACCTATTGCCGTCTCGATTGCGCCCTGGGCAGCGCCGGGCTGATGCGCCAGGCGCTGTCGCAGGCGCTGCATCACGCGCAGCATCGTGCCGCTTTCGGCAAACTGCTGATCGATCAGCCGCTGATGCAGAATGTCCTGGCCGATCTGGCAATCGAGTCGGAGGCGGCCCAGATCCTGGCGTTGCGTCTGGCGCGCGCTTTCGAGGAGCCGGCTGACGAAGTCCAGCTGCTGCTGCGCAGGGTGCTGACGCCGACGGCCAAATACTGGATCTGCAAGCGTGGTCCCGCCGTTGCGGCCGAAGCCATGGAAGTCCTCGGCGGCAACGGCTATATCGAAGAGGGCGTGATGGCGCGGCTGTACCGGCAGATGCCGCTCAACTCAATCTGGGAAGGTTCAGGCAACATCATGTGCCTGGATGTGCTGCGCGCTTTGGCCAAGCATCCGCGCTGCCGCGAGGTGGTGGTGGAGGAAATAAACCCGGCCCTGGGTTGCGATCCGCGCTTCGACGCTTTCGTCAGCCAGCTCAAGGATGGCTTGACCGACATGGAAAACATCGAATCGCGTGCGCGCCAACTGACCCAGGGCATTGCCCTGGCGGTGCAGGGCGCATTGCTGCTGCGGCATGCCCCTGGCTATGTTGCGGAAGCCTTCTGCGCCTCGCGATTGGCTGATGGGAGTTTTGCCGGCGGCGCCTTCGGCAATCTGCCGGGCGGCAGCGATTTCGCGGCCATCCTGCAGCGCGCCTGGCCGAGCTTATCGTGAAAAAGATCCGCATTGGCGCCGGCTTGGGTTTTTACGGCGATTCCTGGGCACCTATCGCCACTACCCTGGCGCGCGGCGAGGTGCAATATATCGGTTCGGATCACCTCGCCGAATTGACGCTGGCGATCCTGCACAAGGATCGCAGCAAGGATCCGCAGGCGGGCTACACGCGAGACCTGGTGCCGATGCTCACGGCCCTCTGGCCGGCGGCGCAGGCGCGCGGTGTCAAGTTCCTACTGAATGCCGGCGGACTCAACCCGGAAGGCGCCGCGGCGGCATTGCGCGCCGAATTCGCCAAGCGCGGCTGGCGCGCCAAGATCGCCACGGTCAGCGGCGACGATGTGCTCGACCGCATCGACCAGATTCGCGGCACCGGTGCGACGCTGTCCCATCTGGATAACGGCGCGTCGATCTATACGGTGCGTGAGCGCCTGCTTTTCGCCAACGCCTATCTCGGTGCGCAACCGCTGGTCGAAGCGCTCGGCCAGGGCGCCGACATCGTGCTCACCGGGCGCGTTGCCGATGCCGCGCTGTTCCTGGCGCCGCTGGTGCATGAGTTCGGCTGGGGCTGGAGCGACTGGGACCGCCTCGCCCAGGGCATCACCGTCGGCCATTTGCTCGAATGTTCCGGACAGGGCAGCGGCGGCAACTTCAATGCCTACGGCGAGCGGGGCTGGCAGACTATTCCCGATTACCCGCATCTGGGCTTCCCGATCGCGGAAGTCAGCGAAGATGGCAGCGCAGTCATCACCAAGGCGCCGGGCAGCGGCGGCCGGGTCGATTTCGACACGCTGCGCCAGCAGCTGCTGTATGAAGTGCACAATCCGCACCGCTATTTTTCTCCCGATGTGGTGCTGGACATGGGCACGCTGCGCCTCGACGATCTTGGCCACGACCGCGTCAAAGTCACAGGCGCCACCGGCTTGCCGCGCCCCAATGCGCTCAAGGTGGTGGCGGGCTATGCCGACGGCTGGGCCGGCAGCGCGACCATCGGCTACTCCTGGCCGCAGGCCTATGCCAAGGCGCAGACGGCGGAGCGCATCGTGCGCCAGTTGATTGCCGAACGGCAACTCGAGTATGAGGACATCCACACCGAATTCATCGGTCTCAATTCCCTGCTCGGACCGCTGGCCGACACCAGCCATGCCGAAGAACTCAACGAAGTCTATCTGCGCATGCTGGTGCGCACCCCGGACCGGCGCCTGGCGGAAGCCTTTCCGCGCCAGTTTCCCTGGCTGGCCCTGTCGGGGCCGCCCACTGCGAGCGGTTTTTCCGGCATGGACGCACCGCGCGCCCTGCTCGGCCTGTGGCCGACGCTGGTGCCGCGCGATCTGGTCGAAGCGCAGGTCAAAGTGAGCGTGAGCGCCACATGAGACTGGTCGACATTGCCCACGCCCGCAGCGGCGACAAAGGCGACCGTGCCGACATCGGCGTGTTTGCCCGCAACGCCGGGGATTACGCGATCATCAGGCAGGCGCTGACCGCGCAACGCATTGCCGCGCATTTCCAGGGCATCGCCAGCGGAGCGGTGGAGGTGTGGCCGCTGGATAACCTGTGGGCGGTCAAGATTGTCCTGAACAATGCGCTGCAAGGCAATGCGGCACGCTCGCTGCGCAGCGACAACCTCGGGAAATGCCTCGCAGCGGCTTTGCTGCGCATGGAAATAGGAAATCCAGACGAATGAAAATTGACCCAAAATACCCTCCAGGGCACAAGTACCCTTCAGGGCATAAATGGCTTGCGCCGACGCGCTTCCTCGACTACGAAACCGCCGCGGTGCAGGACTTCATCCATGCCGCGACCGCGGGCGTCCCCAAGACTCCGCGCGAGCTGGCGGTGCGGCTGTATTACGCGGTGCGCGACGGAATCCGTTACGATCCCTACCGCTTCCGCATGGAACCTGAAGTCTTCATGGCCAGCACTACAGTACGCGAGAAGGCAGCCTACTGCGTGCCCAAAGGACTGCTGTATGCGGCCTGCCTGCGCGCCGTGGGCATTCCGGCGCGGCCGGGATTTGCCGATGTGCGCAACCATCTCACGACCAAGCGCCTGCTCGAAGTCACCGGCAGCGACGTGTTTTCCTGGCATGGCTATGTCGCCGTGCTGCTCGACGGCCGCTGGGTCAAGGCCACGCCGGCCTTCAACATCGAGATGTGCCAGCGCTTCCAGGTGCTGCCGCTGGAATTCGACGGCACGGCCGATTCGCTGATGCATCCCTACAACGCCTTGCAGCAACGCCACATGGAATACATCAAACAGCATGGCGAGTTCGACGATCTGCCCTATGAGCTTCTGGTCGAGGAGATGCGCAAGTCCTATCCGCAACTGATCGCAGCCTCCGAGAGCAAGCTTAGCGGCGACTTCGACCACGAGGCGATCTACACCGAACCCTGATTGTCGTCCGATGGCACAAAGAACCTCGCCTGCCGCCGAAGAACCCAACCGCCGCGCAGAACTGGTGCGTGCCGCGGGCCGGCTGTTTCGCGAGCAGGGCTATGACGCCACCACCATACGCGACATCGCCGCTGCAGTCGGCATGCGTTCCGGTTCGCCGTTCTATCATTTCAAGAGCAAGCAGGACTTGCTCAAGACGGTGGTACTCGAGGGCATGCATGCCGCACTTGCCGCCATCGAAGCCGTTTTGGCGCAGCGGCTGCCGCCGCGCGAAACCTTTCATGCCCTGATCCGCGCACACCTGGACACCATCCTGGTGAGCGGCGGAGATTTCGCGCCGGTGCTGCTGCATGAATGGCGCTCGCTGAGCCCCGAATCCCGCGCCGAGATCGTGGCGAGCAAGGATCGCTACGAAAAGATCTGGCAGAAGACGCTGACCGATCTGAAGCGGGCGAATCTCATTGCCGACGATTCGAGTCTGGCACGCCTCCTGATCATCGGTTCGATCAACTGGACGGCGCAGTGGTATCGCCCCGATGGCAAATTGTCGATCGACAAGCTGGCCAAGCGCACGGCGAATTTTTTCTTGTTGTCCTAGAATCGTCTCAGAAATACAGTCGTTCAGTCGAAATAGGTGCGTGCTTCTTCCAGGCGCTTGGCGAACCAGCCCTGGGCCAGGCTTTCGGTGCGCACCTTGCCCTGACTGTTGGGGGCATGCACGAAGCGGCCGTCGCCGATGTAGATGCCGACATGCGAATGCGACCGGTTGCGCGTGTTGAAGAACACCAGGTCGCCCGGCCTGGCTTGGGCCAGTTCCACCGGCTTGCCTTTCCGGGCGATGTCAGCCGCGCTGCCGAGGACACGGATGCCCGCCGCCTTCTCGTAGATATGGCTGACCATGCCGCTGCAATCCAGTCCGGCTTCGGGATTTTTCCCGCCGTAGCGATAGCCGGAATCGATCAGGCTCAGCGCATACAGAACCACGTTGCTGCCCTTCTCGGGCGCAACCGCAACATTCTCGCGCTGCGCTGCGGACGGCTTAGGCACGGCGACAGGCGCAATGGGCGCAGTAGCGCAGCCCGCTAGCCAGAGCAGCAATAATATCGGCATGGCATGACGCATCATGGCGCTATGATGATCGAGTAAACTGACACCGGAAGCCTCGATCAGATCAGCAGACCTGCCTTATTCCCTGCTTTTCCAGCGTTGCCCGCAAAGGAGAACCGCCACCATGAAAATCCGCGCAGCCATCCTCGATCAGATGGAAGTGCCGCGACCGTATACCCGAACCCGCCCTGTCTCGGTCGAGACGGTTGAACTCGACGGGCCGGGCGCGGGCGAGGTCCTGGTCAAAATCGCCGCTGCCGGCCTGTGCCATTCCGATCTGTCGATCGTCAATGGCGATCGACCGCGGCCGATGCCGATGGCATTGGGGCATGAGGCGGCCGGCATCGTCGAGGAGGTCGGCGCCGGAATCGACGATTTGCAGCGCGGCGACCATGTCGCGCTGATTTTCGTGCCGAGCTGCGGCCACTGCCTGCCCTGCATGGAGGGCAGGCCGGCGCTTTGCGAACCGGGTGCTGCAGCCAACGGTGCCGGCACCCTGGTGGGTGGTCATCGCCGCCTGCACCGCGCGGACCACAGCCTGATCAATCATCAGGTCGGCGTTTCCTGCTTTGCCGAATACGCGGTGGTGAGGCGCGGCACGCTGATCAAGATCGACCCGGAACTGCCGCTCGAGATTGCCGCGCTGTTCGGTTGCGCGGTGCTGACCGGCGTCGGTGCGGCGATCAACTCGGCTCAGCTCAAGCTCGGCAGCACGCTGGCCGTGGTGGGCCTGGGCGGGGTCGGACTGTCGGCGCTGCTCGGCGGCGTGGCGGCCGGCGCACGCCAGGTCATTGCCATCGACACACTTCCGGGCAAGCTGGAACTGGCGCAGCAACTCGGTGCAACGCAGGTTTTTCGTGCCGACGATCCCGATCTGGTGGCGCAGGTCAAGGCGGCAACCCACGGCGGCGTGGAGGTTGCGATCGAGGCGGCCAGCAGCGTGCAGGCGTTCGACATGGCCTACAAGATCACGCGTCGCGGCGGCACCACGGTGACTTGCAGCCTGCCGCCGCCATCGCATACGTTCAATCTGCCGGTGGTCAATCTCGTGGCCGAAGAGCGCACCCTCAAAGGGTGCTATCTCGGCTCATCGGTGCCGGTGCGCGACATTCCGCATTACATTGCGCTGCATCGGGCCGGGCGTCTGCCTGTGGAAAAGCTGGTGACGCACCGTATCGGGCTGGACGAGATTAATCTCGGCTTCGAGCGGCTCGCCGATGGTTCCGCGGTACGGCAGGTTATTTTGTTCTGAGAGATTGCGCTGAAAGCGCGTTCGGCTTCAGGCAGGCTTGCCGTCTTGCCGGCGTCCGCGCCGGCTGTCCAGCCACCAGGCCAGCACCGGCAGCATGAGGAAGGAGCCGGGCAAGGCCAGCACCAGCAGGTAGGGCGAAAGATGCACCAGGGCGCGCAACTGTTCCTGCAGTTCATCGCGCTCCTTGCGCGTCCAGTGCTGACCGTTGCGCGGCTTCATGAGCAGCGGCATCAGGCCGCGGACGCGCAGCGCCTGGGCCGTAATCTGCTTGCGTTCGCGCAATTGCGCATCGAGCATGTTGCGCAGCATGCCGGGCCGATGCCGGATGTTGCTGACGGCAGCCGACAGGCGCCGGGTATTTCTCGCTTGCGGGTTATCGTTCATCGTTGTTGAACTGACAGCATTCCACGCAACCTGCTGAATGTTTGCCAGACGAAAAAGCCGCGCTTGGCCCAGCGCAGTACTGTCCTTGGCCGGGCTACCAGCAAAGCGACGAGAATGCCGACCGGCAATGCCGGATGGCGGCGCAACCAGAGCCAGGCCGCCTGTCCCCGGTCGGCGAGGGCAAATGCAGGGCGCCAGGCCAGTGCATGCGCAGCAAATTCCTGACGCAAGTTGGCACTGCGGATTTGCAGGCGCTGCTTCTTCAAGGCCAGTTCAACGAGCCTGGGACTCACCGGTTTTCTCGAGATGGGCGCGCAATGCCTCGCGATCCTGCTTAAGTTCGGCCAGGCTCGCGGCAAACAGGCGCGATTCTCTGTGCGACTGACGCTGTGCCAGGCGCAGGGCGACCCCGCTACCCAGCAGAAACGCCAGCGTGCAAATTCCAACCACCAGCAGTCGATGCGAGTCCCACCAAAGCAGGGTGAGGAAGATCGCCAGGAACACCAGGCCGATGCAGAACAGCAGCACGGCGAGCGCGCCATACGCCAGGATGCCGAGCAGGCGCAGCTTCTCTTCTTCAAGCTCGGCGGCGAGCAGTTCGAAGCGCGTCTGCGCCATCGTCAGCGCAGTCGACAACAGACCGCGCAACGATGCCAGCAATCCTCCGCCGGGCGGCCGGGAGTTCATCGGCAAAAAGATCAGCGGCGGCCGACCAGCAGGCCGATCAAGAAACCCACGCCCGCGGCGATGCCGACCGCGCTCCAGGGATTGTCATGGACGTAATCGTCGGCGACGCGACCGGCCTCTTTTGCCTTGTCGACGATCATCGCTTCGGCATCGGCAAGCTTGGCCTTGGCAGCGGCCAGATGATCCTGCGCCCTGGCGCGCAGCTCCGAGATCTTTTCGCCGGCCTGGCCGGCCGTGCTGCGCAACAATTCCTCGGTGTCGGCAACCACGACTTTGAAATCGGCGATGAGTTTTTCCTTGCTGACTTGGGTCATGTCGTTCATGGGGTTCTCCTTGAAAGGGGCAGACGGGATATGTACGTGTGGGCAGACTACCGATAATCAAGCGCTGAGGCAATGATCTAGGTCACAAATCCCAGTCATAGTCGATGGAAAGCGGGGCATGATCGGAAAAGCGCTGCTCCTTGTAGATGGCGGTTTGGCGTGCGCTTTGCGCGAGATCCGGGGTGGCGAGCTGATAGTCGATGCGCCAGCCGACGTTCTTGGCCCAGGCCTGGCCGCGATTCGACCACCAGGTGTATTGATCCGGCAGGTCCGGGTGGAGACGGCGGAACACATCGACCCAGCCGAGTTCGTCGAAAACGCGCGTGAGCCACTGTCGTTCCTCGGGCAGGAAGCCCGAGTTCTTCTGGTTGGCACGCCAGTTCTTGAGGTCAATGGGCTGGTGGGCGATGTTCCAGTCGCCGCAGATGACGATTTCGCGTCCTTCGCGGCGCATTGCCTCAAGCAGCGGATAGAACAGTTCCATGAAGCGGAACTTGGCTTCCTGCCGTTCCGGCGAACTCGAGCCGGAGGGGAGATAGACCGAGATCACGCTGAGCTTGCCGAAGTCTGCGCGCAGATAGCGGCCTTCGCCATCGAACTCGGCGTTACCAACGCCCGCCGAGACTCGCTCCGGCTTGTGCCGCGAATATATCCCGACGCCGCTGTAGCCGCGCTTTTCGGCGCAATGGAACCAGCCTTGCAGGCCGGCCGGCAGGCGCATGTCAGCGCTGAGATCGGCCTCCTGTGCCTTGAGTTCCTGCAGGCAAACGAGGTCGGCCCGCTGGGCTTGCAGCCAGTCGAGAAAGCCCTTGCTGACCGCGGAGCGAATGCCGTTGAGATTTATTGAAATGATGCGCAGCATGTAGAATGCAACCTTCGCCAACTTCAAGTAAGGCCGTGGATTTTAGCCGGGAATTCATCGAGTTTGCATGCGCGCGCAGTGTCCTGCGTTTTGGCGAATTCAAGACCAAAGCCGGGCGTCTGTCGCCTTACTTTTTCAATGCCGGTCTGTTCAACGACGGCGCATCGCTGGCCCGCCTGTGCGGGTTTTATGCCCGCGCCATCCTGGCCGCGGCGATTCCCTGCGACATGCTCTTCGGGCCGGCCTACAAGGGCATCCCGCTGGTCGCCGGCACAGCCATGGCGCTGGCCGGGCAGGGGCGCAATTTGCCCTACTGCTACAACCGCAAGGAGGCCAAGGATCACGGCGAGGGCGGCATGACCATCGGCGCAGAGCTTGCCGGCCGGGTGCTGGTCGTCGACGACGTGATCTCGGCCGGCACTTCGGTACGCGAGTCGGTCGACATCATCCGCGCTGCCGGCGCAACACCCGCCGGTGTGGTTATCGCGCTTGACCGCATGGAACGCGGCAGCGGCGAGGAAAAGCGTTCCGCGGTGCAGGAGGTGCAGCAGAAGTTCGGCATGCCGGTGATCAGTGTCGCCAATCTCGACGACCTGATCGGTTTTTTGCAAGGCAGCCCGGAATTGCAGCAACATCTCGCCGCCGTTACCCAATATCGTGCGCAATACGGCGCCAAGGAAACCTGACATGAGACTTCCCTTCGCTTTCATCACTACGCTGTTGCTTGCCCTGCCGATGTCTTCGGCGCATGCGGGCAAGACCTATTGCTGCACCGACGCCAACGGCCGCCAGGCGTGCGGCGATTCGCTGCCGCGCGAGTGCTTCGGTCGTGCCTACAAGGAACTCAGCGACCGCGGCACGCTGCTGCGCCAGGTCGATGCGCCGCTGACGGCCGAGCAGCAGGCCCAGCACGAAGCGGCGCAGGCGCAGAAGAAGAAGGAGGAGCGTGCCGCCATGGAGGAGAAGCGCAAGAACCAGGCGCTGCTCAACACCTACACCAGCGAGAAGGACGTCGACATTGCCCGCGACCGTGCCCTGGCCGATCTGGAAGCACGCGCCAAGGAGGCCCAGGTCAAATTGACCGATGCCACCAAGCGCAAGCAGAAGCTCGAAGGCGAAATGGAGTTTTACAAGAAGAAACCCGTGCCTGCGGAACTGAAGGATCAGATCAAGGGCAGCGAAACCGAGATCAAGGTGCAACAGGCCGCGATCGATGCAAAGAAGCAGGAAATGGATCAGGTGCGCGTCAAGTTCGAGGAAGAGAAGAAGCGGTACCTCGAACTCATGCGTGGCGGCAAGGCTGCTGCTGCGTCAGGCAAGTAGTTGTTGAGTCGTAACCGGGTCTCGTCCCGGCGGACGAGTTCCTTTCTTGTTGCGACAAGAAAGGAACCAAAGAAGCGCTCCCCGCTGCCCCGGCCTTCGGCTTCCCTCGCTCCAGACCACCAGCCCGGCCGGCCTCGCAAACTCGCCTACGGCTC
>JACRAR010000071.1 GCA_016234745.1 Betaproteobacteria bacterium | reverse complement strand
TGCCGAAGCCGAAGCCCCCAAGAGCACCTGGGAACCCGTCCTCTACAAGATCGTGCGGCGCCCCCGCAACGAGAATAGCGCCGCCGTCGAAGCCTCCGGTGCTGCCACCAAGGCCAAGAACATCGCCCTCTTCCTCGCCTCCCCCTTCATCGGTCTGGCCTATGTCGCCGCGATGCCCTTCGTCGCCGCCGGCATGCTCGCCTACTTCGCCGGCAAGGCTGTCTTCGCCAGGTTCCCCCTGGTCAAGCACCTCTCGATGATGGTGGCCGCACCCTTCATCGGTCTGACCATGATCGTGGTCGCCCCGATCGTCGGCGCCGGTGCCCTCGGTTACTATGGCACCAAAGCGCTACTCAAGAAATAAGTACCGCCAAGCTGTATAGCCAAACTGCCGGGTCGCCCCCGGCAGTTTGCTTTTGGACTGGGAAAATATTTGACGGGTAAGGAATGACTCGTATTGGGGTAGGTGGATTGACAGATCAAGTCTGGACTTCTGCAGCCAGAGTGCCGATGCAGCCGTTCGGCTGGATCAGGTTTCGTCGTCCGGGCCGGAACCGCAGGCCGCACGCTGCAGCCGGTCCGCTACGGCCAGCCATTCGCCCGTCATGGGCAGCATTTCTACCAGGATCAGGTCATCGTCACGCGCATCGAGTTCACGCAACCGCGCGTATAAGTCATGGGCATACGCGGCAGCATCAGGGGCTGCGACATGCCAATGCAGATGCGGGGTTATTTTCGCGGCGTTGCTGCGTGCCAGGACAGCCACCCGCTGCCCGGCTGCCAGGGCGGCATCGATGGCATGCTGCAATTGCTCGCCGGCAACCAGCCGCAGTGGCGTAAGCGGTGCGTAATGCGCCTTGTCGGAACCGGCCACGCGCGGGACTGCATTGCCAGTCTCCGCCAATGCATGGCTTTCAGCCTGCGGGGTGGTACCTAGCACGCATGCAATGTCGTCAGCAGTGATCGCCCCGGGACGCAACAGACGAGGCTTGCCGGCAGAGAAGTCGACGATCGTCGATTCGATGCCGACCGCGCAATCTCCGCCATCCAGCACAAGCTGAAGCTGCGCGCCGAGTTCCGCGCGAACGTGGGAAGCCCGGGTCGGGCTGATGCGGCCATAGCGGTTGGCTGATGGGGCGGCCAAGCCTGCAGCGACGCCTTGCGCCGCACTGAAAGCCCGCAGCAGCGCCAGTGCCACAGGGTGATTGGGCACACGCAGACCGACCGTGTCCTGCCCGCCCGTCACGGCAGCAAGAACCTGTGGCTGGCGTTTCAGGATCAGGGTCAGCGGGCCGGGCCAAAATGCCGCAGCGAGTTGTCGGGCTGCCTGCGGCACATCACGCGCCCAGGCATCGAGCGCCATTGAATCGGCCAGATGAACAATCAGAGGATGATCGGCCGGTCTGCCCTTGGCGGCAAAGATCTTGGCAACCGCTGCGGGATTCGCGGCATCCGCTCCCAAACCATAAACTGTCTCGGTGGGGAAGGCGACCAGTTCACCGGCGCGCAGCAGTGTTACTGCAGCAGCAATTTCCCGGTCAGTTGCTGCTGGCATGACCGCCCTCAGGGCAAGTCAGATAGAGTCTTGGCGAGCACTTTCTCGGTCTGCTGCCGGCGAAAATCGGTGAGCTTTTTTGCCAGGACCGGATCGCTCAAGGCCAGCATTGACACGGCAAACAAAGCCGCGTTGGTGGCGCCGGCTTCGCCGATGGCAAAGGTGGCGACGGGAATGCCGCCGGGCATCTGCACCATGGCGAGCAGGGAATCCAGCCCCTGCAGATGCTTCGAGGGCATCGGCACGGCAAGCACCGGTAAGGTGGTCTTGGCGGCCAGCACGCCGGCCAGATGGGCGGCACCACCCGCAGCGCCGATCAACACCTTGAGGCCGCGCCCGGAGGCCTGCGTCGCGTAGTCGAGCGCCTGGTCCGGGGTGCGGTGCGCCGAGAGCACCTTGGCTTCATAAGCGACGCCGAAATCCTTGAGCGTCTGCGCCGCCGAACGCAAGATGGGCCAGTCGGAATCCGAGCCCATGACGATGCCGACGAGGGGAGACTGAGCAACGGTCTTGGCTTTGCTGGTCTTCATGGTCAGATACTTTTCCTCATTTCCCCTCATTTCCCAATGGTTCGCTCGGCCGCTTCGATGGCATTGGTCAGCAGCATGGTGATGGTCATCGGCCCGACACCGCCCGGCACCGGGGTGATGAGCCCTGCGACTTCCTTGGCGGTTTCAAAATCGACGTCGCCGCAAAGTTTACCGTCAGCCTGGCGGTTGATGCCGACATCGATCACCGTGGCGCCCGGCTTGATCATGTCGCCGGTAATCATTTTCGCACGCCCCACCGCCGCCACCAGGACGTCGGCACGACGCGTGTGCAATGCCAGATCGCGGGTTTGCGAATGGCATACGGTCACGGTGGCGCTGGCGCCAAGCAGCAGCATCGCCATCGGTTTGCCGACGATATTGCTGCGGCCGACGATGACCGCCTCGGCGCCGCGCAGATTGACGTTTTCGGATTTGAGCATCTGCATCACGCCATACGGCGTGCAGGGAATGAAGTGCGGCTGGCCCTGCATCAAGGCGCCGACATTTTCGGCATGGAAGCCGTCTACGTCTTTCTCCGGAGAAATCGCCGCAAGCACGGCGTCGGCGTCGAACTGCGGCGGCAAGGGCAGTTGCACCAGGATGCCGTGGATGCTCGGATCATTGTTGAGGGCGGCAATGCGATGGAAGACCACCTCCGGCCGGGTATCCGCCGGGTACTCGTATTTTTCCGAAAGCAGGCCGACGGTTTCGCAGGCCTTGATCTTGTTGCGCACATAAACCTGGGAGGCCGGGTCACTGCCGACCAGGATCACGGCCAGGCCAGGCTGGCAGCCCTGCACGGTAAGCTCGCTGGTGCGGATGCGCAAGGCTTCACGCAGCCTGGTGGAAAGGACATTGCCGTCAAGAATCTTCGCAGTCATGGTGGATCAGGCCGTCGCCGGCGCGGCAGAATTGTCCCGGGCAGCGGTCCGGCCCGCGGCGAAAGCCTGGCGGTTCATGTCCACGAGTTTCTCGCCCTTGCTGGCAAAGCGCTTGACGATGCAGCTCAGCAGCACGTCGGCGGAGAACGGCAGATGGTCGGCAATCGCTCCCAGCATCACGGTATTGCCCAGGCGCAGATCGCCGAGCGATTTGGCGATCGAAGCGGCATCGAATGCCACCGTGTGGATGCCCGCCTTGCGCATCATGCCCAGCGGATCGTCGGGATAGGAAAATAGGCCCAGTTCGACCACGGGCGGCACCAGGCGTGCGTCATTCACCAGCGCCAGCCCGCCCGGCGCCAGATGTCCCATCCAGCGCAACGCTTCGGCCGCCTCGAAGCCAAGCAGCACATGCGCCGTGCCCGGCGCGATCTGCGGCGAGAGCACGCGCGGACCGAAGCGCAGATGCGAGGTCACGACACCGCCGCGCTGCGACATGCCGGCGACTTCGGTTTTCTTGACATCATGGCCTTCGGCGATGGCGGCCTCGGCCAGAATCTCGGTCGCGGTCATCACGCCCTGGCCGCCGATGCCGCAGACCAGAATGTTGGTGGTTGATGAAGTCATGAAGTTGTCTCCGCCGGCTTAGACAGACTGAATCGAAATCACATTCTGCGGCGCATACGGCATGATCGCCTCGGGCGCGCAGGGCTGCAGGCACAGGCCGCAGCCGGTGCAGGCGGTGGAATCGATGCGCGTGAACGCCAGATCGACTTCCTTGCCGGAAGCCTTGACCTCCTTGCCGCGGCGCGTGACGTGGATCGCCGGGCAGCCGACTTCGATGCAGTTGCCGCAACCCGTGCATTTGTCCTCGTCGACCATGTAGGGCTTGAGCGGCTTGAAGTCCTCGATCAGCACGCAGGGCCGGTTGGTGATGATGACGGAGACATCGTCGATCTTGGTCTCCTCGCGCAGCAGCTTGAACAACGTCGGCAACTCGTAGGGATCGACGACGTGGATGCGCTCCGGCTTGACGCCGAGCGCCTCGACCAGCTTCGGGAAGGAGATGCGCGGCGCTGCCTGGCTGTGGATATCGCGGCCGTTGGCCGGCGAATTCTGGCCGCCGGTCATGCCCACCGCGCCGTTGTCGAGCAGCAGCACCGTGACAATGCCGCGGTTGTAGGTGATGTCGAGCAGCCCCTGCATGCCCATGTGCATGAAGGTCGAGTCGCCGATCACCGCGACGATGCGCTTGTTCTTGTCGGCCTCGGAGCGCCCCTTGTCGAGGCCGAGCGCAACGCCCATCGAGGCGCCCATACAGATGGTGGAATCCAGGGAATTCCAGGGATGGCCGGCGCCCAAGGTGTAGCAGCCGATGTCGCCGGAGATGGTGAGGTTGCGCAATTGCGAAAGCACGTAATACGCGCCCATGTGCGGGCAGGATGCGCACAACGTCGGCGGCCGCGGAAAAACCGGCACCGGCGCCACCGCCGGGGGCGGCGTGAATTCCTTGGCGAGCAGGCGCGCCACGCCCGGCTTGAGGATTTCCGGCGCCAGTTCGCCGATGCGCGGCAGGGCATCCTTGCCGTGCGCCTTGATGCCGGCGGCATTGAGTTCGAGTTCGAGGATCGGCTCGGTTTCCTCCACCACCACGACCAGGTCGGCCATCGCTTCCAGCTCCTTGGCCTTTTCCAGCGGCCAGGGATAGGACATGCCGAGCTTGAGCACCGGTGCGTCGGGGAAGGCTTCGCGCACGTGCATGTAGGCGGGGCCGCTGGTGATGAAGCCGACGCGGCGGTCCGTGCCGGGTTCGAGGATATTGAGCGGCGTCTTCTCGGAGAGTTTCCTGAGCTCCTGCTCGCGCTGGTACATCAACGGCAGGCGGCGCTTGGCGTGACCGGGCACCATGACCCAGCGCTCGGCATCCTTGGTGAAGCCAAGATTCTTGTGCGGCACGCGCGCACCGACATTGACGATGCCCTTGACGTGGCAGATGCGCGCCGTCATGCGCAGGATCACCGGCACCTGGTATTCCTCGGACAATTCATAGGCGTAGCCGACCATCGCGTACGCCTCCTGCGAGTCGGCCGGCTCGAGGATGGGCACATGGGCGAAGCGTCCCCAGAAGCGCGAGTCCTGCTCGTTTTGCGAGGAGGACATGCCGACGTCGTCGGCCACGGCGATCACCAGGCCGCCATTGACGCCGGTCAGCGTGAGGGTCATCAAGGGATCCGCGGCGACGTTCAAGCCGACGTGTTTCATCGCGCAAAACGCCCGGGAACCTGCCATCGAGGCGCCGATGCTGACCTCCAGCGAGACTTTCTCGTTGACCGACCACTCGGTGTAAATGTCCTCGCGGGGATACTTCGACAAGGCTTCGAGCATCTCGGTCGCCGGCGTGCCGGGGTAGCCCGCCGCCACTTTCACGCCGGCTTCCCAGGCGGCGCGTGCCACGGCCTCGTTGCCGGAAAGGAGATGACGGCTCTGCGCCGCTGCGGGCATCACTGCTGCCATGGGAACCTCGGATCAAAAATTGGAAAAAAAGGACCTGCGCCGGGATCTTGCGCGCGACGCAGGCCGCAGATGCGGATTATCCAGATTAGCCGGGGCTGCGTCCAGTACCGCTATGCCCCTTTCAACTCCCGCGGATATTGAATTGGTCAGTCTTTACCAACGATCCGGCTATGCAGTCCTACGTTGGCGACTGTGTCCGCAATATGCGCTTGAGGATCTTGCCGCTGGGGCTTTTGGGCAGTTCGCTGACGAAATTGACCTGCGCCGGAACCTTGTAGGCGGCGATGTTTTCGCGGCAGTAGGCAATGACATCGTCGGCCGAAAGATTGGCGCCGGGCTTCTGCACCACGGCAACCGCGACTTCCTCGCCCTTGGCTCCGGCGGGAAGCCCATACACCGCCAGCTCCTGGATGCCGGCCATCTTGTAGAGAAACTGCTCGACTTCGGCGGGCCAGACCTTGAAGCCCGAGACATTGATCATGTCCTTGACCCGGTCGGTGATATACACGTAACCCTGCTGGTCCATGCGCCCGACATCGCCCGTATGCAGCCAGCCTCCGCGCAGGGCCTGCGCCGACTCCTCGGCACGGTTCCAGTAGCCCTGCATCACACCCTCGCCGCGAATCACGATTTCGCCCTGCTCGCCGGCAGGCAGTTCGCGGTCTTCCTCGTCGAAAATCTTCAGTTCGAAGCCATCCACGGCCCGGCCGACGGAACCGAAGCGGTGTTCATGCGCATCGTTGTAGCAGGCGAACGGCGAACACTCGGTGAGTCCGTAACCTTCATACACTCTGCGGCCGAAGCGCTCGGTCCAGCGCCGCGAAATTTCCTCGGGCATGGTCGCGGCCGCCGACATTTCGTAGCGCAAGGAGCTCAGGTCATAGCCCGACAAATCCATATTGAGCAGGGCGATGTAGATGGTCGGCACGGCAAAGACATGCGTGATGCGCTCCGCGCCGATGGCACGCAACACCACATCGGGCACGAAGCGCTGGAACAGGACCATGGTGATGCCGGCGAGGATCGCCGCGTTCATGATGTAGTTCTGCCCATAGACATGGAACAGCGGCAGGAAGGCGGCCAGCTTGTCGCCCGGACGGTAGTCGGAATACTTCGGCGGCAGGGCAATGTTGCTGTGAATGTTGTGCTGGGTCAGCGCGACGCCCTTGGGAAAGCCCGTCGTGCCGGAGGAATACAGCAGCGCTGCAACATCTTCGGGACCCCGCTCCACCGAAACGAAACTCGTAGTACCGCGCGCGATCAGATCCGCCAGGGCGGTCCAGCCCGCTGGCAAGGCCGCCTGATCGACAATCACGCGCAGGCGCAGTGCGGCGCAGTCACCGGGCACGAAATGCGTCAGATCGCTGGTCGCAAAAATGGCAACCGCGCCGGAATCGTTGACCAAATAACGCACTTCCTCGGTCTTGAGGATGGCGTTGATGGTGACCGGCACGGCGCCAAGCTTCTGCGCCGCATAGTAGACGACCGCGAATTCCGGAAGGTTCGGCAGATAGATGGCGACACGATCGCCCGCAACAACACCGGTTGCGCGCAAGGCATCCGCCAGACGCGTCGCGGAATCGTTGAGCTGCGCGTAGGTGATCGAGCGGCCTTCGAAACAGATGGCGATACTGTCCGGCTTTGCCGCTGCGTGCTGTTCCAGATAGGAGGCGAGGTTCATGGAGAATCCTTGTCCGTTAATCGACTACTGCAGGGACGGGTTTATTTCACCAGCTTCCAGGTGCTGTTTTCGATGCGCACCAGCACGTTCGAATCCTAGCAGTCGAAAACTAACTTGTCAAACAACTGACCGAAAGGGTACTATATCGGATCAATTCACACACAGGAGACCAATCATGTACAAAGCGGAGATCCCGTACGGGGCCTACTGGAGCACGCCGTTTACGCGGTGGCAGGGCAGCCTGGCGCATTTGCACAGCGTCGAATTTGCGGCCTACGTGGCGCGCCAGGAACTGGCCAAGCGCAAGCTCGATCCCCAGATGTTCGACTACGGCGTGCTGGGCTTCTCGGTGCCCCAGAAACATTCCTTCTACGGCCTGCCCTGGCTCACCGGCATGGCCGGCATGGGCCACGTCGGCGGACCGACCCTGATGCAGGCCTGCGCCACGGGGGTACGCACCCTGCTCGCCGCCACCCAGGAAATCGAGGTCGGCATGGCCGAAACCGCCCTGGTGGTCAATTGCGACCGCACCTCCAACGGCCCCCACCTGTACTACCCCAATCCGAAAGGTCCGGGCGGCACCGGTGAGTCCGAGGACTGGGTCATGGAAAACTTCAACTATGACCCG
>JACRAR010000068.1 GCA_016234745.1 Betaproteobacteria bacterium | reverse complement strand
TAGTTAAGTTAAGGGACTATTTGGAGTACCTCAACAAGACCGGTGACCTGTTACCCCGCTGTGGAACTCGTCCGAATAGGGTGGCCATTGCTAAGGCCTGTGGATTCTACCGAGACGTTTTCCGCCGTAATCCAAGAGCGGTCGCGATGCTTGAAGAATTCAATGCCAATATGAAGCATTAACCCATATCCAAAGTTCTATGAATCGCCGGACCAGGTAACTTCGCCTGGTTAGCAATGTGCCCGGGGTCGCTAACGTGTCCCGGGCTTATTTTTTGACAATTGACAAAGCGGGACCTGCCAGGTTCTATACAATGACCAAAAACAGGTGGAAACTTTCACCTTATGCGTAAATTCTGGTGGAAACTTTCACCATATGCGTACCAAAGCTTTCAACTTATGGTGGACAGTGGAGAGATAAGCTGTTGATTTCATTAAACGGTAACTTTCATCTTTTGTGCAAACGCACATAGGTGACGGTGTTACCGGATGCTGGCGAGTTCTTTAACCAGCTCAGGGTGCTTTTCGGCGATTTTCAGAAGCTTGCGCATCTGGGTGCTGGGCTTTGCTGCGCCTCGCTCGTAACGCGAAAACGCATTGACTCCGCCCCCGAAAATCTTGCCGGCCTCCGCCTGGGTGAGGCCGAGTTTTTCGCGGATGATGCGTACTTCCGGCGGGTTTGATTTGCGCAAAGCCTTGATCAGACCATCGCTGGTTGCGACGACACGATCGTAGCTTTCGCCGTCATAAACCCCTTCGCCGCATGCCCCGCAGCGGTTTCCGCTCACCGCATGGACAGTCACGGACTTGCCTTGGTGGGTAACGACTTCATCCCAGGTTTCGTGTTGCATCTTGTGTCCGCACTCAGGACATTTCATGATTCATCCTCCAAGCGTTTGAATTGGATCACTGGCGGTCGTCCATCGGCGTAGCCCGTGATCTTGATATAGGCCATGATGCCAACCGGAGTCATGGCGTGATACACATCCTGCCAGATGGTGGAATCGAAATTCGTGGTCATCGACTTGAACAGATTCCGCCCCACCATCTTGCAAACCACCTCGCGCATCTGGCTTTCCTCAAGCCCCATATTCCGTCCACCCATGATCGCCGTTCTGGTAAAGACCTTTTGCGCTGGATCGGCGACCATCACCTGAATATCGGCGAGACGGTAGTGAGGTTTGCGTTTTTCCACGGGAGGAAATTCTAACCTTATTGGTTACTGACCGTCAAGGTTATATTTTGGGCATGTCTATCAATGATGTTGACGAAAATGCGCATTTGCGACACCATTCAGATAACACATCAGTCGGGAACTACGCCATGGCAAAGACAAGTCACTACGCGAATGCTGCAAAGAAGGCGGCTAATGTTTCTCTTGCGGAAAACCTTCTTAGCGAAGCCAAGGCATTGCGTATCAATGTTTCGCAGGCTGCCGAAGCCGGTGTTGCCAGGGCGGTGGCTGAAAAGCGCGCCGAGATTTGGTTACGGGAAAATGCGGAAGCCGTCGAAAGTTCCAATGCCTATGTGGAAAAACACGGCCTGCCGTTGGAAAAGTTCAGGATGTTCTAGTGGCCAGATTCAGTGTTTATCTCAACCCGATTGGGAAAGGGTATCTTCTCGATGTGCAGGCTGACGCATTAAGTCATCTGAATACGCGAATGATGATTCCCCTTCTGCCGCTGGACATAGCGCCCAAACCGGCGAAGACGCTCAACCCGTTGTTTGATTTTGACGGAGCGCTGCATTCAATGGTTACGCAATATATGGCGGCTGTTCCGGTGAAAGCGCTCAAGAACGCGATGTTCAGCGTTGATGATCGTCGTCACGAGATCGTGGCGGCAATAGATCTTTTGCTGCAAGGGTTCTGAATCGCAATTCCCGACGCTGCCGGAGGTTTTTCCTGTCCGGGGCATGACAATGGTGAGGGGCGCGCAAGGTCCGGGAAGTTTGCCCGCCCTCCCGGTGCAGACGGCGCACATATCGGTCGGTCAAACTTCCCATACCTTGCAGTGACCTGCCGCTGGTTTTGCAGAACCTCTGAATTTCAGCACTACGCAATTTTCCCCATTGTCCTGCAATAACCATTTCAGTAGCATTGAATATGTCAATGCGCTGGAACCGGCTTGATCGCTCCGTGTTGCAGAGGTATGCGACAAGATTATCCTGAGCGGTTTCCATTGCCGGAGACCGGTTACGATTTCCGTCGCCGCCGCAGTGTAAGTTCAACTCAGGGAGCATGACATGCGGGACTACTACGTCGATCATCTGGGCAACATGACCGTTCAAGGCAGTGCGGCCCGTCTTGAGTTCATGCGGATGAACAGTTTCGATCCGGAAAAGAAGGAAGCGAAATTGAGTCCGAGTCTGAGCTTGGTTATGCCTATTGCTTCGCTGCTGCAGTTGTCGGCGGCAGCGATCTGCTTTCGGGTATGGACTTCATCAACCTGACCAGCAGTGACCAAGGCGGAACCGGATCAGGCGGCACACTAACCGACAGCGACCCCTTGATCGTCTTCGTCATGGCGGCTGGCAGCAGCGAACCCCAAGTTGGAGGGGCCGGTAACGACTCTCTTACGGGTAGTAGCGGGAACGACCTTATATCGGGTGATGCCGGTAACGATAGCCTGTCGGGAGGTAACGGCAATGACGTACTCTTGGGTGGATCGGGGAATGACACTCTGGATGGCGGGGCGGGAATCGATACGGATGCCTATTCAGGGACGCGGGCAAAATATACCGTTGCCACAACAACGGCGGGAACGACGGTCACAGATACCGCCGGAACCGATGGCACGGATACGCTCATCAATGTCGAACAACTCAAGTTCTACGACATGGCGGTTAACCTGACCATTCAGGCCAAAGTCGCTGCGGCTCCCCAAGCCGATGTCCAGCGCCTCACCGAACTTTATGTCGCCTTCTTCAACCGGGTACCGGATGCCGATGGTTTGTCCTACTGGATCGACGAGATGAACAGCGGGCAGACCATCAACCAGATTGCCGAGTCGTTCTACAACGCCGGGGTACAGTATTCCAGCCGAACCGGATTCTCAAGCACCATGACCAATCAGGATTTCATCAACGTGGTGTACAAGAACGTACTGGGAAGAACCAGCGGGGCGGATCAGGGTGGATTGGACTACTGGAACGCCGAACTCACCAGCGGACGGGCCACACATGGTTCTCTGGTATCGACCATTCTCGATTCAGCGCACACCTTCAAAAACGATACGACCTATGGCTGGGTGGCGAACCTGCTCGACAACAAGATTGCCGTGGCGAACAAGTTCGCCATCGACTTGGGGTTGAACTACAACACCTCGGATGACTCGATTACCCACGGCATGGCGATTGCTGCGGCGGTGACGGCAACCAGTACTACGGATGCGATTGCGCTGATTGGGGTGCCTTCTTAGCGTTGGCGGGGCAGATCACTGAGGGATACCGAGATTCGCGCTGGAAATTGTGCTGCACCTGATTGATAATCGATGGATGGGAATTTTGCTGAATTAGCGAACAAGCTTGGATACACGCCAGGAAGTCCTCGAGTATTTGCGAACGCATCACGTCATGACCCTCGCCACGCTCGGGGCGGATGGTCCGGCGGCCGCGGCGGTTTTCTATGTCAATCAAGGAACGCGGCTGTACTTTCTTTCCGCACCGCATAGCTTGCATTGCCGCAATTTCATGACCGATGCGCGGGTGGCGCTGACCATTCAGGAAGATTATTCGGACTGGAGCGCGATCAAGGGGATCCAGATTGACGCCCTGGTGCGGGAACTGGATGGCGAGGAAAAGGAAGCGGCGAAACGCCTGTACGGGGAAAAGTTTCCCGATGTCCTGGGCGACCGGCCGGTACTCGCCGCACTGGCCGAGGCGCTGCGCAAAGTTCGTTGGTACGAAGCCACTGCGCAGCGGATTCGCTTTATCGATAACCAACGCGGTTTCGGCCATAAAGAAGAATGGTCGGCGGGGGAATTTTCCGCTTGAACGGAGAGTCGGAAGAGGGAGATCGAGTGCAAACACCCACCCAGCAGAAAATCCTCATCATCTATTCGACCACGGATGGACATACCATCGTCATCTGCAAACGCCTCCAGGAAGTCATTGAACAGCATGCGCATCGGGTCACCATTGTCGGCATCGATGACTGGCAGCAGGTCGATCTGAAGGGATTCGACAAAATCGTAGTCGGCGCGAGCATCCGTTACGGCAAGCACAGTCCCAAGGTGTTCGATTTCATCAAGCGGAATCAGGCGCTCCTGGACAGCAAGCCGAATGCCTTCTTTTCCGTGAACGTGGTGGCGCGCAAACCGGAAAAAAACCAGCCGCACACCAACCCCTATTTGCTCAAGTTTCTCAAGCGCATTGCCTGGAAGCCAAAGCAACTGGCGGTTTTCGCCGGCAAGATTGACTATCCCAGGTATAAATTCCTCGACCGCATGATGATTCGTTTCATCATGTGGATCACCAAGGGACCCACGCACCCGAGCACTGTGGTTGAATTTACCAACTGGCAACAAGTCGAGGCCTTTGGGCAAGTCATTGCCGGCATGTAACCGGCGGCCCAATCCAGAACCTGGTGTGAGCGCCTGAAATTTGTGTACGCGGCCTAATCGCCGTAGCTCACTGAATCAAAAACATTATTGGCTTGTTTGCGGTTCTGTATGTATATGAAAAATGTACATTTCGAGAACGCCTGGCTTACGCGCGACACCTCATCTGACCAGATAAGCTGTTGAATCAATGCGTGTATATCCGCGGCATCGGGATCAGGCATGGCCATTGCTCAATACAGGTCAAGCAGATACGCAAAAGTGTTGGAGGTGTGCGATGAACGAGAAAAGCAATATTCTGGTCGTGGACGATGAAGAGATCGTTCGCATGAGCCATCTCAGATTGCTGGCGAGTGAGGATCGCCATATCGCAGCCGTCTGGAACGGTTTTGAGGCCTTGCGCGAGATGGAGCGGGATTGTTTTGATCTGGTGCTGTTGGACTTGCGCATGCCGGGCATGGATGGCATGGCAGTACTGCGGATGATCAAGCAGCGCTGGCCGGAGAGCGAAGTGGTCGTCATCACCGGTTATCCCTCAGTCGAAACGGCCAAGGAAGCGATCCGTTTGGGTGCATACGATTATCTTGCCAAGCCGGTCAATCCGGATGACATCATCAAGGTGGCAAATAGCGCCATCACGCAGAAGAAATGGGCTTTGCAGCGGGACAGAATGCCTGTAGTCGCGTCTGAGGCAAGCCGTCGATTTCCGGAATCAACCAGTTGTGTCAATTAATCCAAGGAGAATGTCATGAGCGTCCTAACTAAAATCCTGGTGGTCGATGATGATCCCGTGGTCAGCAAGAGCTTCGATCGCGTGCTTGCCAACAAAGGTTATGCGGTGATCTCCGCCTCGAACGGCGAAGAGGCGCTGAGCAAACTCAAGAACGAGCACTACGATCTCGTATTCACCGACATCAAAATGCCGGGCATCAGCGGTCTCGAGGTCGCCGAACAGGTCAAGGCCAGCCAACCCTGGCTGCCAGTGGTGATTGTCACGGGTTACGGTTCCGACGCCTATGAAGCCAGGGCAGCCGCAGCGGGTGTATCCGAATTTCTGCGCAAGCCGCTTTCCCCGGAAATGATCGAAGCCAGCACGGCGCATGCCCTGAGCCAGCGTGTCATGACAGCAACGGTGGCAGAAAGCGTAGAGATGGCAGCGCCACAAATTGCAGCAGCCAGCGTTGAACAAAGCGCAGAAGCACCGGCGAAGGGCAGTACCATCAAGAATATTGCGCTGTTCCTCGCCGCGCCCTTTATCGGCCTGGCCTATATAGTTGCGATGCCTTTTGTCGGCCTGGGAATGCTCGCCTGGTTTGGCTACAAGGCGGTCATGAAGCGCGCTTGAGCGGAGTATGATGAACGGATTTCCGCAGCGTGAGTAACAAGGTTGCCGGGAACGGTTTCGCTCCCGGCAGTTTCTTTGCATATCAGGGGAAGCAGACATGATCAGCGCCTGTATCAAGGCAGCAAATTTCACCAGACACTTGCAGTTTATCGTTGCGTTCTCGATCGCTTTTTGCCTGGCGGGGATCATTCCGGCCCATGCCGCCACAGGTGCGCTTTCTCCCGATGACAAGAACTGCCTGGAATGCCACGGGCAGGAGAAGTTCGAAAAACCGATGGCGGACGGCGAAACCCTGTCCCTGCATATTCCGGGCAAGGCTTTTGCCGCCTCGGTGCACAATCCCGTCGGTTGCGCCGGTTGCCATGCCGACATTGATCTTAAGAAACATCCGCAACCGAGCAAGAAGAAAGTTACGGTGCGCGAGAATTCGATTGCCATGGTGCAAGTCTGCAAGGACTGCCATGACGATAAATTCAAGCTTTACGAAGGCAGCATCCATGCGCGCCTGCTGCGCGACGGCAATGATGCGGCACCGCTGTGTTCCGACTGCCATAGCCCCCATGCCGTTCGTCCGAATACTGCAGCGGCGCCGATGACCGAAGTGTCATGCCGTCAATGTCATGCGGGGATTTACAAGGTATATGCCGAGAGCGTGCATGGCCAGGCGCGCGGCAAGCCGGGCGGGAAGGCTGCTCCGCTTTGTCCGGACTGTCACAAGGCGCATGAAGTCAAGGCGGCATCAAGCGGTGACCAGATCAAGGATGCCTGTCTGACTTGCCACAGCGATTCACTGGCGGTCCATAAGAGTTGGCTGCCCAATGCCGAGCGGCATTTCGAAGCGGTGTCCTGCCCGGCCTGCCACGCGCCCACGGCCAAGCGCCGGGTGAATCTCAGGCTTTACGATAGCGTCGCGCAGGAGCGCGTCGCCGAAAGGCAAGGCGTGCCGCAGTTTGAAAGCCGCGCCCGTTCCGCCGACACCAAGGGGCTCGGGCTGGATGCGCTGGCCTTGCAGAGCCTGCTCAAGGAATTCAACCGCGAAGGCGCGGAAAGCAAGACCATCCTGCGCGGTCGCCTGGAAGTCACCAGCGGACCCGAAGCGCATCAACTGACGGAAAAAACCAAGGCGCTCAAGGAATGCGACACTTGCCACCGCGAAGGTGCGGCGGCGTTCCAGACAGTGACCATATCCATCGTCAGTCCGGATGGCCGGCCGGTTCATTACGGCGCCCAGAAGGAAGTACTCAGTTCGGCGACTTCAGTGGAGTCCATTGGCGGCTTCTATGCCATCGGCGCGACCCGCATCAAGCTGCTGGACGTGTTGTTTGTGCTCGCGCTGCTTGCCGGCGTTGGCGTGCCGATCGGCCATATGACCTTGAAATGGCTGTTCCGCAAGTACCGGCAGAAGCTGCAGGCCGAGCTTCAGGCTGAGGCGGCAAAGTCGGACAGCCAGCCATCGACCGATGGCGATGCCAACAGCAGCAATTCCCCCAAGCAGTAGGAGAGAAGAAAATGAATCAGATGCATAAGCTCTACGTCCATCCCCTTCCGGTCAGAATTTGGCACTGGACCAATGCGATCAGTTTCATTCTGATGATACTGACGGGAGTGCAGATTCGTTATATCGGCATGGTCAACCTCATGTCATTCAAGATGGCGGTTGATTTGCACAATCTGGTTGGGTTCGTGCTGATCGCCAACTTCTTCCTCTGGTTCGGGTTTTATCTGTTTTCCGACAAAATCAAGGTCTATCACCCCGAACTCAGCCCGATGAAGCATTTCCGCGACAGCTTCCGCCAGATGATGTTCTACGGCTACGGGATCTTCAGGGGGCAGCCCAATCCGCATCATGTCAGCGTGTACCACAAGTTCAATCCGATGCAGAGCATGACCTACCAGATCATCATGCTGTTGCTGGTGCCGATCCAGTTCTACACCGGCGTCCTGCTGTGGGATGTGGAAATGTTCGAGACCGGGGTGAATTTATTCGGCGGGGTGCGGGTGGTGGATACCGTGCATGTGCTGCTGTTCATTTTCTTCTCGGCGTTTATTTTCATTCACCCCTATCTGGCGAGTCTCGGGCATACGCCGACGGCGCACTTCAAGGCGATGTTTACCGGCTACGAAGAAATCGAGGACGAACCTGCCGGCCACTAGGCAAGGACACTAGTCCTCGGCGGATTCGGTGCCGCGAATCCGGATATCGTACTTGCGCATCAGCGCCTGGAAATTGGCGCGCAGCATGCCGGTTTCCTCGGCGCTGCGCGTCACATTCCAGTCGTTGCGCTTGAGGGCTTCGAGCAGAAACAATTTCTCGATATCTTCGACAGACTTTTCCCGCGCTTCTTTCTTGAGGCGCTTCAGTTCGTCGCCGGTGCGGGGAATGTCCAGGTCGGAGCGGGCTTGCAAATCGAGGATGTCGGTCAGGTGCGCCTTTCGGATGACCTTGTCATTGGCCAGTATCATTGCGCGGTGCACGGTGTTCTGCAGTTCGCGCACATTGCCGGGCCAGCTATGATTGGTCAGCGCCGTCAATGCGTCGGCCGAGATTTCATTGACCTCCTTGCCCAGTTCCTTGCTGAAGACCCTGAGGAAGTGGAAGGCCAGCGCCGGAATGTCCTCGCGGCGCTCCCGCAGTGGCGGCACCTGGATGGGGAAGATATTGATCCGATAGAACAGGTCCTCGCGGAAGGTTCCGGCTGCGACCATGTCCTTGAGATCCTTGTTGGTGGCGGTGATCAGGCGGATGTTGGTACTCTGGGTGCGGGTGTCGCCGACCGCGCGAAATTCCCTTTCCTGCGTCACTCTCAGCAGCTTCGCCTGCGTCGATAGGGAGATGTTGGAAATTTCGTCGAGGAACAATGAACCGCCGTTGGCGACTTCGAACATGCCGCGCTTGTTGGCCACCGCACCGGTGAAAGCGCCCTTGATATGCCCGAACAGTTCGCTTTCCAGCAGGGTTTCGCTGAGCGAATTGCAATCGACGGCGACAAACGGCTTGTCCTTGCGCAGGCTGTTGAAATGGATGGCGCGCGCGATCAACTCCTTGCCGGTGCCGCTTTCGCCGGTGATCATCACCGTGCTGTTGGTGGGGGCGCACTGGGCGATCAGGCGGAACACGTTCTGCATCGCCTGGCTGGAACCGATGATGTTCTCGAAACGATATTTGGAACTGAGTTCGCTCCTGAGATTGGAGTTTTCCTGGAGCAGTTGCTTCCGCTCCAGCGCCCGTCCGACCACGACCTTGAGTTCATCCGGATCGAAGGGTTTGGGGAGGTAATCGAAGGCGCCCAGCTTCATGCAGCGCACCGCGGTTTCGATCTGGGACAGGCCGGTGACCATGATCACCTCGATGTCCGGGTGTGCTTCCTTGACCCGTTGCAGCACTTCCATGCCATCCATCTGGGGCATCATGATGTCGAGGATGAGCAGGTCAAAAGGCTTTTCTTCGACTTTCTTCAGAGCTTCCAGACCGCTTTGCGCAGTGTCGGTTTCGTAAGCATCCGTGCCGAGTATGCGCTGGCAACTTCTGATGACGATTTCCTCGTCGTCCACCAAGAGGATTCGAGTTTTCATTGAGATTTTTCGTCCGAATTGCTGCCCGGATCTTTCTCGGGCGGATTCAGCGGAAGATACACGCGGAAAGTCGAGCCCTTACCGACCTGGCTGTCGACTTCGATGGCACCGCCATGCGCAGTGACGATGCCGTGGGTGACCGACAGTCCAAGCCCGGTGCCCTTGCCGACTTCCTTGGATGTGAAAAATGGATCGAAGATACGCTTGAGGTTTTCCTGGGGAATGCCACAACCGGTGTCGATGACCGTGACCTCCGCCATTGGCGCCGGTCCGCGGCCGGATTCGCCCACGGCTTTCAGCACGCGACTTGTTCGCACCGTAATGTCACCGTCTTGCTCGACGGCGTGCTGGGCATTCACCATCAGGTTCAGTATGACCTGCTCGATCAGGTCGGCATCGAGCCAGACCGGTGGCAATTCGCGGTCGAGTTCCAGCGTGATTTTCACATCGCGCAAGGAGGCCGGTTTTTCGATGATGCGTTCAGTGTTCTCGATGATCTTGTTGAGATCGGAGAATTTCTTTTCCGGGGGCTTTTCCCGGGCAAAATCCAGCAGCCGCCTGATGATGGCGGCGCAGCGCTTGGTTTCGCGGATCACCAGGTCGAGATCCTCGGCGTCCTGGCTGCCTTCCGGCATTTTCTTGCGCAGCAGGTGGGAGAAGGTCAACACGCCGGTCAGGGGGTTGTTCAATTCATGGGCGATGCCTGCGGCGAGCAGCCCGACCGAGGCCAGTTTTTCGGAGCGTGCCGTTTCTGCCTCGGCGATGCGCAATTCCTTGGTTCGCTGCTCGACTTTTCGCTCCAGGGTAAGCGCCCATTCTTCCAATTCCTTGCGTGAGTTCTTCAGGGCCAGCGTCATCGAGTTGAAGGATTCCGCCACTTTGCCTAATTCGTCCTCGCCTCTGACCGGAATGGGATGCTCCAGATCCCCCTCCGAAAGCCTTCTGGCACCTGCTTCAAGGTCATGCAGCGGGCGGTACACAAAACGGCTGACCAAACCGCTCATCAAGGTGGAAACGATGGCAATGAATGCCAGCGAAAGGCCGCCGATGACGAAACTATGCGCTCGCGTTTTCTGGTCGATTTCGTCAAGCGAATAGATGATGTCGAGTACCCCCAGCACCGGCTCGCTCCGCTTATGCACGTGGCAGGCGGCGGTGTAACAGGAAGGTTCATTGCGCAGGATTTCCATGCTACCGAGCATGCGGCGGCCATCGCCATCGAAAAATATTCGGGGCATGGGCTCTTTGGGAATTTGCTCAACCGACATCTCGTTCGGATAGCAAAGCGTGCAGCCATCGCTGTCGCGGTCGAATTTCTGCCCGATTTCGGGAGGGTAGGACGAGTGAATGATTTTGCCGTCCTTGGCCCAGATCCTGATCTTGGCGATATTCGGCTGTTTGCCGACATCCTGAATGATTCTTTTTACATACACCGTCTCATTTTCCAGCATGGCATAGCGCGTACTCTTAGTGATGACCTCAGAGAGCCGTGCCAGGTCGGACACGGCTGCTTCACGCAACTCAGTGCGCTGATGCTCGACCAGCAGAAAGGTGAACAAGGCCATCGCCATGGTCAGGGTGAGCGCCATGTACGAACCGACTTTGAATTTCAGGGTATTCCGAAACAGTCTCATTTTCATCCCGGGCCGCCGCGGGAGTTGCGCTGGATTTCGCGGGAAATATGCGTGGAGATAGCGGTAGCGTCAAGCCAGGCCCAAAGCGAAAACATTTTACCCTTTCGAGGGGCGAATTGCAGCCCGCTGGCTGCTGCGTTGCGTTTCGAGACGGGGCGAATCATTTGACAAGAATGCCGATTCAGTCCTGCCTTGGCAGCTTGAGGCGGGACAGGCGTTGAACTTGTTCCGCGATTCGCCCCAGCAATTCCCTGTGACGCAAGGCATGCCAGCCCCCGACCAGCGAAACCGCTTCGCGCAAGGGTTGGTCTTCTCCGGCACAATGCATGAGTTGCAGCCCGGCATTCGCCAGGTCGTTGAGCTGTCCCAGTTCGTCCTGCAACCGTGCCAGCTCTGCGAGCAAGGACTGCAATGGCTTGTCCGCCAGCAGCGGCGAGAAAAACTCCAGGGCATAGCGCAAGCGCTTGATGCCGATGCGCAGACGATGCAGCGATACAGGATCATCGATGGCAGCCAGTGTGGCGAGCGTCAGGACTTTTTTGCGCAGTCGCTTCAATCGGGTGCGCGCGAAACTCCCAAGCGTCTCGGCATCGGCCGCAGCAGCGCAGTCGGTATCACTAAATGGTGGTTTATGCAGCAGTGCCGTCGTATGCAACAGCAGACGGGAGTAGGCGATCGACTGCAGATGCTTCACTGCAGCTTCACGGGCAGTGTTCTGCCGTTGGGTCACCGCGCCGATCAGCGCCGCCAGACGCGGTTCGCCGGGAACAGCGTGCAGGACCGGTGCGGCAATTTCGGTCAGGAGTACGTCAAAATCCCGCGCTTGCCCGAGCCGCCCGGTCAGGATGCGCAATTCGGGCAGAATCTGTTCCGCCAGCCGTGGCGGCAAACGGGGTGCAAACAGGCGCAGGGCGGAACGCAGGCGGCGGGTTGCCACCCGCATCTGGTGAATGAATTCCGGATCGTTGCTGGACAGTGCGCCGTCAAAGTTCCCCTGCAAGTGTTCCAGGCTGGCCAAAGCAATTTTCCTGAAGGCCGCCAGCGGCGCATCCTCTGCGTGCAGCTTTGCGGTCTGCGCCTTGGCCGGACTGGCCGCAATTCCCCGGAACAGCCGATAGCCTCGTTCAGCCTTGCTCAGTATTGCAGGGACCAGCGCCAGACGTTCTGCCAGGGTCTGCGCCAGCTTGAACAACTCATTGATATTGCCCGAGGCAAGCTCGATTTCAACTTCCGAAATCGTTTCAAGCTTTCCCTTGGCGGCAATCCAGCCGCGATCCAGCATCAACAGCACGACGCAGCCAGAGCCTGGTTCGAAACGCCAGGTGGTGCGGCGAAAATTGGTTTCGAACAAGGGCGCGAGCTGCGTGCTGATGCGCGGCCGCTCCAGCCAGCGACGGACGGATTTGGCATCGATCGCGGAGAAATCGAAGTGGCCGGCATAAGGAGTTTCCCATTCCGGTCGGCTGGTCAGTCCCGCCGCAGAACTGCCCGCGCACTTGACCGTCTGCAGCCAGGCATGTCCCTGTTTGCGCAGACGCAGGGCGATGCCACGCTCATGCAAATCCAGTGTTGGCGTGTCGTAATAGAGGTTGATGAGCTGCTGCGTGCGTTTGGCAACCGCCTTGCGCAGGAGCGGCTGGCGCAGCATCTGGTTTTGCGCATCGACCGTCAGGGACAGCTTGAGCTCGATCTCGTTGGCCATGTTGTATTGGGCAGCAAAACCGCTTGGCTTACTGTTGGCCAGGTTTCTGGTATTTGTGCGGCTCTTCCTTGCGGATCCGCCGCAAAGCCAGAAGATTCACCAACAGCGTTACCACAAAAAATACGCCCAGGATCCATGGGTGGGTGAGAATCTGGGTGATGATTTTTTGTATGTCCAAGGCAGGGGAAACCGCGAAAGCCGGATGCCGGGGGAGCCTATAGACTTCGCCGGATACAGTCAATAGCGTAAGATGGCTCTTTCACTGCAGAGAAATATTCCGATGAAGCGTAGCGCAATCTTGAGGGGATGCTTGCTGCCGGTGCTTTGCGCCGCTGCTGCTGTTGTGACGGCAGCCGAATTTGGGGCACCTTCGTGCGGCGAATGGGTTGCCCACCGGGAAAAGTCGGATACGCTGGCCTTGGGCAATGCTTACTGGTTGCAGGGCTTCATGGCAGGTCTGGCAGCGGGTAGCGGCAAGGACTTTCTGACCGGCGTGGACAATGCCGCGTTTAACGGCTGGATGGACAAATACTGCCAGGCCAATCCCCTCAGGGATCTGGTCAGTGGCGCCGGTGTTCTGGCTGCAGAACTGCAGAAAGGCAAGCGAGCGGCAAAATGACCAGGCTGGTGATTACTCTGATGGGTGTCCTGCTGGCGGCGAACTCCAGCGCAGCGCCTGTGGAAATTCGCGGCGCACGCTCCTGCCATGAATGGCAGGAGCAAGCCCGTTATGCGAAGAGTGCAACCGAGATGAACAAGGTGCCGCTGCTCGTCAGCAAGAACTGGTTTCTCGGCTATCTTTCCGGGCGTGCCGAGGAGTCGGGCAAGAATTTGCTCAAAGGGACCGACAATGATTCGATTTTCTTGTGGCTGGACAACTATTGCCGTACCAACCCCGGCCAAGATTTGGCGAATGCCGGCGTGGAACTAATGCGCGAATTGCGTCAGCAGAAGCGGCTGTGAGAGCCGCCAAAGTTAAGGTCGAGTGGAGGCGTTCATCCCGTGAGCCCTAAAACAACATAGGCAATCATGGGGTCGGCAGTGGCTGCTGCTTGGTTATCTGTAAAATAGCCGCAGTATCGACGAGAACGCACTGCAACAGCAGGAAAACGCCATGACCAGAAAAATTGACATCTACGATTCGACCCTGCGCGACGGTGCGCAGGCCCAGGGAATTTCGTACTCGGTCGAGGACAAGATCAAGATCGTCGAGCGGCTCGACGATCTGGGTGTCCGTTATATTGAGGCCGGCAATCCCGGCTCGAACCCCAAGGACCTCGAGTTTTTTACGCGGGTCAGCGCCCTCAAGCTCAACAGCGCCAGGATCATCGCCTTCGGCAGTACCCGCAAGGTAGGCATTCCCGTCGCCCAGGACAGCAATGTCCAGTCGCTGCTCAAGGCCGGCACCGATGCCATTGCCATATTCGGCAAGAGCTGGGATTACCAGGTCAGCCACATCCTGCGCACCAGTCTCGAAGAGAACCTGGCCATGGTCGGCGACACCATCCGCTATCTCAAACAGCAGGGCAAGGAAGTGGTTTTTGATGCCGAGCATTTTTTCGACGGCTACAAGGCCAATCCGGACTATGCGCTGCAAGTGTTGAGCGCGGCGGCCGATGCCGGTGCGGATTGCCTGTGCCTCTGTGACACCAATGGCGGTGCTTTCCCGCAAGAAATCTTCGACATCACCGCCCAGGTCGCCGGACGTTTCTCTGCGGCCATCGGCATCCATTGCCACAATGACGGCGAAGTCGCGGTGGCCAATTCGCTGATGGCGGTGCAGGCCGGCGCCACTCATGTGCAGGGCACCATCAACGGCATTGGCGAACGCTGCGGCAATGCCAACCTGTGTTCGATCATTCCCAACCTGCAGCTCAAGCTCGGTTTCGAGTGCATCCCGCCGGAGCGCATGGTGCATCTGACGTCGACAGCACGCTTTGTCAGCGAGATCGCCAACATGCCGCACAGCGAGAAGGCGCCCTATGTCGGCAACGACGCTTTCGCCCACAAGGGCGGCATGCACATCGACGCCGTGCAGAAGAATCCGATTTCCTACGAGCACATCAACCCGGAACAGGTGGGCAACAGCCGCCGCATCCTGATGTCCGAGGTCGCCGGGCGCAGCACCCTGCTGGCGCGCATCAACGCCATCGAGCCGGCGCTGACCAAGGATTCGCCGGAAACCCAGAAGGTGGTTGACCGCCTCAAGGAACTCGAGCACGAGGGCTATCAATTCGAAACCGCGGAAAGCTCCTTCGAACTGGTGGTGCGCAAGCTGCTCGGCAAGTACCAGCCGTTCTTCGAACTCAAGGAGTTCAAGGTGATCGTCAACGAGCCCTCCGTCAACGGCGTGAATTCCTCGGCCATGATCAAGATCAGCGTCGGCGACCAGGAAGAAATCACCGCCGCCGAGGGCGACGGACCGGTGAATGCGCTCGACAATGCCGTGCGCAAGGCGCTTGAGCGCTTCTACCCGGCGATCAAGGAGATCAAGCTGACCGACTACAAGGTGCGCGTTCTCGACTCGGACAAGGCTTCTGCGGCGAAGGTGCGGGTGCTCATCGAATCCACCGACCATCGCGAATACTGGACCACCATCGGCGTTTCGACGGACGTCATTGATGCCTCCTATCGCGCCCTGGTCGATGCGATCGAATACAAGCTGGTGCGAGAACAGGAACGGCAGGCGTGATTCCCGGCCCTTGCGTCCGGCATCGCGCGCTTAGGTGCTGGGTTTAAGCAGCACCAGCTTCAATTGCTCCTGCTCTACCGGCCGCAGCGTGACCTGCTGGCAGGTGATCAGGCCGCGCAGCGGATGGTTGAAGGCGCGCTGCCCACCCTGGCGTTCCAGGACATCATGCTGTTTCCAGTAGCGCGCAAAATCCGGGCTGGCCTGGGCCAGTTCCCCGATCAGGCGCTGCAAGGCTGGCTCCTCAAGGCGGCTGCGGCAGTCGGCGCGGAATTCCGCAGCGATGCGGCGCGCGCGAGTCTCCCAATCCACCACGAATTGCCGGGCTTGCGGCATCAGGAAAACGAAACGCAGCATGTTGGGTCGCGGTGCCGAAGCCGATAAGGGCTTGTCCAGCCAGCCGGCGAACAGCTTGGCGGCCGGACGGTTCCAGGCCAGCAGATCCCAGCTCCGACCCATGATGTAGGCCGGGATCGCGATGTCGGCGAGCAAGCCGGTGAGGGCTGCCGGCGCGCTATCTTCCTCGGCGTGAGCAGCGTGCGGGTCGTGTCGGCCAGCCATTTCAAACAGGTAGGCACGCTCGCTGCGGTTGAGCCGCAGGGCTTGCGCCAGCCGGTCGAGCACCTCGGCGGAAACATTGACCTGGCGGCCTTGCTCGATCCAGGTGTACCAGGTGGGGCTGATTCCGGCCAGTTGCGCCACTTCCTCGCGGCGCAAACCTTGCGTGCGGCGGCGCTTGCCGGCCGGAAAGCCGGAGGCTGTCGGGTCAGCGCGACTACGCAGCGCCTGGAGAAATTCACCGAGTTCCTTGCGGCGGGTATCCATGGCAGCATGCTGTTGGGTATTAGTATGGGTCCTAGTATAACTGCTAGTCTTGTTCCGGTATCAAAGTCGCGCTAGCATGATCCCAACCTCACGCCAATGAGTGCGGCGAGGCACTATTCAAGGAGTCACCATGGCCGGCAAAACACTGTATGACAAACTCTGGGAGTCGCATGTCGTGCGCGAGGAAAGCGACGGCACCTGCTTGCTCTATATCGATCGCCACCTGCTGCATGAAGTGACCAGCCCGCAAGCCTTCGAAGGCATGCGCTTGTCCGGCCGCAAGCCGTGGCGCAATACTTCGATGGTGGCGGTGCCGGATCACAACACGCCCACCAACGACTGGGACAAGGGCATCCAGGATCCGGTCTCGCGCCTGCAGGTGGAAACCCTCGATGCCAACATCAAGGAGTTCGGCGCGCTGGTGTATTTCCCGTTCAAGCATGCGAACCAGGGCATCATCCATGTGATCGGTCCGGAGAACGGCACCACGCTGCCCGGCATGACCGTGGTATGCGGCGACAGCCACACCTCGACGCATGGCGCATTCGGCGCGCTGGCGCATGGCATCGGCACTTCCGAGGTGGAGCATGTGCTGGCCACGCAAACCCTGATCGCCAAGAAATCCAGGCGCATGCTGGTCAGGATCGACGGCCAGGTGGGCAAGGGCGTGACCGCCAAGGATCTGGCGTTGGCGGTGATCGGCAAGATCGGCACAGCCGGCGGTACGGGTTGCGCCATCGAGTTCAGCGGCTCCGCCATCAGCGCCTTGTCGATGGAAGGCCGCATGACCGTCTGCAACATGGCCATCGAAGCCGGTGCACGGGCGGGTTTGATCGCGCCGGACGAGAAGACGGCGGCCTATCTGAAAGGACGTACCTATGCCCCCAAGGGTGCGGACTGGGACAAGGCGGTGGCGTACTGGAATACCTTGAAAACCGACGCCGACGCCGTGTTCGACAGCGTCGTCGAACTCAAGGCCGACGAGATTTTCCCGCAAGTGACCTGGGGTACTTCACCCGAGCAGGTGCTCGCGATCAGCGACCGTGTGCCCAACCCGGCCAAGGAGGCAGATCCAGTCAAGCGTGCCGGCATCGAGCGCGCGCTCACCTACATGGGGCTGACCGCCGACATGCCGATCGAGTCGATCCGCATCGACAAGGTCTTCATCGGTTCCTGCACCAATTCGCGCATCGAGGACTTGCGTGCCGCGGCGAAGATTGCCCAGGGCAAGAAAAAGGCCGCCAACGTCAATCAGGTGCTGATCGTGCCGGGCTCCGGCGTGGTCAAGCGCCAGGCCGAGGCGGAAGGGCTGGACAAGATTTTCATCGCCGCCGGTTTCGAGTGGCGCGAACCTGGCTGTTCGATGTGCCTGGCCATGAATGCCGACCGTCTGCCCGCCGGCGAGCGCTGCGCGTCAACCTCCAACCGGAATTTCGAAGGCCGCCAGGGCCCGGGCGGACGAACCCACCTGGTGAGCCCGGAAATGGCAGCGGCCGCCGCGATCGCCGGTCATTTCGTCGATGTACGCACGCTGCTCTGAACAAGGAATGAGACCATGAAAGCTTTTACGCAACTCAATGGGCTGGTTTGCCCGCTCGATCGCGCCAATGTCGACACCGACGCGATCATCCCCAAGCAGTTCCTCAAATCGATCAAGCGCTCCGGCTTCGGCCCCTTCCTCTTCGACGAGTGGCGCTATACCGACCACGGCGAACCGGACATGGATTGCAGCCATCGCCCGCTCAACAAGGATTTCGTGCTCAACCAGCTACGCTACAAGAACTCCGAGGTGCTGCTGGCACGCGACAATTTCGGCTGCGGCTCAAGCCGCGAGCATGCGCCCTGGGCCATTGAAGACTATGGCTTCCGGGTCATTATCGCGCCGTCGTTCGCGGATATTTTTTTCTCCAACTGCTTCAAGAACGGCATCCTGCCGATCGTCGCCTCGGCCGACATCGTCGCCCAGTTGTTCCGCGAATGTTTCGCCACGCCGGGCTATCGCCTGAGAGTCGATCTGGAAACGCAGACCGTACGCAATCCCGCTGGCGAGTGGTTCCGTTTCGACATCACACCGCACCGCAAGCATTGCCTGATGAACGGGCTTGACGAGATCGGCCTGACCCTGCAGCACGCCGATGCGATCAAGGCCTTCGAACAGAAGCACCGCGCGGCACAACCCTGGCTGTTCAACTGAAAAGGAACGAAGAAATGAAAATTGCGGTTTTGCCGGGTGACGGCATCGGTGTTGAAATCATCGCGCAGGCGCTGCGCGTGCTGGACGTGTTCAAGTCAGAAGGCATGAAAATAGAAACCGAGGAAGCGCTTCTCGGCGGCTGTGCGGTCGATGCCACAGGTTCGCCGTACCCGGAAGCCACGCAACAGATCGCGCGTGACGCCGACGCCGTGCTGCTGGGCGCCGTCGGCGGTCCAAAGTGGGACGTGTTACCGCGCCCGCAGCGCCCGGAACGTGGCCTGCTCGGTATCCGCAAGGATCTGAACCTGTTCGCCAACCTGCGTCCGGCGATTCTCTATGCGGAACTCGCCAACGCATCGTCCTTGAAGCCGGAAGTCGTTGCCGGCCTGGATATCATGATCGTGCGTGAGCTGACCGGCGACATCTACTTCGGCGAGCCGCGCGGCATCTCCGTCGAAGACGGTCAGCGTGTCGGCCGCAATACCATGATCTACAACGAAGCCGAAATCCGCCGCATTGGCCGTGTCGCCTTCAAGGCGGCCCAGAAGCGCAGCAAGAAGCTCTGCTCGGTCGACAAGATGAATGTGCTGGAAACCACACAGCTCTGGCGCGACGTAATCATAGAGCTTGCAGCAGAGTATCCCGATGTTGAACTCAGCCATATGCTGGTCGATAACGCCGCCATGCAACTGGTGCGCAACCCGAAACAATTCGACGTGATGGTCACCGGCAATATGTTCGGCGACATCCTGTCGGACGAGGCGTCGATGTTGACCGGTTCCATAGGCATGCTGCCCTCCGCATCGCTCGATGCCAACAACAAGGGCATGTACGAACCCTGCCATGGTTCGGCGCCCGACATCGCCGGCAAGAATCTCGCCAATCCGCTTGCCACAATTCTTTCGGCGGCGATGATGCTGCGCTACACCTTCAACAACGAGCAGGCTGCCGGCCGCATCGAGGGTGCGGTGAAGAAGGTGCTTGCTGCCGGTTATCGCACGGCGGATATTTTCGAGGCCGGCAAACAGAAAGTTTCATGTTCGGAGATGGGCGACCGCGTCGTGGCTGCGATGTAGTGGCCTGGCTCAGTTAGGGCAGCCTTATTCCTGAGCGATTGCCTTGCGCACCGCATCGGCAATTGTGTGGGACCACAAGGCTACTTCGTTGCCGTCCTCACCTTCAACCATGATTCGCAACAGCGGCTCGGTTCCGGAAGGCCGTAGCAGCACCCGGCCACGATTCGCCAGCGCTCTCTCGGCTGCTTCCTGGGCAACACTGATGCCTGAGGCGTTGCGCCAGTCGAAGCCTGATGGCATCGACACATTGATCAGTAGTTGTGGGTACATCCGTACATCGGCGCAAGCTTCGGCGAGTGTCACGCCTTGCTTGCGCAATACTGCGAGCACCTGCAGTGCAGCCACGATGCCATCGCCGGTGGTGTGCTTGTCGAGGCAGATGATGTGTCCGGAATTCTCGCCGCCCAGCAGCCAGCCGCGTTGCTGCATGAGTTCGAGCACATGGCGGTCGCCGACCTGGGCGCGCGCAAAGGGAAGCTGGAGGCGGCCCAATGCGTGTTCGAAGCCGAGATTGCTCATCAGCGTGCCGACCACACCCGCGAGTTTGGGCGGAATGCTCGATGCGGCGCGCTGACGGGCAATGATGTAGAGTAGTTGATCGCCGTCGAAAAGCTTGCCGGTGTTGTCGGCCATGAGCAGCCGGTCGGCGTCGCCGTCGAGCGCGATGCCGAGGTCGGCACGCTGTTCGACGACACTGCGCGACAAATGCTGCGGCGTCGTGGCGCCGACCCCGGAGTTGATGTTGAGGCCGTTCGGCGCCGCACCCACCGCAATGACGTCTGCACCCAATTCATGGAACACGCTCGGGGCGATGTGGTAGGCCGCGCCATGGGCGCAATCGACGACGATCTTGAGGCCGCGCAGGTCGAGTTCGTTGGGGAAAGTGCTCTTGCAGAATTCGATGTAGCGCCCCGCGGCATCGTCAACGCGGCGCGCCTTGCCCAGATGCAGCGAGTCCATGCAGCCCATCGGCTGTTCGAGGCGCACCTCGATCTCGGCCTCGACATGGTCGGGCAACTTGGCGCCCTGGGCGGAAAAAAACTTGATGCCATTGTCCTGGTAAGGATTGTGCGAGGCGGAAATCACCACGCCGGCCTGCAGGCGCAGGGCGCGGGTCAGGTAGGCAATGGCCGGTGTCGGCATCGGTCCGCACAGCATGACATCCACGCCGGCGGCGGCAAAGCCGGACTCCAGCGCCGCTTCGAGCATGTAACCGGAGATGCGCGTGTCCTTGCCGATCAGTACCGCCGGACGTTCGGCTTCGTGCGCCGGGTTTCCCGAATGCTCGCGCGCCGCCAGCGTGGTGCCGGCGGCATAGCCAAGGCGCAATACAAACTCCGGCGTGATCGGCATCTCGCCGACCCGCCCGCGTATTCCGTCTGTGCCGAAATACTTTCGTCCCATTTCAGACTTCCTCCACTGCGTTCCAAACTGCAATGACGTCGCGCCATGCCTCAACATCATGCACCCGCACGATCCTGGCGCCGCGCTGCATGGCCATGAGTCCAGCGGCGATGCCGGCCGGCAGCCGCGCCTCGGCCGGCCGACCAGTGATCAAGCCTAACATGGACTTGCGCGACAAGCCTACCAGCAAGGGAAAGCCGGTTTCGCAGAACTCGGCCAGATTGCGCAGCAGGGCCAGGTTATGTTCGAGGGTCTTGCCGAAACCGAAGCCGGGATCAAGCACGATACGCTCGGTCGCGATACCTGCATTCCGGGCGGCCTGCGCCCTGGTGCAGAGGAACGCTCGCACCTCGGCAATGACATCGTCGTAGCTCGGGGCTTGCTGCATGCCTTGCGGTTCGCCTTGCATGTGCATCAGGCAGACTGCCGCCGGGCTTGCGGCCACGGCCTCCAAAGCTTGTGGCGCTTGTAGCGCGGTAATGTCATTGATCATGTCGGCGCCGGCCGAAAGCACACTGCGCATTACTTCGGCTTTTTGTGTATCCACAGATAGCGGTACGCCGCAATCGCGCAGGCCCGCCAGCACCGGCAGCAATCGATCGAGTTCCTGTTGGGCATCGATTGCCGTTGCACCGGGGCGCGAAGATTCGGCACCGAGATCGAGAATGTCTGCACCTGCCTGCACCAGCCGCAAGCCGTGATCTATGGCGCGTTGGGTGTCGCCGCGCAGACCGTCGCCCGAGAAGGAGTCGTCGGTCAAGTTGATGATGCCCATGATCAACGGCCGCTTCAGGCTCAGATCGAAGCGGCCGCAATGCAAGTGCTGGGACATGTGAAAAGGCCGCGCGTGCGCGGCCTTTGGGGAGTGGTCGTCAGGCCGGGGCCGGGGCGCTGGGCGCTGCCCCGGGTGAACTGTCGGGGGAGGTCGGCTGCGGTGGCGGTGCGCTGGGCTTGGGCGCGCGCGGCGGATTGCCGGCCATGATGTCGCTGATCTGGTCGGCATCGAGGGTTTCCCACTCGAGCAGGGCTTTCGCCATGATCTCGATCTTGTCGCTGTTGTCCTCTATGAGCTTGCGGGCGACGCCGTACTGCTGATCGATGATGCGGCGAATTTCGGCATCGACCTGCTGCATGGTTGCTTCCGAGACATTCTTGTGGGTAGTGACAGAGCGGCCGAGGAATACCTCGCCTTCATTCTCGCCATACACCATCGGGCCCAGGGCGTCCGTCATGCCCCACTGGGTCACCATGCGTCGGGCAATGCCGGTGGCGCGTTCGAAATCGTTGGAGGCGCCGGTAGTCATCTGATGCATGAAGATCTCTTCGGCAATGCGCCCGCCGAACAGCACGGCGATGGTCTGCAGCAGGCGCTCCTTGTCCTGGCTGTAGCGGTCCTCTTCCGGCAGTTGCATGGTCACGCCGAGGGCACGGCCGCGCGGGATGATGGTGACTTTGTGCACCGGATCGGTCTTGGTCATCAGCTTGGCGACGACAACGTGGCCGGACTCGTGATAGGCGGTGTTCCTGCGTTCCTCCTCGGGCATCACCATGGTGCGGCGTGCCGAGCCCATGATGATCTTGTCCTTGGCCTGTTCGAAGTCGTCCATGTCGACCAGCCGCTTGTTCTGACGTGCGGCAAACAGCGCCGATTCGTTCACCAGGTTGGCCAGGTCGGCGCCCGAGAAACCTGGTGTGCCGCGCGCGATGATGTCGGCCTTGACGTCCGGTGCGATGGGCACCTTGCGCATATGCACCATCAAAATCTGCTCGCGGCCGCGGATGTCCGGCAGTGGTACCACCACCTGGCGGTCGAAGCGGCCCGGCCGCAACAGCGCGGGGTCGAGTACATCGGGGCGGTTGGTGGCGGCAATGACAATGACGCCGGAAGTGCCTTCGAAACCGTCCATTTCGACCAGCAGCTGGTTCAACGTCTGCTCACGCTCGTCGTTGCCGCCGCCCAGGCCGGCGCCACGCTGGCGGCCGACCGCGTCGATTTCATCGATGAAGACGATGCAGGGTGCCTGTTTCTTGGCATTCTCGAACATGTCGCGCACACGCGCCGCACCGACGCCGACGAACATCTCGACGAAATCGGAACCCGAGATGGAAAAGAACGGCACTTTGGCTTCGCCGGCGATTGCCTTGGCCAGCAGAGTCTTGCCGGTGCCGGGCGAGCCGACCATGAGCACGCCGCGCGGAATCCGTCCGCCGAGTTTCTGGAATTTGGAGGGGTCGCGCAGGAAGTCGACGATTTCCGAGACATCCTCCTTGGCTTCGTCGCAACCGGCCACATCGGCAAAGGTGATGGTGTTGGAGGATTCATCCATCAGGCGCGCCTTGCTCTTGCCGAATGAGAAAGCGCCGCCCTTGCCGCCCCCCTGCATCTGGCGCATGAAGAAAATCCAGACGCCGATCAGGAGCAGCATCGGGAACCACGAAATGAACAAGTTCATGAGGAAGGACTGTTCTTCTTCGGCCTTGGCGACGACCTTGACGTTGTACTTGAGCAGGTCGCTGACCATCCACAAATCGGGTGGTGCATAGGCGATGATCTTCTTGCCATCGGTGGTGGTGGCGTCAAGCGTACGGCCCTGGATCACCACCTTGGTAATGTGGCCCAGTCTGACCTCATCGAGGAACTGGGAATAATCCATGGTGGTCTGCGCGGTCTGACGCGAGCTGAACTGGTTGAACACGGTCATCAGCACAATGCCGATGACCAGCCAGATCGCCAGGTTTTTAAACAGATTGTTCAAGCTTGTCTCCTTCGACCCGCAGGTCGAAACATGATTTGGCTGATTCTAGAGCCGATTGTGCTGCGGCGCAAACGCCGGAGCGGACTTATTGCATACCTGTTGACCGTTTCTTGCGTCCCAGCAAAAAAGTTTCGGCACTGCGCCCACGCGATGCGCTCGGCTTGCGCACCAGAATGACTTCGAAGATTTGTCGCATGGCTTCACGCAACTCCATGTATCCCGCGCCTTGGAACACCTTGACCAGCATGTCGCCGCCCGCTTTCAGGTGATCTGCGGCAAAGGCCAGGGTCAATTCGGCCAGATCCATCACCCTGGCCTGGTCGGTCATCTGGATGCCTGACATATTGGGGGCCATGTCCGACAAAACAAGGTCCACCGTTCGCCCGCCGAGCGCAGCCTCGAATTGCTCCAGCACGGCCTGCTCGCGAAAATCGCCCTGGACAAAAGTGACGCCATCGAGCGCCTGCATCTCGAGGAGGTCCAATGCCAGCAGGCTGCCGCCCGGCTGGATGCGGCGCACCGCATACTGCGACCAGCTACCCGGGGCGGCGCCGAGATCGACCACTGTCATGCCGGGCTTGAGCAAATGCTCTTTCTCATCGAGTTCGATCAGCTTGAACGCTGCACGCGAACGCCAACCTTCCGCCTTCGCGCGCTGCACGTAGGGATCGGTGACATGCTCGTGGATCCATGCCTTGTTGGTCTTGTGCTTCTTCAAGCGGTTACAATGCCCCCATGAATGATTCCATTACCGACATTACATCCGGCCAGCGCCGCAGTTTGCGCGCACTCGCCCATCCGCTCAAGCCCGTCGTCAGCATCAGCCAGAAAGGCTTGAGCGACACCGTGCTGGCTGAAATCGAGCGTTGCCTGGCGGCCCATGAACTCATCAAGATTCGAGTTTATGGCCACGAGCGCGAGCAGCGTGAAACCCTGCTTGCCGAGGTGTGCACAATGCTTAATGCGGCGCCGGTGCAGCACATCGGCAACCTACTGGTAGTCTGGCGCGAAAAGCCTGCTGTCGCGGAGCCGTCCCCGGCAGTTCCGCGCCGCCGGGCGGCGCCGGTACTTTCCAAGAAGGCTGCCGCCGCAAAGACCGACAAGGCGGCGCGCTCCCGAAAAATCGTTCTGGGCAAGCCGCGCCGTCCGACGCGGACCTGACTTCATCTACTGTCTTTTGCCGCGCTCCTGCCAGATTACCAGCCAGAGTCCAAGCAGGCTCTCGATCAGATACAGCCCGCTGGAGACACCGTGCCAGGTGGCGAAGCGGTCGCGCAGCGCGCTTTCCATGACCTGGCGCGGCAGCGCGTCGGCCTTCAACTGTGCCAGCAGCGGCTGTATGCCGAAGTAGCCGGCGCCGGTCAGTCCGAGCATCGCCAGGACCAGCCAGAAGATCGAGGATTTGAGTGCGCGCAAGCCGCGCCGCTTGATCAGGAACAGCAGCAGATAGGCCGCACAGGCGAAGCCCAGCCAGGCCACCCAGGTGAACATTTCCCCGGCGAGATTGCCGGCCAGAGATCGATCCGACAGCCCTGCGAACAATGTTGGTGCAGCCAGGTAGCCGATCGCGAACAGCGCGCCGACCCACAACGTGATGACAATCGAATAGAGCGCTTCGGCCAGCTTAGCCATGCCGGGCGCTAAATATATTTGACGTCGAGCACTTCGTACTCGCGCAGGCCACCCGGTGTCTGCACCTCGGCGACGTCGCCGGCATATTTGCCAATCAGTGCGCGGGCGATGGGCGAATTGATCGAGACCTTGCCGGCCTTGATGTCGGCTTCGTCGTCGCCGACGATTTGATAAGTGACCGCCTTGCCTTCCTCTAGATCCTCCAGATCCACCGTCGCGCCGAAGACCACCCGGCCGTCGGCGTCGAGCAGCTTCGGGTCGATGATCTGCGCATTGCCGAGCTTGCCCTCGACTTCCTTGATGCGCCATTCGATGAAGCCTTGGCGTTCCTTGGCGGCATCGTATTCGGCGTTCTCCGACAGGTCGCCGTGAGAGCGTGCCTCGGCGATGGCGGCAATCACGCTCGGGCGGTCGACGGTCTTGAGGCGCTGCAGTTCGGCCCGCAGCAATTCCGCGCCCTGCAGGGTGATGGGAAATTTGCTCATGAACGGTTCACCCCTTGCCCAAGTTCCGCATGCAGCGTCTGCAGTGCGTAAGTCTCGAGCACGTCCAGGTGACGCATGCCGGCGCAGGCGGCGCGTGCGCCTTCGACGGTGGTGTAGAGGGTGACCCGCGCCGCCAGGGCGCTGGTGCGGATGGAGCGGGAATCGTTGATGGCCGAGCGTTTTTCCTCGACGGTGTTGACGATGAAGCTGATTTCGTTGTTCTTGATCATGTCGACGATGTGCGGGCGGCCTTCGGCGACTTTGTTGACTGCCGTTACCGCGATGCCTGCCGCCGCGATCGCCGCCGCCGTACCGCGCGTCGCGACCAGGGTGAAACCGATTTCCGCGAGTTCGCGCGCTACTTCGACCGCTTTCTGCTTGTCGGCCGGCTTGACGCTGATGAATGCCTTGCCGCTGCTCGGCAGCTTGGTGCCGGCGGCGAGCTGGCTCTTGACGAAAGCCTCGGCGAAACTGCGTCCGACGCCCATGACTTCGCCGGTCGATTTCATCTCCGGTCCGAGTATGGTATCGACGCCGGGGAATTTGATGAAGGGGAAGACTGCCTCCTTGACCGAATAGTAGGGCGGGATGACTTCGCCGCTGACGCCCTGATCGGCCAGGCTGCGTCCGGCCATGCAACGTGCGGCGATTTTCGCCAGCGGCAGACCGGTGGCCTTGGAGACGAAGGGCACGGTGCGTGAAGCGCGCGGATTGACTTCGAGCACGTAGACCACCTCCCCGGCTGCGGTATTCTGGATGGCGAACTGCACGTTCATCAAGCCGATCACGCTCAAGCCTTGAGCCATCATTTTTGTCTGCCGGCGCATTTCGTCCTGGATTGCCACGCTCAGCGAATGGGGCGGCAGCGAACAGGCTGAATCGCCCGAATGTACCCCCGCCTGCTCGATGTGTTCCATGATGCCGCCGATGATGACCTGCTTGCCATCCGATAGGGCATCGACATCGACCTCGGTGGCGTCGTTGAGGAAGCGGTCGAGCAGCACCGGCGAGTCGAAGGAAACCTTGACGGCCTCGCGCATGTAGCGCTCCAGGTCTTTCTGCTCATGCACGATTTCCATGGCGCGTCCACCCAGCACATAGCTCGGCCGGACCACCAGCGGATAGCCGATTTCTTCCGCCAGGCGAATCGCCTCTTCCGGCGTGCGCGCGGTGCGGTTCGGCGGCTGCTTGAGACCCAGGCTGTGAATCAGTTGCTGGAAACGCTCGCGGTCCTCGGCGGCATCGATCATGTCCGGACTGGTGCCGATGATCGGCACGCCATTGGCTTCGAGTTCCCGGGCGCGCTTCAGCGGCGTCTGGCCGCCGAACTGGACGATGACGCCTGTGGGTTGCTCGACATGGACGATTTCCAGCACATCTTCCAGCGTCACCGGCTCGAAATACAGCCGGTCTGACGTGTCGTAATCGGTCGACACGGTTTCCGGGTTGCAGTTGACCATGATGGTCTCAAAACCGTCCTCGCGCATTGCCAGCGCCGCATGCACGCAGCAATAGTCGAATTCGATGCCCTGGCCGATGCGGTTGGGGCCGCCGCCGAGCACCATGATTTTTTTGCGCGTGGTCGGCTGCGCCTCGCATTCGTCCTCATAGCTCGAATACATGTAGGCGGTGGAGGTGGCGAATTCCGCGGCGCAGGTGTCGACGCGCTTGTATACCGGGCGGATGCCGAAGGCATGGCGCTGGCGTCGCACGGCTTCTTCCGAGCTGCCCAGCAGTTTCGCCAGGCGCCGGTCGGAAAAGCCCTTGCGCTTGAGTTGGCGCATTGCCGCGCTGTCGATATCCTGCAGGGCGCGACCGGCAAGCGCCTGCTCGCTGGCGACGAGATCCTCGATCTGCACCAGGAACCAGGGATCGATCTTGGTCAGTTGCTGGATTTCTGCGAATGCAATGCCGCTGCGGAAGGCCTGGCCCAGATACCAGATACGCTCCGGGCCGGGATTGCCCAGCTCGCGCTCGATCTCCTCCTGCTCGGCTTCCACTTCGTCGAGGCCGTATACGCTGACTTCCAGGCCACGCAGGGCTTTCTGCAGCGACTCCTGGAATGTGCGGCCGATCGCCATCACTTCGCCCACCGATTTCATTTGCGTGGTGAGACGGTCATTGGCGAGCGGGAACTTCTCGAAAGCGAAGCGCGGCACCTTGGTCACGACATAATCGATGGAAGGCTCGAACGATGCCGGCGTGGCGCCGCCGGTGATGTCGTTCTTGAGTTCGTCGAGGGTGTAGCCGACGGCGAGCTTGGCGGCGATCTTGGCGATCGGGAAACCGGTGGCCTTCGAGGCCAGCGCCGACGAGCGCGAGACGCGCGGGTTCATCTCGATGACGATCATGCGGCCGTCGGCGGGGTTGATGGCGAACTGCACGTTGGAGCCGCCGGTATCGACGCCGATCTCGCGCAGCACCGCGATGCTGGCGTTGCGCATGATCTGGTATTCCTTGTCGGTCAGCGTTTGCGCCGGTGCCACCGTGATCGAATCGCCGGTATGCACGCCCATCGCATCCAGGTTCTCGATCGAGCAGACGATGATGCAGTTGTCCTTGCGGTCGCGCACCACTTCCATCTCGAACTCTTTCCAGCCGAGCAGGGATTCCTCGATGAGCAGTTCGCTGGTGGGCGAGGCTTCCAGACCGCGCTTGCAGATTTCGATGAACTCTTCCTGGTTGTAGGCAATGCCGCCGCCGCTGCCGCCCATGGTGAACGAGGGCCGGATGATGGTCGGGAAGCCCAGCGCTGCCTGCACTTGCTGCGCCTCTTCCATGCTGTGGGCGATCGCCGAGCGGGCTGAGCCGAGACCGATGCGTGTCATCGCCTGCTTGAACTTCTCGCGGTCCTCGGCCATGTCGATGGCATCGCGTGAGGCGCCGATCATTTCGACCCCGTATTTTTCCAGCACGCCGTGCTTGGCCAGATCGAGGGCGCAGTTGAGCGCCGTCTGCCCGCCCATGGTCGGCAGCAGGGCCATCCCGCCAGGACAATTCTGGCGTTCCTTGGCGATGATGTTTTCCAGCACCTGCCAGGTAATCGGTTCGATGTAGGTGACATCCGCCATGCCCGGGTCGGTCATGATCGTCGCCGGATTGGAATTGACCAGAATCACCTTGTAGCCTTCGTCATGCAGCGCCTTGCAGGCCTGGGCGCCGGAATAGTCGAATTCGCAGGCCTGGCCGATGATGATCGGGCCGGCGCCGATGATGAGGATGCTGTGGATGTCGCTGCGCTTAGGCATGGGCCGCCCTTATTTGCGTTTGCTCCTGCATCAGTTGGACGAAGCGGCCGAACAGGTAGGCGACATCGTGCGGCCCCGGGCTGGCTTCAGGGTGGCCCTGAAAGCAGAAAGCCGGCCGGTCGGTGCGCGCGAGTCCTTGCAGGCTGCCGTCGAACAGCGATACGTGGGTGGGCCGCAGGGTGGCCGGCAGCGAGTCGGGATCGACGGCGAAGCCATGGTTCTGGCTGGTGATCAAAACCTGTCCGGTGTCGAGATCCTTGACCGGATGGTTGGCGCCGTGATGGCCGAACTTCATTTTGATCGTTTTGGCGCCGGAAGCCAGGGCCAGCAGTTGATGACCGAGGCAGATGCCAAAGATGGGCAGGCCGCGCGCCAGAAATTCGCGGATCGCCGCGATGGCATAAGTGCAGGGCTCGGGGTCGCCCGGCCCGTTGGACAGGAATATGCCGTCAGGATTGAGTGCGATCACTTCGGTTGCCGGGGTTTGCGCCGGCACCACGGTGAGGCGGCAGGCGCGGCTGACCAGCATGCGCAGGATGTTACGTTTGACGCCAAAGTCGTAGGCCACCACGTGGAATTTCGTGGGCCTGGTCGCCGCATCGGGCGTGACATAACCTTTGCCCAGTTGCCACTCCCCCTCGTTCCAGGCGTAGGCTGCTGCGGTACTGACGACTTTCGCCAGGTCCATCCCAGCCAGTCCGGCAAATGCTTTGGCCTTGGCGATCGCGGCGGCTTCATTCAGATCCGTGCCGCTTGCCAGACAACCGGCCTGCGCGCCGCGCTCGCGCAGGATGCGCGTCAGCTTGCGCGTGTCGATGCCGGCAATGGCGACAGTGTTTTCGGTCTGCAGGTAGGCATCCAGTGTCTGCTGGCTGCGAAAATTGGAGGCCAGCAGCGGCAGGTCGCGGATCACCAGACCGGCGGCATGGACTTTTGCGGCTTCGCAGTCCTCGCAATTGACGCCGGTATTGCCGATGTGGGGATAGGTGAGCGTGACGATCTGGCGGCAGTAGGAAGGATCAGTGAGAATTTCCTGATAGCCCGACATGGCGGTGTTGAACACCACTTCGCCGACGCTGGCACCGCTGGCGCCAATGCCCAAACCGCGAAATACCGTGCCATCAGCGAGGGCAAGGATGGCGGGCGGAAACTGGCTCACGGTGAGGCTCCTGAAAGGGTGCTGGAAGCGTTTCCAGACTAGATGTGCAAAGCGGGGTTGGCCTTGGCCCACCCCGCTTTGTCGATCAGGCGAATTATAGCGCCGAAGGGCAGATGCAGGCAAGGCGGATGACAAATGAGCCGCTATTGCCGGGGCGAGACCCGGCATAAATCCTCTACCGGCTCAGCGCAGTCCCAGCACGTCCTGCATGTCGAAGAGGCCGCGCGTTTTCCCCTGCATGTAGCGAGCGGCCCTCAGCGCGCCGAGGGCGTAGGGCATGCGGCTGGCGGCCTTGTGGGTGATTTCGATGCGTTCGCCGGTGCCGGCGAAGAGCACCGTGTGGTCGCCGACGATGTCGCCGCCGCGCACCGTGGCAAAGCCGATTTGCGGTGCGGGTCTTTCGCCGGTGTGTCCTTCGCGTCCATACACGGCGCACTCGGCCAAGTCGCGGCCGAGCGCTGCGGCCACCACTTCACCCATGCGCAGAGCGGTGCCCGAGGGCGCGTCGACCTTGTGGCGGTGGTGCGCCTCGATGATTTCAACGTCATAGCCATCGGAAAGCGCACGTGCCGCGACATCGAGCAGGCGGAACACGAGATTCACGCCGACCGCCATGTTGGGCGCAAAAACGATCGGGATGTCGCGCGCCGCATCCTGAATCAGGAGTTTGCCTTCGGTGTCGAAACCGGTGGTGCCGATCACCAGAGACACGCCAAGGCGGCGGCATATTTCAAGGTGATTCAAGGTGCCTGCGGGACGGGTGAAATCGATCAGGCAATCGGCTTGCGCCAGCCCGCCTTCGATGTCAGCGCTGATGCGAACGCCGCTCGGTACGCCGATCAATTCGCCGGCATCCCGGCCGAGGCAGGCGTTGCCTTGCTGTTCAAGCGCAGCCGTCAGCCGGGCGTCAGCGCTCTTGGCCAATGCTTCGACCAGCGCCAAGCCCATCCGGCCCGAGGTGCCGGCAATGGCGATCCGCATTGGAGCGGAAGACATTATTTGCTTGCCGGGGCGGCCTTGTCCGCTTCCGGCTTGGTCTTGCCCTGGTCTTTGGCCGCAGGGGGCGAACTGATTTCAATGACCCGCGAACTGGTCTGCGCCGCCGGATTGCCGGCTGTTGCAGGCGGATTGGCGACCACGTCGCCCTCGATGCGCGCCAGCTTGCCATCAGCGAAATAGAGCGACATGCGTCTTTGCTGCACCTCGCCATGGCCGGGCTGGAACCGATAGACATAATCCCAGCGGTCGGCATGGAAGGCATCGGTCAGCAGCGGGGTGCCTAGGACGAAGCGCACCTGATCGCGGCTCTGGCCGAGCTTGAGTTGCGCCACCATTTCCTGGGTGACGTAATTGCCCTGGCGGATATCGATTTTATAGGGGGTCAACCAGGAAGTGACCTCAGGCAAATTGGAGCAGCCGCCAAGAGCGAGAAGGGAAAACAATGCCAGAACAATTAAACGCTTCATGAGCGGCCCGAGTCGTCGAAAAGGGAAGGAAACCAGCCTGGAGGCAAGCAATATCCAAGCGCAGGCGAAAACTATATCATAAGAGTCGCTCTCCCCATCGAATAGGCTCTGACGCAACATGAGCAATTCATACGACCTGAAGAACAGCGGCCTGAAAGTGACTGCGCCGCGCATGAAGATCCTCGATTTGTTCCTCAAGAACGAGGCGAACCAGGGACGCCACATGGCTGCCGAAGACGTCTATCGCCATCTCATTGCGGAAGGCATCGATATCGGCCTGGCAACGGTGTACCGCGTGCTGACCCAGTTCGAGCAAGCCGGACTGCTGCAGCGGCACTACTTCGATTCGGGCAAGGCGGTCTTCGAACTCAACGAAGGCACCCACCATGACCATCTGGTCTGCCTGCAGTGCGGCAAGGTCGAAGAGTTTTACGATGCGGAAATCGAACAGCGGCAGAACGCCATCGCGCGCGAGCGCGGCTTCGTGGTCAACGAGCACGCCCTCTATCTTTATGCCGACTGTATCAAGGCAGATTGCCCCAACAAGAAGTAAGAACTGTTCAGTACCCCGAAAACAACGGCGGGCACTAGCCGCCGAGCATTTCGGCGGCGTGCTTGCGCGTGGTTGGCGTGATATTGACGCCGCCCAGCATGCGGGCGATCTCGTCGACCCGCTGGTCGCGGTCGAGCGGCGAGACTTGGGAGAAGGTGCGGCCTCCCCGTTCTTCCTTGGCCACTGACCATTGCCATTCGGCGCAGGCGGCCACCTGTGGCAGGTGGGTGACGCATAGCACTTGGCGGTATTGGCCGAGTTGGTGCAGCAGTCGCCCGACGATTTCGGCGACACGGCCGCCGATGCCGGCGTCGACCTCGTCGAAGATCAGCGTCGGGACCTGTGATGAATGGCTGGCGATAACCTGGATCGCCAGGCCGATGCGTGACAATTCGCCGCCCGAAGCCACTTTTGCCAGTGGACGCAAGGGCTGGCCGGGATTCGCGGAAACCAGGAATTCGACATTCTCCAGCCCGTGCGCGGCGCCATCGGGCAATGGCTCGAGAGCTACCGCAAAACTGCCGCCGGCCATCGCCAGTTGCTGCATCGCCTCGGTGACCGCCTTGCCGAGTGCTGCAGCGGTGGTGGCGCGACCCGTGCTCAAGATTTTGGCAGCCGCGGCATAATCTGCATGCGCTTTGGCCTCGCGTTCGGCCAGTGCCGTGGCATCGGCAAAAAGGCTTAGTTCGTCGAGGCGCATCTGCAGCTGTACCAATTGTTGCGGCAGTTCCTCCGGCGCCACGCGGTGCTTGCGTGCCAGGGCCAGCACCGCCGCCAGGCGATTCTCCAGTTCGGCGAGCCGCTGCGGCTCCAACTCAAGCTTGCCTTGGTAGTGGCGCAAGGCATGTCCCGCCTCCTGCAACTGGATTTGCGCATTGGCCAATAGATCGAGCGGTTCCCTGAGCGCCTCATCGTAGTCAGCCAGTCCGCCCAGCCGCGCGAGCATTTGATCCAGTTGCGGTGCCACGGCTGTGTCGCCATCGTCAAGCACCGCCAGTGCGGCCGCAGTGCCATCGATCAGGCTTGCCGCATGGGCGAGGCGGCGCTGCTCCTGGTTGTCCTCCTGCCATTGCACGAGTTCGAAGGCCAGAGTGCGCAATTCCCCGACTTGCCATTCCAGCGTTTCGCGTTCGCGCGCCGTCGCTTCTGCATCGCGTGCGGCATGTGCGCAGGCTTGGGCGAGTTTTTGCCAGAGGCGATATTTCTCCGCGACTTCCCGCGCCTGCGCAGTGAGGCCGGCCTGGGCGTCGAGCAGGGCGCGCTGCGATTCCGCGCGCAGCAGAGAATGATGTGTGTGCTGGCCGTGGATGTCGGCCAGAAATTCGGCCGCTGCGCGCAACTGGCCGAGCGTTGCCGGCATGCCATTCAGATAGGCGCGGGAACGGCCGGCGTTGTCGATGACACGCCGCAGCAGGCAAGTCTGCTCGGCCTCAAAATCATTGTCTTGCAGCCAGGCTGCCAGCGCGCCATCGGCGGGCAGGTCGAATTCGGCGGACACTTCCGCCCGCTCGCTGCCCGCGCGGATCATGCCGGCATCGGCACGGGCGCCGAGCGCCAGCGACAGCGCATCGATGAGTATCGATTTGCCGGCGCCGGTCTCGCCGGTCAGCGCGCCGAAGCCGGCTTCGAATTCCAGTTCGAGCCTGTCGACAATGACGAAATCGCGGATGTAAAGACGGCGCAGCATGGTCGGATCAGCTGCCTGTCAACGACGCGGGCTGGCGCTCCAATGCAGCTTTTCGCGCAGCATGGACAGGTAGCTGTAGCCCGGGGGATGGAGCAGCGTGATGGAGCGCTGCGAGCGGGTGATGCAGACACAGTCGCCGGCACGCGCATCGTAGTGTGCCTGGCCGTCGAAGTGGATGCGGGCATCATGCTGCGGCATCAGCACGATCTCGATGCGGCTGCGGTCGCTCAGTGTGATCGGGCGGTTCGACAGCGCATGCGGACACAAAGGAACCAGGGCAATGCCCGGTACCGCCGGATGCAGGATGGGGCCATTGGCCGACAAGGCGTAAGCGGTGGACCCCGTCGGCGTGGCGATGATCATGCCGTCGGCGCGCAACACATAGATGAACTCGCCATCGACTTTGACTTCCATTTCGATCATGCGGCCGATCTCGCCCTTGTTTACCACCACGTCGTTGAGCGCGAGCGTGGCGTAGACCCGCTGCCCGTCACGCAGCACCTCGGCATCAAGCAGAAAGCGCTGTTCCGTGGAGAACTTGCCCTCCAGCAAGGCGGCGATGCTGGCGAGCATGCCGTCGCTGGCAATATCCGTCATGAACCCAAGCCTGCCGCGGTTTACTCCGACCAGGGGAACGCCGTATTCGGCCAGCCGGCGTGCCGCATTCAGCATGGTTCCGTCGCCGCCGAGAACGATCGCCAGATCGGCCTCCAGGCCAATCGCTTCATAGTTTGCCACGGTGCAGCCGTAGTTTCCCACCGATTGTGCGGTGCCTTCCTCAACCAGCAACTGCCGCTCCTGTCCAAGCAGAAAGTCGACCAGGCTCTTGAGGGCACCGGCGACATCCGGGCTCTGGTATTTACCGATCAGGGCGATGCGGCGGAATTCCTTTTCCATGTTGGGTGAATTAAACCACAAGTGCCCGCAGTTGGGTCTGGGGTACAAGTGCCCGCAGTTGGGTCCGGGGTACAAGTGTCCGCAGTTGGGTCTGGGGTACAAGTGCCCGCAGTTGGGTCTGGGGTACAAGTGCCCGCAGTTGGGTCTGGGGTAATACAATAGACACCATGCTCGACAAGCGCGCCCAAACCCTCTTGAAAACCCTGATCGAACGCTATATCGCGGAAGGTCAGCCGGTTGGATCACGCACCTTGTCGCGACATTCCGGCCTCGAACTTTCACCCGCGACGATACGCAATGTCATGTCCGATCTCGAGGAACTGGGTTTCATCACCAGTCCTCATACTTCGGCCGGACGCATCCCGACGCCGCGTGGCTACCGGCTTTTCGTCGACACCCTGCTGACCATGCGTCCGCTCGGACAGTCCGAACTCAGCGAGATGCAAGGGGCGATCCAGCCCGACCAGCCGCAGCGTCTCATCAACCAGGCCTCGCTGCTGCTGTCGCAGCTGACCCATTTTGCCGGCGTGGTGGTGGCGCCGCATCGCCAGCAGCCGCGCATCCGACAGATTGAGTTCATCAATCTGTCGGAGAAACGCATCCTCCTGATCATTGTCACCGAGAATGGCGACGTGCAGAACCGCATCCTGTTTCCACAGCGTACCTACAGCCAGAGCGAACTGATCGAAGCGGCAAACTACCTCAACCAGAATTGCAGCGGTCTCGATTTCCCGCAGGTGCGCAACCGGGTGCGCGACGAGCTGCGCCAGCTGCGCACCGACATGACGGAATTGATGAATGCCGCGCTTGAAGCCGGCGACCAGGCGATCGCCGATACTTCCGCCCAGTATGTGATCAGCGGCGAGCGCAACCTGCTCGCGGTCGAAGACTTGTCCTCCAACATGAAGCGCTTGCGTGAACTGTTCGCTTTGTTCGAGCAGCGCACCAGCCTGGCGCAATTGCTCGACGTCAGCAACCGCGCCGAAGGCGTGCAGATTTTCATCGGTGGCGAATCGGGCATCGCGCAACTCGACGAGTGCAGCGTCATCGCGGCGTCCTACGAGGTCGATGGCCGTGTCGTCGGCTCTGTCGGTGTAATCGGCCCGACCCGCATGGCTTACGAACGCATGATCCCGATCGTCGACATCACCGCCAAACTCTTGTCCAGCGCCTTGTCGAAAACCTGATGTCGCGCTTTTCCGCAGAACCCACCCATGTGCATGGCAGCGCAGCGAAAACCGCCGTGTTGCTGGTCAATCTGGGTACCCCGGAAGCGCCCACTGCTGCCGCTTTGCGACCCTATCTCGGCGAGTTCCTCTGGGATCGGCGCGTGGTGGAAATCCCGCGGCCTCTCTGGTGGCTGATTCTCAAGGGCATCATCCTGAATGTCCGGCCGAGAAAGTCGGCAGAGAAATATGCTGCGATCTGGACCCCCGAAGGTTCGCCGCTGAAGGTTCACACCGAGAAGCAGGCTAAGCTGCTGCAAGGCTTGCTGGGGACCGGCGGCCATCCGGAGATCGTCGTGCGCTGGGCGATGCGCTACGGCCAGCCCTCGGTCCATGCTGCGCTCGACCGGCTCAAGGCGGAGAATTGCACCCGCATTCTGGTGGTGCCGCTCTATCCGCAATATGCCGCCAGTACCACGGCCAGCATGTATGACGCAGTCGCCTCCTGGGTACAGCGCAGCCGCACTGTCCCCGAATTGCGCCTGGTGCGCAGTTATCATGATCGTCCCGATTACATCGCCGCGCTTGCGGCCAGCGTGCGCGAACACTGGGCGGCCGTGGGCAAGGCCGGGAAGTTGATCATGAGCTTCCACGGTCTGCCGCGCTACACGCTTGACCGCGGCGATCCCTACCATTGCGAATGCCAAAAGACAGGACGGTTGCTGGCCGAGAGCCTGGGGCTGGCGCCCGATCAATGGCAACTGACTTTTCAGTCGCGCTTTGGCCGGGCCGAATGGTTGCAACCCTACACCCAGGCAACCCTGGAACAGCTGGCCCGCAGCGGAACACGCCAGGTCGATGTGATCTGCCCCGGCTTCGCCGGCGATTGCCTGGAAACCTTGGAGGAGATCGCCATCGAGTGTCGCGCAGCTTTTCTAAAGGCGGGCGGCAGCGTGTTCCATTACATTCCCTGCCTGAACGAGCGCCCGGACTGGATTGCCGCCTTGGAAGCGCTGACGCGCGAACACCTTGGCAATTGGTTGAACCTGCCGATGCAACCAGATCCGGAAAGTGCCGCACGCGCCAAAGCGCTGGGTGCCGCAATCTAGCACCCTAGAAACAAAGGCGGGCACTAGCACCCTAGAAACAAAGACGGGCACTAGCCTTTCTGCGACCCGTTCCCGGCGGGTTCTTCGCTGTTACGCTCTGGGCTGGGGGAGGCGCTCCAACCGCTCCAGCACGCGCTCGCGCCCGAGTGTTTCGAGTACCGCATCGATCGAAGGTGATTGGGCCTGGCCGAGCAGGACCACGCGCAGCGGAATGGCCAGCTGAGGCATTTTGAGCGAATGGCTGGTGAGCGTTTGCTTGACCGCTTGCCCCAACTGGGCAGCCTGCCAATCGGACACTCCCGCGAGCGTGTCGCGCAGGCTGGCCAGGGCGCTGCGCGCAAGCGGGGTCAGGTGCTGCGCCAGCAGTTCGGTGGGAGGTTCCACGGCAACACAGAAGGGATGGACGGCATCGGCCAGCTCGTTGAGATTGCCGACCCGTTCCTGGTAGAGCGCGACCGCTTTTTCCAGCGCGTGCGCCGCATCAGCGTCCACGCCTTGCGCCGCCAGGCGGCGCCTCACCTCTCCGGCCAGGCGGGCGGGATCGGCGGACTTCAGGTAATGCGCATTGAGCCAGTTGAGCTTCTCGGTATTGAATTGCGCCGCCGAGGAAGTGACATGATCGAAGTCGAACCAGGCGCAGAACTGCTCCAGCGAAAATATCTCCTCGTCGCCGTGCGACCAGCCCAGCCGCCCGAGGTAGTTGAGCACTGCTTCGGGCAGATAGCCGTCGGTGTCGTATTGCATGACGCTGACCGCGCCGTGGCGCTTTGAAAGTTTCTGGCCGTCGTCGCCGAGGATCATCGGCAGATGCCCGTAGAGCGGCACGGTCGCGCCCAGAGCGCGCAGCACGTTGATCTGGCGCGGCGTGTTGTTGACGTGATCGTCGCCGCGAATGACGTGGCTGATGCGCATATCCCAGTCGTCCACCACCACGCAGAAATTGTAGGTGGGCGTGCCATCGGCGCGGGCGATGATGAAATCGTCCAATTCGGCGTTGGCGATTTCGATGCGGCCCTTGACCAGATCGTCCCACGCCACCACGCCGTCAACCGGGTTGCGGAACCGCACCACCGGCTGGATGCCGGCCGGTGGTGCGGGCAGGGGTTGGTCGCCCGGACGCCAGCGTCCGTCATAGCGCGGTTTCTGCTTGTTCGCCTCCTGTTCGGCGCGCAATGCGTCGAGTTCTTCGCGCGAGGTGTAGCAATGGTAGGCGGTTCCGGCGGCCAGCATTTGCGCGATGACTTCCTTGTAGCGCGCCATGCGCTGCATCTGGTAGAACGGCCCTTCGTCGGGGTCGAGGCCGAGCCACTGCATGCCGTCGAGTATCGCCTGCACCGCTGCGGGCGTCGAGCGGGCCACATCGGTGTCCTCGATGCGCAGGATGAAAGTTCCCTGGTGATGGCGGGCATAGGCCCAGGCGAACAGCGCAGTGCGCGCGCCGCCAATGTGGAGGTAGCCGGTGGGGCTGGGAGCAAAACGGGTACGGATCATGTCGGATGGGCCGGGTTACTGTTTGGTTTCGATGATGACGCCACCGCAATTGACAAAGCAGGAACGATAGTCGTCATCGCAGCGATAAGTCGTGTCCATCGCCCAGCAGGTTTTGTTCTTGCGCTCCTTGTCGCAATCGTGGATCTGCTCCTTGTTCTGGGCATGCGACAGGCAGGCCTTGTACTTGATGTCGCTGGTGCGTTCGCAGCTTTCCTTTTCCCGCTGCGCGATCTGCATTTCATTGCCGCGGCAGGTTTCCTTGATGCCGGAACATTGGGTCACGCATTTGCGCCCCGCATCGGAGGCCGGTGCCCGATACTCATAGTTGATCGTTTCGCAGCCTGTGCCTGCCAGCGTGAGGGCAAGCGTTGCGATGAGCAGTTTCGCTTTGAGGTATTTCATGATTTCATCCTTAATCCACGAGGGTTCCTGCGAGGTTTCCTGTTCGGTTGCGTCCAGCCGGTCTGCTAGCGACAAACCGCCTGCATATTATCCTCCCTGGCATAGCGCGACGGCGTAATCCGCCAACGCCAGCGCAGAAGTCAGCCCGGGCGATTCGATGCCATAGCAGCAGACCAGGCCGGCCACGCCGTGCCGGGCTTTGCCCTGGATCATGAAGTCGCATGCCGCAGCGCCAGGGGCGTTCGGTTTGGGACGGATGCCGGCATACGCAGGTACCAATGCCGCATCAGGCAGTGCCGGCCAATAGCTGCGGATGGCTGCATAGAAACTGTCGGAACGGCGTGGATCGACCCGGTAGTCGATATGCTCTATCCATTCCACATCGGGACCGAAGCGTGCCTGTCCGGACAGATCCAGGGTGAGATGCACGCCCAGGCCGGCGGCCTCGGGCAGCGGGTAGATCAGATGCGAAAACGGTGCACGGCCGGCCAAGGCAAAGTAATTGCCCTTGGCATAGGAAAGCGGCGGCACCGATTCCCGCGGTAAGCCGCGCAAGGCGCGTGCGAGCGGTTGCGCACCCAGGCCGGCACAGAGGAAGACGTTGTTGGCGAGCAGCTGCGCCGGTTCGCTGCCGCCGATCTCGAGCAGAATGCCGGTTGCCGTGACTTCGCCGCCGAGCACCGGAGACTTGAGGGCCAGGACCGCGCCGGCACGCTCCGCATCGCCGAGCAACGCGAGCATCAGGGCATGGCTGTCGACGATGCCGGTGCTGGGCGAATACAACGCCGCCAGGCATTCCAGGGCCGGCTCCAGCCGTAGTGCTTCGCTCCTGCCCAGGCGCTCGAGATCATCCACGCCGGCACTGCGGGCGTGGGCAGCCATTGCATCGAGGCGGTCGAGCTGGCCGGCATGGGCGGCGACGATCAGCTTGCCGCAGCGTCGATGCGCAATGCCGCGCTCGGCGCAATAGGCATAGAGCATCCCGCGACCGCGAACACATAGAAGGGTCTTGAGGGAATCGACGGGGTAATGGAGGCCGGCGTGGATCACTTCGCTATTGCGCGAACTGATGCCGCTGCCGAAATTCTCCGCCGCTTCGAGGATCAGGATTTCGCGTCCCGTTTGCGCCAGGCAACGTGCGACGGCGAGGCCGATGACACCGGCGCCGATCACGACGCTATCGATTTTTTCCATGACGGGAGCACTGCCTGGCTATGGCAAAATGGCTACAGTTTAATTCACCTGCACCGGCGGCTGGTTGGCAGTGAAGTTTTTGGAGGCAACATGAAACTCGATGACCTGATGGTCGATCTGCATACCCGCACGAAAGCCTTGCGCCGCGACCTGCATGCGCATCCCGAACTGGGTCTGGCGGAACAAAGGACTTCGGACATCGTCGCAGCCAAGCTGGCAGCGCTCGGCCTGCAGGTGCATCGCGGCCTGGCCGGCACCGGCGTGGTCGGCACACTGCAGGCCGGCAGCAGCACGCGTGCGATTGGCCTGCGTGCTGACATGGACGCCTTGCCGATCGACGAGCTCAACGCGTTCGAGCACCGTTCGCGTCATCCCGGGACTATGCATGCCTGCGGCCACGACGGTCATACGGCCATGCTGCTCGGTGCGGCCGAGGCGCTCACGGCCTTGCGTGACGAAGGACGCTTCGATGGCTCTGTGCATTTCATTTTTCAGCCGGCCGAGGAAAGCGAAGGCGGCGGCCGCCTGATGGTGGAGCAGGGACTGTTCGAAAAATTTCCGCTGCAGGCGGTATTTGGTATGCATAACTGGCCCGGTTTGCCGGTGGGGCAGATGGGCGTGATGCCCGGCCCGATCATGGCCGGTACCGACCGTGTCGACATCGTCGTCAAGGGACGCGGCGGCCATGCTGCCATGCCGCACCTGGCCACCGACACCATCGTTGCGGCAAGTGCGCTGGTGTCCGCCTTGCAAACCCTGGCCAGCCGCAACACCGAGCCGGTCGAACCGACGGTGCTGTCCATCACGCGCTTCCATGCGGGCAGCACCGATAACGTGCTGCCGTCTGAGGCGCACCTGGGCGGCACGCTGCGCACTTTCAGCGCGGCGCAGCAAGCGCTCATGAATGCCGGGATGAAACGTATCTGCGACGGCATCGCCGCGGCGTATGGGGTGGCGATCGATCTCGGCATCGCGCCCGGCTATCCGCCGACCATCAATTCGGCAGCGGAGACGGTCGTCTGTCAGGAAGTCGCGGCAGAATTGTTCGGTGCAGCAAATGTTCATGCCGATCTCAATCCCAGCATGGGCGCCGAAGACTTCGCCTACCTGCTGCGCGAGAAGCCGGGTTGCTACGTCTGGCTCGGCAATGGCTTGGGCGATGGCAACTGCCTGCTGCACAACCCGCATTTCGACTTCAATGACGAGATCATTCCCCTGGGAATCCGCTATTGGGTCGCGCTGGTGGAGCGCATCCTTCCCGCCCGGCCGGCTTGAGCATCGGGTGCGCTTATCCCGGCCACCCCGGGTTTTCCGAATACATCTAAATTGTTGATAAATAAACAAAATAGAGTTTGCATGGTGGAAGGTTGCTTGTCATGTTCTCGGCTAATGCGCTAAGTAACTAACCTTCTTGTGTTTCAGATTTAAACAAATTCGGCGCTTAGCCGTATGTTTATTCAAGACATATTTTCCCTCTGGACTTTGGCACGTTCCTTGAGTGGTTATCGCACTGAGTCCTGCCGTGCGGGATGAATCGCGGCGGGTCACCAGAGTGCGGTTCTGAAGGAGGGGAAAATGAGCGAGACGATATTCGATCTGCAGCGCGAGGAAGATGCATTTGCTGTCGTCGAACAGCGGTTGCAGATTTCACGGCGTGAGTTCATGCAGTTTTGTGCCGCGGTGGCGGCCACCATGGGCCTGCCTGCGGGCGCCGAGGCGGCGGTCGCCAAGGCTATCGAGCAGGCGCAGCGCCCCTCGGTGATCTGGCTGCATTTCCAGGAATGCACGGGCTGCTCGGAATCCCTGTTGCGGGCGGAGCATCCGACCCTGGAAAAGCTGATTCTCGACGTTATCTCGCTTGATTATCACGAGACGCTTTTCGTCGCCGCCGGCCATCAGGCCGAGGCCGCGCGCAAGAGTGCCATGCAGGCCCACAAGGGCAAGTATGTGTTGGTGGTGGAAGGCGCTATTCCGGTCAAGGAAAACGGCATCTACTGCAAGATCGGCGGCAAGACCGCGGTCGATCTGGTCAAGGAATGCGCCGCCGATGCCGCCGCGGTGATCGCCATCGGTTCCTGCGCTTCGTGGGGCGGCATGCCCTCGACCGGGCCGAATCCGACCGGTGCCAGCAGCGTTGCCGAGGTGCTCGGCAAGCCAGTGGTCACTATCCCCGGTTGTCCTCCCAGCCCGTACAACTTCCTTGCCACCGTGGTGCATTTCCTGACCTTCGGCAAGCTGCCCGAGGTCGACCAGTTGGGCCGTCCCAAGTTCGCCTACTCACGTCTGATACATGACAACTGCGAGCGGCGTGCGCATTTCGATGCCGGACGCTTTGCCATCGAGTTCGGCGACACCGGCCATCGGCAAGGCTACTGTCTCTACAAGCTGGGTTGCAAGGGACCGGAAACCTTTGCCAACTGCCCGACCCAGCTGTTTGGCGATGCCGGCCCGGGCACCTGGCCGGTGGGTTGCGGCCATCCCTGCATCGGCTGCACCGAGAAAGGCGTGGGTTTCGCCAAGCCGATCCATCAGACCGCCGTGCTGAAGAACGTCGTTCCGCCGCTCTCCTATCCGCGCATCGTCGAGGAACAGGGCGGCACCAGCTTTGCCGCCGCGGCCGCCCTGGCGGCGATTGCCGGCGCGGCAGCGGGCGGAGCCGCGATGCTGGCCAAGAATCTCGGCAAGCAAGCCGAAGATGGAAAACCCGGAACGCCTGCAACGAATCAAAAAGCGGATTGAGGGGGTGAGCGCCATGGACCGTCGCAACTTCTTCAAGGCTTCCCTGGCGGGAAGCGCGGCGCTCGCCGCCGGGGCAGCCAGTTGCCCGGCTGCGGCGCGCGAAAGCCATACCATCTCCCCGGATGCGCTCGGCCTGCTCTACGACTCGACCCTGTGCATCGGCTGCAAGGCTTGCGTAGCGGCCTGCAAGGAGTCCAACGAGATGCCGCCGGAATTCCAGGCCAACACCGAGCAACCCTACTGGGACATGCCGCTGGATATCTCCGGCAAGACCCTCACCGTCATCAAGGTCTATCGCCATGGCACGATGGACAAGAAGGACGAGGAGCAGAACGGCTACGCCTTCATCAAGAAGTCGTGCATGCACTGCGTCGATCCCTCCTGCGTCTCCGCCTGTCCGGTTTCGGCCATGAACAAGGATCCCAAGACCGGTGTCGTCAGCTACAGCAAGGAGGCCTGCATCGGCTGCCGCTATTGCGTCGCCGCCTGTCCCTTCGGCGTGCCGCGCTTCACCTATGACCAGACCTTCCCGCAGATCAGCAAATGCCAGCTCTGCAAACACCGCTGGAAGGACGGCAAGTACTCCGCCTGTGCCGAAGTCTGCCCGACCGGCGCCACGCTCTATGGCAAGGTCACCGACCTCAAGCAGGAAGCGGCGCGCCGCCGTGCCCTCAAGCCCGGCAGCCAGACCAGCTTCCCGCGCGGCCAGTTGGGCGGGCCGGACCAGAGCTACCCCGGCGTGGTCGCCAAGTATGTCGACCATCTCTATGGCGAGAAGGAATTCGGCGGTACGCAAATGGTCATGCTCTCCGGCGTGCCCTTCGACAAGCTCGGCTACCTGGATCTGCCGCCGCGCTCGGATGCGGTGGTTACTGAAACCCTCCAGCACACCCTGTATAGCGGGTTGGTCATGCCCCTGGTGTTTCTCGGGGTGCTGGGCTATGCCGCCAAGCGCAACCTGAAGCAATACGAAGAAGAAAAGGGAGGCAGCCATGACTGAACATGCCCACCATGCTCACGCTCCGGCACCGCTCGGCGGCAAACTGATCACGCCCGTCACCCTGTGCCTGGGCGCCTTGACCCTCGCCGCCGCCGTGGTGGGCGTAATCCGCTTCATTTTCGGACTCGGTGCGGTGACCAACCTCAACGACGGCTACCCCTTCGGCCTGTGGATCGTCTATGACGTGGTGATCGGTTCGGCTTTCGCCTGCGGCGGCTACACCATGGCGCTGCTGGTGTATATCTTCAACAAGGGCGAATACCATCCGCTGGTGCGGCCGGCACTGCTGGCTTCGGTGTTCGGTTATACCCTGGCCGCCGTCTCGGTGATCTTCGATCTTGGCCGCTACTGGAATGCCTGGCATATATTCTGGCCCGGCTATTCGAATGTGAACTCGGTGTTGTTCGAAGTGGCGACCTGCATCTCGCTGTACATCATGGTGATGTGGATCGAGTTCTCGCCGGCCTTCCTCGACAAGATTGCCGTCGGCTTTCTGAAGAAGATCGTTCCCGACATCAAGAGAATCGTCGCCAAGCTGATGTTCCTGTTCATCGCCCTCGGTGTGCTGCTGCCCTCGATGCACCAGTCCTCGCTGGGCTCGATGCTGATCATCTTCGGCAACCAGCTCCATCCGCTCTGGCAGTCGGGCTTCATGCTGCCGCTGGAGTTTCTGCTGACCGCCGTATTGCTGGGTTTTGCAGTGGTGGTGTTCGAAGCGACGCTGGTCTCAATGGGTTTCAAGCGTCCCAGGGAAACAGATCTGCTGGCCCGCCTGGCGAAGTTCATGTGGGGGCTGCTGCTGGTCTATCTGGTGTTGCGCATCGGCGAACTGGTGCTGCGCGGCGCGCTGCCCCATGCTTTCCAGGCGACGCTGGAAGCGTTCTGGTTCTGGGTTGAAATGCTCTGCTTCATCGTGCCCCTGATCATGCTGGCCAAGCCGGCCAGCCGCAACAATGCCGGCAAGCTGTTCGGCGCAGCCGTGTTGCTGATGCTGGGCGGCTTCATGCTGCGCATCAACGGCTTCCTGGTCGGATACGAAACCGGCGACGGCTGGCATTATTTCCCGTCGCTGTCGGAATTCATCGTCACCGTCGGTCTGATTGCTTTCGAGGTATTGGCCTACATCATCCTGGTCAAGCTGCTGCCGGTGTTGCCGGCATTGAAGCCCGCATCCCGTTGATCCATTCACATCGAACCTGAGAATACGAGGAGTTAGGTATGTCCAAGCGAATCACGATAGACCCGATCACCCGGATCGAAGGCCATCTGCGCATCGATTGCGAAGTGGATGGCGGCAAGGTCACCAAGGCGTGGGCCTCGGGCCAGATGTGGCGCGGCGTCGAGCAGATCCTGCTGGGTCGCGACCCGCGCGATGCCTGGGCGATCACCCAGCGCATCTGCGGCGTATGCACCACGGTGCACGCCATCACCTCGGTGCGTGCGGTGGAGAACGCGCTGCAGCTGGAAGTGCCGCTCAACGCCCAGTACATCCGCAACCTGATCATTCTGGCCCACGCCGTGCATGACCATATCGTGCATTTCTACCATCTCTCGGCGCTCGATTGGGTCGACGTGGTCTCGGCCCTGAAGGCCGATCCGGACAAGACCGCGGCGCTCGGCGAAAGCCTGTCGTCGTGGCATCTCAACAGCAAGCACGAAATGCGCGCGGTGCATCAGCGCCTGTCGAGCTACGTCAAGACCGGGCAACTCGGCATCTTCACCAACGGCTACTGGGGCCATCCGGCGATGAAGCTGTCGCCCGAGGTCAACCTGCTGGCCACGGCGCATTACCTGCAGGCGCTCGAAGTGCAGCGCAAGGCCAACAAGATCGTCTCGATCCTCGGCTCGAAGACCCCGCATATCCAGAATGTCGCGGTGGGCGGTGTGGCCAATGCGATCGCCACGGACTCGCAATCGGTGCTCACGGTGGAGCGCCTGCTGGCGATCAAGACCTGGATCGACGAGCTCGCCGACTTCGTCAAGAACGTCTATCTGGTCGATGTCGCCGCGGTCGGGGCGTTCTATGCCGACTGGACCAAGGTCGGCCCGGGCTGCCTCAACTACCTTTCGGTGCCGGACATCCCGCTCGACACCAAGGGCACCCAGTTCGCCATGCCGGGCGGCTACATCGCCGGCGGCGACCTCGGCTCGTTCAAGCAGATCAAGGGCTTCAACGACCAGTACTGGCGCGATGGCGTCGAAGAGAGCGTCAAGCACTCCTGGTACAAGGGTGGGAAGGGCGCGCTGCATCCTTACAAGGGCGAGACCCAGCCCGAGTACACCGACTTCAAGGACGATGGCAAGTATTCCTGGGTCAAGTCGCCGACCTTCTACGGCAAGCCGGCCCAGGTCGGCCCGCTCTCGCGCGTGCTCTGCATGTATCTGGCCGGCCACGAGCCGACCAAGAAGTACGCCACGCAGACGCTGGAGACCGTCAGCGCGCTGGCCAAGACCAAGGTCGGCATCGACGCCCTGCACTCGACCATCGGCCGTCATGCCGCCCGCGCCATCTCCTGCGCGGTGCAGGTCGATCTGCTCGCCGGACAATGGCAGGCGCTGATCGACAACATCGGCAAGGGCGACGTCAAGACCTTCAACAAGCCGACCTTCCCCAAGGGCGAACAGATGGGCGTCGGTTTCCACGAAGCGCCGCGCGGCGTGCTGTCGCATTGGGTGGTGATCAACGACGGCAAGATAAAAAATTATCAATGCGTCGTGCCGACGACCTGGAACGCCGCGCCGCGCAACGAGAAGGACGAGCCCGGTCCCTACGAGGCCGCATTGCTCGGCACGCCGGTCGCCGATGCCGAACTGCCGCTCGAGGTCTTGCGCACGGTGCATTCCTTCGATCCCTGCCTGGCCTGCGCGGTGCATCTGACCGACCTTGAAACGCGCAACACGGTGACTGTGAAGGTGGTATGAGCGCCGTCCGTCGGGCCGCTCGCGCGAAGCCTCCCCTTCGGGGGACAAGGACGGCGCAGCAACAACATGGAGCCGGAAACCGGCGAACACCCATCACCCCCTTCCTTGGGGCGAAGGCGGGAATTCGCGGAGCACCGCTCCGCGCCGCCGTAGCCGGACGGCTGTGCAAAGCCGTCCGTGGAACGGGGGGTGGGAGGATGGTACTCTTGTGACTTCAGCGCGAGCCCAGGTTGTTGTCCTGGGCATCGGCAATATCCTGCTCTCCGACGAAGGCGTAGGCGTGCGCGCGATCGAGGCGTTGCGCCAGCGCTTCGATTTGCCCGCCGATGTGAATGTGATCGATGGCGGCACTTCGGCGATGGAATTGATCGACGATCTTTCGCGCGCCAAGCTGTTGATTGTCGTCGATGCGGTCAAGGCCGGCCGCCCGCCCGCCAGCATCGTCCATTTGTCCGGCAATGACGTGCCTGTGTTCTTCCGCAGCAAGCTCTCGCCGCACCAGATCGGTCTTTCCGATGTGTTGGCCAGTCTTGAACTGCTTGGCGAAGCACCGCAGGAGACCATCATTGTCGGCATCCAACCGGTCTCGCTGAGTCTTGGCATGGAGCTTTCCGGCGAGGTCAAGGCGATCCTGCCCGAGGTGGTCGATCTGGTGGTCGCCGATTTACGCAGTCACGGTATTGAGGTACAGTCGCGTAGAAACTTCCCCGCCTGATGACTGGTCCCTCTGAACTTTCCGCCCGCGAAATCTGGATAAGGCTGCTGCTTTATCCCAGTCATACGCTGCCGACCGCCGCCGCCCCGGTGTTGGTCGGTATCGGATTGGCGTTGCGCGACCATATTTTCGCTGCGCTGCCCATGCTGATCGCCTTTTTGGGGAGTTGGCTGATCCATGTCGGCGGTGTTTTCAACGACAACTACGAACTGCTGCGCCGCCATCCGCATGTTCCGGAACACCCGGAACTGCTGCAGGCTTTGCAAAGCGGAACGCTGACTTTCACGGGGCTCCGTTACGCGATACTCACTTGCTTCGGATTGGCTGTGATGGCTGCACCTTACATGCTAAGCATCGGCGGAATGCCTGCGCTGGTTATCGGGGTAGCCGGAGTGGCCTCGGGCTATTTCTACGCCGGAGGACCGCAGCCGTATGTCAAGCACGGCCTGGCTGATCCCATATTCGTCGTCATGTTCGGCATCGTCGCGGTCGTCGGCACTTATTACATTGCATGGGCAGCCTTGCACCCCGCGGCTTTCCACGGGCTCGACGCCTTGCTGCAAATGCCGTGGGACATCTGCGTCATCGGCCTGCCGGTGGGCGCGCTGGTGACCAACGTGATGCTCATCGACGACATCCGCGACCGCCACTTCGATGCCGTCAAAGGCTGGCACACCTTCGCGGTGCGCTTCGGCCTGGGCGGCATCCGCGGGGAATATCTGGCGCTGACGGTGCTTGCCTACCTGTTGCCGCTGGCGTTCTGGCTTTGGCTCGGCTGCAGCGCCTGGATTTTTCTGCCGCTGCTTACCCTGCCCATGGCCTACAAGATCTGGCAGGCGGTATCCACACTCGACCAGACCAAGGACCTGATCATGATGTCGCCCCGTGCCTCCTATCTTTCGCTGATCTACGCGGCCCTGCTGGCAGTCGGCGTGGCCATGCCCGTGCATTAAGCGCTGGCTCAAAACGGCAACAAAGTCTGCAGCCAGAAACGCCTGAACTCACCGCGATTCTTGACATCAAAATCCTGCTGGTACTTGGCGGTGACGGCGAAGCGCGGGGAGAATCGATAGCTCAGGAATGGACCGATGGTGTTTACGCTGCCGCGGTTGCCGCTGCCGCTGCCGATGAGCCGGCCATTGGTCGCCGAGGTCGCTTGCCCGTTCAACTTATCATCCGTGGTCTGGCGGAAGAAATATCCTTGGAGACCGAGCGTCATGGCAGGCGACAGCTTGTAGCCGGCGTTGTATTCCAGCGTGAGCTCGTCGCCGGATTGGTAGTGAGTGTCGTCGTTCTTGGTGTTCATCCCATAGCGCAGCTTGAGCCCGAGGGCCGTCGCGGCGGAAGGCCGGTAGGTCAGCGCGTAAGCCGGGGCGAACTGCCAATAGTTGCGCCCGGTGTTGACTCTGGCGTTAACATTGTAGGCGCCGAACGGCGCGACGATTTCCAGGCCCACGGAGTGATTGAGTCCTTCGCCTTTCCAGGCCAGGCGCAACGGAACGATCAGCGGATCGGTCATGGCGAAGCGATTGCCGCTGGTATCGGGCAGGGCGCTGGAAACCCGTTTCTCCAGATCGACAGCGGGAAACGGCAGTACCAAAGCCGATTCGACACTGGCGCCGAGCAGCGGCGCATTCCAGACGTATTGCAGGCGATAGGAGATGGTGTCCGCGGTCAAACGGTAGCGCGCCCAGCCGAGATCCTGCCCGGCGTTGCCCTTGAGCGACGCGGCACGCGCGTGGCTGTAATAGGCAAGGTGGTACAGGCCGGGCGGCAGCATGTCGCCGTAGCCGAGTTCCACCCCCACCGGGTAGGAACTGCCGCCTTGCTCCGTGGCGCCAGCCGGGACGCCATGCAAGATCAGGGCCGTCAATGCCAATGCGATTGCTCCGCGGCGAGCGTTGAAATGGTCAAACGAGAATATGGATTTCATGTTCGAGCTCCTGGGCGATGTCCTAACCATCGATTGTCTTTGCGCCAGCGGGGGTATCCCCCTGGAGCATTTCTTGTATCCTGATGCGGTACAGGGGCGTGAGCTTGGCTGCCGCGACCAGTCCGATGACGAGCAGGGCGCTGGCGACATAGAAGAGATCCTGCACCGGCACGCCTTGCGCCAGCATGGCCCCGCCGACCAGCGGCCCGATGACCGACCCGACACGCCCGAAGGCGAAGCACGAACCCACGCCCCAGGAGCGGATATAGGTCGGGTACACCTGGCTCTCGGTCGCGATGATGCCGAATTGCAGCGCGATCAGGCAGAAGCCCGCCAGGCCGACCAGTCCCATGATGGCCGACTCGGGCAGGCCGGCAACGCCGATCAGGCCCACCGCGGGTATGCCGATGGCAAACAGGATGGGCACGGGAACCAGGCCGAACTTGTCCACCGGGCGCATGATCGCGAGCACGCCGGCGAACCCGCAGAGCATGAACAAGCCGGTCGACAGCGCCGCGCGCTCGACCGGAATCCCGCTGCTCGCGAGCAGGACCGGCGTCCACTGGTTGACGAAGAAGAACACCATCAGGCTGATGACATTGGCAATCCAGAACAAGGGCGTGATCCAGGCCAGCCGGCCTTCGAGCAGGTCCTTGAAGGCGAATTTGGCGCGGTTCGTTTCATCGCCCAGGACGAACTGGGCGTCCTCGGGAACTTTCGCGTCGGGCGCGAGCCGGGCCAGCACCTGGAGCAGTTCGGCGCGCCGCGCGGGTTTGAGCGAGAGGAACTTGAGCGACTCGGGGAAGACGAATAGCGCCAGTATGCCGACCAGGAACGGCGCGATGCCGCCGGTCCAGAAGATGACCTGCCAGCCGTAGGTTCCCATGAACATCGAGGACACCAGGCCGCCCAGCGCACCGCCCAGCGCCACGCCGACGAAGCTCAGCATGGTCATGCTGCCGCGGATGCGGCGCGGGGCGAACTCGGTATTCAGCGCGATCGTGATAGGCAGCACGCCACCGATGCCGATGCCGGCGATGAAGCGCAACGCCATCATCGAGCCGAGCGAGTTCGCCCACACCTGGGCCAGGGTGAACAAGCCAAAAAAGAATGCGCCGAGGATCACCGCGAACTTGCGTCCGTAGCGGTCTCCCAGGTAACCGAACAGCGGCGGACCAAACAGTCCGCCCAGCAGGCCGGCACTGAACAGCGGTCCGAGCACCGACTTGTCCACGCCCCACTCCTGAATCAGCAAGGGTGCGATATAAGCGATCGAGATATTGTCGTAGCCGTCCACCAGCATCAGCAGGAACGACACGCCCACCACGGTCAGGTGGAACGAGCCGACCTTCTGCTCGTCGATGATGGTGGCGATATCTACGTTAGTGGCCATGGTTTTCTCCAGTCATTGCTTGAGTGGCGCTATGCCCTGCCCGCCGGCTGCCAGCGCGCGCCGAGCAATTCATCCCGCTCCAGTTCCTCGAGCTGAGTTTCGATTTCGTTGATTTCGCCATCGAGTTCCGGCAGCAAGACATCCTGCAACGCACGCACCCGGCGCACTGAACGACGGTATTCCCGATAGAGGCGCATGAGATTTCCCGACATCGCAGCCATCATCATGAGCTGCTGTGTGAATGCCAAGAACGCCGCACGACAGTCTTCCGCCTCCGGCGAAATATAGGCGGGTTCCGCTGTCGCCACAGCTTCGTGCGCTACCTTGCCTTCCTGCAACGTCACATTGAGCAGCAACCGCTGCTGCACCTGCAGCGTGACCGCCTCTTGCGGCGACGCCGGATAGCATTGCAGTCCCTGCAATCCATGGCGCTTGAGCGCCGCAGCCAGGGCGGCCGCAGCTAGTGACTGCAAGGTGCGCAGCCTGCCGTGCGCCGCATCGAAGCGGCGCAGTTCGTGCAGCATGGCGCCGGCCAGCAGCAGGCATTTCTCGTCCAGAAATACATAGCCCTCGTGCATCGCCTGGCGTTCCTCGGCCAAGGCGATGGCTGCGCTGCGTGTGGCAGTGATGTCGCTCATGGCGCGATGCTCATGTCTCAATGTATTGCGCGATCTGCGCGTCGGTTAGCCGCGCCAGCTCCGATATCGGCAGTCCGCGCAGCAGCCCCCAGCCGATCGCCATGCTGTCCTCAAGTGTTCGCGCGGCAGTCTGCTGCACCAAATCCTGCTCGAAGCTCGTGCCGAACGCGAGATATTTCCGGTCGATGTCGAGCAGCCCTTCCTCGCCCACCACGCTGGCCAGCACCCGCGCCTGAATCGCCCGGGCGTAGGCGGCATAGAGCTGGCTCGAAAGGCTGGGGTGGTCGGCGTGGGTCGAGCCTCTGCCGATGCCGTCCTTCATCAGGCGCGACAGGCTCGGCAGCACGCCGATCGGCGGATAGATCCCGGCGCGATCCAGCTCGCGCGAGAGCACGATCTGGCCTTCGGTGATGTAGCCGGTCAGGTCCGGTATCGGATGGCCGATGTCGTCCGAGGGCATGGTCAGGATGGACAGCTGCGTCAGCGTCCCCGGCAGTCCATGCACGCAGCCGGCGCGTTCATAGAGCGTGGCCAGGTCGGAATACAAATAGCCGGGAAAGCCCTTGCGTCCGGGCACATCGCCTTTGGCGCCGGACACCTCGCGCAGAGCTTCGCAATAATTGGTCATGTCGGTCAGGATCACCAGCACATGCTTGCCTTCGACAAAGGCCAGGTACTCGGCCGCCGTGAGCGCGAAGCGCGGCGTCAGCAGCCGCTGTGTGCTCGAATCGCTGGCGAGGTTAAGGAACAGCGCCGCGCGTTCCAGCACTCCGCTGGCCTCGAAGCTGCGGCGAAAATAATCGGCGCTGGCGTGGGGAACGCCAATGCCGGCGAATACGATGGCGAAGTCGCGCGACTCCGCGCCGCGTAGCCGGGCATGATTGGCAATCTGCACCGCGAGCCGGTCGTGCGGCAAGCCGCCGCCGGAAAAGATCGGCAGCTTCTGTCCGCGCACCAGGCTGTTCATCAGGTCTACCGCGGAGATGCCGGTTTCGATGAAGTCGTGGGGCCGGGCGCGGGCGACCGGGTTGAGCGGCAGCCCGTCGATACGGAAGTTGTGGTGGATTGCAACGGGCGGACCGCCGTCGAGCACCCTGCCGACGCCATCGAAGACCCGGCCCAGGATGCCGGGACTCAAGCCGAAATGCAGCGGTTCGAGATAGAAGCTCACGACCGTGTCGGCCAGCGCCAGGCCGGCGCTGGCTTCGAGCAGCTCGATGGTGAGGAATTCATCGTCGAGCGCGGCAATGCGCCCCAAGCGAATTTTGCCGTCGCCGCCCTGGACCGAGACGGCGTGGTTCAGTCCGACATTGAGGGTCCGCCGCATGAACAATAGTGGCCCGTCTATGCGGGTCGCGGCGCCGGTAACAAGCAGCCTAGGCCTCACGTTTCGCTCCAGTCAATGCGACCAAGTCAGAGAACTCGCTTTCCATGCTGAGTGAAAGATCGGCAAATGCCTGGGCATCGTCCTCCGCAATATCCTCGCCCATGCGTTCGAGTCGCCTGACGATCTGCATGGCGGCGATCGCTTCGCAGGATATCCCCTTGGCCAGCGCGGCCTCGGCCGCTGCGATGAAGCGCGTGATGCTGCGCATCATCCTGGCCTGGCGCTGCGGTCCGCAGTAGCGATCGGTTGCGGAAAACGCCGACTGGCGCAGGAAGCCTTCATTGACCAGTTCGGCACAGAACAGGATCAACTGCTGGCGTGCGGGCAGCGCGTCTTTGCCGATGATGCGCGCCATCCGTTCCAGGCGCGCCTGCTCGTCCAACAGCGTGAGGAAGCGGCGGCGCAGTTTGGTCCATTCTTCGGACCATTCATTGGCCGGGACATCTGCGTCAGGCGCCAGATCGGCATAGACTTTTCCCCACCACGCTGCCAGGTCGAGCGCGTCCTCGGAATAGGATTGCAGCGGATGGATCGCGGGATAAAAACGCGCTTGCGCGCGCTTGACATCCAGCGCCCAGAAACTGCGCACCTGGCGTTTGGTATGGCTGGTGACCGGTTCCGAGAAATCTCCCGAAGGCGGGCTGATCGATGCCAGCACGGTCACCGATCCAGTGCTTCCGGCCAGTGTCCTGACCTTGGCGGCGCGTTCGTAGAATTCGGCGATACGGCTCGACAGGTAAGGGGGATAGCCCCCTTCGCTGGGCAGTTCGCCGAAGCGCACCGACACTTCGCGCAAGGCTTCGGCCCAGCGGCTGGTTGAATCGGCCAGCAGTGCGACATGCAGGCCCTGATCGCGGAAGTACTCGGCCACCGTGATTGCGCTATAGATGCTGGCCTCGCGGGCTGCCACCGGCATGTTGGAGGTATTCGCGATGATCACCGTGCGCTCCATCAAGGGGCGCCCGCTGCGCGGGTCGGCCAGCCGCGGAAATTCGTCCAGAACGCCCGCCATTTCATTGCCGCGCTCGCCGCAGCCGACATACACGATCACATCGGCGCTGCAGGATTTTGCCAGCGCTTCCAGCAGCATGGTCTTGCCCGTGCCAAATCCGCCCGGAATCGCCGCCTTGCCGCCCAGCGCCACCGGAAAGATGCTGTCGAGGACGCGCTGGCCGGTGATCAGCGGCTCATCCGAAGGCAGCCACTCCGCGATCGGCCGCGGTTCGCGCACAGGCCAGAAATGGCGCATGGCGACGGCGCGGCTGGCGCCGTCGGCAGTGCGCAAGCTGCACAGAGGCGCATCATCTCCGTAACGGCCTGCCGCCAGGATGGTTGTCACTTCTCCTTCAGCATCGGGAGGGATCAAGCAGAGCTGCTGGATCCCCGCCGCATTCACCACCTCGCCAAGCACTGCGCCACCTTTGGCATGCTCCCCTGGGCGCATGCGTGGCCTGAAACTGAATTCAAGAGAAGCTTCGGTCCGCATGCCGGGTTCGACATAATGTGTCGCGGTGCCGGCGAGCGGTCGCAGCAGCCCATCGAAGATCCGGCCAAGCAGCGCGGGACCGAGCATGACGCCGAGCAGGGCGCCGCTACCGCGGACTTCCACGCCCGGTCGCAGCCCCGTCGTATCCTCATAGACTTGCGCAACGATGTCGTCCCCCTGCATGCGGATGACTTCACCGAGCAGGCCACGTTCACCCACGCGAACCGCCTCGCGCAGACGGAACGGCCCTTGCGCCCGTGCGCGCAAAACAGGTCCGCTGATCCAGGAAATGCGCGCGACGCTCATCGCTCCTGTTCCAGGTAATGCAGCAGGCGCCCCTCGATCTGGGTACGGTCGGCGAGCAGTCCATCGAGCGACGCATCCAGCAGGTTCAAGCCGCAGACGACGCGGATTCCTGCGGTGAGTCCTGCGTCGGCTTCAAACTCTGCGCTGACGTTGCCTTGCGCCTGCAGCCACTGCCCGGCCTGTTCGCGCTCGCTGGCCGGCCAGTCTTCAGGATGCTGGATCCGCCAACCTTCAGCGGGCATGGCCGCCAGTGCGATGGCAAGGTGATGCATGACCCAGGACGTGCGCTGCGCTGGTGTTTCCCACTGCCCGCGCAACGCCTGCACCATTTGCGGCCAGGCTTGCCGGAGAATGGCAGCAAGATACCGCTGGTTGCGCAAACGGCGTTGGGTAACCAGCGTCGCCTCGGCCGCGGCGATCTCTGCCCGCAGCCGGGCATGCTGAGGAGCAAGCTCGGCACGCAGATGATGGCGTGCCGCGACGTGCGCCGCCTCGAGGATCGCGCGTGTTTCCGCCGCCGCCTTGGCGAGCAGCGCCTGACAATGTTCGGCGCGATACGCGTCGGCGATCTCGAGCAGTTCCCGTGTTTTTTGCTCGAGCTTCACGTCTCGAGTCCCAAGACACGCCGCACCATGTTCGCCGGCCCGCCAGCAGGCTGCGTTCCGTCCCAGTCGGGAACCACCATCACCAGCGGAGAGAGCAACGACAACGCAGCTTCGAGCGTTGCCGGCGGAATGGCCCGGGCACAGCGCGCGCCGACCAGGACGACGTGCGCCTCATTGAGCGCCTGTTCGAAACTGCCGGCTTCCTCGCCCGGCCTTGGCGCACGCGCGTCCACTCCTGCAAGCCGGTATCCGGCGGCACTCAGTTCATCGCCAAGAAAAATGCTGGAGCTCATGCCAACCGATTCAGAATCAGGACCGATACGATCAAGCCGTAGATCGCGATGCCCTCGGCGAGGCCGACGAAGATCAGCAGCCTGCCGAACAGATCCGGCTTTTCGGCGAGCGCGCCAATCGCCGCGCTGCCCAGTCGCGCTACGGCATGGGCGGCAGCGGCAGTCGATATTGCCGTCGCCGCCGCTGCGCTCGCCATCGCCCAGCGCCATACCTCCGGAGGCAAGGAGTAGGCGGCCGCGTTCTGCGCATTGGCGGCCTGAGTCCAGACAAGAAACATTGCAACAACACTGCCCAACACTGCCGCAAATGCGGCCATGGCGATGGAAAACTTAACTCCTTGGGACATTTTGCGTCTCCTAGCGTACCCCCGACGGGACGGACAACGGGCGAAATTCCCGCCCGGTGGTTTGAAAAAACCGTGTAAAAAATTCAAACAGAACTAGGCGTGTGGTCTGAACCGAGGCCACCAGCACTTCAATGACGATGATCAGCGCATTGCCGGCAACCAGCAGGAGAACGTAGCCGGCGCTGCTGTCCACAGCCGCTACCATGGATACCAGGGCGCTCGACAACCCGGCGTGGGCCAAGGCAAACGCCCCGACACGCACGAAAGACAAGGTATTGATCAGGATTTGCGCGAGTTTCTCCAGGAGCTCGCCGAATGCCGCAAATACGGCGCGCGCCCGGCCCTCCTGCCGCAGCCTGCCCAGCACATGAACAACCAGCCCGGCAAGGGCCAGCAGTTGCCCCGCTGGATGCAAGAAGGCCAGCAACAGGCCGACGTACAATGCCAGGAATCCCGCGTCGCAACTCAGCCAGGCGCCGAGTCTTCCGCGCCAGTAGGCCTCCAATCCGTTCAAGGCGAGTCCCAGCGTCAGCAGCGCACCGCCAAAGCCAATCGGCACCAACAGCACCGGCAAGGGATGATCGAGCGGGATCAACCACAGTGGCGAGACCGCGCCGTGTATCCCCCCGGCAGCCCCGAAAACGAAGCCGAATGCAATCGTCGCAACACCGCCCACCACCAGCAGGCGCAACATCGGCCAACGCCATTGCAGCGCCAGGCCGATGGCGACCAGCGCCATTCCCTGGATGACGTCGCCAAACATGTATCCGAACAGGATTGGCGCCACAAATACCAATAGTCCGCTGGGATCGGCGCTGAAACGGCCAGGCATGCCGACCAGGCGGGCGAAGATCTCGAAAGGCTGGATCCAGCCGGGATTGCGCAGCACCAGCGGCGGTTGAAATTCATCGGGCGCTCTGGGGAAATGCACCACTGCGCGGGCATCGGAGCGGTCTAGGCAAGCGGCAAGAGCTTCGGCATCGCTGGTCCAGCCGGTGATGCGCTGGTAGATGGCACTGTCGCGTGGCATCCCGTTTTGCCCGGCCGCGGTGACTTGAGCGATCTGGATTGGTTCGAGCTCCGCACAGCCCCCGCTGGCAAGCGCTGCGAGCACTGCAGCGGTGGCGTCGGTCGCCGCGATGATTTCGAACCAGGCAGCCGGCTGTGGGCGAATCATGATGAAGTAATTCCTTCGTCTGCCAGGGCATGCTGCAATAGCCCGGCGCGCAACCGCTCGATGTCGAGTGCGGCGAATGCAATGTAGATAAATGCCGCAACGGGATTCAGCACTGAACACCGAAACAGACAGCGCAGTTTGCGGTTGAGTTCGGAACGGCCGATTCGCGCCGGCTGCTTCATTGCGGCCTGGAACAGCCCGGCAAGATTCTCGAGTGAAGCCATATCGCCCCAGCGGGGCCAGCGCTGGCGCCATTCCTCCAACCATGCCTGACAGATTTGCGATGGACCGGGAAGCGCCGGCGAACCGGGGTGGTCAGCAGTGCCAAGCGCTGCCACGACGATTTCGCGGCAGTCATCGCGCAACCTGGCCGCACGCGCTGCGGCATCTGCTCGGGCATAGATTTGCAGCACTGCATCGTCGGACATCCAGTGCAATGGCGCTTCGCCACGTGCGAGGTGGCAAAGCGCGGGCAAGTCCACCAGGCCACGCGTCCATAGCAGCGCGGGTTGCCAGCGCTCGGGCGCCCAGGAAGCAACCTCGCTGACGCACTCGCGCCAGCGCTGGCGCAGTGCCAGCTCGATCTCGTGGCTGGCGGCGCGTGGCGGGATCTCGACCACCCACCGCCTTAAGCCGGAGGACCGGGCAATGTCCAGGGCAGCTGCGGGGTTTGGTGCGGCTTCCAACTCCAGCCAGAGCGACTCGTCCGGACGATCACCGAATCGAGCCTGCAGCCTGGACTGAGCATAGTCCATGATTCAACCCGATTCTGCAGTACCGGCAAGTTCCTCGGCGACGCGGGCAATTGCTTTGTCGAGTCGCGCAAGAATCGCTGCATCCGGATCCTGGTCGGCTGCAAGCGTTTCCGTCTCCCGGCAAATCTGTGCTTGACGAGCCTGTGCCGCAGCAGTCATTCGCTGGCGCAGGCGCTCAATTCTTGCTTGCGTGCGCTGATGCAGCCTGTCGGCTTGCGCATGGCTTGCAGCGACGGACTGCATGGCCTGCTCCTGGCAATGCTCGACTGCAGCGATGGCCGCACGTTCCGCCTCCAGCAACAGGGGAACGGCGTTCCCGCTTGGTGCGAGGCACTGGCTCGGCTGTTCAGGCGATGGCAGCATGCACAGACTAGGGGCATCAAATCAAGGCTGCGGTGTTGGCGGTACCGCAGCCCGAATCGATGCGTATCGGTATCCAAACAGTGCCAATCTAACCATTAATGCCTGGAATGGATATACACAATTATCAGTATTTTGAAGTAATGGAGAACCGGTAGTCCGGGGTAGCCTTGCGCACCAAGGGTTGGTGGGCTGGCGGACTGTTGTCATGGCTGGCTTGAACTGCGCTTGCAATTCCGCCAGAATAACCAACGTCAAACCCGGAAAATAACGGCATGTCCGACCTCAGCATGAAACGCCTCGAATTGACCAAGACGCCGATGGACAAGGCTTTGACTGTCTGATGTGCCGCGCCGTCTCCTCCCGCGTCTGGCGAGCAGCGTGACCTGGGACCACGTTGCCGACCCGGCACAATTCGTCGAGGCGGCCTTCCGTGCGATCCAAACGCAACGCATGCAGGGTGTGCCGATACTCAATCCGGCGCTGCGCGTCGAAGCCATCGGCTTCACGCCTTGGCGCGGACGCTGGCTGGGGCTGCTGATCACGCCGTGGTGCATGAACCTGATGCTGCTGCCGGAGCAGATGTCTGCCTGGACCAGCATCGCTGCGCAAGAACGCCTTTTCTACGAATTTCCGGCGGGCACCCTCGCGTTTCTTGGCGGCCACGAACCCGAGCTCGGCGAATATCATTCCTGCGCACTGTACTCACCCATGGCGGAATTCGCTGACCAGGCCAGCGCTCGTGCCGTGGGACATGCGGCGCTCGCCGCCTTGATGATCCCGCTCGCTGCTGCTGACGATGCAGACAAGGTCGCGGAGGCTCCCGCGCCACCCGAACCCGCGGCGGCGATGAGCAAGCGCGAGTTTTTCGGCAGGATTCTGCCCCGCATCAATTCCTGAACGCGCTTTGAAGTGAGAGAATTAAGACGTGCATGAGATGTCGCTGGCCGAAGGTGTATTGCAACTGATCGAGGATGCCGCGCAGCGCGAGAACTTCGCGCGAGTCAAAACCATCTGGCTGGAAATCGGCCGCTTGTCGAGCGTGGAACCGGAAGCGCTGGCCTTCTGCTTCGGCGCCGTGACGCGCGGCAGCATCGCCGAGGGCGCGCGCCTGGAATTTGTTGACGTGCCTGGCCGCGGCTGGTGCCTGCAATGCGAGACTACCGTGCCGCTTGCGGAACATTATGCGGAGTGTCCGCGCTGCGGCGGCTATCAGGTGCAGGTCACGGGAGGCACCGAGATGCGCGTCAAGGAACTGGAAGTGGAGGAGTAGAGAAATGTGTACGACTTGCGGCTGCGGCCAGGGCGAAACACGCATCGACGGTGTGGCAGAGGAGCATGAACACACCCATGTTCATGCCGATGGCACGGTGCATACGCATCGCCACAGTCACGGGCACGATCATGAACATGCGCACCAGCACGACAATGAGCACGCAAATGAGCACGCTGGCGCCTATCGTCCGGTTGTCGCCCCTGGCCATTTGCACTACGGTCACGGCCCGGCGCACGCCCATGCGGCGGGCATGAGCCAGACGCGCATGGTGCAGATCGAGCAGGACATCCTCGCCAAGAATGACGCTTATGCCTCCGCCAACCGCCAGCGTTTCGCGGCGCGCGGCATCCATGCACTTAACCTGGTTTCCAGCCCCGGCTCGGGCAAAACCACGCTGCTGGTCAAGACCATAGCCATGCTGCAGGGACGCCTGCCGCTCGCCGTGATCGAAGGTGACCAGCAGACCAGCCAGGATGCCGAACGCATCCGTGCGACCGGTGTGCCGGCGGTGCAGATCAATACCGGCAAGGGTTGCCACCTGGATGCGCGCATGGTCGGTCAGGCGCTGGAGCAACTCGACCCGCCGCAGAATTCACTGCTGATGATCGAGAACGTCGGCAACCTGGTCTGTCCGGCGGCTTTCGATCTCGGCGAAGCCTGCAAGGTGGTGATTCTCTCAGTGACCGAAGGCGAGGACAAGCCGCTCAAGTATCCCGACATGTTTCGCGCTGCGCGCCTGATGCTGCTCAACAAATGCGACCTGCTGCCCTATCTGAGCTTCAACGTGACGCAGGCCATAGACTATGCCAAGCGCATCAATCCGGATCTTGCCGTGATCCAGACCTCCGCCACCAGCGGCGCAGGCATGGATGAATGGGTGGCGTGGATCGAAACCGCCGCCGCAGAAACCAGGAGACGCGCATGCGCAGAATGATCGAGGCACGCATCGTCAACGACTTGCTGGGCAAGGACTTGCCCCTGCCCACTTATGCCACCGACGGTTCGGCCGCCATGGACTTGCGCGCCTGCATCGAAGCGCCTGTTACGATTGCGCCCGGCGGGCGCCACCTGATCAAGACCGGCATGGCCATCAACATGATGGACCCCGGCTTGGTTGCGATCATCGCCTCGCGTTCCGGGCTGTCGCTGAAGCATGGCATCCGCGTCGCGCAGGGCATCGGCGTGATCGACGCCGATTATCACGGCGAGATCGCGGTGATTCTGGCCAACGACGGAGCAGAGCCTTACGTCGTCAGCGCCGGCGACCGGATTGCGCAACTGATGTTCCAGCCGGTCGTCCAGGTTGACCTGAATTACGTGTCGGAGTTTTCCATCACCACCGAGCGCGGCGCCGGCGGTTTCGGCCACAGCGGCAAGGCCTGATTGGCCTGCCCGGCAGGCTCAGCGCGGCGGCACGTAGCCTGAAATGCTGTCGGCGCCATCGCCGAAGAAATGCTTTTTCATCTGTTCGGCAAGATAGCCGCGCGCCTTGGCATCGGCCAGGTTGAGGCGGTTTTCGTTGATCAGCATGGTCTGCATTTTGACCCATTGCTGCCAGGCTTCCTTGGAAACATTTTCGAAAATGCGTTTGCCGAGTTCCCCGGGTACCGGAGCAAAATCGAGCCCTTCGGCCTCGCAGCCAAGCTTGATGCAATTCACCATGCGTGACATGGGATTTCCTTTCATACAATCGGTGGCGGAATTGTAACGCGTGCGACGTGAATGGAGAAAGTGGAGATTGCCAAAATCACGTAGGATCAATACGATGATCGCCCTGATCGTACTAATCGTACTAATCGCCGTTTGGAGCCGCCCCTGATGCCAGACTCAGCCGTACCGGAATCGCGCCACGCGCTGGCAGTTGCCTGCATCGGTGCAGCGACCGACCATCACGCCCGCGACGAACTCGCCAACGAGGTGCATGCGCGCCCGTTCCTGCGCATCGAGACACCTGCCCGTGTCACTCATCTCGCCATCCTGGCGGCATCGGATCAGGATGCGGAGATCCATGCCCGGCTTGCCGCCGATTTTTGCACCGCCCTGGAAATTCCGCCCCCCGCGCCGGGCGCCAGGCATCTGACACACAGCGGCGCTGGCCTGCAGATCAAGTGGGAGCGGCATACCGAATTCTCGACCTTGACCGTGGTCGGGCCGGGAGGTGGGCAAGATCCCTTTGCCGCCTGGAACGACCCGGCGCTGCAGGCCCCGCTCGAATGGACTGGACGTGTTGCAGGGAAACGCCTGGCCGCGCTGCAAATAGAGGTGCTCAAGGGCGAGGCGGCCAGCTTGGCGCGCGACCATCTTGAGCGCTGGTTTGTCAAGCGCGGCATGGTCGGCAGCCGCGTGCTGGGCAGCGGCGAAGTCTGGTGCGACTGGCAAATTGGCAGCGACGGCTTTTCCCGATTCCTCGTGCTCGATCTCGGCTTCCGTGAAAACCAGGTCGGACGCCTGGTGCAACGGCTGGCCGAAATCGAGACTTACCGGCTGATGGCCTTGCTTGCCTTGCCGATTGCGCGCGGCATGCTTGGGCAATTGGAGCAGCTCGACGCGGCCTTGGGCGAAGTGATGTGCCGCATGGCCAGCGGCCACAATGACCTCAGCGGGCACAGCGATGCCGATCTGCTGCTGGCGTTGACCGAACTCGCCGGCAAGGTCGAGGGACTGAGTTCCGGAGCGAGCCGCTTCAGCGCGGCACGCGCATACGACCAGCTGGTTCTGGCACGCATCCAGGAACTGCGCGAGGAACGCATCGAAGGGGTGCCGACCATCGGCGAATTCATGGAGCGGCGCCTGTCGCCGGCAATGGACACCTGCCGCTCGGTGCAGCAGCGCCAGGCCGATCTGGCGGTGCGCATCGCGCGCGCCATCGACCTGTTGCGCACCCGGGTCAATCTGGTGCAGGAACGGCAGGTGACCGAACTGCTCAGCGGCATGAACCGCACTGCATCAACCCAGCTCAAGCTGCAACACGCGGTGGAAGGGCTTTCGGTGGTGGCGATTTCGTACTATGCGGTTTCACTGATCAGTCACATCCTGAGCGCGCTGAATGAACTGGGACTGCGCATCCATGTCGCCGTTGCCGAGATGTTCCTGATTCCCGTCGTGTTGCTGTTGTCCTTCCTGATGGTGCGTGGAGTGCGGCGTCGGCTGACGAAAACCCCTTGATGCCGAGCCGGATTCTTTTGCGTAATGCCTTGGGCATGGCAGCCAGCTTCCTGGCTGCCCTTGCCGGTGTGTTGCTCTGGCGCCTGGCCAAGCTGCCACTGCCATGGCTGGTGGGTCCGCTGTGGGCGGTGGCGGCGGCGCGCATCGTCGGCCTGCCGCTGGTGGCGCCGCCGGCAACGCGCCAATCCGGCCAATGGGTGATCGGGGTCGGCATGGGACTGTATTTCTCGCCACCGGTGGCGGCCGAACTGCTTGCCCATGCCGGCTTGATCGCCGGCATGGCGCTGGCCTCCCTGCTGATGGGCATAGCCAGTGGCGTCGTCCTGGTGCGTCTGCGCCTCGCCAGCCCGGCCACGGCATTTTTCTCATCCATGCCGGGCGGCGCCAACGAAATGGCGCATCTTGCGGAACAATGGCAGGCCGACGTGGACCTGGTGGCTGCGGCGCATGCGACGCGGGTGATGCTGGTGGTCTTTGTGATTCCATTGGCGCTGGCGCTCTGGATCGGCCAGGGAAATGCCATGGCTGTCGTTGCCGCCCATGAAATCCACTGGTCGCGCCTGGCCCTGATGGCGCTCGCCAGTCTTTGCGGCGCAGGGTTGTTTTTTTGGTGGCGCTGGTCCAATCCATGGCTCCTGGGAACCATGAGCGCAACTGCCGCACTGGGCATCGCCGGAGTGCCCTTGTCGGCGTTGCCCGACTGGCTCTCGGCGGCCGGCCAGCTGCTGGTCGGCCTCGCGCTTGGCAGCTACTTCGAACCGGGATTCATGCGCAAGTCGCCGCGGTTCTTGCTGTCCATCGTGGTCATGAGTTTGCTGTTCATGGCGGCAACCGCATTGATCTCCTGGTTGATCGCAATGTTCACCCATCTGTCCGCAGCCAACCTGATTCTGAGTTTTTCTCCCGGCGGCATCGCCGAGATGTCGATCACGGCGAGCCTGCTGCACCTTGGCGTGCCGCTCGTGGTGGCGGCCCACGTGACCCGCGTGGTGCTGCTCACGGTTTGTGCGCCGCATGTCTACCGCAGGTTCGTCCGTCTTTTCGGAGCCGGTTCGGACTCCGCACGGAACGGAAAAGAAGCATAGAATCCCACGACCGAATGAATGGATATAGACATCCGTTATGCTGTCGCTGCAAGATATGCCCGCCAGGCTCCCCGACTTGACGGCCTGGCGGCAGCGTCGAGATCACCATGGAATCTGCTGTTGCTGAAAGGCCATCGACGATGGGGGTGAGCAAGCCGCTAGCAGGCAACCCCCTGCTCCTGATCGTGGACGACATGCCGGAGAACCTGAGCATGTTGGGCGACATGCTGCGCGATGTCGGCTACCGCGTGAAAGTGGCCAACTCGGGCCGCCTGGCGCTCCGTTATGCGGAACAGGAACCGCAACCGGACCTGATTCTGCTGGATGTGATGATGCCGGGCATGGATGGCTACGAAGTGCTGTCCCGCTTGCGGAAAGCTGCCGCGACCCGCGATATTCCGGTGATCTTCCTCACGGCACTGGGCGATGCGCGCGACGAGGAACGCGGCCTTGAAAGCGGCGCCGCCGATTACATCACCAAGCCCGTCAAGCCTGTCGTTGTCCTCGCCAGGGTGCGCACCCAACTGCTGGTCAAGCAGGCGCAGGATTGGCTGCATGACCAGAACGCCGTTCTGGAGGCCGAAGTGGCGCGGCGCATGAAGGAAAACGAAAGAATACAGACCGTCAGCATCCGCGCACTGGCGCACCTGGCGGAAACCCGCGATCCGGAGACCGGCAACCATATTCTGCGCACGCAAAGTTATGTGAGCCTGCTGGCGGATCTATTGGGGAAGCATCCCGGTTTCCGTCTCACCCTGACCCCGGCCTATGTGACCATGCTGACGCGTTCAGCGCCATTGCATGACATTGGCAAGGTCGGCATTCCCGACCATATTCTGCTCAAACCCGGAAAACTTACCGAGGAAGAGTGGGTCATCATGAAAACCCATACGATCCTGGGCAGCAATGCCATCGATCTGGCGGAAAAGGATATCGAACACCCCTTGGAATTTCTGTTATTGGCAAAGGAAATAGCGCACTGGCATCACGAGCGCTGGGACGGCAAGGGTTACCCCGACGGTCTGGCGCAAGAGGCGATTCCCTTATCCGCACGACTCATGGCGGTCGCCGATGTCTTCGATGCCCTGATTTCGGCGCGTGTCTATAAGCAGCCGCTGCCACCAGCCGAGGCCAGGGACATCATTGCCGCGGGACGCGGATGCCAATTCGATCCGGATGTCACTGACGCCTTCCTCGAAAATTTCGATCAATTCGTATCGATTGCCATGACGCACAGCGACCCGGGTTAGAACAGGCCCTAGCCCCAAGCGCATGAGCTCACCCCCGATTTCCCGGCATTCCCTAAAAACCAGGATCACCGTTGCCACGATGCTGACCTTCCTGGTCAGTATCTGGACATTGATGCTCTACGCCACGAACATGCAGCACAAGGAAACGCGCCGGCTTTTGGGCGAGCAGCAATTCGCCATGGCGTCCCTGATTGCTACTGAAATCAGACAGGGACTCCACTTGCGAGTGAGCGCTCTGGAACAAACGGCCCGTGATCTGCCCGCAGCGGGTTTCGGCAAAACGGCCATCCTGCAACACTTTCTCGAGCAACACCCGGTTGTCAACAAATTGTTCAATGCAGGTGTGATCGTGCTTAACACGGATGGCCAGGCAATCGCCGATGTGCCAAGTTCCTATGAGCGGATCGGACTCAATTTCAGGGACAGAGACTACGTCGCTGGCGCGTTAGGGGAAGACAAGGCGACGATTGGACAGCCCATCCTGTCCAGAAAGGCGAAAGTTCCCGCATTTGGCATGGCGGTGCCGATTCATGATCGCCAGGGCAAGGTCATCGGTGCCTTGGCGGGCCTGATCAATCTGACCACCAGCAATTTCCTGGCGGAAACCATCGAGGCCGGCTATGGCAGCACGAGGATCAGTTACTTGGTTGTTTCGCGCAAGAGCCGGCAGATTGTCCTGGCAAACGACAAGAGCCGCAGCATGGAACAATTGCCCGCACCCGGCATCAACCCGCAGATCGATCGATTCATTGAGGGCATGGAGGGCACCGCGGTTCACACCAATCCTCATGGCGTGGAAGTGCTGGTATCGGGCAGAACCATCCCCGGAGCGGATTGGTATGTCGTGGCTTCGATCCCGACCGCGGAGGCGTTTGCCCCGATTCGCGTCATGCATAGTCGCATGCTGCTGGCCGCGGTTTTCCTGACGCTGCTCACGGGCGGTTTCATCTGGTGGATACTCAGACGCCAGTTTTCACCGATGCTGTCCGCCGCGCGCACGTTGGCGACGCTGTCCGAATCAAACCAGGCGCTACAGCCCTTGCCCATTGCGAGGCAAGACGAAATCGGCCAGCTCATCGGCGGCTTCAATAATCTGCTGGAAAAAGTGAGGGTACGTGAAGAAACCTTGCGTGAAAGCGAGCACATGCTCCGGGAATCGCAAAGCATCGCGAAAATGGGAAGCTATGTCCTCGATATTCCCACGGGCATTGTGGAAAGTTCTGCAGAGTTCGACAAACTGTTCGGCATCGATGAGGCTTTCCCGCACAATCTAGGTGAATGGATGACCCTGGTTCATCCGGACGACCGCGCCATGGTGAGCGACTATTTCGGGAATGAAGTGCTCAGCCGGCGCGAAGATTTCAACAAGAGATATCGCATCATCCGACGGAACGACCATGCGGAACGCTGGGTGCATGGTCTGGGTAAGTTGGAGTTCGATGCCCAAGGGCAGCCGCTGAAAATGCGCGGCACGATCCAGGACATCACCGAGCGCAAGGCTGCCGCCGACCAGCTGCGCAAGCTCTCCCTGGCCATCGAGCAAAGTCCCGAGAGCGTCGTCATCACCAATCTCGCGGGCGAGATTGAATACGTCAATGAGGCCTTCGTCAAAAATACCGGCTATGACCGCGCCGAAGTCTTGGGACAGAATCCGCGCATCCTGAATTCGGGCAAGACGCCACCGGCGACTTTCGTCTCGCTGTGGCAGACGCTCACCAGCGGCAGCTCCTGGAAAGGTGAATTGAACAACCGGCGCAAGGACGGCAGCGAATACATCGAGTTCGCCATCATCACGCCGATTCGGCAATCCGATGGGCAGATCACGCATTATGTCGCGGTCAAGGAAGACATCACGGAAAAGAAGCGCCTGGCCACCGAGCTCGACCGCCATCGCAATCATCTCGAAGAATTGGTCGCCAGCCGCACCGTCGAGCTGGCCCGGGCGCAAGAGGCGGCGGCTGCCGCCAGCCGCGCCAAGTCCGAGTTTCTCGCCAACATGAGCCATGAAATTCGCACGCCGATGAATGCCATTGTCGGTCTGACGCATTTGTTGCGGCGAACCAACCCCAGGCCCGAGCAGGCGGAAAGACTCGGCAAGATCGACAGCGCGGCGACCCACCTCCTGTCCGTTATCAACGACATCCTCGACATATCCAAGATCGAGGCCGGCAAGCTGACACTGGAGGATACCAACTTCGCCCTGAATGCCGTTCTCGACAATGTTCGTTCGGTGATTTCCGAGCAGGCCCGGCGCAAGAATCTGGCGGTGGAAGTGGACCTGGACAGCGTCCCCGCCTGGCTGCGCGGCGACCCCACCCGGCTGCGCCAGGCGCTGCTCAACTATGCGAGCAATGCCGTCAAGTTTACCGAGCAGGGAGGCATCACGCTGCGCGCCGTGTTGTTAGGCAGCCAAGGCGACGAATTGCTGGTGCGCTTCGAAGTCGAAGATACCGGCATCGGCATTGCGCCGGAGAAGGTCGGCAGTTTGTTCCATGCCTTCGAGCAAGCCGATGCATCGACCACCCGCAAATATGGCGGCACGGGCCTGGGGCTGGTGATCACCCGGCGGCTCGCCGAACTGATGGGCGGAGAAGCCGGCGTCTCGACCGAACCCGGCAAAGGCAGCAACTTCTGGTTCACGGTTCGCCTGCAGCGCGGCCACGGCATCATGCCAGAGACATACAGCAGCGCCGGCATGGTCAAGGACGAAGCCGAACTGCGCCAGAACCACATCGGCGCGCAGATACTGCTGGTCGAAGACAATCTGGTGAATCGCGAAGTCGCACTGGAGTTGCTGCATGGGGCAGGGCTGAGCGTAGACACTGCGGCGGATGGTGTCGAAGCACTGGCCAAGGTTCGCGCGACAAGTTTCGATTTGGTTCTGATGGATGTGCAGATGCCCAATATGGATGGGCTGTCAGCCACGCGCGCGATCCGCACCATGCCGGACAAGTCCACTCTGCCGATACTGGCCATGACCGCCAACGCCTTTGAAGCGGACCGGCAAGCTTGCCTGGAAGCGGGCATGAATGACTTCGTGCCCAAGCCGGTGAATCCGGAAACGCTCTATGCCGCCCTGCGCAAGTGGTTGCCCAAGACGGCGGCAGCGCCCGAACCGCCACCGCCCGCGGCTGTCCTTGTCGACGCTGCGGAGGAATTGCGGCTGCGGCTGAGTCAGATTCCCGGGCTCGATGTCGGGCGCGGCATCGGATTGTTGCGCGGCAATGTCGCGAAATATGCGCGGATGCTCAAGTTGTTTGCGGAAAGTCATGCGCAAGACACGGCCAATATCGCGCAAAGCCTCGCCGCCGGCGATCTGGCGTCAGTCAAAAGAATCACCCACTCGCTCAAAGGTTCTGCCGGCATGATCGGCGCCATGAAGGTCTCCGGCATGGCCACAAATATCCAAAGCGCATTGAACCAGGAGGTCGGCGCACAGGAACTCAAGCGCCTTTGCGATGAATTGTGCGACGAGCTCGGCTTGCTGATGGAAAACCTCAAACCGGAAGAAGATGCGGCAGGGGTGAGCTGGGCCGGCGATACCGCGCGCATCGCCAAGGTGCTTGCGGATCTGCAGTGCCTGCTCGATAGCGGCGATATGGCGGCACTCGACCTGGCACGCAGCGAGGCCGGCATCATCAGTGTCGCGCTGGGCGAAGCCGGCGACCGTTTGTTGCGCAGCATCGAGGTTTTCGATTACGAGCAGGCGCTCGCCATCGTGTGCACTGTGCGCACGGCCCGTGCTGTTTGAACCGATTACGCCGCCGCGTGTTCTGCCGCGACAGGCATACTCATCACAAAGGCCGTTACGCCACCGGTCGAGCTGACCTCGATGTGGCCGGCGTGGGCTTCGACGATGGCCTTGACGATGGCCAATCCCAAACCTGCCCCGTCGCTGCCGCGGCTGCGCGCCGGATCGACGCGGTAAAAGCGGTCGAACAAGCGCGGCAGATGTTCGGCGGGAATGGTGTCGCCGGTGTTTTCGACGCGGATCCGGCATCGCCCCGAACCGCTGTCGACACCGATCGACACCGAACCGCCGCGCGGCGTGTGGCGGATCGCATTCGAGAGCAGATTGCTCAGAGCGCGCCGGATCATCGAGGCATCGCCGACGATCCGGCCGTCGCCGCCTCGGGCGACATGCACGCCCTGCTCGTCGGCAAGAGCCTGGTAGAAATCCAGCAGCGGGTCGATTTCCGCAGCGAGATCGATAGGGTCCCGCCGCAGTGTCAGTAGCGGATTGTCGGTCTTGGCGAGGAGCAGCATGTCGGCGATCATGCGCGCCAGCCGGTCGTATTCCTCCAGGTTCGAGTAGAGGATCTCCCGATACTCATCGGCGCTGCGCGCCTTGGAAACGGCGACCTGGGTCTGGGTCATGAGGTTGCTGACCGGTGTGCGCAATTCGTGGGCAATGTCCGAAGAAAATTCCGAAAGCCGCTTGAACGATTCCTCAAGCCGCGCCAGCATCGCGTTGAAGGAAGACGCCAGTTCCTGAACTTCCACGGGCACGCTTTGCAGCGGCAAGCGGGCATCGAGCCGCTCCGCCGAGATGCTCCGGGCGATGCCGGCCATCGCCCGCACCGGCGCCAGCCCGCGCCGCGCAGCCAGCCAGCCGAGCAGGCTGCTGAGCACGATGCCGAGCGCCAGCGCGGCCCAGAGCATGCGCCGGAAGGCGGACATGAATTCCTGGTGATGCGCCATGTCGAGCGCGAGCGCCACGCTGTGGGCGGGAATCTCTGCCGTTGCCGGCATACTGGCGGCAATGCTGCGGAAAGTTCTTCCCTGGTTTTCCCAGACGACGGGATGCATTGGCCTGGCCAGCAGGCCGCCGGGGTTGTCGTGCAGGATCCGCGGCGGAAAGTCGGCGTCCGCGCTGGCATAGAGCACTTGTCCCTGCCCGGCATACACAGCGACAGACAAGCCGTGGTGTCCGACCAGGGCTTCGTTGAGTTGGCGTGCGAGCTCGTCGCTGCGCGCCACGACACCGGACCTGGCCAGGACATGTTCGATGAGCGTCAGCTTGCCGCTGAGTTCGACCATGTCGAGCATTTCGAAATGCTCCTCGACCAGATAGCCGATGACCGTGCCAAGAGTGAGCAGCACCGTGGTCGATACTGCCGCGAAGAGCAATGCCAGGCGAACGGTCAGGGAAGGCGCCTGGCTCACGACGGCTCGGGAGGTTCCAGCACATAACCCATGCCACGCACGGTGCGGATCAGCTTGGGTTCGAAATCGTCATCCATCTTGGCGCGCAGGCGGCGCACCGCGACTTCAATGACATTGGTGTCGCTGTCGAAATTCATGTCCCAGACCTGGGAAGCAATCAGCGAGCGCGGCAGCACCTCGCCCTGGCGCCGCAAGAGCAGCTCGAGCAGGGTGAATTCCTTGGCGGTCAGGTCGATGCGCCGTCCGCCGCGGGAGACGCGCCGGCGCAGCAGGTCGAGTTCGAGGTCGGCGACGCGCAGCAGCTCCGGTTCCTTGGCCTTGCCCCGGCGCAGCAGGGAGCGCGCCCGCGCCAGGAGTTCGGCGAAGTCGAACGGCTTGACCAGGTAGTCGTCGGCGCCGAGCTCCAGTCCCTTGATGCGGTCCGCCACCTGATCGCGCGCCGTGAGAAACAGCACCGGCATGTCCTTGCCGGCGCGGCGCAGCGTTTCCAGAATTTTCCAGCCGTCGAGTGTGGGCAGCATGACGTCAAGCACGACCAGGTCGTAGGGTTCGCTGAGCGCAAGATGCAGGCCGTCCAGGCCGTCGCGCGCCAGGTCGGTGACAAAGCCGGCCTCGCTCAGGCCCTGCTTGAGATAGTCGCCGGTTTTCTGCTGGTCTTCAATAATGAGTATTTTCATGAACGCTCATTTTCGCGCCGCACACTGGGTGAATGAGTCCCAAAGAATTCTAACCCGATGTGGAGCGAGCGACTGAGACCTGGCCCGGATACAGTGATCGCAATGTTTCCGGCAGCCCGATACAATTCAACCCGTCGCCACATGCCTTGATTCAAACGCCGTGCAATCTCATCTCTTCAACATCATCCTGCTGCTCTCCGCCGCTGTCGCCATGGTGGCCCTGGCGCAGCGCATGAAGCTGCCGGCGATACTCGCCTATCTGACCATCGGCATCGTTCTCGGACCGCATGGCCTCAAGGTACTGGCCGAGAGCCGGAGCGTTGAAAGCATCGCCGACTTCGGCGTGGTCTTCCTGATGTTTTCGATCGGTCTCGAGTTCAGCTTGTCACGGCTCAAGACCATGCGTCGGCTGGTGTTTGGTTTCGGCGCCGCGCAAGTCACCCTGACTGCGGCGGGAACCATGCTGGTGACCTGGTTTGGCTACGCGCAGGGGTGGCGGGCGGGTCTTGTCGTCGGCCTCGCCGTGGCGATGTCCTCCACCGCGATTGTGGCGCGCCTGCTTTCGGAGCGGCTTGAACTGCACTCGCGCTCGGGGCGACAGACCATGGGCGCGCTGCTGTTCCAGGATCTCGCCGTGGTGCCCTGCCTGATTTTGTTTCCGGCGCTTGCCAAGCCGGGCGAGAACATGCTCGGTGCGATGTTGATCGCCTCTGTGCAAGCCGTCCTGGTGCTGGGCTTGCTGATCGGCCTCGGCCAATGGCTCATGCAACGCTTCTTCGACGCCGTCGCCCGGCGCCACTCCGAGGAACTCTTCGTGCTCGCGACGCTCTGGATCGTCGTCGGACTGGCCTGGATTACCGGTCAGTCCGGCATGTCGCTGGCACTCGGGGCATTCGTCGGCGGCATGCTGATCTCCGAGACCATCTACCGGCATCAGGTCGAGGCCGACATTCGCCCCTTCCGCGACATCCTGCTCGGCCTGTTCTTCGTCACGGTCGGCATGACGCTGGATCTCGGCTTCGTCCTGGCCAATCTTGGCCGACTCCTGCTGGCAGTAGCCTTGCTGGTCGCGGGCAAGGGCCTGGTCGTGTTCTGCATCACACGCATCGCGCGCACGCCCACGCCGGTAGCCATGCGCTCGGCGGCCCAACTTGCCCAGGCAGGCGAATTCGGCCTGGTGCTGATCGGGTTGGCCCATGAACTCAAACTGATCAGCATCGATGCTTTCCAGATAACGCTCGCGGCCATGCTGCTGTCGATGTTCATTGCGCCTTTCCTCATCGAGCATGTATCGCGACTGGAGGGCAAGCTGGCGCGAGGCGATTGGGCGCATCAGGCCAAGGCGATTCACGATATCGCAGTCGGTGCCTTCAGCCTGAATCGCCACGTCATCCTCTGCGGCTACGGCCTGACCGGCCGGCGCATCGGCGAATTTCTTGTCGATGCCGAGATTCCTTTCATGGCGCTGGATGTCGATTCGCATCAGGTGAAGAACGGTGCGCCCAAGGGCGGCAGCGTCTCTTTCGGCAACGCGGAGCGTCCCGAAGTCCTCCGGGCCGCCGGCCTGTCGCGCGCCACTGCGGTGGTGATCGCCTATCCCGACACCCGTTCCGCGGAACGGGTGATCCGCCTGGTGCGCAGCACGCGTCCGGATATCCCGATCGTGGTGCGTACCTCGGATGATACCGCGGTGCGCCGCCTCAAGCAGGCCGGCGCCACCGAGGTGATTCCGGAAGTGCTTGAAGGCAGCCTGATGATTGCTGCCGAAACCCTGGTTCAAGTCGGCATACCGATCGCCGATGCGATCGGGCGCGTGCGCGCCGTGCGCGCCGAGCGTTATGCCAGCCTGCGCGAGTTCTATCGCGACTTCAAGTAGCCGGGTCAGTGCGCTGCGGTGGCGGAGTAGAATGAAACCGGTTTCCCTGCCGCAGGACTTCTTCGATGCAACATGAAATTGTGAGGCCCATTCTGAAAGCCGTGCTGGTATTGCTGGGCGCGGCCATGTTCGGTCTTGCCGCGGCGCAAGTGTCGCCGACGTTGGCCCAGGGACAGGTACTTTACTTGCCGGTCTATTCCCACATCTATCATGGCGATCTGGACAAGCAGGGCAAGCCCTTCCAGACCCTGCTCTCGGCGCATGTCAGCATCCGCAACACCAACCCCCAGGTGCCCTTGAAAATCCTGTACGCCCGCTATTACGATACCGATGGAAAGTTGCTCAAGGAATTCGTTCCTGCGCCGGTATCCATTCCGCCGCTCGGCACACATGAGTTGTTCGTCCCGCGCAGCGACGTGACGGGCGGCTCGGGCGCCAATTTCCTGATCTCCTGGAGCGCTGCTGCTGCAGTGAATCCGCCCCTCGTGGAAGCCCTGCATGCGGATATTCAGCCGGCGCGCACCCTGATTTTCGTGACGACGGCGCGCCCGATTCATCCCTACTGAACGCGTTCCACTACGCGGAACTGTTGCGGCGGAAAGTATCCGGCATTCTTTTTCTGGGTCAATTCCAGGCGCCATTCCGTAACCAGGCGCGCGAGCAGAAGCCGCAGATAGTCAAGCCCGACGGCGATGCGCCGGGCGTGAAGCTGCACGCATTCCTGCAACTCCGCCAGATGCGTCTGGGCACAGGGGTCGGTGCCGGTATCGAGCAGCACCAGTTCCTTGGCGAAACCATGGAAAAAGTTTCCGGCCTGCTCCGGTTCGAACCCCATTTCCTTGAGACGCTCGCGCCAGTTTGCCAGCCAGCTTGGGGTGATCAGATAGCCGCCCGCCCTGATGGCTTCAGTCACCAACTGCGTGCCCGCCACCAGATGGAAGCAATTCTCGAGGGGGATGAAGCGCGTCGGCTTGAAGCCCGGCGGCGCTTCGTCGGTGGTGCGCATGCAGGATTTGCCGAGCACGATGACCTGGGTGGCATCCTGCGGTGCCAGGGCGGCGAGCGCATCCCAGGTGATCGGTTGCCGCTCGCAACGGTTCGGCACGGCACCCGCGAACACATCCTGCCATTGTTCTGCTGCGATGGCTGCCGCAACCTCGTTATGCAAGCTGCGGCAAGCCAGGAAGCAAAGTTTGTGAGACATGAGGTTGGACCGAATGCTCAGATCAAACCATGCGCCAGCATGGCTTTTGCAACCTTGATGAAGCCGGCGATGTTGGCGCCGACGACATAGTTGCCCGATGCACCGAATTCCTCGGCCGTTTCAAAAGTGGCGGCGTGGATGTTGGTCATGATCTGGTCGAGTTTCTTTTCGGTGAACTCGAAGGTCCAGGAATCGCGGCTGGCGTTCTGCTGCATTTCCAGCGCCGAGGTGGCCACGCCTCCGGCATTGGCCGCCTTGCCCGGACCATAGGCAATCTTCGCGTCGAGGAACACCTTGACCCCTTCCGGCGTGGTCGGCATGTTGGCGCCTTCGCCGACCGCGATGCAGCCGTTCTTGACCAGCGTCTTGGCGTCTTTGCCGTTGATCTCGTTTTGTGTCGCCGAGGGCATCGCCACCTGGCAGGGAATTTCCCAGATGTTGCCGCCGGCGATGTATTTTGCATCCTTGTGGTAACTGACGTAGTCGGCGATGCGGCGCCGCTCGACTTCCTTGAGCTTCTTGACCAGTTCGACGTCGATGCCCTTTTCATGAACGACGACACCGTTGGAATCGGAACAGGCAATCACCTTGGCTCCGTACTGGTGCATTTTCTCGATGGTATAGATGGCGACGTTGCCCGAGCCGGAGACCAGGCAGGTCTTGCCTTCTAGCGCGTTCTTGCGCGCCTTGAGCATTTCGCGCACGAAATAGACCGCGCCATAGCCGGTGGCTTCGGTGCGCACCAGCGAGCCGCCCCAGTCCATGCCCTTGCCGGTCAGCACGCCGGATTCATAGCGATTGGTGATGCGCTTGTACTGGCCGAACATGTAGCCGAGCTCGCGTCCGCCGACGCCGATATCGCCGGCCGGAACGTCGGTATGCTCGCCGAGATGCCGATACAGTTCGGTCATGAAGCTCTGGCAGAAGCGCATCACTTCGTTGTCCGACTTGCCCTTGGGGTCGAAATCCGAACCACCCTTGCCGCCGCCGATCGGCATGCCGGTCAGGGCATTTTTGAAAATCTGCTCGAAGCCGAGGAACTTGATGATGCCCAGATACACCGAGGGGTGGAAGCGCAAGCCGCCTTTATAGGGGCCCAGGGCGCTGTTGAACTCGACGCGGAAGCCGCGGTTGATCTGCACGTTGCCCTTGTCGTCCTGCCATGGCACGCGGAAGATGATCTGGCGCTCCGGTTCGCAGATGCGCTCAATGATCTGGTGATGCGCGAAGTCGGGATATTTGACCAGCACCGGGCCGAGCGACTCCAGCACCTCCTTGACGGCCTGATGAAATTCGTCCTCGCCAGGATTTCTTGCCTTGACCTTCTGATAAATCGCTTCGATTTGTTCTTCCAGCACGACCGCCATGATGACAACTCCTTGGGTTAAGAATTCCTGGCTGCGGCCCCCTGCGCCATGTGCGCCCGGTGGCGGAGGATCGCGCTGATTCATAGCGCTGACCCCGACAACAACCCGGCGATTCTAGGGTGTGCGCCTGTCGAGGAAAATTCGGGAAACCGCCTCAGTAGTTTGCTTAAGCAGCCCAAAATTTTTTCCGGGGGACTAGGGTCTGTTCACAATTACTGAAGCCAGATGAGAGTGCAAGTCAAACAAATGAATGACAGGAAGCTGGATGCGAGCTTGTCATATCTCGTGGCGATTCGCCTGAAGTGCTTTATGCGATTGAAGAAGCGCTCGATGAG